>NZ_JBIVON010000003.1:0-685976 GCF_044754145.1 Streptomyces sp. NPDC093149
CCGGACGGGAGGTTGGTGGTGGGGTTCGGCAAGGAGGTGGCGGTGTTGACCCACCGCTGACCGGATTCTGAACAAGTACGCCGGCCGTGGCGTCTGCCTGAGGGGCGTGCAGGTGCTGGTTGTTCAGGGGCGTTGATGGGGTCGGGTGTGCCAGCGGTAGGTGGTCCATGCACGGCGGATGAGGCTGCGGACGGTGATGATGGTGTCGGCGAGGTCGCAGAAGGCATCGATGACCGTGGCGCGGCGCTCAGTGCAACGGGCGAGGCGCTGGAAGGCGTTCTGCCAGGCGTGGGTACGTTCGATGTGCCACCGTCGGGTGGCCTGGGTGGGTGCTTGGATCCCCTTGCGGGTGATCTGTCCGTGCAAATGTCGCTGGGCGAGCAGGGTGCGGGTGTCGGCATTGTCGTAGCCGGCGTCAAGGTGCACGGTGGTGCCTTCGGGCACGGGCCCGAGGTCGTTCAGCAGGTCCAGGGTTGGAGCGAGGAGCGGGGAGTCGTGGCGATTGGCCCCAGCCAGAATGCGGCCGAGGGGAATGCCATAGCCGTCCACCAAGCCGGAGCGCTTTAGGCCCTGCTTGCCCCGGTCGACCGGCGACCGCCCCGTGACCTCGCCACCGCCCGGCGCCTTGGTGATGCAGCCGTCAACGGCGATCCGGTCCAGGACCAGCCCCACGATCCTGTCGTACGTCTCCAGCGCGATCTGCTTCAGATGGGCGAAGACGCCGAGGCGGATCCATTCGTCGCGGCGGCTACGGATCGTGGTGGCCGAGCAGGTCGTATCCGCTATCGCCAGCACCTCTGGCCGAACCGCCCGTCATCAGTGCCATCGCCTCACCCCGGCCCGCGGCGAAGACAGACCGCTGACCGTCACCGCCGAGGAGATCACCGGCACCGCGGTGACGGTACGCGTCCGGCGCACCCGGCCGGTCCTCGGGCTCGGCCTGCTGCCCGCCGTTCCAGCCGCCGGGGTCGACATACACCTCACCGCAACTTTGGCGGATCGAGGGTAAGACGTTGTGTGGTGATCGTTCGTTGGGCTGTGTGTGCGCCAGAGGGGCTGCACAGATACTCGGCAGCCCCTCTGGATTGTCCGACTGTCCCGCCGTGCGCCACGTGATCCCGCTGTGGTTCAGCGCGTGTGGCCAGCTTGTGGCTGCCAGGTGGCGGAGCCTGACCTCGGCGGAATCAGCAGTCTGGCGCGCTGGGGCAGTCCCGGCGCGCCACGGGACGCGGGGTCGGATGCGGACCTGTGTGATCACGGCGGGAGAAGTGAAGTCGACGAAGGCGCCATTAGCGAGGATGGCTGTGTTGAAGCTGGGGCCTCCGCTCTACGCGTGGAAGGTGCCGGCGCATCGCTCCGTGCCCCCAGTGATTCGCTTGCGATCTTCCCAGGTCCCGTTCATCGGGCCCGCTCCACGCACCCCGTACGCGGCATACGGGGTGCTCCACGGGGAGAGGACGCAGTCTCCGGACTGGGGGGATTGTGCTGCACGATCGTGGTTGTGATCTCGGGCTCGGGGTCGACGAAGCCGAGGAACTTGATGGTCCCCTTCTCGGGATCGGCCTGGTAGTGAGCCACCTTCCCCGCCGGTGCGGACTCGCTGGACACTGACGGCCCAACCCACGTCATGGGCTTCACGTCAGCAGGCGTGTCCGCTGTCGACGCCTGCGCGGTACCCGAGAGGAGACCTCCGGCGACCAAGGCGCTCATTACAACTGCCGTTCCACGTAGCTTCACTGGAAAATCCCCACCTTTCGGACCGTGTCCCTCACGGCCGTCACGGCGATCAATACCTACGACACTTTCCACACGTAAGGTGATCACGTCATTACTTTCGGCCATTATTTAGTGCGGCGGCCTCTTTCGGACGCTGTGCGGCCAACGGGTTTGCCGCCCCTATGCTTAGGGGTATTTCCCAGTGTTGACGCGAGGTCCTCATGAAGTTCCTGCATCACATCGTTGCTACGGCCGCTGTCTTAGGGATGGCAGCAGGCGCCGCCCCCGTCGTTGCCTCAACCCCGACGGATACCGATCACGCTGCAACTGAGGCCGCAGCGGCCGGCTGGCCGCTGGCATATGAGGCGGACCCCAAGACAGGGCGCTACGTCGCTCTGGGGTTCGTAAGTCCAGACGGTCGAGTGGTGCCGTTCTCCGCAGGGCAGCAGGGCTACATTGCTGATCCGCGTACCGGCAAGCTCGCGCCCGTAAAGGAGGGGCAAATCTCCTCCTCAGCGCTGGCCGACTACGCCCAGCAGCCAAGGTAATGAAGATGGTGATGCCCCCACTGTCTGGTGGGGGGGGCATCGCCGTTTGCGGCGCGCCAGACGATCGCTCCAGGCGCTCAGGGCAATAGCGTGCGGACGGAGACGAGTTCGTCCCTACGGCGCCAGGGTGCTCCCTGACAGCGTGGCCGAACGTCCGGCGCTGTGTCGCCGAAGACGCGCGGATCTTCCGCAAGGTCTGGGGGAGCGCAATGCCTTTCGGCGGTCGCCGCAGTGCCCGACGTAATGGCGCCTGCATTAGGGTCGGTGAAGTCGCTGGTTTTGGGCCGGACTCGTCACTGCAACCCCCTGGGAGGGGATCGTGGCCAGCGTCTGTGCGTGCGGCGAGTACTTCAACGTCGACGAAACCGGCGAACTCTGCCTGAACCCGGACACGATGGGACTCCGCAAAACGGTCCAGTTCGGCACGCCCGGCACCTTCAAGTTCCTGAAGGCGGATTACCCGTGGTTGGCCCGGATCAGGGTCAAGGTCCAGGCCGGCGGGGGCGGGTCAGCCGGAGCCGAGGCAGCGGCGAAGCGGCTGATCGCCCGGCCCGGCGGGAGCGGCGGCGGGTACTCGGAGTCAGTCATCGAGGTCGGAGCCCTGGCCGATGTCGAGTCCGTCGTGGTCGGTGCGGGCGGTGCCGGGGGTCTCGGGAACAACCCCGGAACCGCGGGCGGGGCGTCGTCCTTCGGTGGTGTGGTGACCGCGGTCGGCGGGAATCCCGGCGGTGACGGCATGGTGTCCGACGTGACGAACACGACGCTTCTTGCCCGAGACGAACGCCCGCCGTCCACCGCGGCCGGCAGCAGGCCGACGAACCTGGACCTCGGTGGCGTCCAGGCGGAGCTCGACTCCCTCGGCCTGGGCGTAGGCGAACCCGAAGCCTCGAGGCCACGGCTGTGGCGGGAACAGCCGGCCTGGTCGGCGCGGTTGCATAGACCGGGGGACCGGCCCCGCACGGGCGGGGACACGGAGACCACAAGGTCGTCCGCCCCACCAGGATCCGGGCCCCCGGGATCGCGCTACGCCTGCCGCGCGCTCGGACCAAGACGTATTTCTGTGGAGGAATGTTTCATGACTGACCGGCTCTTGACGCTCATGGCAGTGCACGCCCACCCCGACGACGAGGCCACCGGAACCGGAGGGGTCCTCGCGCGGTACGCGGCGGAAGGTATCCGCACGGTTCTCGTGACGTGTACCGACGGCGGTTGCGGTGACGGACCGGGGGGTGTCAAGCCGGGCGACCCCGGGCACGATCCGGCGGCGGTCGCCTTGATGCGCCGTCAAGAACTTGAGGCGAGCTGTGACGTCCTGAAGGTCAGCGATCTGGAGATGCTGGATTATGCCGACTCCGGGATGATCGGCTGGCCGAGCAACGACGCCCCCGGATCTTTCTGGCAGACCCCCGTGGAGGAAGGCGCTGCCCGACTTGCGGAACTCATGCGGCACTACCGGCCCGATGTGGTCGTCACCTACGACGAGAACGGCTTCTACGGCCACCCTGACCACATCCAGGCCCACCGCATCACGATGGCGGCGCTGGGGATGACCGCGCTGGCACCGAAGGTGTACTGGACCACGATGCCCCGCTCGATGATGCAGCGGTTCGGTGAGACCATGCGCGAGTTTCAAGGGGACATGCCGGAGCCGGATCCTGCCGAGGCCGCCGCGATGGCCGAGATCGGCCTGCCCGACGATGAGATCACCACGTGGGTGGACACCATCGCATTCAGCGGTCAGAAGTTCGACGCGTTGGCCGCGCACGCCAGTCAGGGCGAGAACATCTTCTTCCTCAAGATGGGCAAGGAGAGGTTCGGCGAGTTGATGGGCATGGAGACCTTCGTACGTGTCCAGGACGCCACCGGCGCGGCCATACCCGAGAACGATCTCTTCGCCGGACTGCGCTGATCCGCCCGTCCGGCCGGCCGGGAAAGAGCATCGACCGCATGGCGCGATCGAGCGGGTCACACACCCGGAAGCTTGCCCACGCGAGTTCCGTTCCGGCAGCCCGCGTCCAAGTACTCGCCGGCGGCGTCGACGCGTGCCCGCACTACTGACCCGACACCGGGCTCGTCCCCAAACCACCTGGCAACCGCACGGGTGGGAGGCCTGCGGGCTGCTGACTCGGAAGATGCGCGACAGCCCAGGTCACAAGCCCGGCGGCCTGCTCCAATCAAGACAGACCGCCGAGGAAGCGACACGAAGCTGAGGCTGCGATGTCCGACACGCCGTGAGGCAACGGAAGAAGCAGCAGGTCACGAGGGCGATCTCCGACACCAACCGCGAGACCCTACACATCCTGTAGGTTCTCAAGGTCCGCGCCATATTCTCGGAGACGAGGCCATATCGACCACACATGTGGCGTCGGTGTGAGAACGCGCTGGTCAGCGCCTCGGACGTACCCGCCTCGTCGGCGAGAACCGTGCGGATATGGACCGGAGTTGAGAATCACGCGGGCAACATGGTGGGAGGTTCCGTGAGAACGCCCACGTCACCACGTCGGTATATGGCGCGGGCGGCTGAGGACCCGCCCGTTCCCCGGGGGGCGTGCCGCCGTCCCCACGGTGCGACACAGGAGCAGGCCGCCGACCGGTCATCCGTGCGACCGGCGGTGTGCCGTCCAAAGTGGCCTGAGGGCCGGTCATCAGACGCGGTCGGCCACCTGCTCCAGCGAGGGCGCGGCGGTCTTCGGCCAGTAAGGGCGCAGGCTGGCTGCGACGAGGCGGTCGAGGATGCGGTCCGGCAGCACCCGTGTCAGGCGGATGAGCAGCGCCGCGTCGCGGCCGATGGTGTAGCGGGTGCGGGGCTTGCGGGCGTTGACGGCTTTGGAGATTACCTGGGCTGCGTCCTCGGCGGAGGTACCTTTGGTGGTGAACGCGGTGGTCTGCGCGGTGACTGCCTGGACCAGTGGCCCGTAGCGGTCTTGGTGTGCCGGTGACATGGCCTTGGCCAGCTGGTTCGTGACTGCTTACTTGGACGAGGACATCGCGCATCCGCTCGATGTCCTCGTCCGACACATAGAGCTGTGCTTCGATTGTGGCGCCCGCCAGCCCCAGATCGTCCAGCGAAGCGGGGTCCAGCGACACGGTGAGCGGCCCGTTCGACAAAGTCACCTCCCGGACACAGCCGTAGGCTGTCCCTTGGTCCTGCGTCACGAGGCAGCATCTGGGCGCCTGGGCTGACATCACGCCGCTGGTCCGGACTCGGATCCGCCAGGGTTCTCCCACCTGACGCCACGCGCTGCGCTGGGGCGGCACGGTCCCGGCCCCGGCTTGACGACCGTCGGCCCCGGGGGCTTGTCCGGGACCGTGCAGTCGACCGCAACACTGGCCCGGGTGCTGCAACACGGCCGGTGCAACGTCCCGTGCGTTGCACCCGTGACCTGCGGATACACCGGGAAGGGGCTCCTGGACCGCGTGTTGCACACTGTGTTGCAGATCCGGCCGTATTCCCTGAGCGTGTCAGTGGCCGCCGGTAGCGTGGTGCGGATGATGGTGGGCACCACGGAGATCAGGCCGTCGTACGGCGCGACGGGCGCGAGCCGCTCGGGCTCGGCAGCGCGATCAGCCGGATGATGACTGAGCGCGGCATGGTCGCCCCGGCCGTCGGCGAAAGCGTCCTCGCCCTTCTCTGCACCATGCCGACAGGTGATCTACTCGGTGTGCAGCACCGAGGCGATGGTCATCCGGGCCGCTGACCAAGCCGGGACCAGGGCGCCGAGGACTGCGATCGCCACACCCGCCAGAAGCATCGCGGCCGGCTGCGGCGCGTGCCGCACGTCCTTCATATACGCGGGGAAGTCGATTACCTCGACGTTGTCCACGACGAGGCGGTGCGCCACGATCCCAAGCGGGATACCGGGCAGCCCGCCGACCGCGCCCAGACCCGCGACCGAGGTCACTGTCATCGCCACCACCTGCTGAGGGAGCATCCCGATGGACTTGAGCATGCCCAGGTCCCGGCGCCGCTCACGGGTGTTCAGGAGGACGGTGTTGAAGACACCGAGCGACGCGATGAGGGTCAGCAGCACCGTGAACACCGTCGAGAAGGTGATGACGGTGGCGGTGCCAGCGTTGCCGGAGCCCGTCACCGACGCGTGCAGGCCCGGGTCGAGCGCCGCGACCGCCTCGGCGTAGGCGCGCGCGTCGGTGCCGGGGGTGAGCCGCACCGTGTACTCGGTGGCGTGGGCGTCCGGTGCGAGTCGGACAAGACTCTCTCAAGTGGCCCCCAGTGCAAGGGCGTTGCCCTCGATGACCTGGCCCACGACGATCGCGGTGATCTTCCTGCCGTTCAGCCCCAGAACAACCCGGTCGCCGACCTTCAGCCCGCGTTGGGTCAGGAACGCCGGCCCGGCCACGATCTCGACTGCCGCGGTCGGCGCCCGGTCCTTGACGATGGTGTGCTTGTACAAAGAATCGTCGCCGCGGTAGAAGTCCGCGAAGACGGGCTGGGTCTGCCCGCTCATATTCGCCTGGGCCGGCGCGCGGGCCCGTACCCCCGCCGCACCTGGCAGGGACCGCAGCCGTTCCTCGATCTGCAGGTCACTGAGCCGGGGCGGGGTCCGGTCGTTGCCCGACCCTCCGGTCGTCACGCGGATCCTGGCGCCTCCGTCCTCCCGTCCGACATTGCCGTACGCGACCAGGGTGGTGGTCAGGCCGGTCCACAGGACCGTGGTGACCCCGAGGACGATGGCGGCCTGGTCAACAGGGTGCGGCTACCTACATCGATTCCGACAAACGCGACTTTCAGGATGGGCCCGGCCAGTGCGTTGCCGGCCAGCGTGCCCAGCACGCAGCCCACCACGGCCGGTACGGGGAGCATCGTGAGGTAGACGGCGACGACCTGGTTGGGGGTGAAGCCCAGGGCTTTGAGCACCCCGATGTGCCGGTTCCCGGAGACGACCGCCCCGCTGACCACGTTGCCGACGATCAGGGTGGAGACGAGCAGGCCGAGGATGCCGAAGAGCGTCATGAACGGGAGGTAGGAGTCGGCCAGCGCGGAGAAGGCATGCTTGAGGGTGAGGTAGGTCCGTGCGCCGGTCAGCGACTCCTTGGGCAGTCCGGTGGTGGCCCGGGCCGGCCCGGCGCTCAGCTGGGCCCTTGTCGAGGAGTCTGTGAAGCGATACAGCATCTGGGCGGAGGTCGGGTGCAGTGCGGCCATCTGCTCGGGCGAGACCCAGGCACTGGCCGATTTGCTCATGCTGGTGGCGAATCCGACGACGGTCAGCGTCGCTCAGCCGGGGATCTTAAGCTCGGTGCCGAGGAGGGCGGTGCCGGGGGAGCCCTGGTCGCTCCAGTTGACGACGATCTCGCCAGGTGCGGTGGCCCAGTGACCCTCAAGGAGGTCGATCCGGTCCACAGGGCCCGCCGGATCGGCCCGGCCCACCACGGTGAGGGTGCCGCCCGCCATCCAGAGCCAGTCCTTGGGGATGTCGACGACGGCCTGCCCGAACGGTCCGGCCGCGGCCTCCACCCCGGGCTGCCGGGCGGTCCGCGCCAGCGGCTCCTGCGAGACTTTAGTGGTGTCGAAAGTCGCCACCGTATGGGCACCGCGCTGTTTGGCGTAGGCCTTGTCGAAGGGGCCTGATGCGGCGCTCAGCAGCGCCAGCGCGAGCAGGGCGGTCGTGGTGGAGCAGAGCACGACGAGCCCGATGACGAAGGTCTGGAGCCGACGGCGTTTCACAGCCGCGCGTGAGGCTCTCCATACGGCGCTCACGCGGTCGTTTCCAGCGTGCTCTCGCGGGCGACGTGGCCGTCGGCGACTTGGATCAGCCGGCTGGCGCAGCGGGTGGCCAGTTGCGGGTCGTGGGTGACGATCAACAGGGTCTGGCCGATCTGCTTGAGGTCGATCAGCAGATCCATTACCTGCTCTCCCGACCGGCTGTCGGGGGCGCCGGTCGGCTCGTCGGCCAGCAACAGGGCCGGGCGGTTCATCAGGACCCGGGCCACGGCGACCCGTTGCCGCTCGCCGCCGCTCAGCGTCGCCGGATAGTTGTTCCGGCGTTCGGCGACACCGAGTTCGTCGAGGAGCTCCAGGGCGCGGCGGCGCGCCTGCCGGACCGGGGTGCCGGTCAGTTGCGCGGCCAGCGCCACATTGTCCAGGGCGGGCGGATCGTCGATGAGGTTGAAGAACTGGAAGATCATGCCAACGTTCCGCCGCCGGAACAGCGCCAACCTGGTCTCGTTCAGTTTCCGAGGTCATGACCCTGCACCTCGACTGCGCCCGAGGTCGGCCGATCGAGGCTGGCCACCATGTTGAGCAAGGTGGACTTGCCGCAGCCGGAGGGGCCTATCACGGCGACCGCGTCCCCCGCCCTGATCTCCAGCGACAGGCCGTCCAGCAACACGATGACCGAGCTGCGGCACCTGCTCGGCCTGCTCGCACCCGCGCAGAACGGCGACGACGAGCCCTACGGTATTGACCTCTCACCGCAGTCGAGCTTGAGCCGAATCAGCCCGCTGATCGACCGGATCGCCTTTGCCGGCCTGCCCGTGGAGATGCGCATCTCGGGTGAGCCGCGCCTGCTGCCGACCGGGATCGACGTCACTGCCTACCGCCCGAATGGGGCATGAGCTTCCGGGTGTGGAGGGTGTGTACAGCGAGGTGACGGTCGCGATGGAGGAGCGGATTGTGGGGTATCTCCAGCGGGTGTGGGAAAAGGAGGTGGTGGGGGCCGGGCTGTGGATGCCACCTTTTCCCATGCCTCTCCCAGAAGATCTCGTGACCCCTGCTCCGCTGCTGTTCAGCGGCCTTCCCGTCTTGGAGTACGAATGATCGTCTGGATCAACGGTGCGTTCGGCGCGGGCAAGACGAGCGCCGCGCGCGAGCTTGTCGATCTGATCCCGAACAGCACCTTCTACGACCCCGAGCTGATCGGCGCGGGGCTGCGGTACCTGCTGCCCCAGAAGCGGCTTGCCGAGGTGACGGACTTCCAGGACCTGCCGATCTGGCGGCGACTGGTGGTGGACACCGCGGCGGCCCTGCTCGCCGAGATGCCCGGGGTGCTGGTGGTGCCGATGACGCTGCTGCGACAGGAGTATCGCGATGAGATCTTCGGGGGGCTCGCCTCCCGGCGCATTCCGGTGCGCCATGTCCTGCTCTCGCCTGAGGAAACGATCCTGCGCAAACGGATCGCCGACCGGGTGGAGTTCGCCGACGACCCGGAGCACAGCGAACGGATCCGGCAGTGGGCCTACGAACACATCGAGCCCTATCGGGCGGCGCTCGGCTGGCTCACCCGGGACGCCCACACCATCGACACCAGTGCCCTCTCCCCGCATGGGACGGCCGAGCACATAGCCGAGGCGGTCCGCACCGGAACGGCCGCCGCATGCGAGATCGTGCAGACCCCCGAGCCGAGCGCGGAGACCGTCGCGGCCGGTGTACTGCTCTTCGACGAACACGACCGGGTCCTGCTCGTCGACCCGACGTACAAGCCCGGCTGGGAGTTCCCCGGCGGAGTGGTCGAGGCCGGCGAGGCACCGGCGCAGGCCGGGATCCGAGAAGTGGCCGAGGAGATAGGCATCCATCTCGACCGGGTGCCGAAACTCCTCGTCGTCGACTGGGAGGCACCCGAACCCCCCGGCTACGGGGGGCTGCGCATGCTCTTCGACGGCGGCCCGCTGCCCCGTGCCGACGCCGAACGGCTGCTGCTGCCCGGTTCCGAACTGCGCGGCTGGCGCTTCGTCACCGAGTCGGAGGCGGCCACCATGCTGCCCCCCACCCGGTACGAACGGCTGCGCTGGGCGCTGCGCGCCCGGGAGCGGTCAACCGTGCTCAACCTGGAGGCCGGAGTCCCGGTCGGCTGACGCACGCAGCACCGCGGCGGCGTCGACGGTGAGCGGATCGCCGTGCCCGAAACAGACCGTGGCCGGTTCCAGCGCGGCCAGCCGCCGGAACGAGGCCACGGCCCGCGCCCGGTCGATGTTGAAGACGCCCAGCATCACCTGGCCGACCCCGGCCACGCAGTCGCCGGTGAACAGCACACCGTGGTGCGGCAGATGAATCCCGATGGAGCCGGGGGTGTGACCGGGGGCGTGGACCACCCGGGCCCCCGAACCGAACGCGATCTCGTCGCCGTCGGCCAGTTCGCGGTCCACGCGGGTCGGCGGCGCCGGAGGAACGGTCAGCGCGTGCTCGTACAGTGGGCGTTCCCAGTCCAGCAGGACGGGGTCGGCGATCTCCGCCTCGCCGCGGATCACCGGCGCGTCCAGCCGATGGGCCAGGATCTCGGCGCCGTGGCGGTCGGCGAGCTCCTGGGCCGCGCCGTAGTGGTCGCGATGCCCGTGGGTGACGACGATCCGGCCGATGCGGCCCGGGTCCAGGCCGAGGCCGCGCACCGCGTCCTCGATCGCGGGCGCGGCATCGATGTCGCCCGCGTCGATCAGAGTCAGGTCCGCGCCGTCGCGCCACAGATACGCCTGGCCGATGGGGAAGCGGAACATGTGCAGTTGAGGAAGTACCTCGACGAGATCCATACGTCGAACGTACGTGTCCCTGCCCGCTCGGCGACCGGATCTACGCTCTGGGCGAGCTTCGCTCAGCGCGTAGATCCGGCCGCGCGTCCGACCAGCACCCCGTGGGCCGGCCGTGTGCCGTGTGCCGTGGGTCCGCGGGGCCGGACGTGGGTGGCGTGTGCTCAGATTCGCTTGGATTCGGCGTAGTTCCGCAGGAACAGGGCCTCGGCGAGCGACAGCCGCTCCAGTTCCTCGGGCGACACGCTCTCGTTCACTGCGTGGATCTGCGCCTCCGGCTCGCTCAGGCCGATCAGCAGGATCTCGGCCTCCGGGTAGAGGGCGGCGAGCGTGTTGCAGAGCGGGATCGAGCCGCCCATCCCGGACGTCTGCATCTTCTCGCCGGGGTACGCGGCCTCCATCGCCTGCGCCATCGACGTGTATGCCGGGCTGGAGGTGTCCGCGCGGAACGGCTGGCCCTGGCCCACCTGTTCCACCGACACCCTGGCTCCCCAGGGGGCGTGCGCCTTCAGGTGGGCGGTCAGCAGCTCCGTCGCGGCGGCGGCGTCCTGGCCCGGCGGCACCCGCAGGCTGATCTGAGCCCGTGCGCTCGCCTGGAGCGAGGGAGTCGCGCCGACCACGGGCGGGCAGTCGATGCCGATGACGGTGACGGCGGGCCGGGCCCAGATCCGGTCGGCGACCGTACCCGTTCCGATGAGTCCGACACCGTCGAGAACCTTCGCGTCCTTGCGGAAGTCGGCCTCCGGGTACTGCAGTCCGTCCCAGTCGGCGTCCGTGTCGAGTCCGTCGACGGTCGTGGTGCCGTCCTCGGCGCGCAGCGAGGCCAGCAGCTGGATCATCGCGGCCAGCGCGTCCGGGGCGGCGCCGCCGAACTGGCCGGAGTGCAGGTTCCCTTCGAGGGTGTCGAGCGTGACCCGCAGCATCGTCATACCGCGCAGCGTCGCGGTGACCGTCGGCAGCCCGACCCGGAAGTTGCCGGTGTCACCGATGACGATCGTGTCGGCGGTCAGCAGCTCGGGGTGCGCCTCGGCGTACCGCTCCAGACCCCCGGTGCCCTGCTCCTCGGAACCCTCGGCGATCACCTTGACGGAGACCGGGATGCCGCCGTGCGCCTTGAGTGCGCGCAGGGCGAGGAGGTGCATGATGAAGCCGCCCTTGCAGTCCGCCGCGCCTCGGCCGAACCAGCGGCCGTCCCGCTCCGTCAGCTCGAACGGCGGGGAGAGCCAGGCGGACTCGTCGAGCGGCGGCTGCACGTCGTAATGCGCGTAGAGCAGCACGGTCGGGGCGCCTGCCGGGCCCGGCAGGAAGCCGTACACCGACCGGGTCCCGTCGGGGGTGTCGAGAAGGGCGACGTCCTGGAAGTCCTCGGCGCGCAGCGCGTCGGCGACCCAGTCGGCGGCCGCCTCGCACTCGCTCCTCGGGAACTGCGCGGGATCCGCCACCGACTGGAAGGCCACCAGCTCGGTCAGCTCCGCCTTGGCACGGGGCATCAGCGAGGCAATGGTCTCGGAGATCGGACGGGCGGTCATGGGCACGCTCCTCGTGGGTGCGACGTTATGGGTACGTATCCGGGCACATGCATACCGAGTGAGCGGCGTTGCATGGAGGATGAACGTACGGTCGATCCTCCCACAGAGGGGGCCGGGCCGGGCGCGCCGTAGGATGCCGTGAGCAGCATGGGCCACTGGTGGGATCGGGAGCAGAAGCACATCGTGAGCAGCGAGAACGCAGACGCCGGGCATGAGCACGAAGAGTCGTCCGTGTGGGACGTCGTCGTAGTGGGCGGCGGACCGGCCGGAGCCTCCGCGGCATACGCGGCGGCGGTGGCCGGCCGACGGGTACTGCTCCTGGAGAAGGCGGAGCTGCCCCGCTACAAGACGTGCGGTGGCGGCATCATCGGTTTTTCGCGTGATTCGTTGCCACCCGGATTCGAACTGCCCCTGCGGGACAGGATCCACGCGGTCACGTTCTCGCTCAACGGCAGGCTGGCGCGAACCCGCCGCTCCAAGAGGATGCTCTTCGGGCTCATCAACCGCCCCGAGTTCGACGCGGGGCTGGTCGAGGAGGCCCAGAAGGCGGGCGCCGAACTCCGTACCGGAGCGACGGTGACGAGGGTCGAGCAGCACGGTGCCGCGGTGCCGGACCGGCGCACGGTCGCCGTGGTGCTCTCCGGGGGCGAGACGGTCCTGGCCCGCGCGGTCGTCGGCGCGGACGGCAGCGCGGGGCGGATAGGAGCCCATGTCGGGGTGAAACTCGACCAGGTGGACCTCGGCCTGGAGGCGGAGATCCCGGTTCCGCAGACCGTGGCGGAGGACTGGGCCGGTCGGGTGCTGATCGACTGGGGCCCCATGCCCGGCAGTTACGGCTGGGTGTTCCCCAAGGGGGACACCCTCACCGTCGGTGTGATCTCGGCGCGGGGCGACGGAGCGGGAACCAAGCGGTACTTGGAGGACTTCATCGCCCGGCTCGGTCTGGCCGGCTTCGAACCGAAGATCTCCTCCGGACATCTGACGCGCTGCCGCAGTGACGACTCGCCGTTGTCGCGCGGGCGGGTGCTGGTGTGTGGCGACGCGGCGGGGCTGCTGGAGCCGTGGACCCGCGAAGGCATCTCCTTCGCGTTGCGCTCGGGGCGGCTCGCCGGAGAGTGGGCGGTCCGGATCGCGGAGTCGCACGACGCGGTGGACGCCCGGCGCCAGGCGCTGAACTACGCCTTCGCCATCAAGGCGGGCCTGGGTGTCGAGATGGGTGTCGGGCGGCGCATGCTCAAGCTGTTCGAGCGCCGCCCGGGGGTGCTGCACGCGGTGCTGACGGGGTTCCGTCCGGCCTGGAACGCGTTCGCCGGGGTCACCCGCGGTACGACTTCCCTGGCCGAACTGGTCCGTACGCATCCGCTGGCGCAGCGGGCCCTGTCCGCGATGGACCGCTAGGGTCTTCGAGCCGGCGTCGTTCGGCCGGACGCCGGGCCGTGCGGCGTCCGGCGCGGTGCGGCGCAGGGTGCGGAGGATCGGCCTCGTGCCGGGTGCACTCGGGTGACGTGTCGAGGCGCCGTGCCGGACGCCGCGAGCCCGTGGCCCCCCGGTCACGGTGGCAGGTCGTGACGCCGAGGGCGGGCCGGGCCGCACGGTCAGCCCTCGACGGTGATGCGGAAGACGGGGTGGTCGGGGCAGGCGGCCAGGAGCTCGGAGTCCGTGGACTTCGCGGTGATGCCCTGGAAGTACTGGTTGACCTCCCAGCCCCACCGCTCCAGATAGGCGCGGACGACCCGCACCTTCTGCTCGTCGTCCGCGATCTCCACGGCCGTGAAGGCGCGGATCTTCCGGCCCACCCTCAGTTCGCCGCCACCGGCTACCCGCATGTTGCGTACCCACTGGGAGTGGCCCCGCGCGGAGACCAGATACTGCGCGCCGTCGTAGGTGTGGGTATTCACCGGGATGCGCTGCAGCTGTCCGCTCCTGCGGCCGCGTACCGACAGCTCGGCCGAGCCGAGCAGGCTGACGCCGTGCCGGGCGAGCCAGCCGATGACGCTGTTCATCCGGATGGTGAAGGCGTTGCCCTGAAGGTAGTACGGCTGAGACATGGTGACTCCCTCGCATATTGAGAGCAGTGCTCTCGCTTGAGATCAGTGTGCACGGAACTGGTGCTCCAAAGCAAGAGCGGTGCTCTCGTTATTGGTCGGTGCTCTTCTTCATGACAGACTGAGAAACATGAGTGCTGTTCGAGGAGCCAGGGAACGAGCCCGTGTCGAGATCACTGCCGCCATCAAGGAGGAGGCGAGGAAGCAGCTTGCGGCCGAGGGTGCCGCGAAGCTCTCGCTGCGTGCGGTCGCCCGGGAACTCGGGATGGCGTCCTCCGCGCTCTATCGCTACTTCCCCAGCCGGGACGAACTGCTCACGGCCCTGATCATCGATGCGTACGACTCCGTCGGCGAGAGCGCCGAGGCAGCCCACCGGGCCGCCCGTGCCGACGCCGCCCCCCACCTCGCGCGCTGGACGGCGGTCGCGCGCGCCGTTCGTGACTGGGCCCTCGCCCACCCGCATGAGTACGCACTGATCTACGGCTCGCCGGTGCCCGGCTACAACGCGCCCCAGGCGACGATCGGCCCCGCCTCCCGTGTAGGCCTCGTCCTGATCGCCGTCGTCGGCGAGGCCTTTCGCACCGACGGTCTCGCCGTGCCGCCGCTCGCCGACGAGTTGCGCGCCGAGGCCGAGCGGATGGTCGCCGAGTTCGCCCCTGGTCTGCCCCCCGGAGTGGTCGCCCCGCTGATCGCCGCCTGGTCGCAGCTGTTCGGGATGATCTCCTTCGAGATCTTCGGCCAGTTCCAGCGAGTGGTGGAGGCCCGGGAGATCTTCTTCCGGGAGGCCGTCACCGAACTGGCCCGCACGGTCGGTCTGCTCGGCCACCGAAGCAGCTGACGACCTCGGGCGCAGCAGCCGACGGCCTCGCGCGCGGTCGGTCTGGTCGGCCACCGAAGCAGCTGACGACCTCGGGCACAACAGCCCACGACCTCGCGCGCGGTAGTAGTCGGCGGGCGCGGCCGTGAGCCGTGCGCGAGGAGGTCGGAGACGGGATCCGCCGGGCGGACCCGGGCCATTGTCCCGGGACACGGCACTCCTCGCCCGCCGCGCGCCCCGTACGACGTACTCCCCAGGGAGTACGGGTGATCACCGCGCTCGGCTGACGACCCCGCCACGGCCCGCGGTCTAGCGTGGCGGGCATGGAAGAGCGACACCCGCACCGGCTGCACGGCGAGCCTCCGCGATGGCTGACGGAGACACCGGGGGAGTACTCCTCCCGGCTGCCCTGGCCGTCGACGATCGTGCTCGGCGCCGTCGTCATGATCGGCTCGACCGTCGCGGCCCGTGGACAGATGGACGAGCGGGCGCCGCTGGACGTCTTCGCGCGGCTGCTGCTCTTCCTGGCCGTCGCCGTGCTTCTGCTGCGCCACCGCCACCCCGTGGTGGCCGTCTTCGGGAGTTCGACCGCCGCGATGGTCTACCTGGCGGCCGGCTACCCGTACGGGCCGGTCTTCCTGGCCGTCGCCGTGGGCTGCTTCAGCGCGGTCGTCGCCGGGTACCGGCGGGCCGCCTGGTCGGCTGTCGGAATGGTGTGGCTGGGGCATGTCCTGGTGGCCCACTGGCTCTACCGCTGGCTGCCGCCCTCCGAGGACCACGTTCCTCCTTGGGGGCAGGAACTGGGCGTCGCCGCCTGGGTGGTGGCCATCATCGCCGCCGCCGAGTTCGTCCGCGTACGCCGTGAGCAGTGGGCGGACCGGCGCGCGGAGCGGGAGGCCGCGGAACAGCGCCGGGCCGACGAGGAGCGGCTGCGGATGGCCCGCGAGCTCCATGACGTCCTGGCCCACAGCATCTCCGTGATCAACGTTCAGTCGAGCGTCGGACTCGCCCTGCTGGACTCCGATCCCGAGCAGGCCCGCACCGCCCTCACCACCATCAAGGCCGCCAGCAAGGAGGCGCTGGGCGAGGTCCGCCAGGTCCTGGACACCCTGCGCACCCCCGGGGACGCCCCCAGGACCCCGGCCCCCGGACTGGACCGGCTTCCCGAGCTCGTCGAACAGGCGGCGAGCACCGGACTGACCGTCACCGTCGAGACCGAAGGGGTGCGCGGCGCCGTTCCGCCCGGGGCGGATCTCGCCGCCTTCCGGATCGTGCAGGAGGCGCTGACGAATGTGGTCCGGCACTCCGGATCGCGCACCGCGCAGGTCCGGATCGGCTACGAGCCCGGCCGGATCCGGCTCCGGATCGACGACGGGGGACCCGCCACCGGCGACGATGCCGGAGGCAGCGGCAACGGGCTGGCGGGCATGCGGGAGCGGGCCGCCTCGCTGGGTGGCACGATCGAGGCGGGGCCCCGGACCGACGGCGGCTTCCGGGTGCGGGCCGAGCTCCCGCTGCCTTCCGACACACCTGGCGCGGCGGCGCGCAAGGAGGAGACGACGTGATCCGCGTACTGCTCGCCGACGACCAGTCGCTGGTCCGGGCCGGTTTCCGGGCCCTGCTGGACGCCCAGCCCGACATCGAGGTGGCGGGGGAGGCGGCCGACGGCGAGGAGGCCGTACGCCTGGTACGCGAACTGCGTCCGGACACCGTGCTGATGGACATCCGGATGCCGCGTCTCGACGGCCTCGCCGCGACCCGCGCCATTACCGAGGACCCCGAACTGGGCGACGTCAAGGTGGTCATGCTCACCACCTTCGAGCTCGACGAATACGTCTTCGAGGCGATCCGCTCCGGAGCCTCCGGCTTTCTCGTCAAGGACACCGAACCGGATGAGCTGCTGCGCGCGGTGCGCGCCGTGGTCGGGGGCGACGCCCTGCTCTCGCCGGGGGTCACCCGCCGTCTGATCGCCGAGTTCGCGGCCCGTTCCAAGGAGCCCGCCGCGGCGACCGGGCTGAGCGAACTCACCGAACGGGAAAGGGAAGTGATGGCGCTCGTCGGCATCGGGCTCTCCAACGAGGAGATCGCCAGACGGCTGGTCGTCAGTCCGCTCACCGCCAAGACCCATGTCAGCCGGACGATGGTGAAGCTCGGCGCCCGCGACCGGGCCCAACTCGTCGTGCTCGCCTACGAGTCGGGCCTCGTGCGTCCCGGCTGGCTCGGCTGACGCCTCCCGCTGCGAAGCGTCGGATGTGCGGTGCCCGACGGGGCGAATCCCCGTCGGCCACCGCACGTTCCCCCCTCGCGGGACGGTCAGTCCCGCACGGACACCTTGTGGGCGGCTGCCGCCTCGACCGCGGCGGTCCGGTCCATTTCGGACGAGGCGACCAGTACGGTGCGCTGCGCGGGCCGGCTGCGCCGCAGACCGGTCAGTGTGACCAGCAGCCCGGCCAGCGCGACCGCGGTCACCACGACCAGACCGGGCCGGTAGCTGTCCAGGACCGCCTGGCGGGATCCGTCCCCGCTGCCGTGCGCCGTGATCACCGCGGTCACGATCGCCAGGAAGACCGCCCCGCCCACCTGGATCGAGGTGTTCAGCAGACCCGACACCATGCCCTGTTCGTCGTCGTCCACCCCGTTGGTCGCCTGGATGTTGAGCGAGGGGAAGGTCAGCGCGCACGCCGCGCCGAGCAACAGCATGGAGGGCAGGATCACCGCCGCGTACGACGGGGTGAGCGTGATGCGCAGGAACAGCGCGTAGCCGATGACGAGGGCGGTGAAGCCGGTCGCGATGACACGCGGGGTGCCGAACCGGTCCACCACGTCGCCGATCTTCGTCGAGGAGAGGGCGACCAGCACGCCTGCGGGCAGGAAGGCCAGCGCGGTCTGCAGTGCGGACCAGCCGAGCAGCGACTGCATGTACTGGGTGACCAGGAACTGGAAGCCCACGTAACTGCCGAAGAACGCGGCGGCCCCCAGCTGCGCCCTGACCTGGCTGCCGGAGCGCAGCACCCCGAGCCGGATCAGCGGGTTCGCGGTGCGCCGCTCGATGGTGACGAAGGCGGTGAGCAGTACGGCGACGGCGAGGAACGACAGGAGTGTGCGGGCGGAGGCCCAGCCCGCCTCGGGGGCCTGTACGACCGTGAACACCAGCAGCAGCATGGAGGCCGTGCCGGTGACGGCGCCCGGCAGGTCGTAGCCGCGGTGGGTGTCCTCGCGTTCGCTGTGCGGGATCAGCTTCAGGCCGGCCAGCAGGGCGATCAGCGCGATGGGAGCCGGCAGCAGCATGGTCCACCGCCAGGACAGCTGGGTGAGGAGGCCCGAGAGGACCAGGCCCATGGAGAAGCCGGTGGCGGCGCAGGTGGTGTAGATGGAGAGGGCCCGGTTGCGCTGCGGGCCCTCCTTGAACGTCGTGGTGATGATGGAGAGCCCGGCCGGTGCGGTGAAGGCGGCGCTCAGCCCCTTGATGAAGCGGCTGGCGATCAGCAGCGGTCCGGAGTCGACGAATCCGCCGAGCAGCGAGGCGAGGGCGAAGACGCCGAGCGCGATCAGGAAGACCCGGCGCCTGCCCAGCAGATCGGCCGCACGGCCGCCGAGGAGCAGCAGGCCGCCGTATCCGAGGATGTAGCCGCTGACGATCCACTGCAGGGTCGAGGTGGTCAGCCCGAGATCGTCCGCGATGGAGGGCAGTGCGACGCCGACCATGGAGACGTCGAGAGCGTCCAGGAACATCGCGGCGCAGAGCACGAGCAGGGTGCCCCACAGGCGCGGGCTCCAACGCTCATGGGAATCGGGGACGTTGAGCGGAGAGGTCATGAGCAGCACAGTACATGCACATGCATTGAATGCAAGTGCATTTAATTCCGATGCAACAAACGGCGGCATCTCTGCTAACGTGCGGTCATGGCAGCGAACAAGTCGGAGCGGATGCTCGTCGACGAGTGGCGGGACATCCTCGCCCTGCACGCCAGGACGCTCTGTGAGCTCGACCGCGAGCTGCACCGACACGGCCTCGGTGCCAGCGATTTCGAGGTGCTCGACGTCCTCGCGGAGGGCGCGGCGGAGGACGGCGGCTCCGCCTATCGTGTGCAGGAGCTGGCCTCCCGGGTCCACCTCAGCCAGAGCGCGCTGTCCCGCCTGATCGCCCGACTGGAGAAGGACGACCTCGTGTGCCGGGGGATGTGCCGCGAGGACCGGCGGGGTGTCAGGGTCGAACTGACGGCGAAGGGCCGGGCGCGGCACGCGGAGGTCAAGCCGCTGCAGAGATCGGTGCTCGCCCGGATGCTGGACGGCGCGGGGGACTGACCGCCTCGCCGCGGGCCCGGCCGGGGCAGGGGCTGCCGGACACCGCCTCGGCCCGCGCCGCGCTCAGGACCAGGTCACCCCGGAGTTCTCGCACCAGATCCGGGCCGGTTCGCGGTCGCCCTTCACGGCGACCGCGGTGAGTGGCAGCCGGTTCCAGAGCATCAGATAGAGCTCACCGGCCGTCGCGCTCAACTCGCAGTCCGCCGAGCCCTCTTCGGGAGCCGCTTCATGCCGTACGGTCTGCGGCGGTTCCGGTGAGAGCCGTACGGTCCACGTGGTGCCCGCGTCGGTGGCCCGGACCCGCAGGGTGCGCGGTGTGCGGGTGCGCACTCTGCTCTTCGCGCGCGCATGGAATCCGCACAGCAACTCGTCGATCCCGTCCACCGCGTGATCGGCCGTCACCGGCGACGGCCTGCCGCCGCGCGCCGACTCCGCGTCCACCCGGTGGATCGTGGTCTCGTGCGCCTGCCGTCGCACCCAGAAGGCCAGTGGTGACGGTGCGGGCATGAAGGTCCAGCACTCCAGTCCGGCGGGCGCGGCCCGCAGCGTCTCGACCAGGAGGCGGTGGCCCTCGCGGAACCAGCCGAGCAACTCGGGCCCGTCCAGATCGGGTTCCCCGCCGCCGGGTCGGTAGGAGGTGTGTTCCTCGACGACGAGAGCGGTCGCCCAGCGATGCACCATCCCCGTGTGCCGGAGCAGATCACGCACCTGCCAGCCCGGACAGGTGGGTACCGGTGCCCCCGTGCCCGCCTTCTGCGCGGCGGTCGCCAGCATCCGTCCCTCGTCGGCCAGGGACTCGATGTGGTCCGTGATCTCCATGGCTTCGATTGTGCCAGTGGTCCGGCCTGCCCGGAGGGGTGCTTCCGGCCGTCCCGCGCGGTGCGGCCGGTCTCTCAGGCGTGTGCGGCGTTGCGCGCTCCGTACCCCAGAGCGGCCGCCGCGGTGGCCAGCAGCGCCAACGTGGTGAGGGCCGCCGGGAGGGAGGCCCAGTCGGCCAGGAAGCCGATCGCGGGCGGTCCGAGCAGCATTCCTCCGTAACCGAGCGTCGACGCGGCGGCCACTCCACCCGGCCCGGCCAGCTCACCGGCCCGGCCGACCGCGACGGGAAAGATGTTGGCCAGACCGAGGCCGGTGACGGCGAAGCCGATGAGCGCCGGCCAGACGGTCGGGGCCAGTGAGCCGAGCAGCATTCCGGCGGCGGCCGTGGCACCGCCCACGACCAGGGTGCGGGTCTGGCCGAGCCGTTCGAGCAGTGCTGTGCCACTGAGCCGGCCGGCCGTCATGGCCAGTGCGAACAGGGAGTACCCGGCGGCGGCGGTGCCCGGGTGGGCGTCCAGATCCTGTTCCAGATGCAGGGCGCCCCAGTCGGCCAACGCCCCTTCGCCGTACGCGGTGCACAGCGCGATCACGCCGAAGAGGAGCACCAGGCGCCGGGCCCGCCCGTCCAGTCGTCGCGGCTCTCGCGCCCCGCCGGCTGCGGGTGCGGATTTCGGTGCCGGGTGACGCAGCAGTGCCGGTCCGGCCGCCGCGGTGACGAGGAGTCCGACCCCGGTGAGGGCCAAGAGGTGCGCGGCGGGGGAGAGGCCGCCCGCGACCAGTGCGCCGAGCCCGGCACCGACCATTCCGCCGAGGCTGAACGCGGCGTGGAAGCTCGGCATCACCGGGCGCCGCAGCGCGGCCACCAGATCGACCGCCGCGCTGTTCATCGCCACGTTCATCCCGCCGTACGCGGCCCCGAAGACCAACAGTACCGAGCCGAGCGCGAGGGCCGAATGCGTCTGTGCGGGCAGGGCGATGCTCAGGGAGAGAAGGACGCCGCAGACCACCGTGACCGGGTGGCTGCCGAAGCGACGGCACAGCCGACCGGTAAGCATCATGGTCACCACGGCCCCGGCGGATACGCCGAGCAGGGCGAGCCCCAGGGTGGAGGCCGAAGCACCGGTCTGGTGCTTGATCGCCGGGATGCGGACCACCCAGCCGGCGAAGAGGAAGCCGTCGAGGGCGAAGAACACGGTCAGCGCGGTACGGAGGCTGGTCGTCGAAGGTGAGGCGGTGTCTCCGCCCGGTCCCCCCGGCAGGGCCGTCCGCAGTTTGTTTAGTTGCGGCACAAACTCAGCATAGGGGCGTCCGGACAACGGGCGCAAGACGGCCGCCCGCAGCGGCCGCAAGGGGCACAACTGAGCCACCGGGGCGTCGGCGGCACCCCCGGATCATGGGAGACTCGCCCCCATGAACGGCAAGGTGACCACCACCCGGACAAAACTGGAGAGGGGCCGCAGCGCGCTCGGACCCGCGCTGGAACTGGTCCACACCGGACGCGCGCCCACCCGCGCCGTCCTCACCTCCGAACTCGGCGTCACCCGGGCGACGGCCGGTGCGGTCGCCGCGGAACTGGAGGCGCTCGGCCTGATCCGGGTCGACTCCCGGCCGGGCTCCGCCGCCGGATCGCAGGGTCGCCCCTCGCACCGGCTGGCCATCCATGAGTCGGGGCCCGTCGCGATCGCCGCGCAGGTGCACGCCGACGGGTTCCGGGCCGCGCTCGTCGGGCTCGGTGGACGGCTCGTCGCCACCGCCCCCGGCTGCGTCACCGTCACGGCGGACCCGGCACAGGTCATCGGTGAAGTGGTCGACGACTGCGCCCGGCTGCTCCGGGACAGCGGGCTGCGCTGCGTCGGGGCGGGCCTCGCGGTGCCGTCCGCGGTCGCCGAGCCGGAAGGAACCGCGCTCAACCCGCTGCACATCGCCTGGCCGGCAGGGGCACCGGTGCGTGAGATCTTCGCCGCCTGCGTACGGGAAGCGGGCATCCCCGGACCGGCGTTCACCGGGAACGACGTCAATCTCGCCGCGCTCGCCGAACACCGGCACGGTGCCGGGCGCGGTGCCCAGCATCTGCTCTGTGTGGCCACCGGGCACCGGGGAGTGGGCGGCGCTCTGGTCCTCGACGGCCGTCTGCACACCGGGAGTTCGGGACTGGCGCTGGAGGTCGGCCATCTCACGGTGAACCCGGAGGGCCGCCCGTGCCACTGCGGTGGCCGGGGCTGCCTGGACGTCGAGACCGACCCGCTGGCCTTCCTCGTCGCCGCCCGCCGCGAACCCGGTCCGGAGGAGTCGCTGCTCAAGCAGGCCGGCGATCTGCTGCGCACGGAGTACGAGGACGTGGCCGTGCGGGGCGCGGCCGAGGAGCTGATCGACCGGCTCGGCCTCGGGCTCGCGGGACTGGTCAACATCCTCAACCCCGACCGCATCATCCTCGGCGGCCTGCACCGGGCCCTGCTCGACGCGGATCCGGAACGGCTGCGCGCGGTGGTGGCCGACCGCAGCCTGTGGGGGCGCAGCGGCAGCGTGCCGATCCTGCCGTGCACGCTCGACCACAACAGCCTGGTGGGCGCGGCCGAACTGGCCTGGCAGCCGGTGCTGGACGATCCGCTGGCCGCGCTCGCGTGACGGGGACGGCCGTGCCCGCGTGACGACGTGGGGGACGGCCGCGCCGTCCTCGTCCTGCGGAGGGGCCAGATGAGGTCCTCCATGCGAGGGCCCGTGCCGCGTCGTCCACCGGGATTCCAGCCAACGCCCTTCTGCCCAGGCTCTGTTCGAGGCGAGGGTGCGGCCGCCGCAGCGGATGCGGCAGGCTCGGGGTACCGGGCACCTCGTGTCTGCGCCCAAGGGCTTTCCTGTGATGGGCCCGTGACGGGTCGTCGAGCGCCAAGAACGCTCCCGTCCGCGCCGCGTCACGCCGTACGACTGCGTCCGGAGACCGGCCCGCATGACCGAGCACCCGCTGGGGCGTGACGGCCGAATCCCCGCAGAAGGGGACCAGTACGTCGAGCGCGGCCGTCCCCGGCTCCAGGTGGACGGCGATGGGCGCAGCACCCGCCCCGTTCGCGGATCGGATGCGCCTCGACGCCGAGGCCGCGGAAGGCGTGCAGCAGGTGCCCCTTCGTCGCGACGAGGCCGCGGATGATCCCCCTGTCGCATGCGGCGGGGAGCGGGTTCCCCCGCGACGTGGTGGTACGCGCTGCCCCGGCCCGCGCCCGCCTGCCGCCGGACGGCCTCGGCGCCGGTGCCCACATGGCCGTGCCCCCACAGAAGCTCCCGGGCGGCTTCGATCGGGCCTTCCGGAGCACTCGTGGAGCGACCGCACGAACCGGTAGGTACAGAATCCGGCGATCTTCGGTCGACCGACGGGAGCAGCCGTGGATCCGTCGCGTACTCCCGAGGTGGTACGCGTACGGCCGCTGGCCGTACGACGACTCGGACCCCCTCCCGGGGCCAGGCTCTTCAGGGTCAGGAAAACCTGAACGCGACCTCCGAACCGAGGGAGACGACCGAGATGAACGTTCTGGCGCACAGCGGTGGGCCCGGTCCCTGGATCCCGCTCTTCCCACTCCTCCCGCTCTTCTGGGCGGCCGTCGTCGTCGGCGGCATCACTCTTCTGCGCCGCACGGCCCGGCGCGGCCACCGAGGCCCCTGGCAGGCCCGTGCCGCCCAGGAAGGCCCCGCCGAACCGTCCCCGATCACCCTGCTCGGCCGCCGCTTCGCGGCCGGAGAGATCGAGGAGGACGAGTACTGGCGCAGGATCTCCGTCCTCGACGAACAGTTCGGCCGCGGCAGCAAGGGAGGACCGGCATGACCACCACCCTCCCCACCTCCGCGTCCGCCCCCACCGCCGACGCCGCAGCCCGGGTCGTCGACGCCGTGAAGCTCTACGGCAGCGGCGACACCCGGGTCAGGGCCCTGGACGGGGTGAGCGTCGACTTCCCGGCGGGCCGCTTCACCGCCATCATGGGCCCCTCCGGCTCCGGCAAATCCACGCTGATGCACTGTGCGGCCGGACTCGACACCCTCACCTCCGGCTCGGCCTTCATCGGCGACACCGATCTCAGCACCCTCGACGACCGCAGGCTCACCCTGTTGCGCCGCCGACGCATCGGTTTCGTCTTCCAGTCCTTCAACCTCCTGCCGACGCTCACCGTCGCCGAGAACATCACCCTCCCCCTGGACCTCGCGGGGGAGCGGCCCGACCCGGAGTGGCTCGACGCGCTCGTCGACACCGTCGGACTGCGGGACCGGCTGCACCACCGGCCCGGTGAACTCTCCGGCGGACAGCAGCAACGCGTGGCGGTCGCACGGGCCTTCGCGGGCAGCCCCGACGTCGTCTTCGCCGACGAACCGACCGGCAACCTCGACTCCCGCTCCGGCCAGGAGGTGCTCCGGCTGCTCGGCCGCACCGTCCGGCAGACCGCCCGCACCGTCGTCATGGTGACCCATGACCCGGTCGCCGCGGCCCATGCCGACGAGGTCGTCTTCCTCGCCGACGGCAGGCTCGTCGACCGAATGCCCGACCCCACGGCGGAGCGCGTGCTCGACCGCTTCAAGTCCTTCGCCCCGCCCCACCCACAGGCGGTGACGACATGACCGGCACCCGTACCTCCGTACGCCTGAGCATCTCCTCGCTCCGTGCCCACAAGCGCCGGTTCGCGGGCACATTCGTCGCCGTCCTGCTCGGCGTCGCGTTCCTCACCGGGACGCTCGTCATGGGCGACACCCTGCGCGCGAGCTTCGACACCATGTTCGGCAACGCGGCCGCCGGTACCGACGCCGTGGTGCGCGGCTCCAATGTCGTCACCGTCGCCGGTGAGTCCCAGGGCACCCGGCAACCGGTGAACACCGCACTCGTGCAGAGGATCGAGCGGATCCCCGGGGTCGCCGCGGCGGCGCCCGACATCCAGGGCGCCGGTCAGCTCATCGGCTCCGACGGCACACCCGTCGGAGGCCAGGGGCCGCCCACCCTGGCCGGCAACTGGATCGACGACCCGAAGCTCAACCCGTACCGCCTCGCCGCCGGGCGCGCCCCGTCCGCACCCGGTGAAGCCGTGGTCAACCGCGGCGCCGCCGTCCGGGGCGGGCTCAGGATCGGCGACACGACCGTGCTGCGCACCCCCGACCCCGTGCACGTCAGGATCGTCGGTCTGGCCACCTTCGGCGGCCAGGACGGCATGGGGCAGGTCACCTACACCGCGCTGACGCAGGCCGATGCGGAGAAGTACCTCACGCCGAGGCCCGGCGAGGCATCGGCCATCCAGGTGCGCGCGACCCCGGGCACCAGCCAGCAGGAACTCGTCGACGCGCTGCGCCCCGTACTGCCCGCGGGAGTCGAGGCCATCACCGGACAGGCCTCGGCCGCCGAGAACCGGGACCTGATCTCCGGGGCGTTCCTCGGCGTGTTCACCACGCTGCTGCTGGTGTTCTCCGGGATCGTGCTGCTCGTCGCCACCTTCTCCATCCACAACACCTTCGCGATCGTCGTCGCCCAGCGAACCCGCGAGAACGCGCTGTTGCGCGCCCTCGGGGCTGCCCGTCGGCAGGTCGTGGGCGCGACACTCGTCGAGGCGACAGTGGTCGGCGTGATCGCCTCCGCGGCCGGTCTGGCCGGTGGCATCGGCATCGCCGCCGGACTGCGGGCGCTCTTTCCCGCCGTCGGATTCCCGTTCCCCGAGGGCGCGCTGGTGATCGGCGCGGTGTCCCTGCTGCTGCCGCTCGCCGTCGGCGTCCTCGTCTGTCTCGGCTCCGCCCTCCTGCCCGCCGTCCGGGCCGGACGCACCGCCCCGCTCGCCGCCCTGCGCGAGAGCGCCGTCGACGACTCCGCGGCCTCCCGGACGCGCGCCGTCGCGGGGTCCGTGCTCATGCTGACTTCCGTCGGCACCATCCTGACCGGTGTGTCGGGCGATCCGTCCGTCCTGCCGGCGGCCATCGGCGCGGTGCTGGCAGTCGCCGCGTTCATGGTGCTCGGACCCGTCGCCTCCTCGTACGCCGTACGGTTCCTCGGCGCCCCGCTCGACCGGCTGCGCGGCGTCACGGGCCGACTGGCCGTGCGCAACGCCCTGCGCAACCCCCGGCGGACCGCCTCCACCGCGACCGCGCTGATGATCGGCGTCGCCGTGGTCTGTCTCTTCACCGTCTTCGGCGCCTCGCTGAAGGCGACCATGAACCGGACGGTGGACCGGTCCTTCGCGGGCGACGTCGCCATCAGCGCCCCCGCCTTCGGCGCGGGCGGCAGCGGCCTCAGCCCCCGGCTCGCCCCGGCGGTCGCCCGGCTGCCGCAGGTCGCGACCGCTGTCGGCCTCGGCAAAGGGGTCGCCGAGGTCGACGGCGCGGGACGCGCCCTGACCGTCACCGACCCGGCCGCGCTCGGCAGGGTCTTCGACCTCGGAACGGTCGACGGGTCGCTGAAGGACCTGGGCGCGAACGGGATCGCCGTGTCCGGCACCGAGGCCGCCGAGCGCGGACTGCGCACCGGCTCCACCGCACGGCTCGCCTTCGCCGACGGCGCACAGCGGAACTTCACGGTCCGCGCCGTCTACGCACGGTCGGAGCTCGCGGGCGACTACCTCATCACCCGTCAGGCCTGGGCCCCGCACCGCGCGCAGGACTCCGACTCGCTGATCGCCGTCTCCTTCGAGCCCGGTGTGTCCACCGCCGACGGCAAGGCGGCGGTCGCCAGGACCGCGGCGGCGTACGGCAACCCGGACGTACAGACCCGCAGCGAGTACGCGCAGTCCTCGGCGGGCGGCATCGACATGATGCTCACCCTGGTCTACGCCCTGCTGGCGCTCGCCGTACTGATCGCCCTGCTGGGCATCGCCAACACACTCACCCTGGCCCTGCACGAACGCACCAGGGAGCTGGGCCTGTTGCGGGCCGTCGGGCAGACCCGGAGCCAACTGCGGTCCATGGTCCGCTGGGAGTCCGTCCTGGTCGCGGCGTTCGGCACGGCGGGCGGTCTGCTGCTGGGCGGCTTCCTCGGCTGGGTGCTGGTCGAGGCCTCCGCGTCCACGGGCGGCACTTCCCTCGCCTTCGCGCTCCCGCCGCTACGGCTCCTGGCGGTCGCCCTCGTCGGGATCACGGCCGGGGCGCTGGCGGGCCGACGGCCGGCCCGCCGGGCAGCCCGGCTGGACGTGCTCCGAGCGGTCGCCGCCGAGTAGCGCACAGCGGGATCCGCCGCGGGAGCGGCACGGCGGAAGGAGGAGCGGGGCGTCGGCCGACACCCCGCTCCTCCTTGCGTCCGCTACCCGACCACCGCCGACCGGGCGGCGGACGGCGTGGCGGTCTCCAGGTACACGACGGCGCCCGGCTCGAACGGTCCGTCAGTCGTCGCCCCGTACACCAGGTGGGGCGGCTGTGCGGCGAACAGGGGAGGTGCCGGAAGCGTGAACCAGACGACCTTCCCGGCCCCGCCCCTCGGGCGCACCCCCCAGCTCTCGCTGACCGCGGCGATCAGGGCGAGCCCACGCCCCGACGTGCTGGACGCGGTGGCTTCGCGCACGGTCGGCAGGCGGGGGTCGTGATCGTGGACGGACACCGTCAGCCGTTCGAGCAGCAACTCGATCTCGACGGTGCATGCCTTGTCCGGCTGGGCATGCCGGTGGACATTGGTCAGCAGTTCGGTGACGCCGAGCGCCGCAGGATCGATCAGAGGATCGAGATGCCAGTAGCGCAGCTGCGCCGAAACGATTCTGCGGACCTGACCGATCCGCGACGGCAGGGCCTGGAGCTCCACCGTGCAGTGCCTGCTTGGCTCGCTGATCACGGCTGCGACTCCCCGAAATAGGTCCGGAAGAAGACGGAGGAACGGAATCAGCAGACATCCAGCCGCTGAGTCCGGCCCGACGGTGCGGATCCGAGTGTCACCGCCGGTAAACCATGAGTGACGTGTGACCAATGTCGCTCAGGGGTCACGGGACCGCAACTCGCGGTGCCCCCTTCCGGTGGCGCCGTCCCGTCAGATCATCCGGCCGCCCGCACTGCGCAGCGTTTCGAGGAACCTGCGCGTGGGCCCCGCCGCGTCCGGGCCATGATTGCGCTGCCCCATCGTCAGCCGGTACCGCGTGCCGTTGAGACGTGCCACGGCCGCACCGGCCCCGGCGAACCACGGCCTGCCCGCGCTGACCGCCACCACCGGGGCGCTGTCGATCTCGCGCCCGTAGCTGGTCAGCAGGGCCAGCCTGCCGTCCTTGACGATCACCTGCCCGGCCGTGGTGAGCGAGCGGGCCCACCGCTCGATCCGTACCCCCGTCGCGCTGAACTCCGTTTCCGGCATGGCCGCTTCGCCCCCTTCGTGGTGTCTCTGATGGGCAGTCTGCACAACCCGGGAGCGACGCGCCAGGCCGCGTCATGGCGCAATGTCACGGCCGCCCGGTCCGTCGAGGCCAAGGCGGGGCTATGGGACATCAAAGTGAACGTTTCTGCAGGTGGGGGGAATATCGTTGACGGCCAGAGTCCGGTGACACGAGGAGGAACGCGCTGATGGGCACCAGTGAGCACACACATGACGGCCGGGCCGCGGCGACCATCGACATCGACCGTTCCGACCCCGAGTACCGGGCCTGGCTCAATGAGGCCGTACGCAAGGTCCAGGCCGACGCCAACCGCTCCGCGGACACCCATCTGCTGCGATTCCCGCTCCCCGAGGCATGGGGCATCGACCTCTACCTCAAGGACGAGTCGACGCACCCCACCGGCAGCCTCAAGCACAGGCTGGCCCGCTCGCTCTTCCTCTACGGGCTCTGCAACGGCTGGATCCGGCCCGGCAAGCCGGTGATCGAGGCGTCCAGCGGATCGACGGCCGTCTCGGAGGCGTACTTCGCCAAGCTGATCGGTGTGCCGTTCATCGCCGTGATGCCCCGCACCACCAGTCCCGAGAAATGCCGGCTGATCGAATTCCACGGCGGCCGCTGCCACTTCGTCGACGATTCGCGAAGGCTGTACGAGGAGTCGGCGACGCTGGCCGCCGACACCGGCGGCCATTACATGGACCAGTTCACCTACGCCGAGCGGGCCACCGACTGGCGCGGCAACAACAACATCGCCGAGTCGATCTACCAGCAGTTGAGACTGGAGCGGTACCCGGAGCCGACCTGGATCGTGGCCACGGCCGGAACCGGGGGCACCTCGGCGACCATCGCCCGCTATGTGCACTACATGCAGTTCGACACCAGGATCTGTGTGCCCGACCCGGAGAACTCCTGTTTCTTCGACGGCTGGACCCACCACGACCCCCTCGCCACCAGCGACTGCGGCTCCCGGATCGAGGGCATCGGCAGGCCCCGGATGGAGCCGAGCTTCGTGCCCGGGGCCATCGACCGGATGATGAAGGTGCCCGACGCCGCCAGCGTCGCCGCCGTACGTGCCCTGGAGAAGGCCATCGGCCGGAAGGCGGGCGGCTCCACCGGCACCGGGCTGTGGAGTGCGTTCAAACTGGTCGCGGAAATGGTCGGGGAGGGGGCCACCGGCAGCATCGTCACCCTGATCTGCGACCCCGGCGACCGCTACCTCGACAAGTACTACTCCGACAGCTGGCTCGCCGCACAGGGCCTGGACATCGCCCCGTACACCGAGACCATCGACTCCTTCCTGCGCAGCGGTGAATGGCCCGGATAGCCCGACGGAACGGGGTCCGCGCGGTCCACGGCCGCTTTCAGGCCGTGGGCCCGGTCAGCCGTCCGTCGAGCATGCGCACCGCGTCCCGGAAGGCCCGCCCAACCCCCGACCGGCCCAGCCGCAGCGCGAACCGGAAGAGTGCGGAACCGTCCGCGGCGAACGTCCACCGCACCCGCGTCCCGGTCCCGGCGGGGGTGAGCCGCCACTCCTCCAGCAGCGCCCGCGGACCAGGCGCGTTGGACTCGTCGACCCGGTAGGCGTACCGCTCTCCCGGCTCCGTCGCGAGGATCGTCTCGCGCAGTACCGTGCCCCCCTTGAGGCGGACCTGGCGCCCCGTGCCCGCCCGGGTGGGCCGGGCCGCCGTCACCGAGGTGAACCAGCTCGGCCAGCCCGCCACATCGTCCGCGAGCGCACGGTAGACCGCCTGCGGCGGCGCGGAGACCTCGGCGGCGAAGACCAGTCGCAGTGGAGCGGACTCGACGAAGTCGAGTTCCACGGAACGGAGTCGACGGAACACGGATCGCACCTCCCATGCGGTCGGCGGCGGACGGTTCGCGCACACCATAGCTGACAGATCGTCAGATGTCCTTCCCTGCAAGCGAATTGCCTGGAACTCCGCTACGGGACCGCACGCGCGGCCGCGGTGATGTTGCGGGCCATCCCGCCGAACACCACTGAGTGGAACGGCCATACGCTCCACCAGTACGCGTGGCCGAGCAGTCCGCGCGGATGGAACAGAGCCCGCTGCCGGTAGACCGTCCGCCCCTGTTCGTCGCGGTCCACCGACAGTTCGAGCCAGGCCGGACCGGGCAGCCGCATCTCCGCGCGCAGCCGCAGCAGCTCACCGGGAACGATCTCCTCCACGCGCCAGAAGTCCAAGGAGTCGCCCACCCGCAGCCGCTGCGCGTCCCGCCGCCCGCGCCGCAGCCCGACACCGCCGACGATCCGGTCGAGCCATCCCCGCACGGCCCAGGCGAGCGGGAAGGAGTACCAGCCGTTCTCGCCGCCGATGCCCTCGATCACCCGCCAGAGAGCGTCCGGCGCCACCGGCACGGTCAGTTCCCGTTCGTCGCGGTAGAGACTGCCGCCGGACCAGTCGGGGTCGGTGGGCAAGGGGTCACTGGGCGCACCGGGCACCGCGGCGGACGACCAGCGGGTGTCGACCCGGGCGTCCTTGATCCGTTGGAGCGCCAGCCGCAGCGCCCGCTCGAAGCCGATGGATCCGCCGGGCGGATCGGGCACATACCGGACGATGTCGTGCTCGCGACAGACCACCTCGTGGCGCAGCGACTCCGCGAGCGGCCGGGCGAGGGAGGGCGGCACCGGTGTCACCAGACCGATCCAGAGACTGGAGAGTCCCGGCGTGAGCACCGGTACGGGAAGGATCACCCGATGCGGCAGACCGGCGACCTCGGCGTACCGCCGCATCATGTCCCGGTACGTCATGACGTCCGGGCCGCCGATGTCGAACGTGCGGTTCACCTCGGCCGGCAGGCGCGCGCAGCCGACGAGATACCGCACGACGTCCCGTACGGCGATCGGCTGGATCGACGTGCGCACCCAGCTCGGGGTGATCATCACCGGCAGCCGTTCGGTGAGATGGCGCAGAATCTCGAACGAGGCCGAGCCCGATCCGATGACGACCGCGGCCCGCAGGACGGCCGTCGGCACCCCGGAATCCAGCAGGATGCGCCCCACCTCGGCCCGCGAACGCAGATGCGGCGACAGTTCCCGCTCGGGCACCCCGGCCGGGGTGAGTCCGCCGAGGTACACGATCCGGCCGACCCCCGCGGCCCGCGCCTGCTCGCCGAAGATCCGGGCCGCCTCCCGGTCCTTCTCCTCGAACCCCGGCCCGGAGCCGAGCGCGTGCACCAGGTAGTAGGCCACGTCCATGTCCCGCATCGCCGCGCGCACCGAGGCGGCGTCGAAGACATCCCCCTCGGTCACCTCGACCCTGTCCGCCCACGGGTGGTCACGCAGCTTCCGCGGGGTCCTGGCCAGCGCGCGCACCTGGTGGCCGGCGTCCAGGAGTGCGGGCACCAGCCGGCCGCCGATGTACCCGGAGGCACCGGTCACCAGGCAACGCAGCGGCGTGTCACCGGAGGATTCGCTCACCCGGCCGAGTCTTCCACCGGCTCGCCGCACGGGGCCCGGTGGATCAGTCCGAACGGCGGCACACGGGTCACCCGGCCATGCCGGGCCGCGGAAACGGACCGGCCGGAGGGTCCAGCATGCCGTCGAGCACCCGGCCGAAGACCCGGCGGCCCGCCGCGGCGATCAACGGATCGAACCACCGCGGCAGCAGCCGGACACTCAGCTCCTCCACCCACACCACATGGGACCCGGAGTCCGTCGGACACACGTCGATCGACGCCCGCCCCAGCACCAGCGAACCGCGCTTCGCCAGCCGGCACAGCCCCGCCCGCCCGGCGGCGGGCGGCGTCCACCGCACCACTTCCATCGGGTCGTCGAACCCGAGCGCACCCACACCCGTACGCGCCACGAAGACGGTCCCCGTCCCGGTCGGCGGTCCCGTGCGGACGGTGATCGTGGTCAGCGGGACGTGCGCCGCGTGCCGTTCCCAGTCCGTCACCCGACGCCAGGCCTCGGCAGTGGGAAGATGCGTGAAGCGCTCGATCCGGAAGACGGCCACAGCACGATCCTACGGGCTGCCCCGTAACCCCCGGCGGGCGCACGACGACAGCCACGGCACCTCGCCGCGTCGGTCGGAACAGGAACACGCGTCGGTCGGAACATCCGAATACATCCGGTACGCGCACGTCCCTCCGCCTTGCGACGCGCCGCATCCGACGCCGCGCGCCGATCCACCAAGAATTACGGGACGGCCCTCAGGCGGTGCGCCGCCCGGTCCAGGATGTACGGAAACGACACACGGCCCGGCGCCTCAGCAGTCGCCGTCCTCGATCCCGCCCGTCACGAGCAGGCCCGGCAGATGCTCCTCGATCTCCTCGCGGGCAGCGGCCGACAGACCCGCGTCCGTCACGAACGTGTCCACCTGGGCCAGAGTGGCGAACGAACTCAGGCCCACCGTGCCCCATTTGGTGTGGTCGGCGACCACCACCACACGACGCGCCGACTGCACGAAACGGCGGTTGGTCTCGGCCTCCGCCAGATTCGGCGTCGAAAGCCCCGCCTCCACCGAGATCCCGTGCACCCCGAGGAAGAGCACATCGAAGTGGAGCGAGGCGATCGCCTGATCGGCGACCGGCCCGACGAGCGAGTCCGAGGGAGTCCGTACCCCGCCGGTGAGCACCACCGTGGCGGCCCCGGTCCGCACCCCGCCCGCGGCCCCGGAACGCTGCGCGGAGTGGAACACATCCGCGACCCGCACCGAGTTGGTCACCACGGTCAGATCCGGTACGTCCAGCAACCGCTGGGCGAGCGCGTACGTCGTCGTACCGCCGGAGAGCGCGATGGCGCTGCCGGGCACGGCCATCGCCGCGGCCGCCCGCGCGATGTCCTCCTTGGCGGTCAGCTCCAGAGCCGACTTGGCCTCGAAGCCGGGCTCGTGCGTACTGGCCTCGACCACCGGAACGGCCCCGCCGTGGACCTTCTCGATCAGCCCCTGGCGGGCCAGCGCGTCCAGATCCCGGCGGACGGTCATGTCGGAGACGCTCAGCTTGCGGGTCAGCTCATTGACCCGTACCCCGCCACGCCTGCGCACCTCGTCGAGGATCAGGGCACGCCGCTGCTCCGCGAGCAGGTTCTGATTCTCGCTCAACGCCGGTCCGGTCCTTCCCTCTGGCCGTACGGCAGGCTCTCTTCGGACGGGGTCATCCTGCCACGCGGTGTCGTGGGCCGTCGCACTGGGGAGATTCCGTGAGAGCGATGCGTGCACCCTTCCGCTGCCATGATTCTGGTGACCGTGCATCAGCACCCCCCCCCACGACCGAGAGAGCGAGTCACTCCAGTGCCACCTGACACCCAGGCCCCGCAGAGTCCGGGGCCCGCGCTGGAACTTCTGGTCCACGGCGTGGGCGGTGCCACCCCTCAGGAGATGCTCGACGATCCGCGTACGGTCCGGGTCACCGGCGACGCGACCGCCGCCATCTACCGGCGCGCCGAGGACATGGACGCCGAGCAGCACCCGGAGCGGTACCGCGACCGGCCCATCGCCGAGGCCTACTGCTGGTCCAACCTCACCTCCGGCAACGGCTCCCGCGCCCTGTGGCTGCTGCTGCTCCCGTTCATGGTCGTCAACCTTGCCCACTGGATGCGTCCCACCGCCCGCGCCCGAACCCGCGCGGTACGCCTGTACGGCGTCGTCGTCCGGCTCGTCGCGCTCAGCCTCACGGTCCTGCTGACCGCGGCGGCCTGCGAGGTCGCGCTCGATCTGACGGCCTGGCAGTGCGCCGGCGTGCCGGACTGCTCGAACCAGCGGTCCTGGCTGGGGTTCCTGTCGACCGCCCAGGGCGGCTGGTGGTCCCAGCCGGGCCGGCGGCTCGCCCTCGCCTCGCTGGTGCCCACGGCCGTGGTGGGGCTGCTCTGGTTCCTGTCGAACCGCACCTGGAGCGCGTACGAGTCACAGCGCCCGCTCACCGGGTCCGAACCGGACGACGTCGACCCGCAGACCGGACACGACCTGAGCACGCCCGGCACCGCTCCCGGTGGGCGGCCGGCCCTCGGCCGGCCCGGATTCTGGTACGGCCGCCGTCTGGTCGCCCGGCTGCGCGCCGCCCACACCGCCGCCGGGTTCCTGACCGTCGCCGCGTCGGTCGCGGGCGCCGCGGCCCGCCACGACCGCGCCGTCAGCGGCCCCGTGCCCGGGATCCTCGGCCGGCTGATCGAGGCGGCACTGGTCCTGTGCGCGCTCGTGGTGCTCTGGGTCGTCTGCCGCCGCGGCCGGAGCGAACGGCGCCTCGACAACCGGCTCGACCAGGCCCTCATCACCTATCTGCCCGGCGCAGCGCTCGCCCTGCTCGTCCTCGCCGCGGTGTACGCGTCGTGGTCGCGCCCCGCCTGGGTGTCGGCGGGCGCCCTGCCGGGTGATGTCGCGTTCAGCGTCGTCACCCTCGGCCAAGGAATGCTCGTCGTCGTCCTCGCGGTGGTCTCACTGAGCCTGTACCGCCGCACCCCCGAACCCCGCACCGTCATGTACGGACTCGGCGGACCGGTCGTCGCCATGCTCGCGTGCGCCCTCGGCGGCGTCATGACCGGCGGGGTCGCCCAGCGCGTCGCCGACTGGCTCGACGGATCCGGTACCCCGGGCATGGGCAGGGGTTCCGCCATCGAGGGGCCACCGGTACTGCTCAGCTGGCAGGCCTCCGTCATTCCCGTGCTCCTGGTGCTCCTGGCGATTCCCGCCCTCCTGCTGCTGGCGCGCACCTGGCTCGCCGCCCGCGCCCTGGAACCCGATGTCGACCGGGAGTACGGGCAGGAGCGGCCGGACCCCGCCAGGACCCGGCAGATCGCCCGGATCCGGGCCACGGCGGCCCTGACCGACTCCGCGCCCTGGATCCTCGGCCCGGTCTCCGGAGCCACGCTGCTGCTCGGCGCGGCGGCGGTCGGCGGGGCCTGGGTGAGCGGTGAGGTGCCCGGTCTGGCGCTCAACGGCAGCGGCCCGTTCGCCGAGGCCGTGGCCGAAGCGGCCCAGTCCACCGGCTCCTGGATGATCGGATTCGGGTTCATACTCTTCGTCACCTGGGGGCGGCGCGCCTACCGTGACGCCTCCGCGCGGCGCACCATCGGCATCCTCTGGGACGTCGGCACGTTCTGGCCGCGCGCCGCACACCCTTTCGCCCCGCCCTGCTACGCCGAGCGCGCCGTCCCCGATCTGGCGTCACGGATGTCCGGCTGGACCGGACTGACCCGTGGCAGGCTCGTCATCTCCGGCCACTCACAGGGCAGCGTCCTCGCAGCCTCCGCGGTCTGGCAACTGCCCGCCGAAACCCGGAGCCGGGTCGCGCTGCTCACCTACGGATCGCCGATCGAGCGGTTGTACGGGCGCTGGTTCCCGGCCTACTTCGGCCCCGTACCGCTGCACGGACTCCATCGGTCCGTGAACTGCTGGCGCAACCTGTGGCGGGCCACCGACCCGATCGGCGGCATGGTCAGGCTCGACGAGGGACCGGAGCCCGCGGTGGACCGGGGGCCGCTGAAGGACCCGCTGGTCTACGGCCGGACCCCCGAACATCCACTGCCCGAACCCGTTCTGGGGCACTCGGACTACCAGGCGGACCCGGTCTTCGCGGAGGAACGCGCAGCGCTGCTGGACCGGCTCGCACCGGTCCTGCCCCGTCAGGCCGACGGGGCGCGGGCCCCGAAGGCCCCCGGTCTCAGGGGAGCTCCGGCAGATCCTCCGGGTGGAGCAGGCTGAGGTCGTCCGTGCTCGGCTCGGCGAGCTGGGCGACCCGGCCCGCGTGCCGCTCCACCATCGATTCGAAGGTCTGCCGGGCCGTGCGGCCATTGCCGAACGCCGGGCCCTTGGGCAGCTCGGTGAAGTACTTCAGCAGCGCCTCCCCGGTTCCGGGGGCCAGGCTGTACTCGTGCTCGTCGGCCTGCTGCTCGACGATCCGCAGCAGTTCGGCGGGCTCGTAGTCGCTGAAGGTGATCGTCCGTGAGAAGCGGGACGCCACACCGGGGTTGATGGTGAGGAACCGCTCCATCTCATGGGTGTACCCGGCGACGATGACGACCACCGCGTCGCGGTGGTCCTCCATCAGCTTCACGAGCGTGTCGATCGCCTCCCGGCCGAAGTCCCGGCCGGAGTCCTCTGGCGACAGGGCGTACGCCTCGTCGACGAACAACACCCCGCCGCGCGCGCGGTCGAAGGCCTCCTGGGTACGGATCGCGGTCGAGCCGATGTGCTCACCGACCAGATCGACGCGGGACACCTCGATGAGGTGGCCTCGCTCCAGCACCCCGAGCGAGGCGAGGATCTCTCCGTACAGCCGCGCCACGGTGGTCTTGCCGGTGCCGGGGGAGCCGGTGAAGACGAGATGGCGCCGGACCGACGCGGCCTTGAGCCCCGCCTCCTGACGCCGGCGGCCGACCTCGATCATGTCGGTGAGGGCACGCACCTCCCGCTTGACGCTGTCCAGGCCCACCAGCGCGTCCAGCTCCCCGAGGACGGCGTCCGAGGCGCGTGCCGGCTCGGCGGCGGGCACCTCGGCGGGGGAGGGCTCGACGGCGCGCGGCCCGGGGACCGCGCCGAGCAGCCCGGGGGGCGACTGGGTCGCCGTCAGTACGGCGGGGGCGGGCGGAGCCGGGGCACGCAGCGCGCTCTCGTCGCTCGTGCAGTCCTCCACGACGGGCCCCGATCCCTGACCGTCGCCGCCCTCGGCGAACTCGTAGCCACCACGGGCGCACCGCTCGGTACGGCAGCGGGTCAGCGTCGTACGGCAGCCGTCCATCACGTGGAAGCCGTAGCCCTCGCTGCCGGTGACCCGGCAGCTGTGGAAGGTGCCGCGTCCCTCGGCGGAGACGTAGAAACCGGCCTCGGCGGGCGAGGTGACCGTGCAGCGCTCGATCGTCGGGTCGGCGCCCTTGGTGACGATCACTCCGGTCTGTGCCGCGTCGACGGTGCAGTTGTTCAGCGTGCCGCCGCTGCCGTGATCGCGGAACCAGGCGCCGGTGGACGCCTCGCGGATGCGGCAGTCGTCGAGTTGGGCGGTCGCCCCGTCACTCACCGACACCGCGGTGTTGCGGATCTGGGAGAGATCGCTGTCCACCACGTCGGCGCGCGATCCCCGGTCGAGCACGAAGATGGCGTCGGGTACGTCGTGGACCCGGCAGGAGTCCAGTATCACGGTCGCCCCGTCGCTCACCCAGACCGCCGGGTAGTCGCCCGTACTGTCATGGATCTCGCACTGGTTGGCGTCGACACGGGTGCCGGGATCCCAGACGGAGAGGCCGTTGCGGCCGAACCGGCGGACCGTGGAGCGGGTGAGGGTGAGGACCGAACGGGAACGCAGGTCCACCGCGTTCTCCGGGATGTCGTGGATGTCGCAGTCGGCGAGCGTCAGCACGGCGTCGGTGTCGAGGGTGACGCCGTCCGCCGAAGTGCGGTGCACCGTGCAGTCGGTGAGGTGGGCGGCGCCGCGGGCGGTCACCTGTATTCCGCTGCCCTTGATCTCGTACACCTCGCAGCCGACGGCTTCCAGGCCACTGCCCTCGCCGGTGATGCTCAGCCCCGCGCCGGACGCGTGGTGGACCCGGCACCGCTCCAGCCGCGGATGCGCGCCGTCACGCACCGAGACGCCGGCCTGGCCGGCCGATACGACCTCGCACTGCTCGAACACGCCGCCCGCACCGTCGAGTACGGCGATGCCGGCGCCGGCCGGGTTGTCGACCGTGCAGCGGCGCACGGTCGGCCGGGCCGCACCGCGCACCTCGATCCCGGCGGCCGAACGTGTCACGATCCGCAGATCCGCGAGCTCCGGGGCGCCGTCCTCGACGAGCAGCGCCGGAGCGGTCGAGTCCTGCCCTTCCACATGCAGGTCCGAGACGACCGCGGAGGCGCGGACGGTCAACGGCACGCCGTCGACCGGAGCGATCCGCACGGAGCCGACCGACCCCTCGGGACCGCGCAGGGTCACCGCGCGGTGCAGGACCAGATTCTCCCGGTAGGTGCCCGGAGCGACGGTGAGGACGTCACCGTCCGCCGCGGCCTCCAGGGCTGCGGTGAGGGAGGCGTATTCGCCTGTGCGGCGCCGCCACCGCGATGTGCCGGTGTGCGTCACCTGGACCGTGCCCTGTGCCATGGCGCTGTTGTGTCCCCGCCTCGTGCGTGTGTGATGCCCGGTCACCGGCCTTCAGACAGCGGCGAACCCCGGGCCCGCCCGCCGAGGAAGGGGGCGGGCCGGTCCACCGTAGCGCGCGCGACGGGCGGGAGTTGACCCGATCAGCTGCCGGTCCCGGTTCTGCCCCAGTCGGGACCGGCAGCCGCCCAGGCCCGGTCGATCCGGTTGTACCGCTTCCGCACCATGCGCCAGACGATCAGACGCCGGCCTCCCTCGACCAGTCCGACGGTGAGCAGCGCCACCCCGAACCCGGCCAGGGCCGCATGCGTACGAGCCGTGGGCGCGTCCATGGGGCGCAGCGCGGGCCGGCCGTCCAGGTCGGTCCAGATCTCCACGACGGCGCCGGGACGGGTCTTCCGGGAGAGCGTGCTCACCGTACCGTGCCGGTTCGTGCCGTCCGGAGCCTTCCATCGCGCGACCACCAGGGTCTGCGGGGCGTGCTCCGAGGACACCTCGGGATCGGAGACGAAATGCGGCGCGTCCGGTGCCCGGCGCACCACGACCGCTGTCGTGGCGTGACGCTGTGCCTGCTGGGTGCGCACCGACTCCTGCAGCGCGTTGTCGGTGAGCGACCCGCACACCCAGCCGAGCGCCGGCGCCGCCAGCACCATGAGCAGCAGCGCTGCAAGAGCCACCCACGCCTCGCGCCGGTCGGTGGCGCGGCGCAGAGGATTGCGCCGCCAGCGCCACACTCCCGTGACCGCTCGCACAGTCCCGCACCCCCTTCCGTATCCCTCTTGACCCGATACGGCACGCTTCGCACGATGAAGCGACGAAGAGAGAGCGACATCACCCCGTCCAACGCACGGACCACCCCCGTGAGTTCCCCGGCGACCGTCGGGGCTGACGGTCCGTCCGGGGCGTGCGTGCGGCGAGGTGGGCCGTTCGGCCCGGTGCGGGTACGTCGAGGTCGCCGGCGAGTCCCCATGGCTCGACGACGACCTCGGTGCGACCGTCCGTGATGACCGGCTCAGTACCCCCGGCCCTGGTACGGGCGGTTGTACGGGTCCTCGTAGGGGGAGGGGGCCGGGGCGGGCCGCGGTGACGCCGGGCGCATGGCCTCGTACCCGGTGCCGGGCGCGGGCCGCTGCTGCTGCGGCGGCGGATAGGGCGCCTGGTACCCGCCGCGGGCCGCGGTCGGCTGCTGCGGGATGTACGGGGCCGGGGCGTGCTGCAGCTGTGCGGGCTGCATCGGCGCGTAGCCCTGCTGCGCAGGCTGCGGGTGGCCGTACGAGGGGTTGGGCTGGGAAGGGGCCGAGGGAAGGGCCGGCAGCGCCGCCGGGAGAGCCGGCAGATAGCTGTTGCCGGTGTCATAGGCGGCAGGCACTCGGATCGGAGCGATCTGAGGGGTGCCCCGCTCCGCGACCAGGGAGTCGTAGATCGGAGTGTCGGGGAACGACGGGGCGGCGTAGTAGCCGCCGCCGTAGGTGGAGCGAGGGGAGGTCATGACACCTAAGTTAAGCCCACGATGTGCTGGTTGGGGAGTCCCAATCTCGGGGTCATCCGTTTTACGCTGGTTCTGTCCGCCTGACCTGCTAAATCATCGCTAAGGCTTCCGATAACAGCGGGGGCAATTCCGTTGAAGGGCCCATGACTAACGGGAGTGGTGGATGGGCTGCGGGGGCGACACCCGCGTGGCACTCCCCAGGATGGAGACGGCGGCAACTCGACACCCCTGAGGCTCTGTTGGCGGAAGTCGAGCCGGCGCTGCGCGGTGGGGCCGGAATCGCCCTGCGCCGGGATTCCATTTCGCCGCGCCCCTGCACGCTCTCACCCGCACTCGATTCTTCGGTGCCGTATCAGGCCGGCCACTCGTCTCGACCCTGGAGCAGGTGCGTCGCTACTTCACGGTGCCCAAGCCGCGTGAAGCCGTACGGGCCCGGACTTCGGAGCTGATCACGCCGGACACCCGGGTGGTCATGGGGCACTCGCTGGGCTAGTGCCGTGACCGGCACTAGGTGGTCGCCTACGAGGCGCTGTGCGTGCCCCGGCCGGAGCGGCCGCGACCGACCCTGGCCACCACCCTCGGCTCCCCGCCGGGTCCGGCCGGGCTTGGTCTTCGACCGTCCGCAGCCCGCACCGCAGCAGGGCGGTACAGGGGACTGGCCGGCCCCAGTCGGGCAATGGACCAACCCGGCCGACAGCGGCGACGTGGTCCCGCTCAGATCAGCATGTTCGGCACGTCCCCGGCCGCACCACCCGACAGTGCCCCGGCCATGCCCCAGGGGCTGCGGGAGACGCTGACGGTCCGGGAGAGCCTGACCTCAGCCGCAACCGCCTTCGGCGCCGACGCCCCTGACGCCCACCGCCTGCCCGGCCCCGCGCGGGCGTGGTGGTGGAGGCGGATCCCGCATGCGGTGGTGGCCCGCGACCGCACCGGCAACAGGTTCTGCTCGTCCGACGCGGTCCGGGCCGCCGCCGTGGCATGAGGAGATCGCACCTACGAGATGCCTTGCTGTTCTTGCCGGATGGAGTTCCTGGAAAGCCCCGGCGTCCACTTCACAAGGCATCTTTCTGTTCCTGGGGGCGTTCCACCGCGACGATCCGCCAACGTCTGTGCCCGCGCCCCGGCGTCCGTCCGATCACCTGCCGGACGGGCCGCTCACGAAAGCGCGAGGTTAATATCATTTCGCTTTCTTTGGCGGACGCTGATGCCTGACCGGCAGCGCCCGTCGCCTGGCGCCCAACACGACACAACGACGTCCACCGCGCGGCGATGGAGCCGCTCATCGAGGAGGAACGTTCATGCACGCCCGGAGGATCGGCGCGGTCGCCGCAACAGCATTGGCGCTGGTGGCCGCCCGCGACCTTGTCCAGAAGAGGCACGCACTGCTCCGGAACTTCCCGGTGATCGGACACGCCCGATACCTGTTGGAGACGATCGGGCCGGAGCTGCGGCAGTACATCGTGACCTCCAACGAGGAAGAGCGGCCTTTCAGCCGTGACCAGCGCACCTGGATCTACGCGTCGGCGAAGGAGGAGAACAACTACTTCGGGTTCGGAACCGACGTGGATGTCGAGCACGTGCAGGGGCACGCCTACCTGAAGCAGCGCACGTTCGCCGACACTCTGCCCGACATGCACGACCCGCAGGCCCCACTGCCCTCGGCCAAGGTGCTGGGCGGGCCGCGTGGGCGCGCCAAGGCGTTCCGACCGGCGAGCGTGGTGAACATCTCGGCGATGAGTTTCGGATCGCTCTCCGGCGCGGCCGTCACGGCGCTCAACAAGGGGGCGGCGCTGGCGGGCGCGATGCAGAATACGGGCGAGGGCGGCCTGTCGCCGTACCACCGCAACGGCGGCGACCTCGTCCTTCAGCTCGGTACGGCGTACTTCGGCTGCCGCAACGAGGACGGCAGCTTCGACCTGGACAAGCTCAAGGATGTCGTCGCCGGCGCCCCGGTCAAGGCGATCGAGATCAAGCTCTCCCAGGGAGCCAAGCCAGGGCTGGGCGGGATGCTGCCGGGCGCCAAGGTGACCCCGGAGATCGCCGGAATCCGCGGCATCCCGGCCGGCAAGGACTGCGCCTCCCCGTCGCGGCACACCGCGTTCAGCGACGTCGACTCGATGCTCGACTTCGTCGAGCTGCTCGCCACCGAGACCGGTCTGCCGGTCGGGGTCAAGAGCGCGGTGGGGGAGATGGGCTTCTGGCAGGATCTGGCCACGCTGATGGCGCGTGGTGACCGTGGTGTCGACTTCGTGACGATCGACGGCGGCGAGGGCGGCACCGGGGCGGCGCCGCTGATCTTCACCGACTCGGTGTCGCTGCCGTTCCGGATGGGCTTCTCCCGGGTCTACGGCACATTCGCCGAGCGGGGGCTGACCGATGACCTGACCTTCATCGGCTCCGGCAAGCTCGGCCTGCCCGAGAACGCCGCGGTCGCGTTCGCTCTGGGTGCCGACATGATCAACGTGGCCCGTGAGGCGATGCTGTCGATCGGCTGCATCCAGTCGCAGAAGTGCCACACCGACAAGTGCCCCACCGGCATCGCCACCCAGAACCCGTGGCTGGCCCGCGGCATCGACCCGACCTCGAAGGCCACCAGAGCCGCTGTCTACCTGCGCACCCTGCGCAAGGAGCTGATGAAGGTCTCGGCGGCCGTCGGCGTCGCCCACCCGGCACTCATCACACCCGATGACATCGAGATCATGAACGGCGACTACGAGGCCCGCACCCTGGCCGGCGTCTACGGCTACAAGGACGGCTGGGGCCGGCTCGGCGAGCAGCTCGCCGATGAGATCACGGCGCTGCTCGCCACCAGGCCGACCTCCGTTCAGAAGCCGGTCCTCTGACGCACCGACAGTGACAAGTACGGCGCTCTTCAGGCTTCCGCCCGTATGAGAAACGCGGAAGGCCCCCGCCGACCACCTCCGGACGCTGTTGGCCGATTCGAGCCCTGTGACTTCGCCCCGCCGGATCTGTCCGGCGGGGCGAAGTCATGCGAAGTCCGCTCTCCCGCCAAGTGGCCGGAGAGCCGGTACCCCATCTTCCCTTCCGCGCGCAGGCGAGAGAGGGGTTGCCTTGAAGGTGCGGCTACGGGTGCGGTATCTCGGTGGTGACTTCGTCGTACCGGACGACATGGCCGGTGAAGGTCAACGTCGGATACCTTCGCTGGATACGTGCCTTGGCTGCGTCGACGAACGCCCACATGTCACCGGGGTCGGCACCGGACCCGAACGTGGCACTGGCCGCCCACTCGCCCTCTGTGTCTTCCACGAGGTACGCCTCGTACTTGACCGTCGAGGTTGTGCCGGCCATGGGTGTGTCGGTGTCCTTCGTGGTGGTGTTCGGTGTATCTCCACGAATGTCACCCGCGGTTTCGGCTGCCTGAGCCGCTCCCGTCGTGGTGAGAATCGTTGCAGCGGTAACCGTGCTGGTGGCGCCCAGTAGTTTCCGCCGGGACATGTCTGACACGGTCCTCACCCTCCCTCGGCACCCCCTGCGAGGGTTCGCGGCCGACGGCACAACGAGGAATCCGCCATGGAAGGATCTTGAGCTTCATTCCAACTGGCGTTCTTTCGGGTCGGGTTGGCGCGACGTGTGCAGGGCGGGCTGAAGCTTCTGGTTTTGCGTCCTGGGCATGAAAGGGCATCAGGGCGTATCGCCCCCGAGCGGCTCACGGGGCCGTCAGGGAGGCCGGGTGTCCGTCTCCATAACAGGTCCTGTGACGGGCGGAAGAGCGACATGTACCGAACGCGTCAGGATCCGGCAGTGGACACGTGGTGACCCAACTCGGTGGCCAGGCGTCGCATGACCGTACGGTTCGCGCGCCGCATCGTGGCACGGATGACGGGCGCCAGCAGGCAGTCGGCGAGCGGGACACGCGCCCAGGCGTATGTGAACGACACGTGACTTCCGCCGGTAGGCAGCGGTTCGATGGTGTAGGTGCCGTGGGCCAGGCGCCGGCCGGCCGCGCTGACGTTCCGTTCGACAATGCGCCGCGGCGGGTCGGCCTCGACGACCTCGATGGTGACGTCGGTCTTCGTACCGCCCAGCGCGGCTGTGACCGTGGCGCACGATCCGATGCCGCGGGCGGGGCCACTGTAGTGCCAGTCGGTCAGGTAGTGGTTGGTGAATCGCTCGTGGTGAGCCACGACATCGAGGAAGTCGTAGACCTGCTCGGGCGTCTGCGGTACGTCGATCAACACGGTGACAGACTTCATGTACCACACGGTACATAGCGCATGTACCAATTGGTACACTCGCGACGTGGTGAATACGGACGGCTCGCATCCTGAGGGCAAGGCCGCGCCCGGCACGGACGGGGGCCGGCGCTCTCAACTGGTCGACGCGGCTGTCGACCACGTCGCGGCACACGGCTTCGCGGACCTGAGCCTGCGCGGCCTGGGTGCCGCGATCGGCGTCAGTCACCGCATGTTGATCCACTATTTCGGCTCCAAGGAGCAGCTGCTCGTCGAGATCGTCCGGACGTCGGAACAGCGCCAGCGTGATCTGCTGTCCCGGTTCCGCCTGGATCCCGGTCTCTCGCCCTCCGATACCGCGCGGCTCCTCTGGCGGCAGCTGACGGACCCTCGACTGGCAGGTCAGGAGCGGCTCTTCTTCGAAATCTGCGGGCACGCGCTGCGGGGCCGCCCCGAGGCCGCCCCGGTCCTCGAAGGGCTCGTGAACGACTGGCTGGAGCCGCTCATGGCCGCCGAGGTCGCCGCAGGTGCGGACCCTGCCGTGGCCCGGAACCGTGCCAGGCTGGGACTCGCCACCGTCCGTGGCCTGCTGCTCGACCTGCTCGCCACCGGTGACCGCGTCGGTGTCGACGCGGCGATGGAGGAGTTCCTCCGGCTGTACTACGGCTCGAAGTGACGGAGTCGCCGATCACGATTCGGTCGTTCCGGGGCAGACTCGATCCGCCGCCCGAACTCGTCGAGCACGCGTGGGGCGTGCGCCGAATATCGAAGCCGCGCGGAGCACACGGTTGAGTTCGGGCGTCACACCGCACAAGGTGCACAGCCGAATACCGGCTGCCCAGACCCGATCCGCCGCCTGATCGCCGCTGGGCCCGTTCCTGCAGACGAGAAGACCCACCTCGTGCCGTCGGCCGCCGCCCCGCAACCGCAACTGGCCGACTTTGCGTATCAGCACGCCACCGCAGGCGCCGCACCGCGCCGTGACCTTTGCTCCTTGAGTGATCACCGGGCTCCTCACCGTCGGATGCCGCAACCGGATACTCCCGCAGGCCTGCCCGTCGGTCGACCGTGTCACCGCAGACCCGGCAGATCGGCCTCAGGACAGAGGCCTCACCCTGCAAGCGCCGTCGGCGGCAAGGGCAGCGGGCAGGCTGGTCTGCTGCCGGTCGGCGGCCTCCACAGCCCGGGCCGCGTCTTGTGGATCAGGCCGGGCTCGCGGCCGCACCGCGCCCTGAGGGGCGTGGCGCGGTGTGCTGCCGCGACACACCCGTCTGGACGGTACGCGTGTGCGGACCGTGACGGGAGACCGGTGGGACAGTGGCACGGGTGTGGGCCGACGGCAGGTCCCGACGTCAGGGAGTGTGGTCGAAGTGGGCGGTCAGGTCTGCGCGGAACCGGTCCTCGAGGAGGAGTCGGTCTGGCTGGACTTCCTCTGGCTGGAGCTGACCAATCGCTGCAACCTGCAGTGCGTGCACTGCTACACGGACTCCCACCCGCAGAGCGGCCACCGCGACCTTCTGTCGAAGGACCACTACGACAAGATCATGACGGACGCCTACGAGCTCGGATGCCGGAAGGTGCAGCTGATCGGCGGGGAGCCGCAGCTGAGCCCGCACTTCGGCCACCTCCTGGCGAGGGCGAAGCACATCGGGTACGAATTCGTCGAGGTGTTCTCCAATCTGACGCACCTCAGCGACGAAACGCTCGACTTCGCAGTGGAGCACGACGTTGCCTTCGCGACGTCGGTGTACTCTCACGACCCCGCTGTGCACGACCGCGTGACCAAGGTGCGGTCGAGCCACGAGCGCACCGTCCGGAACCTCCGCAGGCTCGTCGAGCGCGGAGTGACCGTCCGCGCAGCGGTGATCGCCATCGATCAGGGCCAGGACGACATCGACCGGACCAAGGACTTCCTGCACGGCATGGGCGTCGACTCCGTGCGCGTGGGCGACATCCGGGAGTTCGGCCGCGCGCAGGACGTCATGTCGCAGAACGCGCAGCTCTCAGGGTTGTGCGGCCACTGCTGGCGGGGACGGCTCTGCGTGAGCCCCGACGGTACGGCGTACGCCTGTGTCATGGCGCGGGAGTGGCCGGTCGGCAACGTTCTGGAGGAGGAGCTCGCGCAGATCCTCCGGAGTGGTCCGCTCGACCGGATGCGTCAGACCATCCGCGAGGAGGTGTGGGTTCCCCGGGCGCAGTCCCACGCGGACCGCTCGAAGGCCTGCGAACCCTCGGAGCTCCGGGAACCCGAGCCGTACTGCTCACCGGACGTCGGGCCTTGTGTGCCGGGCGACTGCCCGCAGAGCGCGTGCGTTCCCGACGGCTGTCCGCAAAGCTGTGAGCCGGACATGTGCCCGCAGAGCTGCGACCCCAACCCGTTCTGCTTGCCGGACGTCGAGGAGTAGAGAAGAGCGCGAGCAGCGGGGGAGCAGTACAGGACGGCGGGCGGCTGGTTCGCTCCAGGCCGTACGGCACGTCGGCATGAATCAAGCCCGTGCCTCGTCCGGGCGCCCGGCTCCCCGGCTGATACCGAAGTATCCGGAGTGAGGAGGCGCGGGCTCTGCGGTGACACGGGGATGTGCACCGCCGCGGAGGAGGTCATCTGCGGGTGACGGCGCCCAGCAGCCCGGTGACCATGAGCGCCATCGCGGCGGAGCCCCGGCGGAGAGGGCACGCCAGGACGGACGGTGCAGCAGCAGGACTGACGCACCGCCGCCGGTGGCGGGAGCCACGAGGGTCAGAAGCAGCAGCAGGCGCTCGCCGAGTTCGCCCGGGAGCGGCTGCGCGACATGACTCCTCCCGGGCAGGCGGAAGTTCCGGGTTGCTCGACGTTCGTGTGACGCGGCGGCGCTGGGATCGTGCGGAGGGCGAGTTCCCGGGGAGTCACCGACGGATCGCCGGGCGGTGGACGCACTGCTGTGGGCCCCGTGGCGCGCAGGGGATTAGGTTGTCGGAGAAAAGCCTTCGGGCAGCCGGACTCGCGATGGGGGCGAGCATGACCATGCTAAAAGGCGCCAATGTTCCGGTGGCGGCTCGGGCCGTGCGGGTCGAATTGGGGTGGCGCGCCCTTCCAGGGACACCGGACGTGGACGGCTCGGCACTCCTTCTCGTGTCGGGAAAGGTGCGCGACGACGCCGACTTCGTCTTCTACAACCAGCCGTCCCACACATCCGGCGCGGTTCGTCACGAGGGCAAGCGCACCACCGCCGACGGGGTGACGGACAGCCTCGCCGTCGATCTGGTACGCGTCGAGCCGGCCGTCGAGACCATCGTCCTGGCGGCCTCCGCGGACGGCGGCACCTTCGGCCAGGTGGCCGGGCTTCACGTACGGGTCATGGACGCGTCGAACGGTTCGGAGATCGCGCGCTTCGACAGTGCCGACGCGACGGTCGAGACCGCCTTCATTCTCGGCGAGCTCTACCGGCGCCAGGGCGCCTGGAAGTTCCGAGCCATCGGCCAGGGTTACAGCAGCGGTCTCGAAGGTCTCGCGACGGACTTCGGTATTTCCGTCGATGAACCACAGCGGCCCCAGCTGTATCAACAACCCCAAGCGCCCCAACAGACCCAGAGGGGTCCGCGGGTTGACGATCTGCCCCTGCCGCCGCCGGTCCTCCCGCCCGCGCCGCCGACGGCGCCCCCCGTACCTCCTGCCGTCCCGCCCGTCCGTCTGTCGAAGGTGACGCTCACCAAGGAGACGCCTTCGGTCTCCCTGGCCAAACAGGGCGGTACCACGGGAGTCCTGCAGGTCAATCTCAACTGGCAAGTGCGCAAACAGTTCAAGGGCTGGGCGAGCAAACTCGGCAGAGCGGTTGCCGATCACGCGGACCTCGATCTCGACCTCTGCGCCCTCTACGAGCTCACCGACGGCCGCAAGGGAGTCGTACAGGCACTCGGAAACGCGTTCGGTGCGCTCAGGCAGCCCCCTTACATCCATCTCGACGGAGACGACCGCACCGGCGCGGTCGCCACCGGTGAGAACCTCACTGTCAACCTCGACCAGAAGGACAAGTTCCGCCGCGTCCTGATCTTCGTCACCATCTACGAAGGCGCCCGGAGTTTTGCCGATCTCCATGCGACGGTCACCCTCCGGCCCCAGCACGGCGCCCCGATCGACTTCTCGCTCGACGAGTGCACCGTGCCGTCCACCGTCTGCGCGCTCGCGCTCCTCACCAACAACGGGGGAGACCTCACGGTGCAGCGCGAGGCCCGCTATCTCGTACCCGAGCGCGGAGTGAGCCCGCAGCGCACCATCGACTACGCCTACGGGTGGGGCATGAACTGGACGCCCGGCCGTAAATGACCCCCCGGGGGTCCGGTCGGTACTGCGGTCATCGGCCCACGGCCGACTCCGCTCACCGGTCCGGCGCGGCCTCGGGACGGGCGTACGTACGCCCCTTCCAGGCCGCGCCGCGCCCCCGGTGGTGCTGTACCGCCGAATCGACCGTCATCAGCAGATAGAGCGCGGCGGTGAACGGCAGCAGCGGCGCCAGCCAGAGCGACTGCCGGTAGTAGCCGAGCATGGGCATGTACGTGCCGGTCATCACCGCCCACGCCGTTCCGCCCGCCCACGCCGCCACCGGGGCCCCGCCGAGCAGCCCGGCGACGAGTGCGACCGGCGGCGCGAGATAGACCAGCGCGAGCCCCAGGACCGTCCCCAGGAGCAACGGCGGACTGTGCCTCAGCTGGGCGTACGCGCTCCGCGACACCATCCGCCACAGATCCGCCAGGCACGGATAGGGGCGCACGCTGTCCACCCGCTCCGCCAGCCCCAGCCAGATCCGCCCGCCGCCGTGCCGCACGGCCCGCGCCAGCGACACGTCGTCGATCACCGCCTGCCGGATCGACTCCGGCACGCGGGCCCGCTCCGCCGCTCCGGTCCGCAGCAGCACACACCCGCCGGCCGCCGCGGCCGTCCGGGCATCCGCCCGGTTCACCCACCGGAACGGATAGAGCTGCGAGAAGAAGTACACGAAGGCCGGGACGACCATCCGCTCCCAGACGCTCGACACCCGCAGCCGGGCCATCTGCGAGACCAGGTCGAACCCGCCCGAGACGGCGGCGGCGACGAGCTCCCGCAGACTGTCCGGTTCATGCGCGATATCGGCGTCCGTCAGCAGCAGATACTCCGGCTGCCGGGCCCGCGCCAGCGAGATCCCGTGCCGCACGGCCCACAGCTTGCCCGTCCAGCCAGGCTCCGGCTCGCCGGGCGACACCACCGTCACCGGCAGCCCCCCGTACCGCACGGACAGCGCGCGGGCGACATCGCCGGTGCCGTCCTCGCTGCAGTCGTCGACGAGGAAGATCTCCGCGACCCCCGGATAGTCCTGCGCCAGCAGGGACGGCAGGCTCACCGGCAGCATGTCCGCCTCGTCACGCGCGGGCACGACGACCGCGACGGACGGCCAGTGCTCCGGGGCCTCCCTGGGCGGCAGCCGCTGGTCGGTGCGCCAGAAGAAACCCTGTCCCAGCAGCAGCCACAACCACGCGGCCAGCGAACCCACGGCGATCCAGGCAACGGCACTCATTTGCCGCAGTCTGCCCCACTGTGACGGAACCGCAAGGGCGGTCGACTAAGGTGACCGGGTGAAGATCGCGCTCATGGACTCCGGAATCGGCCTGCTCGCGGCCGCCGCCGCGGTACGCCGCCTGAGGCCCGACGCCGATCTGGTGCTCTCCTCGGACCCGGACAGCATGCCGTGGGGGCCGCGTACCCCCGAGGACGTGACCGTCCGCGCGCTGGACGTCGCCCGAGCGGCTGCGGCCCACCGGCCCGACGCACTGATCGTCGCCTGCAACACGGCCTCCGTGCACGCCCTGTCGACGCTCCGCGCCGAACTCGAACCCGGAGTGCCGGTCATTGGTACCGTTCCCGCCATCAAGCCGTCCGTCGCCGACGGCGTCCCCGTCGCGATCTGGGCCACGCCCGCCACCACGGGCAGCCCGTACCAGCGCGGACTCATCCGTGAATTCGCCGGCCCCGTCGCCGTCACCGAAGTTCCGTGCCCGGGTCTCGCCGACGCCGTGGAGCACGCTGACGAGGCGGCGATCGACCGGGCCGTCGCCGCAGCCGCCGCGCTCACCCCGCGTGATGTGCGGGCTGTGGTCCTCGGGTGCACGCATTACGAACTGGTCGCCGAGCGCATCCGTGCCGCCGTCCGGCAGCCCGGTCTGCCTCCCGTCGCGCTCCACGGCTCCGCCGACGCAGTCGCCGCCCAGGCACTGCGCCGGATCGGGGTCGAACCCGCTCCGTCGGCCGAATCGGCCGGAGGCCTCACCGTGCTCCTCAACGGGCGCGTCGCCGACCTGCCGGAAGCCGCTCTGGCCTATGCCGAGGGGCAGCTGCTGGGGGCCGTCAGCCCCGCCCGCTGACCCGGCGCGGGCCGTCGGGCCCATCTCCGGCGTGCGGGTTCTTGAGTACGCTGCTTGACATGAGGGACCACCCCCGAAAACCGAGGCACACCGGAGCCGACCCCCACTCCGAGGTCTGGATCGGCCGGGCCACCAACCGGGCCCAGTGGGTGCTCGCCGCCGCAGGGGCGGCCTGTGTGGCGCTCGGCGTCCAACTGGCCGTGACCTCCAACTGGACCTCCGGTATCGCCCCGCTGCTGATGTCCGTGATCGGCTGCGTCGCCGCCGGACTGCTCATGCTGTTCGGCACGCTCGCCTTCGTGAACGTGGCCGTCAGGGTCGACGGGGACGCTCTGGAGGTGCGCTGCGGCCACATGGGCCTGCCGCGCCGCCGGATCCTGCTCACTCATGTGGTGGGCGCGGAATTCGCCCCTCGGGTCACCCCGCGTCAGTGGGGCGGCTGGGGCTACCGCTGGCGCCCCGAGCAGGGCACGGCCGTGGTGGTCCGCAGGGGCGAGGGGCTGGTGCTCAGGCTCGGTGACGGCCGCACGTTCACCATCACGGTCGACGACGCGGAAGCGGGCGTACGGTTCATCCGCGAGCGCCTGCACCTGCGGGCGACCGGCGCGCCGGCCGGAGCCTGACCCGCGGCACGAACCGCGGTCCCCGGGCCCCGGCAACGGCGCGGAGCGGGGTGCGACGGGCCGGCCGGGCACGACGGTTCGTGACCGAGGGGTCGTACGCCGTATCGCCCGTACCGCGACCCGCGGGCCGTTCCGGCCGCAACGCCGGGCCCGTACGCCGCATCGTTCGCCCCGTCCGGATCACCGGACGCTGCCGGCACCGTCCGGTTCATGCGTCCCGTGCGTACGGACCTCCCCGTCGTCAGCCGTGCCGCCCACGCCCGCCGTGCCCTCGCCGATCGGGCTGCGGGCCGACGCGAGCCCCGCGAGCAGCCCCGCCCCCGCGGTCACCGGCGTCAAGCTCAGCGCGTTGCCGACACTTGCCAGCACCGCGAGTGCGGTGAGCGTGGTGCCCGCGGTCAGGACGACGGCCGTGCTGCGGGGCGAGCGCCACAGCACGTACAGCAGCCACCCGAAGGACGAACCCAGCAGCACCACTCCCGTCACACCCTGCTCGGCCGCCTGCTGCAGGGGTGCCGAGTGCGGTTTGCCGTCGGAGTGGACGGTCTGCTCCACGGTGGGGCTCAGCTCGGCGAACCGTCCCGGGCCGATGCCCAGCACCGGATGTTCGCCCGCCAGCTCCGACGCGTCCTGCCACAGCTGCACCCGGTGCGCCGTGAGCGGACCTTCCAGGGACATCTTGAGGCCCTGGGGCAGCGCGTCCGCGGCGACCGCCCAGGACGTGGCGACGACGAGACCGGTGGCCAGGGCGAGCCCGGCGAGGCCGAGCAGCCGTTGTCGCATCCTGGTGGCGGCCAGCGAACACAGCAGCACCCCGAGTGCCGCGGCGAACCCGGCCACCGAGCGCAGCGCCAGCGCGGAGCAGGCGGTGCCGAGCGCGAGCAGCCGCAGGGCGAACCGCAGTGGTGCCTGCCGGGACGTCGCCGCCGCGCAGCAGGCGGCGCCCGCGGCGAGCACCAGCAGTGCGGCGGCAGCCCCGGCGTGACCGGGCGCCGTGTCCGTCGTGGCCGTGGCGCCCGGCACGCCATGACGCGAGAGGAGCCCCAGAAGGAGCGCCGCCACGGCGGCCGCCGTGGCCGTCGCCACCGGGAGCAGCGTTCCGCAGATCCGTCCGCAGGCGAAGCCCGCGGCGACGGCGAGCAGAGCCAGCAGGACACCTTCCGGGCCCGTCTCCCGTCCGGCGGCGCTGATCAACGACCAGATCGCGCAGGCGGCGAGGATCACGGCCCCGGCTCCGTCGGAAGTGCTGCCGCGTTCCCGCGCTCGGCCCCGTCCCGCTGGTGCAATCGTCACGTTCGCCCCCGACCTGTGACCGTCCCGTTCGCGATCGGCCGGACACGGCCGATCTGTGGGGGGCTGGCGCACACGGTAATGCCAGCGGCCCGGATCTGTGCGGGAAAGTGGCGAAACGATCCGGCGCGAGGGGTTCCATCACGCGAGCAGGGCTGCCTGGCACACCGCCGACCACCGTAGACTCCGCCGGGTGAGCGCCACCATCACCCCAGTCGACGACCCGCAGCGGCCCGCATCCACCCCCACGTCCAGGGGCAGACGCGTGATGCCGCGGCTCGTACGGCCTGCAGCCGCCGTGATTTCGGGAGTGCTGCTGTATCTGAGCTTCCCGCCCCGGCCCCTGTGGTGGCTGGTTCTGCCCGGCTTCGCCCTGCTCGGCTGGGTGCTGCACGAACGCAGACTGCGCGCCGGATTCGGCCTCGGCCTTCTCGCCGGGCTCGGTTTCATGCTGCCGCTGCTGCACTGGACGGGCGAGGAGGTCGGTCCGGTGCCGTGGCTGGCGCTCGCCACGGCCGAGGCGCTGTTCATCGCCGTCGGCTGCATCGGGATCGCCGCCGTCTCCCGGCTCGCCTGGTGGCCGGTGTGGGCCGCCGCGGTCTGGGCGCTCGACGAGGGGATCCGGGCCAGGGTGCCGTTCGGCGGCTTTCCCTGGGGGAAGATCGCCTTCGGGCAGGCGGACAGCGTGTTCCTGCCGCTCGCGGCCGTGGGCGGCACACCGCTGCTCTCCTTCGCGGTGGTGCTGTGCGGCTTCGGCCTCTGTGAAGCGGTACGCCGGTTCCGTATCTACCGCAGCACGGGCGAGGCGCCCCGAGCCGCCGTCGCCGCAGCCGCCGTGACCGTCCTGGTACCCGTCGCCGCGGCCTTCGCCGCCCTGCCGCTCGTGGACGACTCGCCCGAGGACGGCACCGCGACCGTCGCCGCGATCCAGGGCAATGTGCCGCAGCTCGGACTCGACTTCAACGCCCAGCGCCGCGCCGTCCTCGACAACCATGTGCGCCGCACGGAACAGCTCGCCCAGGATGTCAAGGCGGGCAAGGTTCCCCAGCCCGACTTCGTCCTGTGGCCGGAGAACTCCTCCGACCTCGACCCCTACCGGAACGCCGACGCCCGGATCGTGATCGACGACGCGGTGAAGGCGATCGGCGTACCCACCGTGATCGGCGCGGTGGTCGAGCCCGACACCGGCAAGCTGCGCAACACCCTCATCCAGTGGGACCCGAAGAAGGGGCCCGTCAGCACATACGACAAGCGGCACATCCAGCCGTTCGGCGAATACATCCCGATGCGCTCCTTCGTACGCCTCTTCAGTTCCGACGTGGACCGTGTACGGCGGGACTTCGGTCCCGGAAAGCAGGTCGGTGTCTTCGACCTGGCGGGTACGAACGTGGGACTGGTGACCTGTTACGAGGCGGCGTTCGACGACGCCGTACGGGACACGGTCGAGCACGGCAGCCAACTGATCGCCGTACCCAGCAACAACGCCACCTTCGGGCGCAGCGAGATGACCTATCAGCAGCTTGCCATGTCCAGGGTCCGGGCGGTCGAGCACAGCAGGTCCGTCGTCGTCCCCGTCACCAGCGGGGTCAGTGCGGTCATCCGTCCCGACGGGTCGATCGTCCAGCAGACGAAGCTGTTCACCGCGGACGCGCTGGTGGACAAGGTGCCGTTGAGGTCCTCGCTCACGCCCGCGACCAGGATGGGCACGCTCCCCGAAGGAGTCCTCGCGCTGATCGCCGTCGCGGGGCTCGGCTGGGTCACCGTGCGTTCGGTACGGGTGAGGCGCCGCCGCTGACCATCCCGTCCGCCGCGTAGGGTCGGGCCCATGGCTACTCCTGATTTCATCCGCGAGATCCGCGCCACCGCGGGCCAACAGCTGCTCCTGCTGCCGGGCGTCACCGCCGTGGTCTTCGACGACGAGGGGCGAGTGCTCCTCGGGCGCCGTTCCGACACCGGCAAGTGGTCGGTCATCGGCGGTATCTGCGAGCCGGGTGAGCAGCCGGCGGCGACGGCGGAGCGCGAGGTGTACGAAGAGACCGCTGTGCGCTGTGTGGCGGAGCGGGTGGTGCTCACACAGGCCCTGGAACCGGTGCAGTACGCCAACGGCGACCGCTGCCAGTATCTCGACGTCACCTTCCGCTGCCGGGCGACCGGGGGCGAGGCACGCGTCAACGACGACGAGTCGCTGGAGGTGGGCTGGTTCCCGGTGGACGCGCTGCCGCCGTTGAACGAGTTCGGGCTCTTCAGGATCAAGCAGTCGCTGACCGACGGACCCACCTGGTTCGAGCCCACCGCTCAGGAGTGACGACGGTGCCGTCGGACGGGCCCGGTTCCCCGGCCCGTCCGACGGCACGGCTCAGACGCCTCGCGCGTCGGCCGGCAGCGCGGCGGGCGCGTCCGGCTCCGGGGCGGCAGCCCCCTCGATGTCCGTGAGATCCCGGTTCCTGGTCTCCTTGGCGCAACCGACCGCCAGTACGGTGATGAGCGCCGCGGCTATGACGTACAGCGAGATGGGCGTCGAGCTGTCGAAGTCCGCCAGCAGAGCGGTGGCGATGAGCGGCGCGGGGGCACCGGCCGCGACCGATGAGAACTGCGCCCCGATCGACGCGCCCGAGTAGCGCATCCGGGTGGCGAACATCTCCGAGAAGAAGGCCGCCTGGGGCGCGTACATCGCGCCGTGGAAGATGAGCCCGACAGTGACGGCGAGCAGCAGGCTCCCGAAGCTCCGGGTGTCGATCAGCGCGAAGAACGGGAACATCCACAGCCCCACGCCGATGGCGCCGACCAGATAGACGGGCTTGCGTCCGATCCGGTCCGACAGCGCGCCCCACGCCGGAATGACCGCGAAGTGGACGGCCGAGGCGATGAGTACCGCGTTGAGCGCCGTCTGCTTGCCCAGATCTGCCGCGGTGGTCGCGTAGACGAGGATGAACGCCGTGATGACGTAGTAGCTGATGTTCTCCGCCATCCGGGCCCCCATGGCGATCAGCACATCGCGCCAGTGGTGCCGCAGTACGGCGACGAGCGGCATCTTCTCCGTCGCGCCGGCGGCGGACTTGCGCTCCTCGGCCTGCGCCAGCGCTGCCTTGAACACCGGCGATTCGTCGACCGAGAGACGAATCCACAGGCCGAGAAGCACCAGAACCCCGGAGAGCAGGAAGGGGATGCGCCACCCCCATGCCCCGAAGGCCGAGTCCGACATCAGCGCGGTGAGAGCGGAGAGCACCCCGGTGGCGAGCAACTGCCCGGCCGGAGCTCCGGTCTGCGGCCAGGAGGCCCAGAATCCGCGCCGCTCGGGGTCCCCGTGCTCCGAAACCAGCAGCACGGCCCCACCCCATTCACCACCGAGGGCGAAGCCCTGCACCAGACGCAGGAGGGTGAGGAGCACGGGGGCGGCGGCCCCGACCGTGGCATGCGTCGGCAACAGCCCGATGGCGAACGTCGCTCCGCCCATCATCAACAGACTGAGCACCAGCAGCTTCTTCCGGCCGAGCCGGTCGCCGTAATGCCCGAACACCAGGGCGCCGAGCGGCCGGGCGGCGAAGCCGACCGCGTAGGTCAGGAACGAGAGAAGCGTGCCGACGAGCGGGTCGGACTCCGGGAAGAACAGCTTGTTGAAGACCAGCGCGGCGGCTGACCCGTACAGGAAGAAGTCGTACCACTCGATGGTGGTCCCGATGAGACTTGCGGCGACGATGCGCTTGAGCGAGCGGGTGTTCGGTGGGGCGGATGCCGAGGCGGCCATGGGTACCACTTCCGGGCGGTTGGCGGGGACGGTTTCGTGTCGCCACACCGTAGGAATGGGCAGGTCAGAGGCACATGTGGCGGGACACCATAGTTCTTGGGCCGGGTGTGCGCGGGGCCACCATGACAGGCATGTCGAGACTGCTTCGAGGACCGTGCTGAAGGCCGGCAGGTGCCTGTCAGGATTGCGCTATTAGGCATGGTTTATTGCCCTGGTGCTGACTCCCGTGCTGGTTTGGTGCTGACCTGAAACCGCATGTCAGCAGCCCTGATCACCTGTCCCGTGCTGACTTGGTGCTGACTACGCAGCGTTGAACTTCGGCATTCGGGGAGGATCGGGCGGGTAGTGTTTTCCTTTTCCGCGCGCCTGCGGTCAGGCCTGGCGGGTTTCTGCGGAGCCGGACATGGTTGGCGGCACGTGGTCCCGCACCGGCAGGCCCCCGCACCGTGAAACCCGTACATAGGCGGCCGGATGAACCGACGCGACCACACGCATGCCCCGCCAACCGCCGCTTCACCACCATCGACCCGGAACCCTCCACGGCCGGAACGCCCAACTCCTCGCCGTACGCCTATGTCAGCAACGCCCCCAACCAGTCCGCCCCCCTCCGGCCGTTGTCTCCTGTGCTTCTCCGCAGTAATCGGCGAACCGTCGCCACGCGGTGTGAGACCAACGTGGCTGGTTACCGGAGTCACCAAGCAGCCGGGCAGCGGCAGCGCATCGGACAGGCCATCGACTACGCCGACGTCCCCCGCGACGACATCGCCCCCGTCCTCGCGGAACTCGTGCGCCGGCCCGGCATCCGCCGCCGCATCCTCGAACTCACCGCAGGACCCCCCCATCGCGGACGCCGTTGCCTGCGCAGCTGCAGCTCCAGGTCACAGGTTCCGTGGTGGCCGATGCCCGTCATGTCCCCCGTGAAGCCGGGGATGAGGTCGACCTCTTTCGGGACGGCTCGGAGGTCGACGAGTGTGCGAAGCCGCGGCAGTGGCAGGCGGAGCGCAGGGATGGCTTCCATGTGCTGAGGCGCACGTACACCTCGATCGTCCTTGAGGGTCGGGAGTCCGTGGTGACACTGGCCAGGTGGCTGGGGCACTCGTCTGCAACCATCACGCTGGACCACTATGCCCACTTCGTGCCGGAGGCGCGTTGCCCGATCGACAGTCTGCTCGATGGTCAGGCCAATGGAGGCATGGCTCCAAGCTCCGCAGATTTTCCCCCGGCTCGTCCGTGAGCGCGCTATCTGCGCGTCTGCACGTATTCAAGTGACAAGGATTCAGGGCAAGCCGACTGCTTGTCCCAGTCTCCAGGGCACCTTCGTCATGAAGTTGTCTACCGCGTCGCGCTGACCTGCGATGCAGCTTCATTCGCCTCTGACCGGCGCAGATGAATCTTTCAGGGTCTTTCAGGGGCGTGCCGTCTTATGTAGTCGATTCTCCCCAGACGCTCCCCAGCAGCGCTGATCCTCCCCAGATCCCCCCAAGGAGGGCCGCAGCGACGGACGGCGGGAGACGAAACTTGGCGCTGCCGCAGGCACGCTGAGTGACTGTACTGAACTTGAATGGGTGACGTCGGGGGACGGTAAGTGTGGTGGCGCCTCGAGCTGCTCCGCGGATGGCTGCTGCGCCAAGATGAGCGCATGACCGAGAGCGAAGCGGATCTGCTGGTGTTGCTGCGCGAGCTCGATGATCCGGAGTGGCTGGAGTGGCCGCAGCACTACGACCGTGGCGAGACCGCAGTCCACTTCGGTGCTCTGGTGGCCCGGCTCGAAGGTGACTTCGCAGCTCGCTGCACGGCCGAGCAGGACACCCAGGGCTCCAGCGAGTACGGGCGCGTCGTCGTGCCCGGGGACGCAACCATATGCGGCACCCGGATCGTCGTCTGCGTGAGCAAGTTCGGCTCACTGGCTCTGGTCTGCGCAGACAACCCGGGAGCCTTCCTCGGAACGGATGACGCCCAGGCCGAGGGCGAGCTGGACGGCGCGGACCTTGCCAAGGTCAACCGGGCGCTGGTCGAGCTTGGCTATGTCGTGGTTGGCGAGGAACTGCTGGAGAGCGACTACGACGGGCCGAGCCGACTGCCCTCGCACGTTCAGCGGCCCATCTGGTGGGATCGCTTCTTCGGCATCTTCTGATGATCACGCCGGTAGAGTCAGGCTGGTGCCGGCCAGGCATCCGTCGATAACCTCCGGCCTGTACTGCAGCATCTTGAGCTTGCGTCACAGCGCGGGTGACCTGGCCAAGGTCGGCGGCGGCCAGGTTGCCGATGTCGCGTTTGACCAGGGACCAGATGCCCTCCTGCGGGTTGAGGTCCGGGGCGTATGTCGGCAGTTGGAACACGGTGAGCCATGAGGCGTTGGCCTCGAAGAACTCCCTCAGTGGCGCGACCAGGTGCATGCGCAGGTTGTCCCATACGAGCACGATCGGGCCGCCGAGCTGTGTATGGGCGCGGATGACCAGGTCGCGGTCGCCCTTCCAGCCGAAGACCTTCGGTTCGTTCTTGCGGCCCCGGTACTCGCGGATCGCGTAGAACATACGGGACCGCTCACCCGGCTTGTAGCAGGTCATCCCCGCCATAGAACTCGGCCCGATCCCCGCCCCCGCACGTGGACGACCGGAGTGCTGCCCCTACGGCCCCAGGTCCTGGCACGCGGCGGCGTCATCGACTGGCCGGCCTCGTCCTCGAAGACCACCCAACCGCTGTTCGCCGCCGCGGTGCTCTTACCCGCGGCCACACCTCTTGTTTCCACAACTCCACCGCGTCGTCGTCACGCTCGATCGCGCGCCGCGTCGGCTGCTGCCAGGACCAGCCATAGCGTCGCAGCAGTCGCCACGTGCCCTCCACGGTGTACGAGACGTGGAACAGCCGGTCGATCACCGTCTTCACCCGGGCCAGCGTCCACCGCTGGTCGGCCCACCCGTGTGCCAGCGGACCGCGCTCCAACTCCCTCTCCAACCTGGCCATCTGCGCGTCAGATAGCCGGGGTCGACCAGGCGACCCCTTGGAGGCCACTCCGACGTGGCCGCCCTCGCGCCACTGGCGTCGCGAACGTTCCACCGACCGTTCCGAGACCCGCAGCGTGGCAGCGATCTCCCGGTTCTTCCCGCCAGCCTCGAAGCGAGTCACGGCCTGGCGCCGGATCTGCTCCCGCGCGGCTCTCTCGACGTCGGTCAAGCCGCCGCCCTGCGGATATCTCACCGAACGAGGATTACCGAGGCCACCTTCACGCTGTCTGGCGAACAGCCCGACATCACCCGATCAAGTTCAGAACCTGCCGCTGTCCCTCAAGGAGTACGCCGTGCTGGAGGTGCTGATGCGGGGCGCGGGGCACGGTGGTCAGCGCCGAGGAGCTCCTGGAGAAGGCGTGGGACGCCAACACCGACCCGTTCACCACCGTCGTCAAGGTCACGATGAGTAAGCTGGGTGCCAAGCTCGGCAACCGCCGGTGATCGTCACCGTCCCGGGCAGCGGGTGCCGCTTGTGAAGCACGGTCGGCATCTCACGCCACTGCGCGCCTGTCCTGAACCGCCAGATCGCCCCCCAAACTGATCCCGCAGCCGCTCGGGGTACGGGCCGTACTCAGCTATCGGCAGGAGCGGCTCGGCCAACTTCCACTGTTCGTCGGTCAGTTGCCTGCGCGTCGCGATCGTCTTCCCACCGGATCCGCCTTCCAGGCGGATCCGGGTCTGCAAGATTGATCACGACATCACACAGGCCCCATTCAGGGGGGCCGACTCCGTTGCCTCGTTCGAGGTCAGCCCTGCTCTGCGGCGTTCACCCGACGCTGCGCCAAAGTGCGTTGCCGATGCAGCCGCAGCCCCGCCTTGGCCATTTCCGCACGGCCTCGCTCAGCGAGATGGTCGGCACCACATCGGTCCGCCAGTTCGATACCCTCGAACAGCAGCTCGGCTACCCTGTCGGTGCGGCCGTCGCGCCTGAGCTCCGCGCCGAGGTCAATCAGCGCCTCAGCGTACGCGTGCCGGTTGGGGGACCGGCTCAGTACCTTCACCGCGCGCTCTCGCTGGGGCAGCGCCTGCCCGTCCTCGTCCACCGCCGCGCCGAAGCACAGCGCCTCACCGATGGCGGTGGGCGTGCCATAGCGCTCTGCCCGATGCAGCATCTCCGCTGCGAGGGCGCGGGCGCGCTGGGGGTCTTCCTCGGCGATGGCGATGGCGAGGTATCCCGCCCAGGGACACCAGGTCGGGTTGAGGATGCCCTTGGCTTCCAGCCGTTTCCCGGCCGCGGTGAGTTGTGCCACGGCCTCCTCGCGCAGACCACGGGCGAGAAGCAGTCGTCCGTAGACGGTTTGGGAGTCGGGAAAGGCCACCGCGTTCGGGTAGGGGGGCGCGAAGTCGTACGTCTCGGCGACGCGAAGCGCCTCCTCGACGCGGCCCCGGGACAGCAGGACGTCCAGCAACAGTCCGACGGCATACCATTGGGCGGGCACCCGGGGGCCCACCCGTTCGGCCAGGCGCACTCCCTCACGCGCGCAGTCCTCTGCTTCGACGAGCATCCCGCGCCGGAACCAGACCAGGCCGAGGAGAGTGAAGCTGAAAGAGAGGTGGGCACCACTCCACCCGACCTGCTCGCACTCTGCGATGGCCGAACTGAACAGCTCTTCCGCGCGGTCGCACTCGTCGGCGTACATGTAGCTGAGCGCGGTCAGGCTCGGGAGTTCGAAACCCCAGTCCGGGTCGGTGTAGCTCAGTCCCAGGGCACGTGCGGCGATGGCCAGCGTGTTCGCGGTCGGCTCCCCGCGCAACATCGCGTCCCAGGTTCGAACGCACAGCAGGGCCCGTTCCTCGATGTCCTTTCCGGGCACGTGCTCGGCAAGCTGTAGGAGCCGACGGGAGCGCTCGGACGCCTGCGCCTCGTGCGCGTCGAAGGCCAGCCACAGATAATGCGCTGCCTGCAGGCGCAGCCGCGCTCGAGCGGACTTTGCCTGTGCTGCCTCGGCGCCCGCGACGGCGGCCGCTCTGGCGGGCTGGTCGTTGTGGGCGAATGCCTGAGCCAGCCGGAAGGTGGCGTCCTCCCTGAGCGCGGGGTCCAGGAAGGGCTGCTCCAGGGCTGCCGTGAGGTGATTGACGGTGACGGCCGGGGCAGTGAGCAGGGCAGAGCAGCCGAGTTCGTAGAGCACGCCCGCGCGATCCTCGGGCGCCGGCGGTTCGCGCAGCGCACGTTCCAGACAGCGTCGAGCCGCGTCGGGCGCGCCAAGACGGAGATTCTCGCGCGCGGCAGCGCGCAGTTGAAGGACGGTGTGTGGGTCGTCCTCGGGATGGGTCTCGAGCAGATGCCGAGCGGCGGCTGTGACGCCCAGGCCCGCGTCGGCCACCGCCCAGGCGGCCTGACCGTGCAGCGCGGTGCGGGTGGTCGGCGGGATGGCCTGGTACACAGCGGTGGCGACGAGTGGATGGATGAACTCGAGTGTCCGGCTGCCGGTGAGAATACGGGCGACGCGCAGCCGGTCCACGGCGTCCCGGGCCTCGGCCGGTGGCAGTCCGGCCACTGCTGCGGCCAGCTCCGGGGAGATCTCGGTGCCGAGTACCGCGGCGGCCCAGGCAAGCCGGACAGAGGCGTGGCCGAGCCTCTCCAGCCGTTTGACCAGTCCGGCGCCGCGTGCGCTGGCAGCGAGTTCGCGCAGCAGGGAGGCCGACTCCGCGTTCGGGGCGAGGCTGCGGTCCCGGACCTTGGCGATGAGCTCGACGGCCTCGTAGGGGTTGCCGCCGGTGACCGTCCAACACTCGCGGCAGAAGAGGTCGTCGGCTTCCGCTCCGAGCGAACTTCGCACCAGTTCGCTTACTGCCTCCGGGCTGAGAACGTGCAGGGGGATCGGGCGTCCGCTGCGGCCGTCGATCAGTTCGCGGAACGTCGCGGCCTCGGTGGGCACTTCGTCCGGGCGGTAGCCGAGGACCACCAGCACGGGAAGTTCCTGCGCTCTCACCGCGAACGCGGCGAGCCAGGCGAGTGACTCCAGATCACCCCAGTGGGCGTCGTCGAGAACGATCACTATCGGTGCCCGTCGCACGGCCAGCTGGGTGACGACCCAGTCCAGACCGTCCCGGACGCCCTGCGGGTCCGGGGCGGCGGTACCGGTCTGCTGAGCGAACAGACCAACGGCCGGGCCGGCGATCTCGTACCACCCGCCGAATATCTCGCGACGCTCGGCCTCGGTGCAGGAAGCGAGGACGGGCTGCAGCAGCTGGCGTACGACATGGAAGGGGACGGTGTGCTCCTGCTCGCCGCCTCGGGCAGACAGTACAGTGCAGCCGCGGGCAGTGGCGATGCGCCGGATCTCGGCCAGCACGGTCGTCTTGCCCAGCCCGGCGGCAGCGCTGAAGAACAGCAGCCCACCCTGCTTGCCTTCGCGGTCCCCGCCGCCTGCGCAGATCCCCTCCACCGCATTCCGAGCAGCGACTACCTCGTTTTGGCGCTCGTACAGGGGCTTACCCACCCGATCGCGTCCGTCCACGACGGTGGTCCTCTCGGTGCGGTGACGTTCCGACACTTTATTCCCCCTGCTCTGCCAGCATGCTGGGAAGCCTAGCGAAACACACATATATACGGCAGAGATGTTGGGGGATTGGATGCGGTTGATCGTGCGGTGGCATCTCGCAACGCCGGCGTGGGGTTCGGCTTCACGGGCCATCGTCGCCGGGGTCTCCCGATTTCATCGGTAGGCAGGCGCACACGATCGGCGGATTCGTGGGTTGACCTGAGAGAACAGCGTGCGGGACCGTCGGGGGCATGTCCACGGCTCCGACGGCCGTTTTCGCTGTCGTCCAGGTCGAGGCGGAACGTCGTGGGGTACCAGGCGACCCCCTGGCGGGTCCGGTCCCGCGGCAGGTCGACGGGCTGCCACTGGTGTCGGGGAAGCCGGGCAGATACCAGCCGGTCCGGTTCTTAGTACATCCACCGGCGTTGAGCGCTCCGCGGACGAGTTCGTCCCCGGTCCCGCCCTGGATGCGCCAGGCAAGCACGGTGGCGTCGCCGTCGAGTCCGGCCGCGGTCAGCCCCCGGGCCGACTTGAAGGCGTCGTTGGCCCAGGAGGGTGCTCCTCGCGCGCCACCTGTGGGACGTGGTGAGGTCGCAGAGCCGCCAGGACGAGTCGTCGAACCCGGCGTCGGCCTCGGGGTTTTCCGGGGCGTACTGCCAGCCGGTGAAGGGCTGGCAGCAGGACCGGGGGCGGTCCGGCGAGCTGACAGTGCGCCTGGGAGGCTTCTCGAGCCGGTCGGGCGGACATCGATCGGTCGCCCGTTCCAAAGCGATTCTGGCTCACAACCGCAGCCCCGCCGTTGCTGGGGGAACGGGGGCCTCGGCGTACCGTGCCGATTCCTGGCTGTATTCGAGAAACCCACGCGCCCATGCGCGGATCCCGTCCACGTACCGGTCAACTGCGGCCTGTTCCTGCACCGTCAGGTTCATGGCGAGGGCGGTGGTCTGCAGACTGACTATTGCGGCAGGCAATTCGATGATTCGCAGGGAGAGCCGGCGGTGCACCTCGTTGACAGCGTCCTGCAGCGTCAAGTGGTGATGGTGCTGCAGTACCACGACGAGGTTGCTGGTTTCGCCGGTGCGTAGTTCTTTGCCGAGGGAGTACAGGTCGTTGGTCCAGCAGATGATGTCGGCGGCGGTATCCCGCAGCCGTCGGCAGGCCGGCGAGGACCACACCAGCTCGGTGAGTTCCGCGTCCTGTGCGTATTCGGTGAGGTCGAAGCACCAGGCGACCGCTCCGGAGATCCGGCGCCAGGCGACGTAGGCATAAGGCGTGGGTACGCTGCGTTCCACCCGGCGCCGGATCATGTCGCGGTTGGTGCGTATCCATTCCGCCAGATGCCGGCGGAAGCGATCGCTCCATGCGGGGCTCATCTGATCGGCCAATCGGGGCACGGCCTCTGCCAGGACGTGTACGGTTCCCGGCGCCTTTTCGGGCACAACGTCCTGTGCGCAGGTGACGATGCGCATCATGGCTTGCAGCTCTGTGTCGACCGATCCGGAATCGTCCCCGCGGGCGTCACTGCGGTCATCGACGACGAACATCCACAGGGCCAAGCGAGACAGCTCTGCCAGCCGCTCCGGGGGTGCCCATGGCCAGACCCGTCCGGCGAAGACAATATGACGCTCCCTGCGGGCCTGCTCAGCCGCTTCCGCAGACAGCAGCCCCACTTTCTGCGCCCACGCCGTGACGTGCGGCTCTACGTGGGGAAGGCCGGGGTTGAGCAGCGAGAGGTCCCGGGTTTTGCACTGCAGGGGGGCAGACCATTGCCCGCCGTCCCCTGGGATGGCCCACCCTGCGATCTCGGTGCCCGCGTTTGCAGGTGTTCGTCTCACGAGAACTTCCCTCCAGCCTGCTACAGCACGGGTTAGGACCGCGCCTTGCCATCTTTCCTTACGGACCGGCTTTTACCCGCCCCGCCGGGACACGGCACCCTCTCTTCATGCATCGCGCCCTCGACGCGAAACCCAACGACGCGACTCTGCTGGTGAAGTTGGGTAGATCATGCGGTGGCTGAGCACAGAGTGCGGAAGTGCGTGGCCCGGCGTCGTGTTCTGGGTGCGGTGTCGATCCAGTCGGCGACGCGGGTGAACCGTTCCGGGTCTGATCGAGACTCTAGGTCGTGACTGTGACCTGGGGTTTCGTGGTTGCTCGGTAGTAGTTGGTCTCGTATTCGGCGGGTGGGATGTGCCCGATCTCACCGTGCAGTCGGCGGTGGCAGTACCAGTCGACCCATTCGGCGGTGGCCAGCTCGACCTCGGAGAGTGTCTTCCAGGGCCGACGGGGCTTGGTCAACTCAGTTTTGAACAGGCCGATCGTGGACTCCATCAGGGCATTGTCGTAGGCGTCGCCGACCGATCCGGTGGACGCGGCGATGCCTGCCCGGTCCAGGTGCTCGGCGAGCGCGAACGATGTGTACTGCGACCCGGCATCGGAGTAATGTATCAACTCGCCTACTTGCCTACTTGATAAGGACGTTGATCTCGCTCGCGCTGCCACAAAGCCATCTCGAGGGCGTCCAGGACGAGCCGAGTCTCCTTCGAAGTGGCCGCAGACCAGCCCACGAAGCGGCGGAGAAGGTGTCCACGACGAAGGCGACGTAGACGACGCCGGCGAAGGTGGCGACGTGGGTGAAGTCGGCGACCCAGCAGCGGTTCGGGGCCGGGGCGACAAAGTCGCGGTCCACGGGATCCGGAGCCCGTTGCGCACTCGCGTCGGGGATCGTGGTGATCACTCGCTTGCCGCGGACCGCGCCGGTGATGCCGAGTTCGCGCGGTGCACCGAGCCACCGCGACACCCTGCCGGTTCAAGAGTCTCCAGATCTTCCTGGCGCCGTAGACACGGTAGGTGGCCTCGTACGACTCCTGGATCAGGGCCTTGAGTTCCCGGTCGCGAACGGTGCGGGCCGCCGGCTCGGGTGGTGTAGACCGATCGGTAGATCGTCTCGTGGCTGATCCGCGTGACGGGGTCGTCACCGTGATGCCGACGCAGGTGGCCGACGATCTGCCCGGGCGACCACTCCTCTTCCAGTAGCCTCACCACCGTCTGCCTCAGCGCGGGTCTGCGGGCGAGGCGGTACTGCTTCGGGCGGCGAGCGCGATCAAGTGCGCGCTCCTGTGCAGCGATCGCCCGGTAAACGTCGCGTCCGCCGTTGTTGTTGACTTCACGGCTGATCGTCGGCACCGCGCGTCCCAGGAGGCCGGCGATCGTCCGGTAGGACTCACCGGCACAGAGCCGGCGCGAGATCTCCTCCCGCTCGTCCATGGTCAGGCTTCCGGCCCGCGTCTTGCGGGATTCGGGAGCGATCCCTCCGTGGTGCTTGAGGACGGTGAACACCGAGCCCGGCGGCTTGCCGATCTGCCTGGAGATGACGCTGATCGACTCCCCGGCCCTCCACCGTCGCCACAAGTCTGCCTTCGTCTCGTCCGACATCCCCGGCCGACCCAGCCTCGCCACGCATACCGCCCTCAACCAGCACTGTTGCTCCGACCGGTTGAACCTAGCCTCGCCGTTTCGGTTGGGCTGAGGCGGCTGCGTTGATCACCAAGTGTTGGGTGGTCGAGGCGATTCTGTTGCCTGGGCATGGTGGAGTCCCGGCGCAATGGTCGGGTTTTCCGAGTCCTTCGGATCGTGGGCTGGCGGGGGGCCGCAGGTCAGTCAACCGGTCGGGGCAGTGCGGCAAGGCGGTGGAATGCCGTGGCCAGTTCGTGTCTCCAGGGCCAGGTCGCCGAAATCCGCAGGCGGAGGCGGCGTCCACCCCGAGTGAGGCGGGCGGCAACGTGTAGCAGCCGGTAGCGAAGTTTCTTGGGTTCGGCGGCGGCGAGTTCGCCATCCAGCAGGAGGACGCGGGCCCAGGCGAGGAGATCGATCGCCGTGAGGCTGAGTTCGAGCCAGGTGGCGTTGACGTCGAAATGGCGGGAGGGGAAGCGGCCGAAGCCAGTGTTCTTGCCGCACCGGATGTGGTCCTCGACGGTGGCGTGTCCGCGGTGGCGGACCTCAAGGAACTGTGCGGAGCCGCCGCCGGAGTAAGGGGTATCGGTAAGGAATACCTGGTGCCGCAGGCCCTCGTCGTGGTCGAACAGGGACAGTTGGGCGCCGGGGTGCGGTCGTTCGCGCTGCACGGTGATGCGGGTGCCAGCCGGGTAGCCGGCGAGGTCGACCATGCCGGTCAGTTCGGCGACCTCGGCGCCGTCTCGTAGTGTCCCGTTCTGGTCCAGGGCGGGATGCCAGAGGTCTTCGGGCAGTGAGCGGATTGCTCGACGGACTGGCTCGGTGATGGCGTATCCGACCGAGAACCGCAGGTTCAACCCGTGCTCGCGCAAGGTCCGGATGTGGGTGAGGAAGGCTTTCGCGGATCCGGCGCTGTCGGCGCGGACCAGGATCTGGGTGCCGTACCGGTGAGCGTCGGGGATCTGTGCGAGGGCGTCGTCCAGCACCGCGATGTGATCGGCGGCGGTGTTGGCTCCGGAGTTGCCGGGCCGTAGTCGGCCGGACATGGCCTCGCCGGTGTTCGCGAGGAAACACAGCAGCGGATGAAAGCCGAAGCCGCCTTTGCAGGTGGGCGCGGCCTGTTCCTTTTCCGAGTGGGAGGTGATCAGCGTGGCGTCGAGGTACAGGACCAGGCCGGGGAGTTCTCGTCCGCCGGCCTGGACGGCGGGTATGCCCTGGCCGGTCTCGGCGGCCTGCATCCAGGCGACTTCCCGGGCTGAGGCGCGGGCCGCTCGCAGCGAAGCGAGTACTGCCCCGTCGGTGTCGGCGAGCAACCGCCAGGCGGTAGGTGTGGAGGCGACCGGTCCGAATACCTCGCCTTGGTCCCGCAGCACGGCCAGATCCGCTATCTCCTCACCGCCGTCGGCGAGCATCACCGCGAGATCGGTGGCGGTCCGACCTGGATCGTGCCCGGTGCCACGCGGTCGCAGCGGCCTGAGCGCAGTGGAGCAGGCGGTGGTCAGACCGGTGGCATCGGCAAGATCTGCGAGCAAACGTGCGCCCGCGTGCCCGACCACCCCCGAACCGTCAGCGGAGACGTGGAGCTTGGGACGAGAACCGATACCCTGCACGCAGAAAGTGCCTTCCGCTTGGACCGACAGAACCCCTCGACAAGGTTCATCGTCCCAGCTCAGAAGGCACTTTCGTATTTCTTCCCCGCTTCAGGCCTCATCTCAACCGAAGCAGCGAGGTCAGTCGCCGAGAACCCGCTCCCACAGCAGCCCGTCCCGCCAGCTCCCGTCGAGAAAGATCGAGGAGTGCGCGACGCCGTACGGGCTGAACCCATTGCGTCGCAGCACCCGCTGCGACGGCAGATTTTCCAGATTGGTGGATGCCTCGGCGCGGTGCAGCCCGAGTTCGTCCGTCATCACCCGGAGTACAAGCCCGACGGCGTGTCCGGCGTGCCCTTGATTCTGGGCGATGCTGGCGATCCAGTATCCGACGGAGCCGCGGCGCAGGTGCGGCTGCGGCAGGATGCCTCCGACGGTGATCTGCCCGATCACCTGGTCGTCGGCGAGTACTACGCCCGGCCAGACCGTGCCAGCCCGGTATCCGGCCAGCAGGCTGTCGATCCGCTCCGCCTGGCCCTCCGGGGTGAAGAAGTCGGCCGGCTGGGCCGGTTCCCACGGCCGGAATGCCTCGAAGTCCCGCACTCGATGCGCGGCGATCGGGGTGGCGTCGGTGGGCTCTATCAGGCGGATTCTGGTGCTGCTGCGCATGGGCTGATCCTCGTCGCGGTGCGTCGATGAGACGGCCAGCCTATGCGAGGGCGCCGGCGCCGCCGCACCCTACGCCCGCCGGAGGATCGAGTCGATCGCGCAGCTTGTGCTCTCTATACCCTGCACGCAGAAAGTGCCTTCCGCTGGACCGACAGAACCCCTCGACAAGGTTCATCGTCCCAGCTCAGAAGGCACGTTCGTTTTTCTCCCTGCTTCCGGCCTCATCTCAACCGAAACGGCGAGGTCAGCGCATGGGATCTGGACAGCCTGCCGGCCCCCTTGAAGCCCGCCGCCCGACAGGCCGTGGCGCATACCCGACTGGGGACGAGCGTGGCCGGCACCATCCAGAGGGCCAAGGGGGAATCACACACCGCAACCCTGATCCTCGACTGCCTCGGACGCACCGGACAGAAGTATGATGTCGGGCAGGCGATAGCCTTCCTCGCCGGGCAAGGCGAACTCACTCGGGCTTCGGAGACCGTGAAGCAGGCCATTCAGCTGATATTTGTAGCTGTCACCCGCCCGACTCACCTTCTCGCCTTCGCGACCTTGAAGGACCATGCCGCGCCCCACACGGCAGTACTGGAAGACCGCGGTTGGTTGATACGTGACGTATCTCCACCGCGGTGAGCCTGCCGATGCCCGCCCACCACGCGCCAAGGTTGGCGGTTCCGTCCCTGCGCTGTCCGCTGGACACCAGCAGATTCTCCGTCTGCTGCTGGTACAGCAGCTGTACCCAGGCCGACCAGCGAAATCGGCGGTACCTGCGGCTTCTTGGTGGTCCGGAAATGTTCCGGACCTTGGTGCGGGTGGCGCCTGGGAGAGGCAGGCTTCGGTGGGATGTTGTGGGGGCGATCGGGAGCAGGGTGGGGCAACGGAGGTTGGGGCTGTACGGACTCCAGCCGCGCAGGAACCGCGCTAGGTGTGTTGTTCGCGCTACCGTCCGGTCCCAACTGCTGGTCTTCGCCCCGAGAGACGAGGCTGTTGCCCTCGGCGTCGAACAGGGCGAACCGGCTTCAACAGTGTCCTGCAGGGCACCGACGAGGCCGTGCCTGCAACCTATGGCCGGTGGTCATCGCAGAGCCATCCGGCCGCGTAGAACCGCGCTGGTGCCCCGCATGGCCTCACCCCGGCCCCGCACTTGCCCCGGTGCGCCACCGGCAGCACACCCGTTACCGTCGGCCCTGTGCTCGGTGCCGACTGCGGCGGGCGGGGAGGCGGGATGTAGGGGAGCGGCGCGGCCTCGTGGTCGGCCATGGCCGGTGGCCGGACGTGGCACGTCGGGTCACCGTCCTCCATGGGCCGCTTCGCCTGTCGTTGCCTCGGCATGACAGCCGGTGGTTCGCCAGACGTTGCGTCGAGGTACGCAGTCTGGTCTGCGGCCGGGGTCCAGAACTCGAACGCGGTCCGCTTCACCTTGACGATCGCCCGGACGTAGAGCCCGGAGGCGGCATCTCGGATGAACTCATCGAAGGGGCGTTCCGCAGGCCGGGTGGTCGGGTGCCAGCCTCCGCACTTGCCGGTCCGCCTCTTCGGGCACGGCCCCGGGAACCGCTCGTCGCACATGGCGAGCTCGATGCGCCGGATTCCACCTCGGAACGGGATGGGAGAGTCCCGCTTCGTGATCAGCTCCAGGGGAACGCGGTCGGTACGCAACCACGGCACCGTCGTGTCCCGCGACATCTCCTGGCTGTCCGTCTGCCACGCGTCCAGCACACCCGCCCGCCGAGCTGCCACGTCCCGGGCGTGGATCTCACGCGGGTTGCGCGGAGACAGCTGCGACTCGAACCCCAGGAGCACCCCGTCCGCACCGCGGATGAGGACGTCGCTACGGACCGCGCGGTCCTTGCTCGGTCGCTCCTGCACGGCAGTGTGCCCGCCATCCTCCGCCGCCCGGACCGCCCGGTCCTTGTATGCCTTATGCTCGTCGGATTCTCCGCCGCCGTAGTGCCGGTCTTCGGCGTTGCTGCGCATGTGGGCAGCAACCACCTTGCCCAGTCGGCGGTACACCGACATCGGCTCGACGAACCCCCGCTCCTCGCACACCTCCGCGCACGTGAGCCCACGGACCGGAACGGGCAGTCGGCGGTCGGTGAGGAGCTGTTCGAGAAGGACGGCGCCGCCTGCTACTCCGAGGTCTGGTTTCGTCAAGTCCAGCCGTTGGCCGAGCCCTGCGAGCCGCACGTACCGGTTGGGCATGGTGACCTCCCGCTCGTCTCACGACCACGATGGGCCGCCGCTTGATCCGGGGCGTTCCCCCCGGTGTGCTCCGACATGCGCGGCCTCCTCTCGTTCGGTGGGAGACGTTCCGTTACCGCAGCCGCTCTGCCTGAGAGTGCTGGTTGTGGTGCTGGACTGCTTGCCGGGGGAAGGCACGGGCCGTCCAGTTCTCTGGGGCGCCGACCTGGTGCAGTGTTGCGATCTGCCGGTCGTAGCCGTCTCCTTCGGGACTGGCGTGGACGCGCAGGTAGATGGGGTCGTCTTTGCCGACCGGGGAAGAGTCGGTGTTCCAACCCTGCGCTATTCGGCTCGGAAGCTAGATGATCAATTCCAAGGGATGCCTGCGGAGGGTGTGGGATGGGCGGTGGCCGAAGCCACCGCGAAACGGTCAGCGCGGCGGGCTGCTGGCCCTGGTTGTCGAGGTGGCAGCGGGCGGTCGGGCGTCAGGGGCGACTTCGGGGTGCGTGAACCGCACGGGCTTGCCCAGCGACCGGGCGTAGGCGAATTCGGCTCGGGTGCTGTCTCCGATGTCATGCCGGAGAAAGGCCGGAAAGGCCCAAGCGGAAGGGGATGCGGTCCGCAGGGTCGGCCGGGATCAGGCCACGCCGAGGAAGCGCAGTACGGCGAGCACCCGGCGGTGGTCGGCGTCCGCCTTCGGCAGGTCGAGCTTGGCGAAGATGCTGTTGATGTGCTTGGCCACCGCGCTCTCGCTGACCACGAGCCGCTCGGCTATCCCGGCGTTGGACCGGCCGCCCGCCATCAGTTCCAGGACCTCGCGTTCCCGCGGGGTGAGCCGGTCCAGCGGATCGCTGTGGCGGCGCACCAGAAGTTGCGAGACGACCTGCGGGTCCAGCGCCGTTCCGCCGGCGGCCACCCGGCGCAGCGCCTCGGCGAACTCCTCCACGTCCGCGACCCGTTGCTTGAGCAGGTAGCCGATCCTTGAGGTGTTGGCGGACAGCAGATCGGCCGCGTACCGCTCCTCCACATACTGCGAAAGCAGCAACACCGCAGTCTGCGGCCACTGCTGCCTGATGACCAGCGCGGCACGCACTCCCTCGTCCGTGAAGCCGGGGGGCATACGGACGTCCACCACCGCGATGTCCGGCCGGTGCTCCTCCACCGCGTCCAACAGCGCCTCGCCGTCGCCCACTTCGGCGACGACCTCGAACCCTGCCATCTCGAGGACCTTGACCACCCCGACCCTGAGCAGTACGGAATCCTCGGCGATCACGGCACGCACGGCAGCTCCACGGTGATGACGGTCGGCCCCCCGACGGGGCTGTCGACCGACAGCGTGCCATCGACCGAGGCGACCCGCTTGGCCAGCCCCGCCAGCCCGGTACCACCGGTGGGTTCCGCGCCGCCCACGCCGTCGTCGCTGATGACGACCAGCAGCGTCTTCCCGAAGCGCTCCACGGACACCTCGGCCCCGGACGCCTCGGCGTGCTTCACCACGTTCGTCAGTGCTTCGGAGACGACGAAGTAGGCGACCGCCTCGATCGTGGGAGACGGACGTGACGGCACGTCCACCTTCACCCGTACCGGGATGGGTGCTCGGGCGGCGATGCCGGACAGCGCGGCGTCCAGGCCGCGGTCCTCCAGAACGGCCGGGTGCAGTCCGCGCACCAGGCCGCTCAGCTCCTCTATCGCGTCCTTCGCCTCCCGGTGCGCCTCGTCGATCACCTGGCGGGCGTCCTCGGGCAGGTCCTGGAGCGTGGCCTTGGCCAGGCCGAGGTTGACCGCCAGGGAGACCAGCCGCTGCTGAGCGCCGTCATGCAGGTCCCGTTCGATCCGCCGCCGTTCGGCGTCGACCGCGTCCACCAGGCCGGTCCGGCTCTCGGTCAGGTCCTCGACCCGGCGGGCCAACTGCTCCTCGCGGCTGGGCCCGAGCAGGACGGTGGCGGTGCGGGTGTCGAGCCGGGAGAGGGCGTCGGTCGACAACCGCGCGATGTGGAGCAGGGCGAGCCCCGCCGCGGTGACGTACGCCGCCCAGGTGTAGTAGCCGGGATGGTCGACGCGCCAGTCCAGCGGCACCAGCCAGATCCACAGGTAGATCGAGGTGGCGGTGACGGCCACGACCCATGCCAGGAGGGTGAAGGACCCCGCGAGAGCGAGCAGCGGCCCGTCCAGCAGGTGGTACCTGAGCTGCCGGTGCCCCGCCCGGGATCGCAGCCGCTCCGGCAGCCGGGGCCGCTGTCCCGCGTAAGGCGAGGGGATGGCCACGTCGAGCCGGGTGCGGAAGCGGCCGCGCTGCACCTCGGTCAGCAGCGGCCCGGCGAGCACGACGGCCGCGAACGCGACGAACACCGCGACGGGCAGTTGGCCCGCCGGGTCGAGGACCGGGACGAAGAGCAGCCACAGCAGGGACACGACGAAGAGGACGCCGAGCTGGACGAGGACGCCCGTGACGAGGAACGAGACCGGTCGTCCGGCTCCCTGGAACGGGAACAGAAGTAGGCGCCGCAGGCGGGCGGTTGTGTGCATGGGGAAACGGTAGGTGTCCGGGCCGGGGGTGGGCCATGGCAAGAGCATCCGCCTCGGGGTGTAGCTAGTGCCACCCCCACAACGGACATTCGCGTTACTGACCATGAGCGCCGGGCGGACGAGGCTTGAGGCCGTGAAGGAACGTCAGGAACGCGAGGAGAACGATCCGATGAGCACGCTGAGCGTCTGCCGACTTCAGGACGAGGCCCGCGGCTCGACCGGTCCGCGCATCCGCCGCCGGTACCGCCTGGAACACGTCCTGGTCGGCTGCGGGCTGGCCCTGCTGCCGTGGCTGGTCGTGCTGGCCAACGGTCTGCCGGGGACCGCCATCGCCTCGAACTGGTGCACCGCCTGGATCGGCCTGGACGCCTTGGAGGCGCTGGGGCTGATCGCCACTGGGCTGCTGGCCGTACGCGGCCACCAGTTGCACGCCCTGACGGCCACCGCCACCGCGACGCTGCTGGTGGTCGACGCCTGGTTCGACACGATGACCGCGGCACCGGGCGCGGATCAGGTCTCGGCGATAGCGATGGCGCTCGGCGCGGAACTGCCACTGGCGGTGGTGTGCGTCGTGCTGGCGGTACGAGGGGCTGCCCGCCCGACGGCCTGATCCTCGCTCCCGGCCCCGCTCACTTCCCGTACGCCACCGTCCCACCGGAGGAGATCCATGTCTCACGCTGTCCTGGCCAAGCCCGCCGTCCGCTGGGCGCTCGCCGCCGGTGCCGTCGTCGCCGGCGCCCTGTGGTTCGGCGACAAGGGCCCCTTACCCGTACGCCCAACACAAGCCGCTGGACCTGCCGTTGCCGCATCTGACCGCGAACCGCCTGGACGCCGTGCTGCGGCCCAGGCCAGGTGAGCGGGTGCTGGAAGTCGGTCCCGGCACCGGCCTGCAGTCGCTGCACGTCGCTCCCCAACTTGGCCCGGACGGACGGCTGGACGTCCTGGACATCCAGCCGGAGATGCTCGACCACGTGATGCGCCGCGCGGAACGGCACGGCGTCGTCAACATCACGCCCACCCGAGGTGACGCTCGTGAACTCCCCTTCCCTGACCGCACGTTCGACGCCATGTACCTGGTGACCGCGCTGGGCGAGGTACCGGAGCCGGAGCGGGTGCTGGCCGAGGCGGTCCGGGTGCTCACCCCCGGCGGCCGACTGGTGGTCGGCGAGTTCTCCGGCCGCCACTGGATCCCCTTCGGCACCTTGCACCGCCTCGCCGACGACTCCGGCCTCCACCTGGCCGCACACCATGGCTCCACCCTCGCTTACCTAGCCCGCTTCCGCCCCCGCGCCGCGGCAGCGTAGGGACGGGCCCGGGTGTACTGCCCCGGGAGGCCGGGGACGCGGCCGGGCGGCTGGTTTCTTTACCCGCGGAGCTGACGGATCCCGGCGGCCGGCCCGTACCTCCTGCCGTACAAGCCGCTCGCGTCCGGAGGCAGCGTGCCCATCTCCCGCAACAGGGCGGGAACCGTCTTCGTGACCGGTGCACCGGGTCTGACCCCCGCCGCGCTCGCCTACCCCGCCATGCTCGGCGTCCAGAGCACGTCCGGCTCCCCGGACCGCAAGATCGGTCCTCGAAGTCGCGGGGACTAGTCGCAAGGCCGTGAAGTTATGGGCCTGGCGGGGTTGTCCAGGAGGCCGTAGGCGGTTTCGCCGGACATGAGGAGCGGAGCCCCGGTAGAACTGGCAGTCGACCAAGACAAGCCGTTCACAAAGACCGGAGGCTCCGCTGTCCGAACAGTGTGCCATCACGCGTGTCGTCACGGTGGCCGGAGGGCGGTTTGCGCCAGGTCATCTCGGTGAACTCACCCAGCTTGTTCCCTTCGAGATGGTCGACGAGGCGCTGAGCGCGACCAGGGCCGTGCAGTCGCGGCTGCGGGATCTGCCCTCCCGGGTCGTGGTGTACCTGGTCCTGGCCGCGTGCCTGTTCCCGGAGGCGGGATACCTCGGCGTGTGGCGCAAGCTCACCGGGGCACTGGCCGGGCTGCCGGTGGTCGCGCCGACGGCGAGCGCGCTGGCCCAGGCCCGCCGGCGTGTGGGCAGCAGACCGCTGCGGTGGCTGTTCGACCTGCTGCGCGGCCCGGCCGTAACCCGGCACGGGCCGGGGATCCGCTGGCGCGACCTGCTGGTGGTCGCCCTCGACGGCACCACCCTGACGGTCGCGGACACCCCCGCCGTCCTGACCCGGTTCACCAAGCAGGCGGGCAACCACGGCGGGACCGGATACCCGCAGGTCCGTCTGCTCGCCCTGGTCGCCTGCGGAACCCGCACCCTCATCGACGCGGTATTCGGCCCGACCACCGCGGGCGAGACCACCTACGCCCCGCGCCTGCTGCCCAGCCTGCGGCCCGGGATGATCCTGCTGGCCGACCGCAACTTCGGCGCTCAAAGGCTCCTGGCCGACATCGCGGCCACCGGTGCCGAGGTCCTGGTCCGGCTCAAGAACGGCCGCCGGATGCCCATCCTGGCCCGCTTCCCCGACGGCTCCTGCCTCTCGGTGCTGGGTTCCCTGCGCGTGCGCGTCATCGACTGCGAGATCACCATCACCACCACCGCCGGGAAACACACCGGCCTCTACCGGCTCGCCACCACCCTGCTCGACCACCACCGCCACCCAGCAGCCGAACTGACCACCCTCTACCACCAGCGCTGGGAGATCGAGACGGCCTACCTGGAACTGAAGTCGACCATCCTCGGCGGCCGGGTTCTGCGGGCCCGCACCCCCGAGGGCGTCGACCAGGAGATATACGCCCTGCTGGTGGTCTACCAGTTGTTGCGGACCGCCATGGCCGACGCCACCAGCACCCGACCCGGCACCGATCCGGACCGGGCCGGCTTCTCCATCGCCTGGCAGGCCGCCCGCGACCAGGTCGTCCTGGCCGCGGGCGTCATCGCCGACACCGTCGTCGACCTGGCCGGCACCATCGGCCGACACGTCCTGGCCGGCCTGCTGCCCGAGCGGCGACTACGGGTGAGCCCCCGCATCGTCAAACGCGCCATCTCCAAGTACCAGGCCCGCGGCCCCCGCATCGACCGCACCAACTACAAAGCCACCACCAGCATCGAAATCCTTGCGGCCGCAGGCACTTGACGACATGCCCCAGCCGCAAACTTCACGGCCTTGGGACTAGTCGGTGGATTGAACAGCTTCGAGGTATTCAGCCCAGCTGTTTTTGGCGTACTGAGCCCAGGCCATCCGTCTGGGACCTCGGGGGCAGGATCGCCAGCGCGGGCGCGGCCTTGACCCACGCCTTGACAACCGCGGCCTCCTCTGGCGCCTGTCGGACGCCTACGTTGTGGGTCGCTGCCCCGATCTTGTGGCCGTCGGAGGCGTAGAACGCGTGTTGCGGGCGCTGACGCCCGGCAGGCCGTGCAGCTTCATGTAGTGGTTGACGGTCTGAGGGCTGCGGGGGGTGGCCCTATGTGTTTGGTCAAGGTCCAAGGCCAGTAGGTTCGTGCGGTCGAGGGCGGGCTGAGTTGTAGGGGTGTGCATGAGTGATAGCCAGGTCACGATCAAGCTCACGAGTGACGAGGCACTGGTGCTGTCGCACTGATACCCGTCGTCCCGCCGACCGATGCTCAAGGCATGGAGAACACGTCGACGCGACGCGCCGGTCAAGTGCTGTTGGTGTGGGGGCTGCTGGTGGTGGCCGCCAACCTTCGGGCGAGTCTGACCGGTGTCGGGCCACTCTTGAACCGCGTGCAGTCCGACCTGGGCCTGGCTCCGGCCGCCGCAGGCATGCTGAACACGCTGCCGCTGCTGGCGTTCGCGGCTCTGTCGCCGCTGGTGCCAAAGCTGGCCGCGCGGTGGGGGGAGGAACGGCTCCTCGGCGGCCCGCTGGTGGTGCTGACAATCGGCATCGCGGTCCGCTGGATCCCCACGGCGGCAGGCCTGCTCATCGGCACCGTGCTGATCGGCGCGGGCATCGCGGTGGGCAGCGTACTGCTGCCGGGCCTCATCAAGCGCGACTTCCCGACCAAGGTCCGCCTGCTGACCAGCGCCTACGCCATGGTGATGGGAGGAGTGGCAGCTCTGGCCTCCGGAGTGGCGGTGCCGATCGCCGAGGCTGCTCCCGGTGGCTGGCACACCGCGCTGGGCTTGTGGGTGGTCTTCGCCCTGGTGTCGGTGCTGGTGTGGCTGCCGCAGATGCGGACTTCCGGGCCGGCCGGGCCGGCGCGGAGCGGGCAGCAGTTGCCCTGGAGCTCCGGACTGGCCTGGGCGGTCACTGCCTTCATGGGACTGCAGTCACTGGGCTTCTATGTCGTCGTGACCTGGCTGCCGCAGGTTCTCCAGGACAACGGGGTCAGCCCGGCGACGGCCGGCTGACTGCTCTTCTGGTTCCAGGTCGTCGCCGTGCTTACCAGCCTGGCGGTGCCCCGGGCGATGCGCTGGGCGCGGGACCAGCGGGGGTTGGCGACGGCCTGTTCCGTGGTCCTGCTGGTCGGCTATGCCGGCCTCTTCGCGGAGCCTCGGTGGGTACTGCTGTGGACTGTGGTCCTCGGCCTCGGCGGCGGCGCCTGCCTGGTGCTCGCCCTGGCGTTCATCAGCCTGCGGGCCCAGGACGCGGCCTCGGTCGGCGGGCTGTCCGCGATGGCGCAGTCCGTCGGCTATCTGCTGGCGGCCGTCGGGCCGGTGGTCTTCGGCCTCCTCCACTCGCTGAGCTCCGGTAGGGCCCCGCTTCTGCTGATGGTCGTCGTCGCGGCCACCCAGACGGTAGCGGCCCTGGTGGCCGGGCGCGGCATGGTGGCCCCGGCATGGAGGCCAGGGCCCGAACTCGCCGCTCCAGCGGCGGAACACAGCGCGCCAACCGGACGTTGATCGCCGCGCGGGGTGCGGGGCCGACGCGCACGCCGAGGACGCGGGGGTGTGTCAACTCGGCGCCGAGAGTCACCGGGTGTGGCACCGGGCGGGACAATCGGTCGAGGCGAGTCACCCTCAGGGTGTCGCCCTCACGCGGCAACTGCAATGACGGGGTCGAGCCCCGGCCGGGACGTCTTCGCGTCAGCGGCGATGTCGACATACATGGCTGTTGCCGCGTTCCACTCCGTTGCGGCCGGTTCACGGCGGGATCACCGCCGACCCGGCCGCGGAACTGGACCGACTGATGCGCCGCTACGTGCGCTGACCTCGGGATTCGTTCCGCCGGTCGTCCTCGGGCTGCCGCCGCCTCCCTTGGGCGCCGGCGGCAGCCCGTCGTCGTGCGGAAAACCATTTTAGATACAGACCTGTATTTGGATACAGTCTCGTATCCGACGACGCATCAGGAGGCGATCGCGATCACCAGGCGACTCAACCGGCAGCAGAGCCGGGAACTCACCCGCGAGCGGCTGCTGCAGGCCGCAGCCGAACTTTTCGCCGAGCACGGCGTCAACGGCACCTCGGTCGAGCAGATCGTCGAGCGCGCCGGCTACACCCGCGGCGCGTTCTACGGCAACTTCGATGGCAAGCACGAGCTCGTCCTGGCCCTGTTGGAGCAGCGCACCCAGCACGAGCTGGAAGAGATGCAGGAGATCGACCGCGACGCCGGGTCGTTCGACAGCCTGATGGAGCACCTGAGGTCCTGGTACCGCCAGCGCGACGAGACCCTCGGCAGCTGGCTCGCCCTGCGCACCGAGCTCTGGCTCTACGGCCTGCGCGACCCGGAGCTGCTGCCGGTTCTCGCGGACCGCGAGCGGCGTTCGCGCGCCGCGCTCGCCCAGGCGCTGGAGCAGGGCTTTGCCGCCCGCTCGGTGGCTCCCCCGGCCCCCGTCGAGTTCCTGGCTCTTGTTCTCCACTCGCTGGGCGACGGCCTGTCCATCCAGCGCGTGCTCTCCCCCGAGGACAGCGACATCGACACCGTCGCGAACGCCATCGAGCTGCTGATGCGCTCGTGGAGCGCGCTCTCCCGGAACCCCGCGCCCGCCGAGGAAGCCTCCCGCCCGTCCCCCGGGCGTCCGACCACCAAGGGGCGGACGCCATCGATCGAGAAGCCGGAGAAGAACCCATGAGCAGCAAGACAGGGCGGGCGAAGCAGCCGACCGCCGGACCGCCTGTCGCCTCCGACGCCCCCGCGCCGGACCCGAAGCGGTGGCTCGCGCTGGCCGTTCTGCTGGTCGCCACCTTCATGGACCTGCTGGACGTCAACATCGTGACCGTGGCGATCCCGGCCATCCAGGGCGACCTCGGTGCGTCGGCCGTCGTCATCCAGGCGGTGACGGCCGGCTACACACTCTCCTTCGCGGCCATCCTGATCACCGGTGGCAGGCTCGGCGACATCTTCGGCCGCAAGCGGATGTTCATGACCGGTGTCGCCGGGTTCGTCGTGGCCTCCGCCCTGTGCGCGGCCGCGCAGAACTCCGAGATGCTGGTCGCCTCCCGCATCCTCCAGGGTGTGGCCGCCGCGATCATGGTCCCGCAGGTCCTGGCGATCATCCACGTCACGTTCGCCCCGCAGGAGATCGGCCGCGTCGTCAGTCTGTACGCGGGCATGATCGGCCTGGCCATCGTCGCCGCCCCCATCCTCGGCGGCGCCCTGGTCGACTGGAGCCCGCTCGACCTCGGCTGGCGGAGCATCTTCGTGGTCAACCTGCCGGTCGGCGCGGCCGCCCTGATCGGGGCCGCGAAGTGGATGAAGGAGTCGAAGTCCCCGCACGCGATGCGGCTGGACCTGATCGGCATGCTGCTCGCGATCGTCGGGCTGCTCCTGCTGATGCTGCCGCTCATGCTCGGCCGTGAACTCGACTGGCCCGCCTGGAGCATCACCTGCCTGTTCGGCGCCGCGCCCGTCATCGTGGGCTTCGTCTTCTACGAGCGGTACAAGGCCCGCAAGGACGGATCCCCGCTGGTGATCCTCTCCCTGTTCCAGGTTCGCGCGTTCGGCGCCGGCGTCGCGGCGCAGATGCTCTTCAGCGCCGTCCCGGCGGGCTTCTTCCTCAGCTGGACGCTCTACCTCCAGGGCGGCCTGGGCTGGTCGGCGCTGCACACCGGTCTGACCGCGATCCCGTTCTCGCTCGGGGTCCCGATCGTCGGCACAATCGCGGTGCGCACGCTCTTCCCCCGGTACGGGCGGTACACCCTGGTGGCGGGCGCCCTGATGATGATGCTCGGCATCGCCTCCTACGCCTGGGTCGCGAACCACGCCGGGAGCGACATAACCTCCTGGCACGCCGTCCCGTCCATGCTCCTGCTCGGCTCCGGCATGGGTCTGCTGATGGCCCCGCTGACCGGCCTGATCCTGCGCGAAGTCAAGCCGCAGGAGGCGGGCGCAGCGTCCGGCATCATCAACGCGACCGGTCAGCTCGGCGCGGCCCTCGGCGTGGCGATCATCGGCGGTGTCTTCTTCTCCGCCCTGGCGAGCAACGCGGGCCCGCAAGCCGACAAGGTCATCCCGACCGTCCAGGCGGTGGCACCTGCCCAGGCCGGGGCGATCCGCAGCTGCGCGACCGACTCGCTCGGCCAGGCCGACCCGACCAAGGTGCCGGAGAGCTGCACCACGCTGCTCCCGAGCGCCACGGGCACCAGTCAGGACTCCGGCGCCGACGTCAAGACGATCGACACCACCCTCGGCGAGATCCGCTCCAAGACCTTCATCGCCACCTACAGCGAGGCTCTGTACTGGGCGGCCGGCGGCCTGGTGCTCGTCACCGGCCTGCTGTTCTTCCTGCCGCACCGGACGCACCGGCCGGAGCAGAAGTGAGCCTCGGCGGTCGAAGGGGTGCTCGACCCCGGCCGCCGGGCTGACCTGCTGACCTGTCATCGACTGACGTGCGGTCACCTCCACCGCGCGCGCCTGCGGAACGCGGACCGATGAACGAATCCACAACTGGAGAACCACAGTTATGAGCGGTACAACCTACCAGGTCATCACGCACGGCAAGTTCGCCGAGCTCACCGATGAACAGCGTGCGTCCCTGACCGACCAGGCGGGCGAACACGACCTGTTCAAGGCGCGGTTCACCGAGGAGGGTACCGTCACCTACGAGCCGGCCCTGCTCACCTTCACCTTCCGCGTCCTCATCCCGGCGACCGAGGAGGACACCGAGGAACTTGTGCTGGGCCAGGCCGAGGAACTGGCCGCGGCCGCCATCCGCAAGCTCGGGGGCGAGTACCGCGACCTCCGATCGGTCTCCACCGACCTGTCCAAGATCAAGGTCAAGCGGAAGGGCCGCTGAGCCCCTGACGGAACCGGCCCCTGCCGGGCACACGGGCCGGGCAGGCTTCAGAAAGGATGCGTTCCCTCTCATGACACCCGAACAACTCGCCATCGAGCTGGCCGATCCGGTGCTGCGCCGGGTCTTCTCGGCGGCCGCCCTCGGCGCGTCGACCTCCGCGGAGATCCTCTCCGCCTCGGGGCTCGGCGCACCGCAGGCCGCCCCGGCCATCGGGCGGCTCGTCCGCAGCGGACTGCTCGTCCAGGGGCGCGGCTCGCTGGCCCTGGACGACGACGCCCTCGCCGCGGCCGCGGAGACCGCCTCCCGGCGTGTGGCGGAGGAGACGGCGGCCGACCAGCCCGACCCGCAACTGCGCGGCCACATCCGCGGCGGCATCCTGGTCAACGTGCCGGAGCAGGACGCCGACGCCCGTCGCGCGGTCCTCGGGCACGTCGCCGGGAGCACCTTCGCCGCCGGCGACGACTACGACGAGCGGACGGTGACCGACCGCCTGCAGCCGTGGTGCGAGGGCGGCGCACTGGACGCCGTCTCGCTGCGGCGCGCCCTCGTCGACGACGGACTCCTGGCCCGCGAGTCCGGACGCTACCGGCTCGCCGCCCTGGTGGGCTACGCCGGATGAAGACCGCGGAAGGCCCCGCACACTCGGTGGGTTCTAGGGGCAGTTGCAACACGTGGTCGGTTTGATCAGGCCGCGAAGAGTCTATGCAGGCACTCGGCTGGGGCTTCCCAGTCGAGCGCTTTGCGTGGGCGGCCAGAGCCGGAAGTACTCCTCCCGCTCACGGACCAGGATCCTTCGCCCCTGAGCCACCGTCCGGTTCTTCCGGATCTCAAACATCGCATCCCTTGAGCTGGGGTGTTACCTCGATCTCTAGGAGCTGTTCGAGGTTCGGATCATGTAGTTGGGGTCAGGTGTCCGGGTGAGGATGATCCTGTGGAGTGGACACCCTGACAATGGATCTTGACGGTCCAGAGAGGGATGTCCAGGTGGGACGCAAGCCTCCGTATCCGGAGGAGTTCAGGAAGGATGCCGACGTGCAGCGCGCTGCTGTAGAGATAGCCCATGTGCCGGTCGAGAACGGACCCGCCGTGGTGGGGCGGGGCGGCGACCGACACAGCACGCGTGTCGTAGTCGTTGTCGGGCCGGGGGACGAGACGAACGCGTACGGGTAGGAAGGAATCGCACTTCGCGTTGGGTGGTGCCGGCCTGACGTTTTCCTTCCGCAGCCAGCCCATGACGAACGTGCGCGGAGCGGGGACGGAGTCGTCGAAGACCGCGAAGCCCGGGCGAAGTCCTTCGCCGGATCGTCCGGGATCACGAGGAGACCCGTGTCGGGGGCGTACTGGATGCTTGCTACGGTGAGTGACCTTCTTCAGGGTCCGTGGCCGAGTTCCGAACCGGCTTGAGCGTACTTTTCTCGATCCCTCACCCAGCACGAGAATCTCCGGTGCTGGTTCGGTGCTGACTTCGGCGGGTCAGTGGCGGGAAAACAGCAGGTCGTAGCTCTGATCGGATGAGTTGTCGTACCACTCGATGGTGGTCCCGATGAGGCTCGCGGCGACGATGCGCTTGAGCGAGCGGGTGGTCGGTGGGGCGGATGCCGAGGCGGCCATGGGTACCACTTCCGGACGTTGGCGGGGACGGTTTCGTGTCGCCACACCGTAGGAATGGGCAAGTCAGAGGCACATGTGGCGGGACACCATAGTTCTTGGACCGGGTGTGCGCGGGGCCACCGTGACAGGCATGTCGAGACTGCTTGGAGGACCGTGGCGCAGACCGGCAGGCGCCTGTCCGAGTTGCGTCGTTCGGTATGGTTCGGAGTCCTGGTGGTGACTCCCGTGCTGGTTGGGCGCTGCGCTGAAACCGCATGTCAGCAGCCCTGATCACCTGTCCCGTGCTGAGTTGGTGCTGACTACGCCGCGTTGAACATCGGTATTCGGGGAGGATCGGGCGGGTAGTGTTTTCCTTTTCCGCGCGCCTGCGGTCAGGCCTGGCGGGTTTCTGCGGAGCCGGACATGGTTGGCGGCACGTGGTCCCGCACCGGCAGGCCCCCGCACCGTGAAACCCGTACATAGGCGGCCGGATGAACCGACGCGACCATACCCATGCCCCGCCAACCGCCGCTTCACCACCATCGACCCGGAACCCTCCACGGCCGGAACGCCCAACTCCTCGCCGTACGCCTATGTCAGCAACGCCCCCAACCAGTCCGCCCCCCTCCGGCCGTTGTCTCCTGTGCTTCTCCGCAGTAATCGGCGAACCGTCGCCACGCGGTGTGAGACCAACGTGGCTGGTTACCGGAGTCACCAAGCAGCCGGGCAGCGGCAGCGCATCGGACAGGCCATCGACTACGCCGACGTCCCCCGCGACGACATCGCCCCGTCCTCGCGGAACTCGTGCGCCGGCGCTGTCACGTTGGCTGGCTGAGTGGGCTGATCTTCGGGTTGATCAGGCTGGAGAGGGTTGTCCGTGGGGGACGTGTCGCCGTCGTACAAGGGCCATCGGTACCCGGTCGAGGTGATCTCGCACTGTGTGTGGCTGTACTTCCGGTTTCCGCTGTCCTTCCGTGAGGTGGAGGAGCTGATGCTCGAGCGCGGTGTCGTCGTCTCGCATGAGACGGTCCGCCGCTGGTGTGCCAAGTTCGGGCAGTGCTACGCCAGCGCGCTGCGCCGCCGGCAGCCCCGGCCCGGCGACAAGTTCTGGACGAGGTCTTCATCAAGGTCAACGGTGAGCGGAAGTACCTGTGGCGGGCCGTGGATCAGGATGGCAATGTCCTGGACATCCTCGTGCAGAACCGCCGGGACACTGCCGCGGCCCGGGCCAACCAGGCAGCGTGAACGGGCGATGAAGGGCTTCCGCTCCGTAGGTGGGGCCCGACGCTTCCTGTCCGCATTCAGCGGGATCTCGCCCCACTTCCGACCCCGCCGCCACCTGATGACCACACACGACCACCTGATGACCACACACGACCACCTGATGACCACACACGACCACCTGATGACCACACACGACTACCGAGCCGAAATCCGCCACCGCTTCGCCATCTGGGACGAGATCACCGGCGCTGTCGGCTGGCCCATCACGGCCTGAACACAGGCCCGGACCCGGGGGGCCCACCCTGCCCCGACGCCCCGTCAGGCACATACACACCCAACAACGTGACAGCGCCCCTGGTATGTATGCTGCGGCGTGTCCGCCATGACCTCGAAGACCTGCCGTACGAAGTCCAGCGGCACCCGGGCATGGAACAGATCCGACATGGAGTTCACGAACACCGTCCGCGGGTTCTTCTGCTCGGTCGTCCCGGGCATGTCCAGCCCGGAGAAGAAGCAGTACTTCGTGCCGGGTTCGTCGGGGTGCATGAATAAGCCGTCACGGATTCGTCGGCCTGGACCAACAGCGGTGCCTGATCTCCCTCCTAGGGTCGCACTGGAGGCCAGCAGGTGCTCCAGTGCGTCCTCGACGAGGAGACGAAAGCATGCAGACACTTTTGCGTGGCGGCCGTGTCATTGATCCGGGAACAGGGTTCGACGGCATCGCCGACGTCCTCGTGTCCGACGGCGTGGTCAGCGCCGTCGCCGCAGGGCTCGACGCGCCACCGGGATGCGCGGTCGTCGACGTCACGGGTTTGGTCGTCGGTCCGGGGTTCGTCGACCTGCACAGCCATGTGCACTCCATCGCGGGGCAGCGGCTGCAGGCCATGGACGGCGTGACAACGGCCCTCGACCTGGAAGCGGGCCTCATGCCCATCGGACGTGCGTACGCCGAGGCCGCAGCGGACGGACGCCCGCTGCACTACGGCTTCTCCGCCTCGTGGGGTGGTGCCCGGGCCCAGGTGCTCGCCGGCATCCAGCCCGACGCACAGATCGGGAGCGGTCTCGCGGTGCTGGGAAACCGCGCATGGCAGCGCTCCTCCACCGATCGTGAACTCGCTGAGTGGCTGGCCCTGATCGAGGGGGAGCTGAGCGCCGGAGCGCTCGGCATCGGAGTCCTCCTCGGGTACGCGCCCCACAGTGAGCCTGCCGAGTTCCTTGCTGTCGCCCGGCTTGCCGCGAAGGCCGGCGTGCCGACGTACACCCACGTCCGCGAGCTGGTCGAGGTGGATCCCGGAACTCCCGCAGACGGCTCCGAGGAGATCGTCATCGCCGCGGCCGAGACCGGAGCAGCGATGCACCATTGCCACGTCAACAGCACTTCGGGCCACCACATCGACCGGGTACTCGGTGCGTTGGACGGTTCACGGCGGTCGGGATCTCGGGTGACGGTCGAGGCCTACCCGTACGGGGCCGGCAGCACGGCAATCGGAGCGGCCTTCCTCGACGCCGAACGCCTGCGTATGAAGGGCCTGTCCCCGTCGAGTGTCGTGATGCTCGAATCGGGGGAGCGCATCGCCGACGAGGGGCGCCTGCGGCAGTTGCGGAACAGCGACCCCGGGGCGCCCTGCATTCTGGAGTTCCTCGACGAGGGCAACCCGCGCGAGCTCGCGATGCTGCACCAGGCGCTGGCCTTCCCGGACGCGATTGTCGCCAGTGACGCGATGCCCGTCTTCTGGCCCGACGGCAGCGACGACAGCACCGAGTGGCCACTGCCGCCCGGGGGAACGACGCACCCGCGCACCGCGGGAACGTTCACCAAGACGCTGCGCGTGATGGTGCGGGAGAGCGGTGCCTGGGACTGGCCGGAGGCGTTCCGGCGGTGTGCCCACCTGCCGGCGCGGGTCCTCGACGAGGTGGCGCCGGGCGCCCGGGCGAAGGGACACCTCGGGGTCGGCGCGGACGCCGACATCGTAGTAATCGACCCCGTAGCGATCACCGATTGCGCGACCTACTTCGCGCCCACGCGGCCGTCTGTGGGCGTGCGGCACTTGTTTGTCGGTGGTGTCCCAGTGGTCAGCGCGGGGGAGCTGCAGGTCGACGCGCTTCCCGGACAGCCGCTGCGAGGTGAGCCGCGATGACGGCGACGCGCGCGGAGGTGGTGGAGGTTCTCGTCGCGGACATCGAGACCCTGGTGCGGTGCGAGTCGCCGTCGTCCGATCACGAAGCCGTCGCCCGCAGCGCAGACGTCGTGGCGGCACTGGGGCGCAGGCTGCTGGGCACGGAACCGGATCGCGTGGTGATCGACGGGTGCACGCACCTGAGGTGGCGGTTCGGCGAGGCGCCGCGTGTGCTGCTGCTCGGACACCACGACACGGTGTGGCCCACCGGATCGCTGGAGACACACCCGTATTCCGTCCGGGACGGAGTGCTGCGCGGGCCGGGCTGCTTCGACATGAAGGCAGGTGTCGTGATGGCGCTGCACGCCGCTGCTGCCGCCGGGAACCGGTCGGGTCTTTCGATCCTGGTCACCGGTGACGAGGAGATCGGCTCGCCGTCGTCGCGGCGGCTGATCGAGGAAGAGGCTCGCGGCTGCGACGCGGTGTTCGTGTTGGAGGCGTCGGCAGGCGGCGGAGCGTTGAAGTGCCGCCGCAAAGGCGCCTCCCTGTACCGGATCGAAGTGGACGGCCGGGCCGCGCACGCCGGGCTCGAACCGGAGAAGGGGGTGAACGCCGGGGTGGAGGCGGCGCACCAGATCCTCGCAGTCGCGGCACTGGCCGACGCCGAGCGGGGCACGACCGTCGTGCCAACGGCCCTCTCCGCCGGCACCACGACCAACACGGTTCCCGCAGGCGCCAGCGTGGCGGTCGACGTACGTGTGTGGGACGAGACCGAGCAGCGGCGGGTCGACCGGGCCGTGCGGGACCTCCGCCCCGTACTCGAGGGCTCGCGGATCCGCATCTCGGGTGGCATCAACCGCCCGCCGTTGCAGGCGGACGCGTCGTCGAGGCTGTTCGACCTCGCTGCAACGATCGCTGCCGAACTCGGCCTCGGAGCTCTTACCGCCGCCGCTGTCGGTGGCGCCTCGGACGGGAACTTCACCGCCGGCCTCGGGATCCCCACCCTCGACGGCCTCGGCGGCGTGGGCGGCGGTGCGCACGCTGACGACGAACACGTCGTCGTAGCCGAACTGCCACGGCGCACCGCCCTGCTCACCGCCCTGATCGACGCCGTGCTGGCGAATTGAACTCTGTGCGCTACGACGAACGCGGCGGACAACCCTGGTGCGGCACCACGGTGACCCGCCCGGTAAGCCCGGAAAGGAAAGTCCCGTGAGAGATCTTGCGACATATGAGTCAGGTCTGGTTTCCCCGGCCGTGAGCGCAGCCGCGCTGGCCGCCGCGACCGCTGCTGCCGCCGCCTCACGTGTGGAAATCCGGGACCTGACCGAGGTGTCCGACCTGACCGATGTCTGCCAGCTCTTCGCATCGATCTGGCAGCCGGGCACCAGTGCCCAACCGGTGACGACAGAGCTGTTGCGGGCGATGGCCGCGGCGGGGAACTATGTCGCGGGCGCGTACGAAGGGGAGGAACTGCTGGGAGCCTGCCTCGGCTTCTTCGGCAGCCCGGCCAAGGCGAGCCTGCACAGCCACATCGCCGGCGTGGCGCCGCAAGGGCTCGGGAGGGGGATCGGATTCGCCCTCAAACTGCACCAGCGCGCCTGGGTGTTGCGCCAGGACGTCTCGCTGGTCACCTGGACGTTCGATCCCCTGGTGCGGCGGAACGCGTATTTCAACCTGGCCAAACTCGGCGCCGGCCCGGCGCGCTACCTGCCCGACTTCTACGGGCCGATGCGCGACGGCATCAACGGCGCCGGAGACACCGACCGGCTGATGGTCCGTTGGGAGCTTTCCGCCCCGGCGGCGTCCACCGCTTCGCTCGGTGAGGCTGCCCGAGTCGAAGCAGCCGCGCTGCGAGAGCGCGGTGCGGCCCCTGCCCTGTCGGTCGCACCTGACGGGGGACCGCTGACCGCAGTGGCCGACGGGCCGGTCGTGCTGGTCGCCGTGCCGCCCGACATCGAGACACTCCGGCGCACGGACCCGGATCAGGGCCAAGCGTGGCGCGTCGCGCTGCGGGAGGTGTTGGGAGGCCTGATGGCGGAGGAAGCCAGGGTCATCGGATTCGATCGTGCCGGCTGGTACGTGGTCTCAAGGGAGAAGTCGTCATGAAGCCCAATGGTGTGGAACTTCTGCGTGTCCAGATGCCTTTGGTGGCACCGTTCCGGACGTCGTTCGGTACGCAGAACGTACGGGAACTGCTGCTCATACGAGTCGTGACAACGAACGGCGAGGGTTGGGGCGAGTGCGTCACGATGGAAGAGCCGCTCTACTCCTCGGAGTACGTCGACGGGGCCGAGCACGTGCTGCGGAACTTTCTGGTCCCGGCCCTGATGGAGGGCGAGGTCACCGCGAGCCGAGTCGCGCCCCGCCTGGCCAGGTTCAAGGGTCACCGGATGGCGAAGGCCGCACTCGAAATGGCCGTGCTCGACGCTGAACTCCGATCACACGACCTGTCCTTCGCCACCGCGCTCGGGTCCACCCGGGACTCCGTGCCCTGCGGAGTCTCGGTCGGCATCATGGACTCCGTCCCACAGCTCCTGGACGCCGTAGGCGGCTATCTCGACGCCGGCTACGTGCGGATCAAGCTGAAGATCGAACCCGGTTGGGACGTCGAGCCGGTGCGAGCGGTGAGGGAGCGCTTCGGCGACGATGTGCTGCTGCAGGTCGACGCCAACACGGCGTACACGCTGTCCGACGTGTCCCAGCTCGCCCGACTGGATCCCTTCGAGCTCCTCCTCATCGAGCAGCCCCTGGACGAGGAGGACCTCCTGGGCCACGCCGAGCTGGCCCGTCGTATCCGCACGCCGATCTGCCTCGACGAGTCGATCGTGTCCGCCCGTTCCGCTGCCGACGCGATCACGCTGGGTGCCTGTCGCATCGTGAACATCAAGCCCGGCCGGGTCGGTGGATACCTTGAGGCACGGCGGGTGCACGACGTCTGCGCCGCCCACGGGATCCCCGTGTGGTGCGGTGGCATGATCGAGACCGGGCTCGGGCGGGCGGCCAACGTCGCGCTCGCCTCGTTGCCCGGGTTCACCCTGCCCGGCGACACCTCGGCGTCGGACCGGTTCTACCGGACCGACATCACGGAACCGTTCGTCCTGAAGGACGGACACCTGAGCGTGCCTCAGGGGCCGGGCCTCGGCGTCACCCCGATTCCCGACCTGCTGGCGGAGGTCACGACCTCGACGGTATGGCTCGGTTCGTAGCACGCGACGAACTCGCCGTGAAATCCCGTCGGATCGGACCAACAGGTTCCGGTGCGGCCGGGGTTACCTTTGGGCGGTGCTGACACCGACGTCTGGCAAGCCACACACAAGCCTGGCGCGCGTTCTCGAGGACCTGGGGGACGTGTTGCTGGAGTCGATAGCCGGCGGCGGGGGCAGGCGCCGGCAGTTGACCGGCGTAGTCATCCACGACCCGCTCGACGAGGCGCAGTTCCCCGCCCAGGCCGTCGTCCTGGGGGTGGGCTTCCACGAACCGGACGACGTGGTCCGTCTCCTGTACGAACTCGGCCGCAAGGGCGCTGCGGCGCTCGTCGTCCGGTCACCCTTCACCGCGACCGTGGAAATCCGGCGGGCCGCTGACGAGTCCGGCGTCGCACTGCTCGGACTCACCCGAGGCGCCTCGTGGGCGCAGGTCGCCGCCATGCTCCGCACCCTGCTCGTCGAGGGAGACATCGGCGACATCTCGCCGCAGACGCTGGGCGGCATGCCGTCGGGCGACCTGTTCGCGTTGGCCAACGCCGTGGCCGCGCTGTTGGACGCGCCGGTCACCATCGAGGACCGCAGCTCACGGGTGCTTGCCTTCTCCGGCCGCCAGGACGAGGCCGACCAGTCCCGAGTGGAGACGATCCTGGGCCGTCAGGTACCGGAACGGTTCACGCTTGGCCTGGCGCGCAACGGCGTCTTCGAGCGTCTCCATCGCGGCCATACACCTGTGTACGTCGATCCGCTCCACGACGAGACGATGACCGTTCCCCGGGTGGCGCTGGCGGTGCGGGCCGGCGACGAGATCCTCGGCTCGATCTGGGCGGCGGTGCCCGGGCCCTTGTCCGAAGAGCGGACGCAGGCGCTGATCGACGCCGGCAAGCTCGTCGCGCTCCACATGTTGCGTCTGCGTGCGGGCGCCGATGTCGAACGCCGCCTGCGCGCCGACCTGGTGAGCACCGCCCTCGAAGGCGGCGCGGGGGCACCGGAGGCGATTGCGCGGCTCGGGCTGGTGGGGCAGCCCGCGGTCGTGCTGGCACTGGGTCTGTTCGGTGGTGGGGACGCCGATCCGTCGACGGAGGACGGTCTGCGCCGGGTCGCGGATCGCCAGCGGGTCGCGGACGCGCTGGCCATGCACCTGAGTGCGGTCCAAGCGCGCTCGGCCGTGGCCCTGGTGGGCGACGTTGCCTACGGCATCGTGCCGATGCCGGGAGGCCGGGCGGACTGCCAGGAGCGGTCGATCCGCGTCGCGTCGACCTTCCTGGAGCGCACCGGGCAGCGCGTGGACGCGGCGATCGGCATCGGCCCGCCCGCACTCGACGGCTCCGGACTCAGCCGCTCGCGCGACGGCGCGGACCGGGCGCTGCGGGTACTGCTCGCCAACGAGGGCGCCCGGCGGGTGGCCACGGCGGAGGACGTCCACGTCGACGCGCTCATGCTGGACCTCGCCGATCTGGCCGCCGCGCGCGGGAACGTGGCGACCGGGCCCGTCGCCCGCCTGCTCGACTACGACGCCCGGCACCAGTCGCAACTCGTCCACACGCTGTCGTGCTGGCTGGACGCCTTCGGCGACGTGGCCGCCGCGTCCGCCGCGGCGTACGTGCACCCCAACACCTTCCGGTACCGACTGCGACGGGTCGCAGAGGTCGGTGAGATCAACCTCGACGACCCTGGCGAGCGGTTCGCGGCGATGCTGCAACTGCGGCTCCACAGGCCCGGCACCATGAGCAGAAGCCGGACGCCGCAACGAGTCAACATTCGTCCGCACCGCCCGAACATCACCTGAAGGTTTGTGGAACTCCACGAATCCGCTGCGTCACCTGATGTCCAGGATGGGCCATCACCCCCGACGCAGCGGTACGGAGGCAACCATGACCGCGGTGGTCACCGAGGACACCTGGACACCTGAGCGGGTCAACCGGACAGCAACGATCACGATGGTGGTCATGCTGTGCGCCTGGTCGATCGACTACATCGACCGGTTCTCCATCAGCATGGCTCTGCCGTCGATCGGAGAGGAGTTCCATCTCGGCAAGACCGCGCAGGGCTCGCTGGTCACCGTCTTCGCGCTGGTCTACATGATCTGCCAGATACCGGCTGGCTACCTGGCCGATCGGTATGGCTCCCGCAAACCAATGCTGATCACGCTCGTGCTGTGGTCGCTGTTCACCGCTTTGACCGGAATGGCCGGCACCTTCGGTCTTCTCCTACTGTTCCGTGGCCTGTTCGGTGCTTGTCAGGGCGCCTTCCCGGCGGCGTCGTTCAAAGCCATCGCGGAACGGACGACACCGCAGAGACGGGGAACCGCCACCAGCGTGATGTTGTCCGCCAGTGGGATCGCCGGCCTTGCACCCCTGCTCGTCGCCCCACTGCTGACAGCCATCGGCTGGAGGCACACCTTCCTCTGGATGGCGGGTTGTGGCGCGGCCATCGGCATCGGGCTGTGGGCGCTCCTGCCCAGGGCGTTGCCGGACCGGCTCAGCCGGCTCCCGCAAACGGCGGTGGCGACGCCCGAAGTCTCGCGTGCGCAAGTGCTGAAGTCCCCGGCCGTGTGGAAGTTCGCGGTGCTGTTCTGCGCGATGAACATGCTCAGCTACGGCCTGGTCACCTGGGTGCCCAGCTATCTGCTCGAGGCCAGACACCTGTCGCTGAACGCGACCGGCGTGCTGTCGGCGATCCCGAGTCTGGTGGGCTTCGCGACGACCATCTTCGGCGGCTGGCTGTTCGACCGGTACTTCCATGACAAGGCCAGGTGGTACCTGGTGTCCATCGCGACGGTGACCTCGGTCCTGCTCGCCCTGATGGTGTCGGCGGGCAGCGCGGCGACATTCACGGTCTACGAGACATTGGCCGTCGGAGTGTTCGGGATGGCGACGATGTGCGTCTTCGGCCTTCCACTGCGGGTGCTTCCCACGGCGGTGGCCGGACTCGGTGCCGGGATGACGAACTTCGGCGGCCAGGTCGCCGGAGTCATCGCGCCGCTGGCGATGGGCTGGCTGGCGGACGCGTTCTCCTACACCGTGGCGTTCGGCTTCCTGATCGGCACCACGCTGCTCACCGCGTTGATCGCGTTCTGGGTCCCGCAGCGCGCCGAACAGTTCAACTTCCCGCCGACCGGCACCAAGTAGCCGGTCGCCGCACCAGCAAACAGATCCGGTCCGGACAGACAGTCCGCACCGGACAGACAGACAGAAGGGATCACCCCATGGTCACCGAATCGGAACTGGTCGCGACAATCACCGCCCGAGCGGCGGAAGTCGGCGTCCGCGTCTGGCTGCACGCGGCCGATCTGGACGGCCCGCGACAGATGGGCATCGACGCCGAGGAACCGGTGGTCACCGCGTCCGTGTTCAAGGTTCCCGTGGCAGTGGAACTTGCCCGGCAAGCGGCCGAAGGTGAATTCGACCTCGCCGAGCGGATCGCGGTGGCACCGGGACATCCGACCGCCAGCCCGTACGGCCTTGCGACGTTCCGCCACGACGTCACGATGTCCTGGTACGACCTGGCCGTCCTGATGATCGGCATCAGCGACAACGTCGCCACGGACCTGATCCTCGGGAAGGTGGGAAAGGCCGCGATCGCCAAGACGCTGCGGCGGCTCGACCTCCCGCACACGGCCGTCCCCCACGACTGCGGGGAGCTGTTGCGCACGATCGGCGAGGACCTCGGGATCGACTACCAGGACGACGAACGCATCCTGGCCGCGTTGCCGGCCGAACAACTCGCCAGGCTACGTGCGTTGACACCCGAAGAGACCTGCCGGACCACCGCCGCGGAAAGCACCCGGTTGCTGGGCCTGATCTGGCGAGACGAAGCAGCGCCCGCGGCGGCGTGCGCCGACGTCCGGCGCTGGCTGGAACTGCAGCTGTGGCCGCACCGGCTGCGCTCCGGCTTCGCGGACGACGACGTCAGGATCAGCGGCAAGACTGGAACGCTGCCCTCGCTGCGCAACGAGATCGGGGTGGTGGAGTACCCGGACGGCGGCCGGTACGCAGTCGGCGTCTTCACCAGGGCCGCCGACGCCCGATCGAGAGTTCCCGAGCGTGACGCCTTCATCGGGTTCGCCGCCGCCCGGGCGGTGGACTGGCTTCGGCGGTAACCCATACCGGCGGCCGGGTGTTTCGTCGGCCGCGATGAAGGAATCGCCAGTTCTCGTCGTTTCTCACGAATCGGCCACGAGCGCGTAGGTCGTACCCTCCCGGAATCACCCGTTCTCCCTCGCAGAGACAAGAGGTGCACATGTCCGAACTCAATGAACTCTGTGGCTGGTTGGAAAGTCGCCTTCCCGAGTTGCTGGCCGAGTACAAGGTGCCGGCCGCATCGATCGCCGTATACGCACACGGCGAGGTCATCGACCGCGCGGCCGGGGTACTGAACAAGGACACCGGCGTCGAGGCCACTGCGGACTCCGTCTTCCAGATCGGTTCGATCACCAAGGTCTGGACGACCACGCTGGCGATGCAGCTCGTCGACGAGGGCGCGCTCGATATCGATGCCCCGGTCCGTTCAGCCGGCCTCGGCATCGGGGTGACTTCGGGCTGCGGATCCCACCGTCGCGCGTCGAGATGCAAGCGTTCTTCGCATCCTGGCGCCAGGCGCTGGCGATCGCAAGGAAGTATGCGGTCGCGGTCCGCAACTATGTGATGCCGAAGACCGCGTACCTCTCCGGTGTGCGGACCTCGGAGCTGTGCCAGGTCCGGCTGGGCGAGTTGTTCTGGGACCAGGGGCAGTGGGGGCGGTTCCTGGTGAAGGGCAAGGGCAAGGGCAAGGGCGAGGAGATCCGGGGTCTGTTCCCCGACAACCCGTCCGACCCGCACGCGCCGCTGTTCCCGTCCGAGCGGCTGGCGACGACGCTTGTCGATGTGCCGGTGGCGCCGGCGATCCACCTGGACACCTTCCGGCGGGCGCTGAGGGAGGCGTCGCTGGGAGTGTCCGACGGAGCCCCGAAGGGACCAGGATTCGGGGGCCGACACGTGTTGAGAGCGCTCCCAGAACCTGCGGCACCGACGCGGGGCTCACGGAGCTGTGGGAGCTGCTGGACGGTGCCCGGGGGCCAATCCTCAGTTGTATTCGAACCAGGTCAGAATGGCCTTGACGCGTCGATTGTCCTCGTCGGGAGGCATGCCGAGCTTCACGAAAACGTTCGCCACATGCTTACTCACGGCAGCGCCGGAAAGAAACAGCTCCGTCGCGATTTCTGCGTTGGAGCGCCCTTCGGCCATGTGGGCGAGCACTTCCCTTTCACGGGTGGTGAGCCGGGCAAGCGGCCCCTGTGGCGAGTCCGCGCGGGTGACGTGGCGAACAACCTCGGGGTCGATCACGACGCCACCTGCGGAGACCGTCTCGACAGCTCGCAGGAAGTCGGCGACTCTGCCCACTTTCTCCTTGAGAAGGTACCCGACGGCTCCGTCGGCACCCGGGCCGTTCAGAAGTTCCCTCACATAGGGTCCCGTGACGTAGGCGGAGAGAACCAACACCGGCAGGTCCCGGTGACGGGAGCGCAGATCGATCGCGGCACGCAGTCCGTCGTCGGTGTTTCTGGGGGGCATGCGGACATCCGTGATCACCATGTTCGGGGCGGCTCCGGCACGCACCAGCTCGTCGACCGCGGCAACCAGTTCGTCGGCGTCCTCGCATTCGCGGATGACATCATGAGCGTGGGAGGTCAAGATTTCCCGGATGCCGGCCCTTATCAGCACGCTGTCATCTGCCAGAACAATTCTCATGCCCCCCTCCCCGGGGGAACGTCCTGCTTCAATTTATCACCATGGGGGTTCGCTGGGAGCGGACGCCACAACCAGCGTCCCGCCACCCGGTGGGCTGAGAATTTCGAGATTCCCGCCGACACTTCGCATTCGCTCGCGCAGTCCGGCGAGCCCGGAGCCCGCGTAGATTCTCGCACCGCCGACACCATCGTCATGCACACGCACGTGTACGTCGGTCGTGGCGCATCGTAGGTCGATCCGAGCGCTTCCCACACCTGCGTGTTTCGAGATGTTCGTCAGAGCTTCGGACACCGTGAAGTATACGGCGTTCGCAGTCGGTGACGAAAGCTGGGCGTCATCGCCGGTGCTGGTCAATTCGACCCGCAAAGGCGATCGCGCGGCCAGCTCTCGGACGGCGGCGATGAGACCTAGGTCGCTCAGTTCACGGGGATGGATGTTGCGCACCGTGTCCCTCAGCCGTTCGAGTGCGCGCTCCGCGTGAGCCTGGGCCTGCCGTGCCAGCCGCACGATTCGTTCTTGGTCGGCGGCTGCGGCTGTGGCCGTGGCTTCCAGCATCCCGAGACGCATGACGACGGCGACGAGTTCCTGTTGGGCGCCGTCGTGCAGATCGCGTTCGATGCGCTGTCGCTCGAATTCGAAGGCCGCGGTCAGCGAAGCCCGACTGGTCCGGAGCTCCTCCAGTTTCGCGAGCAGATCCGGGTCCCGGCTTCTGGAGAAGGCGCGCAGGAGAAGGTCGCGAAGAAATGATGTGCCGGTCAGTACGGTAGTGGTGACCGCGCCGAGAACGATGCCTGCGGGCATCGCCAGGAGGGTTTCCCCAACGGATTCAGGGGTGAATGGACCGACCTGCGCAGCGATGCCGAAGAGCCAGAAGACGGGGGAGAACACCAACGCGGCAGCGCCGATGAATCCGAAGAAGGCCACCAGCAGTGACAGTGCGGACAGGAGCACGGCGGTCACGAAAACCGGGAGGTCGGTGCGCCACATCGACCGTGAACGCAGCCGGGGTGCCACCCACTGGGCCCAGCTGTGGTCAGAGGGTTTCAGGGGCATCGTCTCGACGCCGCACCACCGGGCTCTCGAACGGTCCGTCTCCGCCACCACCGGGGCCGAGACCGGCGCAACGAGAATGGAAAGCAGCAGAATCGGAAAAGCCATTGCCGCGATGCATTCCGTCAGCACCCTCCGGGCAATACGAATCTGCGCCATGCCCGCCATTGTCACATACTGTGGATCGCGCAAAAGGTAGACCTAGGTCTACCTTTAAGCAGTGCAGGCACCCGTGTGGCTCCCGCCGTGCCCTGCTTAGCTCGGTGCATGCCTATCTCAGCTGCTGCTTCCGTGCCGTGCATCCGTTTGCGCGGCCTTCATATGGACTTCCCCGTTCCGGGCCGTCGACGCGAGACGGCGCGCGTCCTGCACGATATCGACCTGGACATTCCCGAAGGCCGGCTGACCGTCATCGTCGGCCCTTCCGGGTCGGGCAAGTCGACGCTTCTGCTCTGCATTGCTGGTCTGGAGCAAGCGACCGCGGGTTCCATCGAGGTCCTGGGAACGGATGTCCTGTCGCTCCCCCCTCGCAAGCAGGCCGCATTCCGCAGTGAGAACGTCGGATTCATCTTCCAGGAGTACAACCTCGTCAGCTCGCTGACGGTCGAGGACAACATCGCCCTGCCGGCGCGACTCGCCGGCCATCGGGTGCCCAGGTCGAGGGTCGGCGACGCCATGTCGAGGCTCGGTATCGCCCAGCACGCGCGGCGGCGCCCCGACCGGCTCTCCGGAGGTGAACGCCAGCGCGTCGCGGTGGCCCGGGTCGTCGCGAATCAGCCGCGGATCGTCTTCGCCGACGAGCCGACCGGCGCGCTCGACCTCAAGTCGGGTCATGTCGTGCTCGATTGGCTGCAGGCACTTCCCGCGCAGGGAACCACGGTCCTCATGGTCACACACGACCCTCATGCGGCCGCACGTGCTGACCAGGTCGTGGTGCTGGGGTCCGGGCAAGTGCACGCCGTCATTCCTGGTGGCGACGCCCACGCGGTGAGCGATGCCGTCCTCGCGGCGCAGTCGGAGGACGAAGCGGGTGAGCAGGCGTCGTGATGCGACTTGTCCTGTCGGACATTCGGATGCAGGCGTCCATGTGGTTGTGGACGTTCCTGTGCGCAGTGGTCGGTGCGGCATGCTCAGCGGGCTCGGTCATCGCCATGCTCACCGCCGTCTCGACAGCGCGGGCGGCGGGTGATGCGCGGATGGTCTCCGCGTCGATCGCGCTCGGCGGCAACATCATCTTCTCCACCGTGCTTGCCGCCGTGGGCATCGTCGCATCCACCGTCGGTCTGACCTTGACGACGCAGCGACGCGATCACGCCCTGTGGGCGATCCTCGGGATCCCGCGCAATCGCATCAGATTCATTCTGCGCACGGAACTGGTCGTGCTCGGCGCTGCAGCCGGTGCGCTGGCAGTACCGCTGGCCCCTCTCGTCGCGAGCACCGCCCTCGCACAGTGGACGACCACGGGACTCGACCTGCACGGAGCCACGGCAGGATTCCAGCTCTGGCACGTCGGGGCGAGCGTGCTGTCCGGGGTGGTTCCGTGTCTGCTCGGCGGCTGGGGAGTCACGCGCCGCGCCGCCAAGACACCGGAGATGCGCGCGTTCCGAGACATCTCCGATCCACCGGCGCGGCCCGGCGTCACGCGCAGCGTTCTCGCCCTCTGCCTCCTCGCCGGTGTGGTCGGGATGTGGATTCCCGGGCTGGGACTCGAACTCGAGGGCGGGATCGAACAGCGGACGGCCTTCGCTTTCGCCGGCGACCTCTTTCTCATCTGCCTGTTGCTGCTGATGGGGCCGTGGGTGCTCACACCTCTGATGAGGTTCTGGACCGCACTCGTGCCCTCGCGCGGTGTCGCCTGGCACCTTGCCGTGCAATCGTGCCGCACCCGCGCGGCGAGAAGCGTGGCCACGGTGCTGCCCTTCGCCCTCTCCCTGTCGTTCGTCGGACTCTTCATGGTCATGGGGAACGTCATGCCCGGAAGCACCGCCGGGCTGGGCGATGTCCTGGTCGTGCTGGGCTGGGTCTTCGTCGTGTCCTGGGTCGGCGGCCTTGCTGTGATCGCTCTGGTCGGGCGGGAACGCACACGTGATTCCGCCATCGTGACGGTCGCCGGTGCGCGACCAGGCGTGGTCACCCGATCAACGATCTATGAGGGAGTGATCTACGCGGGGACGGCGATCGTCTTCGGCGCGATCGCCATCGCGGTGACGAGTGCCACTATCGCCGTGGGCGCCGAGATCAGTGTCGTCCGGGTTCTGGACGGCCTCCCCTGGGCGACTCTCGGCGTGCTCGCCGGCGTGACGCTCGTGACCACCTGCCTCGCTCTGGCCCTCCAAGCCGCCCGTGTGTCGCGCACGGTCGCAGCCCGGGCTCTGCGCTCGTGAAGCAGGGCGACGTCCGTACCGCCGCGACAGCAGAATCCCTCGGCCGGTATTCAGGTTGCCTGCTGACGCCACGGAACGAACTCGCCACCGACGCGATCGCGTCCTTCGAACCAACCACCACCACCATGAACGGCATGCGTCACCTGCATGTCCAGAATTATGAAGGAATGAGTCAATGGGAATGAGGCCTCACACTGTGCTCGCCCTCGGGGGCGTCGCGATCCTCGCTGTCGCAGCAACGGGATGCAGCCCGGACGGTACCCCGGCGAACACAGTCGTGGAATCGAAAATGTTTGATTTCAGTGGGGACAGCCTGACCGTGAAGTCCGACTCCGCCGACCTGGAACTCGTAGCCGCCGATGTCAAGGGCGTTCGAGTGACGCGGCAGGTCAGCGGTACGAAAGTAGGCGGCGAAATAGAATCCGGATGGAAGCTCGAAGGGGGCGTTCTCACGCTCTCGCTGGACTGCACGGGTCTCTCCGTCAACTGCGGTGCGAAGTACATCGTGAAGGTACCGCGCGACGTCGCGATCACTGCCGAGAACGACAAGGGTCTTGTTGAAGCCACGGGCTTCACCGCAGATTTCTCGGCCAAAGCCGACGACATGCGGTTGTCGGACCTCAGCGGGCCCCATCTGGATCTGGAAGGCCGCGACGGAACCATCGAAGGCGACAGGATCTCCGCAAGGTCGGTCACCGTCGCCTCACGGAACGGCGACAACGAGCTGAACTTCGTCTCCGCACCTGACCTCGTCGATGTGCGAAGCCAGGACGGCGACGTTCGGCTCGGCCTGCCGGAGGCGACGTACGCAGTCGACACGGCCGCCAAGAAGGGCGACATCACAGCGGATGTCATGAAAGACGACACAAGTGACCATGCCGTGAGGATTCACACCCGTAACGGAGACATCGTCATCGGCAAGAGGGAGGCGCCTTGATGGCTGTACCGTAAATGATCCCTGGAGCGGTGTCAGTGGGGCGTGCGACGTTCCAGGACGTGATCGTTTCGCTGGATGCCCTGCTGCCCACCGCAGCCGGGCCACCTACGGAAGTACGGTCGACGTGCGGGACTGCGCCGAAATTCGAGCACCCGATTGAATAAGTGGATGGCATCCTTCCGCTTCCCCGACGGCCTGATCGGTCTTGGGCGTCGGCAGATCCGCATCTACAACCAGCTCGCCCTGCACCCCGCCGTCGGGGCGGCCGAGCTGCGACGGAAGCTGATCCGGCTGCCCTGCCTGATCAGCTCGCACCCGTACTGGGCGGAGCGCGGCTGGAGCATGGCGGGCCGGATCGAACTGGTGGCTCGACCAGCGTGAGGAGCACCTCTCGAACGGCTGGGTTCAGATCGACCACGCGTTTGCGGCCACCTTCGAGCCGGCAGGTGCGCCCGAGCGGGGCTTCTCCAGAGTCGGGCTCCCTCATTCCGACAGACACAGTGGCTTCACGGACACCGGCGGCCATTCTGGTCCCGCCGTGGCCGAGGGACCGGGCTTCCGCTCCTTTCAAAAAGCGACGTTGTTGCTTGTCCGGGTGCGGCAGAATCTCCATGAACTTGGCTGCCAGCACGACTTGTTTCCCTTCCAACCTGCTCATGCCAGACCAACGAATCAGCGAGGGGAAAGCCACGAGTTAGAGATCTGCACGCCCTTAGTTGGATATGAGGTACGGGGGTTTTCCCTACGATGCTCTCTCCTGCTTCCCGCATTGTTCGGGCGATTCCCTTCGGCCAGACTGGGCGAGTCCGATGGTTGTCCGGTTCAGCTGGGTGAGCGCCGCCACTGGCAGTGCAAGGAGTCGCGCGCCCGCGGTTTCCACTGATTCCCGAACATTCCTTGGCTATCCCATCAGGACAGAAAAGGAATTTATCGGTGGCGCGGATTGACATTACGTTCCTGAAATCGTGCTCCATGCGGTGGTGCCGGGCGTATCTCGATCACCTAAAGCACGACCGCCAGCATTCATGGCATCCCCCCTCGTTTAACGCCAGAAATTAAAAGGTATCCTCGCAATGCTTATAAAAGTCCCTGATCTCATGCGAAATCGCATCCGAAGGGAGCCCAGGGCCGCAGTCCAACGGAGGGCGGGAACCACACGGCGGGAGGCTACTGGATACGGCTCACGCCGGCTGCGTACCCGCGCAGCCGCAGTAGCTGTGGCATCGGCCCTTGCGGCCGTCACGATGTCGGCGTGCTCCAATGACTCAAAGGATCACTCGAATTCCGCGTCCCCGAACGCTCCAGGTGTGAGCGCCGAGCTGCAAAAGCTCATGGACACCTCACCGTGGGCAACAGGCGACTGGGGCGTGCAGGTCGCCGACCTGAAGACAGGAAAAGTCCTCCAGTCGAAGAACGCCGAATCCAAGTTCATGACTGGATCGACAGCCAAGACCTTCGCGGTAGGCGCAGCCCTCGACGACCTCGGCAGCGACCACCGTTTCCGTACGCCAATCGTGCACAGCGGTTCGATATCGGAGGCCGGACGACTCACGGGCAACCTGATCATGGTGGGAAGCGGCGATCTGACTCTCGGCGGACGGACGACTGCAGCAGGACAACTGGACGTACCCGACTTCGACCACTACGACGCAAACGCCGTGCCGGGAATGGCGACCATCACCCGGGAAGACCCGCTGGCAGGCATCAATGACCTGGCTCGTCAGGTCGCGGCAAGCGGCATCCGTCAAGTGGACGGCAACGTGATCATCGACAATCGGCTCTGGGACCCGGTGTCGATCGGTGGGACGCCTGTCACGCCAACGGTGGTCAACGACAACCTCCTTGACTTGCTCATCACGCCCGGCACGCCCGGCAACCCGGCGAAGGTCGACTGGCGGCCCAAGACGGCAGCCTTCACCGTCGACGCGAACGTCACAACCACGCCCGCCGGCACGAAGCCGACGGTGAAGACCGAAAGCAACGCCCCCGGGCACATCCGGGTTCGAGGCTCGGTGCCCGCTGACGCCACCGCACCATTCGTGGCGACATTCCAAGTACCTGACCCCGCAGCATTTGCCCGCACCGTACTCATCGAGGCTCTTGAGCGGAATGGTGTCACCGTCAGCGCCCCGACGCTCGGATCCAACCCCGGCTCCGACCTTCCGTCATCGGAGGAGGTGAAGGCCTTGCCTGTCTCGGCGACGTACACGTCACCGCCCTTCAGGGAATACGCCAAGTTGATCAATAAGGTCAGCCACAATCTCGGCGCCAACCTCTTGCCACTGCTGATGGCAGTCCATCACGGCAAGCACACCTATTCCGACGGAATGCAGATCGAGCGGAACTTTCTCGCCGACGCAGGTATTGACCCGAATTCGTTCACTCTCGTCGATGCCCAAGGCTTGACCGGGGACAAGGCCACACCAGCCGCACAGACAGAGTTGCTGCGGCATCTTTCCCGCAGTCGCGACTTCAGCACCTTCTACAACTCTATGCCGATCCTGGGCGTCGATGGATCACTCGCGGATGTCATCGCGCACACCGACCCTGCCGCAGGACACATTCGCGCGAAAACCGGCACCCTGGTCGGCGCTTTCAAGGGCAAGCTGGCTCTCACCACCAAGGCGCTTGCAGGATACGTTGACGCGAAGAATGGTCACCGTCTCGTCTTCGCGATCTACGTGAACAACGTCCCGATCCCCAGCAACAGCGTCAGCGACGCGATCGACCTGGCACTAAAGGCCAACAAGCAATTGGGATCAATGGCCGCCAGCATCTACCAGAACCCCGAAGGGAGCAACTAATACTCCGGCTGCAGATCGTGATCACGATGGCTTACGGCTGGGTTTCCTGGGCTCGTGCGGGGGCTGTCCCGAAGCGGTCTGAGCAGACACCATGCACGGGTGAGCATCATCATCAAGTACGAACGCGTACGGGTAGGAAGGAATCGCACTTCGCGTTGGGTGGTGCCGGCCTGACGTTTTCCTTCCGCAGCCAGCCCATGACGAACGCGCGCAGAGCGGGGACGGAGTCGTCGAAGACCGCGAAGCCCGGGGCGAAGTCCTTCGCCGGATCGTCCGGGATCACGAGGAGACCCGTGTCGGGGGCGTACTGGATGCTTGCTACGGTGAGTGACCTTCTTCAGGGTCTGTGACCGAGTTCCGAACCGGCTTGAGCGTACTTTTCTCGATCCCTCACCCAGCACGAGAATCTTCGGTGCTGGTTCGGTGCTGACTTCGGCGGGTCAGTGGCGGGAAAACAGCAGGTCGTAGCTCTGATCGGATGAGTTGTCGTACCACTCGATGGTGGTGCCGATGAGGCTCGCGGCGACGATGCGCTTGAGTGAGCGGGTGGTCGGCGGGGCGGATGCCGAGGCAGCCATGAACACCACTTCCGGACGTTGGCGGGGACGGTTTCGTGTCGCCACACCGTAGGAATGGGCAGGTCAGAGGCACATGTGGCGGGACACCATAGTTCTCGGGCCAGGCGTGCGCGGGGCCACCATGACAGGCATGTCGAGACTGCTTGAAGGACCGTGGTGCAGACCGGCAGGCGCCTGTCCGAGTCGCGTCGTTCGGCATGGTTCGGAGTCCTGGTGGTGACTCCCGTGCTGGTTGGGCGCTGCGCTGAAACCGCATGTCAGCAGCCCTGATCACCTGTCCCGTGCTGAGTTGGTGCTGACTACGCAGCGTTGAACATCGGTATTCGGGGCGGATCGGACGGGTTGTGTTCACCCCTTCCGCCGCGACTGCGGTCAGGCCTGGCGCGTTTCTGCGGAGTTGATACGGGCGGTGGCGCGTGGTCCCGCACCGGCAGGCCCCCGCGCAGTGAACCCCCCGGCCGCGTCGGCGGCCAAGGGTGTGGCCGCCCCGGCCAGGCCGACCCCCGCCATGCGCCCCGGCCCCGCTCCAGCGCGTCGGCGGAACAGTCCGCAACCCCGGGGAACCGGTGCCCACTTCGCCGCGACTACTGCATCGGAACCCCTTCGGCCATGAGCACAGCCCGCACACAAGGAGCCCCCCATGTCGATGAACCGGCCGGCCGCCGCCGCCCTGGCCGCAGCCCTCTGTCTGCTCACGGCGGCATGCGGTTCCTCGTCCGACGGCACGGCGAGCGACAGCACCACCGAGGCCGCGGGCTCGACATCCGGCTACCCGGTCACCCTCGACAACTGCGGTGAGAAGCAGGCGTTCGAAAAAGCCCCCGGCCGGGTCGTCGTGATGAACGGGGGCTCCGTCGCCGAGGTGTCCACCCTCATCGCCCTCGGTATCGAGGACAAAGTAGTCGCCAACCAGCAGACGTACGGCATGTCCGAGGTACCGGGCCGCGCCGAGGCCATCAAGAAGCTGCCCACAGGGAACGTCACCCTCGACGACGCATACGACATCCCCCGCGAGACCATGCTCGGCCTGCGCCCCGACCTCGTCCTGTCCGTCACCACGTACGGCTTCGACCAGAAGAACGGATTCGCCACCCGCGAGCAGCTGAAGCAGGTAGGAGCCAACAGCTACGTCTCCCCGCAGGGCTGCGACGACGACCCCTCCAAGATGACCGTCGCCGACAGCTACCAACTGTTGCGTGACATGGGAAAGATCTTCAACGTCAATGACAAGGCCGAGAAGTTGATCGCCGAGTCCGAGAAGAACATCGCGGCGGTCTCCGAGAAGGTCAAGGGAGAGAAGCCCCCGAAGGTCATGGTGCTCTTCTCCAACATGTCCATGGGCAGCAATGACTTCAGCTCGGTCGTCGCCAAGGGCATCATCAACGACATCCTCGCCAAAGCCGGCGGCGCCAACGCCTTCGAGGACGCAGCCGAGACCACCTTCGCCGACCTGAGCAAGGAGAAGGTGGCCGCCACCGACGTCGACGCCCTCGTCGTCATCAGCTACAACGACCCCGACCCGGCGGCATACGCCAAGAAGCTGCTCAAGGAGTTCCCCCAGTGGCCGGCCGCCAAGAACAACACGTACGTGACGCTGTCCGACTCGATGTACCTGGGCCCCAGCAACGACTTGGCCGTGGAGAAGATCGCCGAGATGCTGCACCCGGACGCCGTCTGAGCGGGCTCACGCTGCTGTTGGCGTTCACCCTTCTGTCCGTCGTCCTGATCGCCACCATGATCGTGGCGATCAGCATCGGCGCGGTCGACGTGCCCGTCGGTGACGTGTGGAGGATCGTCCTCCACCACGTCACCGGAGCCGGGGCGGCACCCTCCGACCCCGCGCTCGACCAGATCGTCTGGGCCTTCCGCACCCCGCGGGTGGTCCTGGCGGCCCTGGCCGGCGCGGGCCTGGCGGTGTCGGGGGCCGTGTTGCAGAGTGTCGTGTCCAACCCGCTGGCCGACCCCATCGTGCTGGGCTTCTCCTACGGCGCCACGCTCGGCGCCGTCCTGGTCATCACCCTGGGCGGATCGGCGGCGCTCGCCGGCATCGGGGTGTCGGCGGCGGCCTTCGTGGGGGCGATGGCGGCCGGAGCCCTGGTCTTCGCGCTCGGACAGCGACGGGGACGGATGGCGCCGACCCGGCTGGTGCTGGCGGGGGTGGCCGTCGGATACGTCTTCCTGTCCGCGACCAGCTTCGTACAGCTCCAGGCGACCCCCACCGAGCTTCGGACGGTCATGTTCTGGATGCTGGGCAGCGTCGCGGGCGCCCAGTGGGACCAACTCCCCGTGGTCACCGTCGTGGTGATCGTCACGACCGCCCTGCTGTCCCTGTTCGGCCGCCGGCTCAACGTCCTGCTGGCCGGCGACGAGTCCGCCACCGCGCTCGGCGTCGACGTCAACCGGCTGCGCGCCGCCCTGCTGGTCCTCAGTGCCCTGCTGACCGGGACGGTCATCGCGGTCGCCGGCAGCATCGGCTTCGTCGGCCTGATGATCCCGCACCTGGTACGGCTCACCATCGGCGCCGACCACCGCCGCCTGCTGCCCCTGACCGCCTTGCTGGGAGCGGTGTACCTGGTCCTCGTCGACCTGCTCTCCCGCACCCTCAACCGCCCTGACGAGCTGCCCCTGGGCATTCTCACCGCGCTCCTCGGCGCCCCCTTCTTCCTCTGGCTGCTGCGCCGCAACAAGGGCCTGGACTGAAGCATGAAACTCACCGTCGAACGGCTCCACATCACCCTGGACGGCAACCCGATCCTCCGTGACGTGAGTCTTCAGGCCCGAACGGGCGACATCGTCGGCCTCGTCGGCCCCAACGGCAGTGGCAAGTCGACCCTGCTGCGTTCCGTCTACCGTTCGCTGCGTCCCGCGGACGGCGTCGTGCGGGTCGGGGACGACGACGTGTGGGCCCTGTCCGCCCGCGCCGCGGCCCGCCGTACCGCCGCAGTGCTCCAGGACGCCGGCGGCAACATCACCGGTCTGACCGTCACCGAGATCGTCACCCTGGGCCGCAGCCCTCACCACGGCCTGCTGGGACGCGACGGAGCCGAGGACCGACTCGCCGTCGAGGACGCCATCGACCACTGCGGCGTAAGACCCTATGCGGGACGCGACTACGCCTCCCTGTCCGGCGGGGAACGCCAACGCGTCCTCCTGGCACGGGCGCTGGCGCAGGGCCCGCGGCTGCTGGTCCTGGACGAACTCACCAACCACCTCGACATCCGGGCCCGTTTCGAGCTGCTGGAGCTGATCCGCGCCACGGGGATCACCACGCTGGCGGTCCTGCACGATCTCGATCTGGCCGCCCGGCTCTGTGATCAACTCGTCGTCCTGCACGAGGGGGCGGTGGTGACCGCGGGACCGGTCCTGGAGGTGCTGACCCCTCAGATCCTTCGGAAGGTCTTCGGTGTCAGGGCGAGCACCGAACGGCACGGCGACGGCGTCATCCGCGTCGTCTACGCGGCCCAGCCGCTCGCCCTCGACGGGCCGGCGGGGGACGACCCATGCCGGCCGACACGCCGGCGCTGGTGACGATCCCGCCGTCGCCCACATACCGCGCCTCCACGCGCGCCTCGACAGAAGGGCCGATCCGCGCGAATGTGCGCGGTGAGGGCCTGCGGGGGATGCGTTTCGCTTCCGGGTACCGCCGGGTCACGCCACTTCGTGGACGGCCGCCGGGCGCACGGCGCGGCGGTTGGGGCGATCACCGAGGCCACCGTGGCGGCCACTGCGGCGGTGGCGGTACCGACGAACAGACAGATGATGACGTCGGGTCCCCGCCGGTCGGAGGCGTCAGGGAGAAGTGCCGGCCCTGCCCGGATCATTGGGGGTGAGGCTGCAGCTCAGTGATGACCGCGGTCATCCAGGGCCACGACGGCAGCGCGCGCTCTCTGCTCGACCGCCCCTCCCGTTCCGTAACAGCAGGACTGCTGAATCGCCATCACTCACTATGAAGCAGGGCGAGACGTTCGGCGAGAGGTGCTGAGCCTGCTGTGGGCCCCGACCAGCGCGGAAAGCGGCTGGCGTGGGGGTGCAGCACGACCGTCGAGCACGTACTGATGAAGAGTCGGGGCATGCCCGGACCGCCGGCTGCCGCGCACGCCACTGACGGATGCGGCTGCGAACTGACCTGCACTGCAAGGCTGATAGGATGGCGGGCATGGGACTGATTGAGGTAGACAGAATCTAGCCACCGAACTGCCGGTGGCTTTCACTCGTGTGGGCATCGTCCACATCGGTGAACGATCGTTTCTCCATGCATGCGCGTGAGTCCGCCTTTCCCAGGCGTTGACACCGCCGCATGAATCTCGCCGGCACGTTTGCATCGCACCGACCTCGGTCCCGGGTGCACGACTGCGAACGCGCGACCACGACCTGCTGGACATGCAACCTCCTCCTGCCCGGCATTCGGGAGCGGCTCCCATGCCGCAGGAGCGTGGCTCTCCGCCGGTTCCCTCGCACCTCTCGCCGCATCGACACACGGCCCCGTGGTCGGTTGTCCTGCCAGTTCCGCTGGCTCACACAACCCGTTCACGAAGGGCATCGCCATGCAACATCGCACCTCGCGTTCCCGCACTCGTCATCGCCGAGCGCACTGGAAGGCCGGCGCTCCGGCCCTCACCACCTGCACGAATCCTGCCTGCGGCAAGGCCACGCCTCCGCATCGCGCCTGCCGGCACTGCGGCTTCTACCGGGGGCGCGAGGTCTTGCCTCCTACGGGTGGTGACGCATGAGCACCGTCCTGACCGCAAGGAGCCGTTGGATGCGCATTCGCGATCACCTTGCGCAGACAGGCATGCCCGCGTTCCGGTTTCACCAGCTCATCACCGCGTGGCGGAGTTCGACGGCCGAGACCTTCGCCGACGTCCACGCCCTTCCGGCGCTCCTTCGCGGCGAGCTCGCGGAGCTGTTCGGGCCGCGGCTGCACCCGCTGACTCCGCTGGAGGTGCAACGGGACGAGCAGGTCGAGAAGGTGCTGTTCGCATCGGACAGCGGAGCGCGGATCGAGACCGTCGTCTCGCACTATCGAGCCGGATGGGACTCCATGTGCATCTCGTCGCAGGCCGGATGCGGTCTGGGCTGCTCCTTCTGCGCCACTGGGGCGGTCGGCCTGATCCGCAACCTCACGGCGGACGAGATCGTCGCACAGGTGATGCATCCACGTTGGACGCGCTCGGGTCTGCCCAGGCCGGCCAGCGTCGCGTTCATGGGCATGGGTGAGGCGCTTGCCAACCCGCATGTGTTCGACGCGCTGACGCTGCTGACCGACGCCGCCTACGCCGGCATGTCCGCGCGACGGGTCACGGTCTCCACGGTCGGGTTCGCACCGAATCTCGCACGCCTCGTGGATGAGCACCCGCAGGTGACGATCACGCTCTCGGTGCACTCGCCGTTTCCGCAGGAGCGGGCGCGGATCATCCCGCTCGAGGAGACGTTCCCGCTCGCACAGAGCCTCGACATCCTCGACCGGCATGCTGTCATGAGTCGTCGCAAGGTCTACCTGGCCCATCTGCTCATTGCCGGCGTCAACGACAGCGACGACCACCGCGCTGCCCTCGCCGAGCTGGTCCACCAGCGCTCCAGGCCCGAGCTGTTCCACGTCAGCGTCATCCGCTACAACGAGGCGGTCGGCGCAGCGCCGGAGTATCGCGCACCGTCCTCGACCCGCGTGGACGAGTTCGTGCGCGGGCTCACCGCGCGCGGCGTGCACGCGACCAGACGGCGCCAGTTCGGCACGGGCATCGACGCCGCCTGCGGGCAATTGCACGCGAGGTACTTCGCCACGCCCTCACCGGGGGCCGCCCCCGTCGACACAGAACTGATCCCCGTCAAGCCCGTTGGCTGACGAGCGAGAGAAGAGAGAAACACTGCCTATGTCCACGAAGTCCGCCATCACGCTGCGCGATCTGACCTTCGAGTGGCCCGACGGCACCGTCGCGCTCGCAGGTGTCAACGGCACCTTCACTGCCGGCAGAACCGGGCTGATCGGCCGCAACGGCGCCGGCAAGTCCACCCTGTTCCGGCTCATCGCCGGTGACCTGCGGCCGACTGCCGGACAGATCGACACCGTGGGCGAGGTCGGCTACCTGCCGCAGACGCTCACACTGCGGCAGGACACCGTCATCGCCGAGCTGCTCGGCATCCACGGGATCCTCGACGCGATGAAGGCGATCGAGTCCGGCGATGTCGACCAACGCCACTTCGATGTGATCGGTGACGACTGGGATATCGAGTCCCGTGCCGACGAAGCGCTGCATCAGATCGGGTTCTCCGCCGCAGACCTCGGCCGCCGCGTGGCCGAGGTCTCCGGTGGCGAGGGAATGCTCATCGCGATCACCGGGCTGCGCATCCGTCGCACTCCGATCACGCTGCTCGACGAGCCCACCAACAACCTCGACCGCGCCACGCGCGCCAAGCTTGCCGAGTTCGTCGGCCAGTGGCCCGGGACACTCGTCGTCGTGAGCCACGACCTCGAACTGCTGGAGCACATGGACAACACCACCGAGCTCTACGGCGGCACCCTGGACACGTTCGGCGGCCCGTACAGCGCATGGAAGGAGCACCAGGAGCAGGAGCAGGCAGCCGCGGCGCAGGCCGCACGCTCGGCTCAGCAGGCGCTCAAGGTCGAGAAACGGCAACGCATCGAGGCGGAGACGAAGCTGGCGCGCCGTGAGCGGACAGGGAAGAAGACCCAGAAGGACGGCGGCATCCCGAAGATCCTCGCCGGCAACCGCGCCAGCAAGGCCCAGGCATCCGCAGGATCACTGCGCTCCACTCTCGACAACAAGGTCCAAGCCGCACAGGCCGCCGTCGACCTCGCGGACGCACGCGTCCGCGACGAGGAGCACATCCATCTCGTCCTGCCCGATCCGGACGTCCCACGCGGACGACGGCTGGCGGAACTGGAGGATGAGGGCCGAACCGTCGTGATACAGGGCCCGGAACGGGTGGCGCTCGTGGGCGCGAACGGTGCCGGGAAGTCGACCCTGATCGAGCAGCTCGTCCAGCGTGCCGAGCCGGCTCCGGGGAGACCGCACGGCCGCCTTGTCACCGAACTCATCGGATTCCTCCCGCAACGCCTCGACGGGCTCGATGACGATGTCAGCGCGATGGAGAACGTGCAGGCAGTCGCCCCAGGCACACCGGCCGGTACCATCCGCAACCAGCTCGCCCGGCTGCTCCTTCGCGGTGACAGTGTGGACCGCCCCGTCCGCACACTCTCCGGCGGGGAGCGATTCCGGGTCTCGCTGGCCCGGCTCCTCCTGGCCTCGCCGCCTGCCCAGATGCTGATCCTGGACGAGCCGACGAACAATCTCGACATCGCCAGCGTCGAGCAACTCGCCGAAGCCCTCGACGCGTACCGCGGCGCACTCCTCATCGTCAGCCACGACTTCGCGTTCCTCGAACGGATCGGCGTCGACACCATCATCGAGCTCGACAAGAACGGACGGATGCATCAGCGCCGAGAGCTGGGCATCTGACCGTCTTGGACCGGGCATTACGACACGCGAGCCGGGAGGCGGGTCCTCACATGATTGACCCGCCTCCTCCTTCGCACGCCGTTGTCCACGCGCCGATCCATGCGCGCCATCACACACTCACCGGTGCCGTGGCGCCCGTGATGTACGGATGGGTGCGCCTCGTTTTCGGGGGCTCCGCCTTTTTCCACAGCGAGTTCGGTGAGTGTCGGATACGGCCGGTGACCTGGCGGTGCTCGGCATCAACACCCTCTGCGGCAGCCGACCGATCGACCGTTCTTCAGTCACGACGTCGTATCTGGATCACGGCATTGTCCACTCTGTTCCAAGATCTTCGGCGAATACATCGAGAGGATGAAAGACATTTGAGCAGCAACCGAAATCGGACGAGGCTCACGGTTCCACCCGTGCCCTTCGACCCCGAACTCAACGCGGAGTTGGAGAACCTGGGTGCGCCCCAGGAGAACGCGCCGACGTCGGCTGACGACATTCCCCGGTGGCGTGCGCAACTCACCACGACAGACCCTTCGCTCAAGGAGCTGCGCGACCACGGCAGGTTCGAGATCCAAGAGTTCCTCGCCCCCGGTCCGGACGGAGCACCGGACGTCTCACTTCTCTTCGCACGCCCCACCGGCCTGCGTCAACAAGCGCCGGTCATCTACCACATGCACGGCGGAGGCATGATCGGTGGATCCAACCGCACCGGAATGCAGACGATCCTCCACGAGTGGGCTGAACCCCTCGAGCTGGCGGTCGTATCCGTCGGCTATCGGCTGGCACCTGAGCACCCGTACCCCGCGGCGATCGAGGACTGCTACGCCGGGTTGTCGTGGCTCGCCCGCCATGCCGGCACACTCGGCGTGGACCGCCGACGTGTCATCGCCGTCGGCGGCAGCGCCGGCGGAGGCCTCACGGCTGCTTTGGCCCTGATGGCCCGCGACCGAAAGGGTCCCGGCATCCTTGGCCAGTTGCTGATGTGTCCCATGCTCGACGACCGCAACGACAGTCCCTCAGCACACCAGATGGCCGGACTGGGCGTGTGGGACCGACGTGCCAACAGCCTGGGCTGGACCGCTCTTCTCGGCGAGGACCGGGAAAGCTCGCAGGTCTCGTACTATGCCGCGGCCGCCCGCGCGGCGGACCTGTCCCAGTTGCCGCCCGCCTATGTCGACGCCGGTGCCGCAGAGACCTATCGCGACGAATGCATCCAGTACGCGACGCGCATCTGGCAAGCCGGCGGAGATGCTGAACTGCACATATGGTCAGGCGGCTTCCACGGCTTCGACCAACTGGCGCCACACGCCGAAGTCTCCCGAGACGCCCGCCGGACCCGCTTCCGTTGGCTCTGTCGTCTGCTGAGCCGAGAGGTCCGCGGAGCGTCTTGTCGTGCATCCGCCATGCAAGCCGGGCCCGTAGTCGGGCCGGGCTCCACGGACTCGAGGTGACGAAATGCGCCAGGGGGAGGCTGCTTGGTTCGGTGCGCAGAGGGGCGGTGTGCTGGTGCTGGTCAGGCGTGGGTACTTGTGACCCGGTGGGACATCGCCGATCACCCCCGTCCCACTCGACCGTATGCACCGCAGGTCGGAGTCACGTCCTGCCTACAGGTATCTGGGACCGGACAGCTGGGGCCCTGCGGCCGCCGTCCCGGCATCCATCGCCCGGCGGACGGCTGCGGTGCGGCGGCCCACATGATTGGCAGAGGTGTCACCGCAGATCATTGGCTCCGACTGCGGTGGGCGGCGACCCGGACCCGGGTTCCGCAGCGGGTCGAGCAGTAGCGTTGCGGTGTGCGGCGCCCCGTGTCGATGAAGTAGCGGTCGCATCCGGGTGCGGCGCAGCGGCCCCAGGCGCAGTAGCCGCGTTCGCTGAGCCAGAGTGCCAGGGCGAGCGCGGCGGTGGACAGCAGCCACTGGGCCGGCTGCGCGTCGTAGGGGGCCTGGGTGTGGAGTGACCAGGGGCGCTGCGGCAGGCGGACCAGCCGCGGCCGGGCGGGGTAGCGGTCGAGCAGGGCGTTGATCGCCTCGGCGGCACTGTCCTCGTCCTTCGTGTCCAGGATGTCGGCGATGGTCGCCGCGGCCTCCCGTACTTCTTGGGCGGTGGTGTCAGTGAGCCGCAGGGGTGTGCCGCCATGGGCTTCTACCAGGGCTTCGAGCCCGGCCGGTGTGCCTCCGGTGCCGTCCTGTACGGCGTTGACCAGGTCGGCCAGGAAGAAGAGGCCGCGCGGGTTGTCGTCGGTGAACCGCTGGTGCATGAGCATCTCCCGCTTCAGGGCCGACATCACTTCATCATGGTAACGTCTAAAATAGATTTAATCGTTACCTCCTGGTTTCGCAGGTGGAAGGAGGCTCGCCGTGACCGAGTCGCATACGTCTGTGCTGGTCGTCGGAGGCGGACCCGTCGGTCTGGCCCTCTCCTGTCTGCTGTCGGGCCACGGCGTGGATCACGTGCTGATCGAGGCCCATCCCGCGGCCTCGCGCCATCCCAAGGCCCGGGGCGTCTCGGCCCGGTCCATGGAGGTCTTCCGGCGTATCGGGCTGGAGGGAGTGGTCCGCGCCGCGGGGCTGCCGGCCGGGCAGGTCCACTTCTACCGGGGCCGCGATCTGGTCGACCCCGACTACGTCCGCACCGGTCTCGCCCAGGAGCCCGGCGAGGGCCCCGAGCACACGCCGTCGCCGGGCCTCATCTGCTCCCAGGACGTGTTGGAGCCCCTGCTGCTACGGCGCGCCGAGGAGCTCGCCGGCTCCCGGGTCCGGTTCGGTGCCCGTCTGGTGTCCTTCTCCGACGACGGCCTCGGCGTACAGTCCGTCGTCGAGGAACGGGCCACCGGCCGACGGTACGGCCTGCGGGCGGACTGGCTCGTCGGCTGCGACGGAGCCGCGAGCACCGTGCGAGCCGGGGCGGGGATCGCGATGAAGGGCCCGACCGGTCTGGGGCGGTACCTGAGTATCCGCTTTGAGGCACCCCTGGGCCGGGTGGTGGCCGACCGCGCCAGCGCCTCGTACTTCCTCACCGCCCCCGGGCGGGGCGGGTTCATGGCCGTCGACAACGACCGTCACTGGATCTACCAGTACCCCCTCGCCGCGGACGCGGGTGCAGGGGCGGATCCGAAGGACCACCGGGTCCTGGCCGGGCTCGTCCGTACGGCCGTCGGCATCCCTGACCTGGACGTGACGATCCGCGACACGATGACCTGGCGCATGAACGCCCAACTCGCCGACTCCTACCGAAGCTCACGCGTCCTGCTGGCGGGCGATGCCGCCCACGTCGTCCCGCCGACCGGCGGGCATGGCATGAACACCGGCATCGGTGACGCCGACAACCTCGCCTGGAAGCTCGCTGCCGTCACCGCCGGGTACGCCGGCGAGGCCCTGTTGGACACCTACGAGGCCGAGCGGCGCCCCGTGGCGCGTCAGGTCATCGACATCTCCACGGACAACGCGACGAACCGCGCCGGCTACCGCATCGACGACGAACTCCTCCTGACCGCCGCCTACCGCTCCGCCGCCGTCGTCCCCGACCCCGGGCCGGCCGGGGGCCACAGCACCCTGGATGCGGCCGGCTACCGTCCCGGCTGCCGACCGGGAGAGCGCGTACCCCACGTCCGCCTCACCCAAGGACCCGCGGACGTGACGTCCACCCTCGACCTCATCGGCCCCGGCTTCACCCTGCTCACAGCAGACGACGACCCTCAGTGGCAGCTGCAGGCCGAAGCCGTACGCCAGGCGGGGATCCCCCTCACCCTCCGGGCCGTCCGCACCGGTGCACAACAGGAGGCGGAGACCGGGCAGTGGGCACGCCTGATCGGCACCGACCACGCCGGAGCCGCGCTCCTGGTGCGCCCCGACGGGCACATCGCCTGGCGCGGCACCTGCCCGGCGGACCTGTCGACCCTTCCGGACCTCGTACGGCGCATCCTCGCGACACCGTGAACGCCCGCCGGGACGGCTCAGTCGACCCGATTTGCGGGAAACGACCGTCCTCCGAAGGGCGACACGCTCAAAGCGGGCCGCGTCGTCCGTGACCCGTGTCGCCCGGTACCCCGCCTCATACATCAGCTGGGACGTGCTTCAGCGCCCTGACCCGGCCACCGGAGGCCTCCGCAGCTGCCCGTGCATCGAGCGCCGCACCCACCTGCTGGAACTGCTCGCCGACCAGGGGCCGCCGACCCAGGCTGTCCCGGCCACGGACGACGCCGGGCTGGACGGCGACGTGCTGCGGACGGTGTCCGTCTCACACGTCCTCTCCGAGAAGCGGCGCCGCTTCTCGGAGAGGAGCGAAGGATCCGGGAGCGGATGGCTGAGCTGTCGGTCAGGGGGTCGGGGCGAATGTGTGGAGATGCTCGTGGATGAAGGAGCGGAGTGTCCTGGCGGGGCGGCCGAGGACGTTCTCGATGGTGTCGTTGGGGGACTCCGGGCGTGCGACGGCCAGTTGCTGGATCTCCACTACGTGGTCGGCGAGCCAAGGCGGCATATGTGCGGTCGACAGGAGATGGCTGCGAAACTCGCTCGGCGGCAGGTCGACGTGGCGGACAGGGCGGCCGGTCAGCTCACCGAGCAGACGGGCGAGCTCGGGATGACTGAAGGGCTGCGGGCCGGTCAGGGTGTACGTGACGCCGGCGAGGCCGGGGTGCAGGAGGATCTCGGCGGCGACGTCGGCGATGTCCCGGACGTCTATGTAGTTGCAGGGCGCCTCGCGCATCGCCCCGATGAGCACGCCCTGGGCGATCGCCGGGGCGTTCAGGAGCAGCTTCTGCATGAATGCGTACGGCCGGAGCAGCGTAGCCGTCATGCCGGTTGCCGCCAGGTGTTCCTCGACCCGCCAGTGGCCGCGGGAGACGGCCACCGGCGAGGCGGGCTCGGCTGCTGGGGCGGACAGCTTGACCACGTGCCGCACCCCGCACGCGGCTGCGGCGTCTATCACGTTGGTCTCCAGCTCGGCCTGGTGGGGGCTGTTGGCCATGGCGAGGAACAGTTGAGTGGAACCCTCGAACGCGGCGCGGAGCGTGCGGGGGTCCGCGGCGTCCGCGCCGACGGTCTCGACCGGCGTTCTCGCACCGGCGGCGACGCCCAGTTTGTCGGGGGTGCGGCTGACGGCGCGGCAGGGGACGTCGAGTTCGGTCAGCCGCCGGAGCAGCGCGCCGCCGGTGGCGCCGGTTGCGCCCACGATGGTGATCACAATGTGCCTTTCGTAGATGAAGGGTTCTGAGAAACGAGTGGGGAGGGCAGGGTCACCCTTGTTGCCGGGATGTCGTGCCGTGCCATCGCCAGGTGACGATGGCGGTGGCCAGGGCGGCCGACAACGGCAGGTCGATCCGTAGCCGCTCCAGCCATCCGGCATCAGGTACCGGTATGTGCGACGGCAGCCAATCGGACGCGAACCATCCGGCCAGGCCGCCGATTCCGGCCGCTGCAACGGTGAGCGCGAAGGCGAGTACCGGCCGTGGCGCCGAGGTCGTCCAGCGGAGGGGCCGGCCACGGCGGTGCAGCCACGCGCCGACGGCGCAGGCCACCAGGGCCGAGGTGACCCCGATGGAGGTGAAGGCAGCCGTGGTCAGTTCGGACTGGCCGCTGAGGACTCCGCCGAGCCCGGCGGTGAGCGCGGGGCCCAGGTAGGCGGTCGCGACTTCCTTCCAGAGGGTGAACGTGCGCGTGACGGTACCGCGTGGGGCGGTTCCGCGCGGGGGACTGCTCATGGGACTCCTCAAAAATAATTAGGAAGCTAACTATTGGGGCATGGTGAGTGATGCCGTCGGGTCGGCGGCCGCTCCTCGCGGAGCGCGGTGGCGCTATTCGGCGGTCAATGCGCCGATCCGCCGAGTGATCCGCTCCAGGAGGTCCAGGAACAGTCCGCGTTCGTCGGCGGTCAGTCCGCCGACGAGCGCCTCAAGGCGTGCGAAGTGGTCCGCGGCCATGTCACGCAGCTGCTGGGCGCCGCGCGCGGTGAGGACGACCACCGCACCCCGCCCGTCCTCCGTGGAGGCGCGGCGAGCCACCAGGCCCTCCCGTTCAAGCCCGCTGACCAGGCCGGTCACCGTGGCGCGCGAGACGCCAAGGCTCTTCGCGAGCTGTGACGGCGACTTCTCGCCGCCGCTGTCCTCGAGCTCCACGAGTAGGCGGTAGCGTCCGGTCGACAGCCCGGAGCGCGAGAAGTGTACTTCGGACGCCCGGTCCAGACGGGCCCCGGTAGCCATGAGCCGCACCGCGACAAGCACCGCCTGCGGGTCGGCATCAAGCCCGTACCGTTCGATCTGCTTCCGCGCCTGTTCGAGCGTGGGTGCGGCGCCGGGGTTCGCGTCCTCGTCACTCATGCGAAGTAATATGGGGGCTAACTATCCGCCAGTCAAGTTGTCGCGTCGCCACCGTGAACCAAGTGCGCCGCCGACGACACCTGTCGTGCCCGAAGGCGCGTCGATCCTCTTCGCCGACGGCGACGGTGTCTGGTCGCCCGGCTTCCACTCGTTCCGCCTTCGTGTCGAAGCCCCGGTCCGCCGTCTGCTGCTCTCCGTCCGCTGCCGCTGCCGCTGCCGCTGCCGCTGCCGCTGCCGCTGCCGGGCCGTCCGATCCGCGCCGACCCGCACCGCTCCACGCCTCGCTCCGCTCCTCGCCGTTGTGCAGCAAGGCTGTGACGGCGTGAGACGGCCCGGGGTATTCAGGGCCCGTGGATCCGTCAGGCTGTGGACACGGGCGGCCGGGCGTGCCGTCCCGTACTGCGCTGCTGCTGCCGGTGCACGACCCTTCGGACCAACGGCAGCAGCCCCAGCTATACCACCAGCATGACCGGAACGTTCGTGAAGTCGCCTACTACCAGGGCCGGAAGTGTGCACAGGGCTGCTCCGGCCGCTTCCTTGCCCCGCGTCACTAGTGTGGCGGGCAGGGCCTGCACAGCGTGGCGCCGGGCTCGGCTCAGGGCTGTGCCTCCCGCGTACAGGCCGTACGCGCCGCCGGAGAGCACCGCCAGGGCGAGCGCGCACACGAACGCCGGCTCCCCCTGTGGGGTGTCGGCGGTCTCCTGGGAGATCTTTCCCTGCCGTACCGCGGGCGCGTAGTCCCGCCAGAGGGTGACCATTACGTTGTCACCGGGGCGCAGGCGCTTGAGCAGCGGCTCCGAGGCGCCCATGTCGATGCTGCGGGGCACCTGCGTCGGGCCGTCCAGGTACAGCGTGTACTGCGATGACTTGGCTTGTTCCTTGATCACCGTGCGGGTCACTGTCGCGTCGTACGAGCGCAGGCAGTCGTCGCGGGGAGAGGACAGGGCAGTGCACGGGGTCGCGGTGCGAAACGCCTTCTCGTCCTCGATCAGGTCGGGTATGGCGGCCAGCCCCGTGACGCCGAGGAGGAGCATCGTGATGCCGAGCAGAGCCGCGCACAGCCCCCATCCGCGGTGCCAGACGGTACGGCGCCGCACAGCACCCGGCTCGGGCGGCAGGCTGAGGCGGTGGCCAACGCGCGGATCAGCGTGCGGCGTCATGAAGGCGTCCCCTTCTACGCCCCACCAGCGTGAGCACGGCCACGGAGACGGTCGCCGCGGCCCCCGTGGACAGCGCGTCCGCGACATACCGGCCCAGCTCCGGTCGCAGGACGTCGACAAGAGCGAACAGCACGACAGCCCCCGCGGGGCCCGCCGCGACCGCTGCCGGCCAGGAGCGGTGGCGCGCCCAGAACCACTGCACAAGCCCCAGCCCGATGAGGGGAGCCACGGACAGTTGCGGCTCGTCGAGGGCGGCGCTCACGGTGCAACCCAGGCCGCTGACCACCCAGCAGACCGCGGCCACGAGCGTCGCCTCGCTCCAGGAGATGGCCCGGTCCACTACGGCCGCCGCCCATTCACGGTCCGGGTCCGACGGCGTTCCCGCCACCGGGCGGCGCAGGCCGCCACGATCGAGCCGACCACGAGCGGCCCGGCGACCCAGCGCATCACGCTCGCCGGCCACCCCGGCTCTCCGCCTGCCATCAGGGTCATCGTCTCGACGACGAGAGAGATCCCCAGCAGGACAAAGCCGAGCCCCCAGGCGCGGACCACCCACACGGGCCCCTGGATCGGCTCCGGTGGCCGGCGAGGTCGGAACACGGCCCGCCAACCCAGCCACACGCAGCCCAGCCCCAAGGCCACGACGAGCAGGTCCACGGCCCTGTCGAACACCTCGGTCACGGCCCCGAGCATCCGCGCCTCCCTCTCCTGCTTCCCGCGGACCTCAGAACGCCAGACCGCCACCGGCTCATCATGATGACCGCCCAGACGCGCCCCCTCATCTACCGAGTACGGCAGACGGCCCGCGTGACTGCTTTCCGGCACCCGGCAATGTGGATGACGACAGCCCGGTCTTCGTACGCTTCAAGCAGCCTCGGCTGCGGCGACACTTGCCCCGTCCTGCCCGGCCGCCGCTACTCCGTACCCGACGCAGCACGACGCCGATCCTGAACTCGACGAGCGGCACATGGATCGAAGTGCTTTCCGCCAACACGTCCGGTCGGTCACCCAGAGGCGCAGAAACCGCCTCTCGGTCACCCAGAGGCGCAGAAACGCCTCACCCTGGCCAGACTCATCGTCCTGTCGGCCTCGGCGGACGACACCCGGGACAAGCGGCCGACCCAGCAGCAGGCAGCAGTACAGGGCCTCGTGGCGTGGATCGGCTGGGCAAGCACTGCCCAGTAGCCGATCGGGGTTCGCTCAGTCGAGGAGGTCGTACTCCCCGGGCGTCCAGTCGGCGAACAAGGTGATCGCCTTCTCTTTCTCGGTGCGTTCCGGTGCATCGAAGGTGGCCGGCCACCAATTCTCGACGTGGTGGGCGTCAACGAGGACGGATTCGCGGTACCCGTCGAAATCGCCGGGGTCCTCGGCGATACCGATGTGGATGGGTGTGTCGTCGGGCAGGTCTTTGATCGCTTCGCGGAGCTGTGCGGCGTTCCATACCTGCGGGGCGTGGTCAAAGGTTTCGGCCATTGGCTCAGGATGCAGGACCGGGCCGGGGGTTCTGGTGATGACACGGCTGTACCTCGGGCCAGAGCGCTGATCCGGGGTACAGGGGGCCGGGGTGAAGAACATGTCACCGGAGGTGGGTGAGCCCAGCCGCAGCACACGGCTCCGGGCCGGTCAGGCGACGTCGCCCTGTACCCGTAGCTGGGCCTGCAGGAGTACACAGCGTTCCTCGTTTGCCGCGGTTCGGGCGGTCAGCCACCTGGCGAGGTCGGGGCGGTCGGTGCGGGGGCAGACGAGGTGGTGGCTGATCCGGCAAGTCTGCCCCGGCCGAGGTTCAGTGTCCTGGGAGTTCCAGGCGGTGCCGTCCGGGTCGATGTGCCAGCGCTGTCGGGGCGGGATGGTGTGCGCGGCAAGGGGTTCGGGGTCTTCGGGCTCGAGGCGGATCCACTGTCGGTAGTGGGTGGGGTGGATGTCGCCGGCAAGTCCGCAGTCGGGGCAGGCGGGTGCGGGTTCGGGGCCGGGGATGGCGCCGTCATCGCGGCCTTGGGCGTCGTCGATGGCTTGCTGGAGTTCGGCCCACACTTGGGCGGTCTGCGGTGTTCCGGTGTCCCCCATGCTTCACAGGGTCCGGGCGGGCCGTCAGCGCGGGTAGGGCGTGATCCGGTCGTGCCGGGTGGGGGAGAACCTGCCTGGCGTGCTCACAGGCGCCACACGGGGCTCGTATGGGCGCAGGGGGCGCGGCCGGGTGGGCCGGAACGGTCACTTAGTGGTCGAGTTCGTAAGTCCTTCGGGGGTTGATCACGCCGCCGGCGCGACGGAGGATTCTTCTTGATGATCGGCGGTGTGCCGGTCGAGTCCGGCCGGTAGATCGTCCAGGTCGGAGGTGGTGAACTTCCACTGGAACGGCTGTGCTGTGGCGTTGCAGCGGTCTTCGAATGCTCGGAGCCGGTTCTCGGCCTGGGCAAGGTCGGTGAGATCGTTGGGTGTGACCACCTTGCGCTGGACGACGGAGAAGTAGATCCCCACCTGGTTCAGCCAGGAGGCGTGCACGGGGGTGTGGACCATCACCGCGTTCGGGAATGTTGCCGTGAGGCGGTCGGCGGCCTTCTGCCCACGGTGGGCGGAGCCGTTGTCCGCGACCCGGAACACGCGTTTCGCGCTGGCGTAGGGCGCGCGGGTCATGACCTGGGTGACCAGGTTCATGAACGGGTCGATGCAGGTGCGCGGCTCGGTGCGGCCGGACACCTTCGACCGGTGGACGTCGTAGGCGGCGAGGTAAGGCCAGGGCGCCGCCGCGTCCGTGGGTGTGGTTGACGCGCATGGCGCGGGCCTGGCCGGGGGCGAGGGTGGGGTGGCAGCGGCAGCGGGCCTGGATGGAGGTCTTCTCGTCGGCGCTGATGGCGTACTCGTCGGCGTCGAGCGGGGTGCCCTGCCAGGTGCGGGCGTACAGGTCCAGCACACGCTGGGCTTCGGCGCGGAAGTCGGGGTCGGTGATGAAGATCCAGGAGTGGTGCTGCCAGGGCTTGAGCGCGTCGTCGGCCAGCCAGCGGCGCACGGTGGACGCCGACACGAACGCAGCGATGCCCTGCCGGGTGGCCCCATAGGCCCGTTCCGGGCATGACCAGCGGGACAGCGGCACTCCGCTCTCGGCGGGCAGCCGGCAGGCCAGCGCCTTGACCTCGGCGACTTGCAGCGGTGTGAACACCGGCGGGCGGCCGCAGCGTTGACGGTCTTTGAGCCCGGGCAAGCCCTGTTCGGCGAACCGTCCAGGCCAGCGGCGCACGGTGTCCAGGTGCAGCCCCGTCTCTTGGGCGATACGCGCGTTGGAGCGTTCGCACGCGGCGTGCAGCACCACCTGTGCACGCCCCCGCAGCCGGTGCTCGGTCTTGTGGCCGTAGGCCATCGTCTTCAGTCGCGCGCCTTCGGCGGCACTCGGGGCTATCGGACAGGCAGTGCGGAGGGGTATGGCGGGCGAGCCGATCGGCCGAAGCGGATCACTGGCGAGCCGCAGCTTTCCCTGCCCGCCGTGGCAGTGGAGCCCAGGCATCGCGGCGGTCAGCGGGCGCCCGAGCTGGGACTGACCAGATCACTCCGTCACGGGCAGGCACTCGGCGAGCAGGTCGACGACGTCGCGCCAGGCTCGCTGTGCGTGCTGTGGGTGGTAGCCGACGCCGGGGACCGTGGGGTGGTCGACCGGTGGGTGGTGGAAGGCGTGAAGGGCGCCGCCGTAGACCGCGAGGCGCCAGTCGACGCCCGCTGCCTGCATCTCAGCGGTGAACGCGTTCCGTTGCGCGGGTGGCATGATCGGGTCTTCCGACCCGACCCCGGCCCATACCGGGCAGCGAATGCGCGCCGCCTCGCCCGGTCGGCCCGTGGTAGTTGCGTTGACTGTCCCGATCGCGCGCAGGTCGACGCCGTCGCGCCCGAGTTCCAGCACGATCGCGCCCCCGGTGCCGTAGCCGATACCGGCGATCCGGTCGGGGTCGGTCCGCGGTTCGGCGCGCAACACGTCGAGCGCCGCGTGGCCGATGCCTCGCATCCGGTCGGGGTCGGCGAGCAGTGGCAGGCAACGGGCCAGCATCTCCTCGGGGTCACCCAAATAGCGCCCGCCGTGAAGGTCGAAGGCCAGCGCTATGTATCCCAGTTCGGCGAGAGCATCGGCCCGGTGGCGCTCGACGTCGCTGAGCCCCATGCCCTCTGGTCCGAGCAGCACCGCGGGCCGGCGGCCGACACCGGCCGGGAGCGCGAGGTGCCCGACCATCGTCAGACCGTCGGCCGGGTACTGGACCGTGCGCGTGGTAATCGTCGTCATGAGATTGGACTGTAGTGATCGTCGAGTCCGGTCGGGCCGGGGTTCGCCGCTGGCAGAACAGCGCGGGTGTCCCTCTGAAATGCGGCGGTGGCTCACAAGATCCGTCACAACTCCCGTTCCCACGGCAACACCTGCCCCGGCACCACGCACGACACAGGTTCCGGAGTCAACCCCCGAAGGATTTACAGAGCCGACCACTTAGACCGGCCGGCAAATGGGGGGGGAAGAAGGAGCGGGGCTGGGTGCGTGCGTCTGCAAGGCGGAGGAGGGAGGCAACGCGGAGCATTGTTGACCGACGACAACGCCGCAGATGTGCGTGCCCAGCCCCGCGACGCCGCCCCCCAATTGCCGGTCGGTCTTAGCGGCGGGTTTTCTGCGGCGTGACCCTGGGGGCGTTATGGATGTCGGGCCGGTCCTGCTTGCTGGTCAAGATCCGACGTCCGGGCTCGCTCTTGATGCCGAGGGCCTGCAGACGCCGCCGCATGGTAGGGACGGCTGCACCTGAGAAGAAAGGCTGTCTCCTGAACCGTCATGAACTCCTGGTTCAGGTCGGCCGGCTCTTCAGGTCGGCCGTACCTCTCGTGTGTGTCCCAGCCGAGCTCCCAGCGTCCGCCTCAGCATCGGCGGGCTGAGCGCGTCGGTGAGGGGCAGAACTGGCGCGTTCCGGCTCGCCTTCCTGCGGAACCGGCCGGGCCGTGGCGACGCGTTGTGCCAAGCGTGTGCACATTCTTCACGGTTCCACGGCCCGGTCACTTTCGCCGCCGGTTCTGTCCCGGCCGGCCTCAGCCCACAGCCTTCTTGACAAGCGCGCTGATGCGCTCTTCGTCGGCCGCGGTCAGCTCCCTCACCGCGTAGGCGGTCGGCCACATGGCGCCGTCGTCGAGTGCCGCCTGGTCGCTGAAGCCGAGCGTGGCATACCTCGACTTGAATTTCTCCGCACTCTGGAAATGGCAGACGACCTTGCCGTCTCTGGCGTACGCGGGCATCCCGTACCAGAGCTTGGGCGCGAGGGACGGAGCGGCGGTCTTGATGATCTCGTGGATCCGCTCGGCGAGGACGCGGTCCGCCTCCGGCATCTCGGCGATCTTCGCGAGCACGTCCCGCTCCGCCGCCGCCTCCTTCTCCGCCCGGGACGAACCGCGCCGCGCCGCCGCCTTCTTCTCCTCGCGTGCGTGCTCCTTCATCGCGGCCCGCTCCTCGGCGGTGAATCCGTTGTACTTCTCGGTGGTCGTTCCGGAGTCCTCGGCGGGCGACTTCGTGGACGGCATGGGGCAGGTTTCCTCTCGTGCAGGATCAGGCGGGGCGGGGCTGTGGGGGCCGGGAGTCAGGACGGTGTGTGGGCGAGCGGCGCGGCAGCCTCCCAGGCGAAACCGTCCGGGTCGGTGAAGGTGTCGGCGGTGCTGCCGAGGACGATGCGGTGCGAGCCGGTGCCGTCGGCGGGGACGCCGAGGTCCTTGGCAAGGGCACGATGCTTGTACAGCGCCAGCTTGACGGGGCTGGACTGACCGGGGGCGAACTCGGTGTACTTGCCACCGAAGCTCTTGGCGACGGTCAGGCCCCGGCCGACGTAGAACTGCTTGGTGGCCTTCACGTCCTCGACGCCGAGCAGGAGGACGATCTCGTCGATCTCGCGGGTGGCGGGGCCGGTGTCCTTCTTCGCCGAGGTCGCGATCTTCCAGATCGTCCCGTCCGGGGCCTGGACGACGCCGCCGTAGCCCCACAGCGACTTCGCGGCGGGCTTCAGCACCGTGGCGCCGGCGTCCACGGCGGCACCGACGAAGCTGTCGACGGTGGCCGGCCCGGACACCGTGAGCGCCAGGGCGAAGCCGCGGAATCCGGTGGAGTGTGCCTCGGACGCCCGCAGGCGTATGTACGTGTCCACGCCGAAGGCGCTGTAGAAGCGGCGGGCGGCCTCGGGGTCGGCCACCTCAAGGGTGACGGACGCGAGGGACGTGTTGGCTGCGGTGGAAGTGGTGGTTGCCATGACCATCACGCTAGGGGCTGAGCGGCCGCCGGGGCTTCTCGAATCCTGACCGGTCTTGAGACTTGCTTCGCCACGCACGCCGGCATCCCCTCCACCTCGATCGCCGACCCCGCCTCGCGGGCCGTACCCGCAACATCGGCATGGTCGGCCGCCACGCCCGCCGCCTGGCGCCGGAAGACCCCGGGCGGCATGCCGACCAGCTCGGTGAAACGGGTGGTGAACGTGCCCAGCGACGCGCAGCCGACCGCGAAGCAGACCTCGGTGACGCTGAGATCGCCCCGCCGCAGCAGCGCCGTCGCCCGCTCGATGCGACGCGTCATCAGGTACGCGTACGGCGACTCACCGTAGGCGCCCCGGAACTGCCGGCTCAGGTGCCCGGCGGACATGTTCACATCACGGGCGAGCGCCTCCACGTTCAGCGGCTGCGCGTATTCCCTGTCGATCCGGTCGCGGACGCGGCGCAGCCGCGTGAGATCAGCCAGGCGCTGCGCCTGGACGCGTGCACGCCGCCATTCAGGCTTACACATGAGAACCGTCCCCTTTGTTTTTCATCTTCCATTTCCATCGACGTCTTCGGGCGTCTGGGGGTGCCCCGCCTCGGCAGGCACCCCCAGACGCCCGGTGGCGCGGACCGGCCCGCCGGGCTCGATCGGCCGGTCGAGCAACTGCCGGACAGCAGCAGGACGGAGTCCGGGCTCATGGCCGGTTCGACGAGGACCCGGACCCGGCCCTGGCGGGCGACGGGCAGGGCAGAAACTTCCGCCCCGGTGCGCCGCCGCGTTTCTCATGGTTGGTCGCGATGTCGGCCCGCACGGCCGCATCGGCACCCGCACGGCTCAGCGCAGCTCCTGGATGCGGACCAGGTTGCCCGCGGGGTCACGGAACGCGCAGTCGCGGACGCCGTACGGCTGCTCGGTCGGCTCCTGGACGACCTCGGTGTCACCGGCCTGCACCTTCTCGAACGTGGCGTCGAGGTCCGGGGTGGCCAGCAGAACCCAGCCGTAGGTGCCCTTGGCCATCATCTCGGTGATCACGCGGCGCTCGTCCTCGGTGATGCCGGGATCGGCGGCAGGCGGCGCCAGAAGGATCGATGTGCCCGGTTGACCGGCCGGGCCGACCGTGATCCAGCGCATCCTGCCCTGCCCGACATCGCTGCGGACCTCGAAGCCGAGGACGTCGCGGTAGAAGGCGAGCGACGCGTCCGGGTCGTCGTGCGGAAGAGAAGTCGTGTGAATGGTGATGTCCATGGCGAGCAGGCTAGAGGCGGCTTTGTGAGCCACGCTTCTCGATTCCTGATCGATCCGGACACGCCCGGACGTTGACGGCATGTCACGCGGAGCGAGCTCGCCTCCCGCGACAGTGCACCCGACACCCCGTCAGCCGCCCTCCCGGGGAGCTGGTCCGCGCCGCCTCGGCGCCCTTCGGGACGGAGACCTTCTCGTGCCGGGCGGCAGCCAGGACCCGGTCCCGCTCTCGCTCGGCCTGCTCCAGCCGCCACGCGGCCCGCCGTACCCGCGCCGACGCACGCCAATCGCGGCGGAACTTCTTCAACCACTCCGTCACCCGCGACAGCCTGCCACCCTGCCCGACACCACTCGTAGATGTTCAGGAAACTGAAGCCCGTAGCGGTGATCCTGCCCGGATACGGCCTTGGGGAACATCGGTACAGCGGGCACGGACGCCGACCTGGACCCGAGCTCGCCGGAATACGCTCGCGCCGGCCACGAGGTCGCCACTGGTCGGTTCATCCACCACGCCGACCACGGTTGCCGATACACGTCCGTCAATCTCACAACACGCCTGGTCAGGGCCGGAATCCAGGGATCCAAGGGCTCGGTCGGGAAATCGTTCGACAACGCCCTGGCGGAGAAACTCGGGATGCTGGTCAAGACTGAGTGCATCCGCGGTCGTGTTTTAGCCGCCAGAGCCGAGGCCGATCGCGCGCTCTCCGAGTGCACCGACGGCTTCCACACCCCCCCGCCGCATCCAGGAACGGCTCGGCTACCTCAGTCCCATCGAGTTCGAGGAGATGCACTACGCCGACCAGGCAGTGGCCGAGCCAGTTCACCTGAAACTCCGTCAACCCCCTCTGACCAGCCAGTCAGCACCTCCCGCGCAGAGGGAACCTCACTCCCAGTAAGGACTGTCATGCAAGCCATCATTGCTCGGGATCGTGACGCCGGTCCCGCAGGGCTGTCCCTGTCGGACATGCCCTACCCCCACGCGGCCGAGAACGACGTCATCGTGCGGGTGCACGCCGCGGGCTTCACCCCCGGAGAGCTCGACTGGCCGGGCACCTGGACCGATCGCGCGGGCCGCGACCGGACGCCGAGCGTGCCCGGACACGAGTTGTCGGGTGTCGTCGAAGAGCTGGGGTACGGCACCACCGGCCTGAGCGTCGGCCAGCGGGTGTTCGGCCTGGCCGACTGGGCCCGCAACGGCACGCTCGCCGAGTACACCGCGGTGGAAGCCCGAAACCTCGCTCCGTTGCCGGCGGACATCGACCACACGGTGGCCGCCGCGCTGCCGATCTCCGGGCTGACCGCCTGGCAGGGCCTGTTCGACCACGGCCGCCTCACCACGGGCCAGACCGTCCTGATCCACGGCGCCGTCGGCGGCGTCGGCTCGATTGCGGTGCAGCTCGCCCGCGAGGCCGGCGCCCGCGTCATCGGCACCGGCCGGTCCGCCGACCGGGACCGGGCGCTCGCCCTGGGCGCCGACACCTTCCTGGACCTGCAGACGGAGAAGCTGGAGGACGCCGGTGCGGTCGACGTCGTGTTCGACGTGATCGGCGGGGACATCCTCGACCGGTCGGCCACCCTGGTGCGCGCGGGTGGCACGCTCGTCACCATCGCCATGCCGCCCAACGTCCAGCCCAAGGACGGGCGGGCGGTCTTCTTCGTGGTCGAACCCGACCGCGCCCGGCTCACCGACCTCGCCCAGCAGCTCAGGGACGGCCGGCTCAAGCCGGTCGTCGGTGCGGTGCGACCACTCGCCGAAGCACCCGCCGCATTCGCCCCCGCCACGCGCATCCCCGGCAAGACGATCATCCGGGTCACCGATTCCTAATGCCGTTTGTCGAGCCGTTCTGGTTGGGTGCGTGGGGGTTCAGTCGGTCGATGTCTCGCACCTCTCGATCTTTGTAGCGACTGATCGGCGTTGCAGCCCGTCGGCAATGAGCTCCATCTCGACCAGCGTGCCAACCAGGCCGGTCTCTTGGAGCGCGCCGGCCATCACCCGTGCCCGGCCCAGGGACAGGTGGAGCATTTCGCGCAGGACTCGCAAGACGGGGACGAGGCTCGACTCGTCGTCCGCGAGGCGAAGCCGTGCGGGCCCGTGCTCTGCCAGCAGGGCATTCCTGATCTCGTCAGGCGTCGCTCCGCCTGTGTCCTGCTCGCACCATCCGTTGGGGCAGGCAGTGCATGGGCCTTCGGTGCCCCACCACAACTGCCCGTGGTCGATGCTCTGGCCGACGTCGAGTATCAGCACGCCACCGCAGTCGTCGCACCGCGCCGTGACCTTTACTCCTTGAGTGATCACCGGGCCCCTCACCGTCGGATGCCGCAAGCGGATACTCCCGCAGGCCTGCCCGCCTGTCGACCGTCACCGCTGACCCGGCAGATCGGCTGTACGACAGAGGCGTCACGCTGCAAGCGCCGCCGGCGGCAGGGGCTCATAGGTCCGTCCGTCGCGTAGAAGGACCCGGAGGACGTTGACGCGACGGCGGGTCAGGGCGAGGACGGCCTGGGTATTGCGCTTGCCCTCGGCTCGCTTGCGGTCGTATATCCGCCGGGGCTCCTTGCGCCTTCGGATGCTGAACAGCGCCGAGGTGCAGAAGGCGCGCCGGAGTCTGCGGCTGTATCGCTGAGGGCGCCGCAGATTCCCGCTGATCTTGCCGGATCCGCGGGGAACCGGGCGACTCCGCCGAAGCCGGCGAGGCGGTCGGGGGCGCCGAAGGCACTCACCGGGCCGCCCTGTGGCCGGACGGGACGGCGGCCGTCGTCCTGCTCGGGCTCGTCCGACGGGCAGACATCACGTTCGTCGGCCTCGACGCGGCACAGGCCCTGTGGGGAGACGGACTGGGCGACGCCTTCGCCGTACGGGACCTGCTGCCGGAACCGCGCATTCTCGTCGTCAAGGACGGACCGCGGGCGGCCACCGCCTGCGACGGATCCGACGTCCACACCGTGCCCGCGCCCAGGGTCGCAGTCGTCGAACCGGTGGGCGCCGGTGACGCGTTCGCGGCCGGGTTCCCCGTCGGGCTGCTGCGCGGCGAGGTCACCGTACGGATACTGCGGCTGGGGCACCTCACGGCGGGCGCCGCGTTGCGTGTGACCGGCGGCCACGGCCCGCTGTCGGACCGCGCCCGCCTCGCCGCGCTGCTGGACACGACTCCCGAGGAGTGGGCGGGAGGCGGGTGACCTGGACGCAGTTTCCCGGATCTCTCGACGTGAGTGGGGTGTTGGGGCTCCGACGCCGCGGATCACGAAGGGCGCCATGCGGTGGAGTGCGGCATCAACCGTCCCAAGCGCCATCGAGCAGCGGCAACGAGGTGCGACAAGCCCGCCGTCCGCCACGAGGCGACCGTGCTGGTCGCGGCCCTCGACGAATGACTGCGACCAGCACGGTGGCGGGGACCTCGCGACGCTGGGACGAGCTCAGGGCTGGTGACACATCACTCGATTCCGAGGGGTCCGATGCCCAGGTCCTCACGCATGAGGCGACGCATCTGCGCCATGGCCTTGCGTCGCCGCTCTATCAGGGGCGCGTCGTCGGCGGAGCCGACAGCCACTCCACGGGCATAGGCGTCGCGGATCGCGCGCAGGCAGTGGAACGCCTCGTTCCCCGCCACCACGACCTGCGGCGGGCCCACGAGCCAGAGGCGCTCGCTCGCCGTGTAGATGCCGGTGCCGCGCACGGCCTCCCGCACCGCCGCGTCGCGTGCCGACTCGGACATGTGGTCGCCCAGGGCGACGGCCCGTATCTCCTCACCCGCGGCTTTGAGGGCGGAAACATACTCCGTGTAAACCTCGCGCCGTACTTCCAGAGCATGCCTGGCTTCCTCCCGCCGCCCCCGGTTGCGGTCGGCGATCAGAGTGGCTGCGATGCCGATGACGGCACCGGTCAGTGTGGAGAGCAGGGGCGTCCAGTCCATGTCTCGCAGCTTGTCCAAACCGGTGCGCCGGCACCAGCGGATTTCGCTACGAATGACTGTGAACAGCACTTTCGAAAAACGCCTCAGGGCGCGTATCGAGTCGTGATCAACCGCGGATTGCGGTTGGCGGCGGAGGTGAGTCGGTAGATCCCGACCCAGCCGTCCGCGCTGCGGACCAACCGCCTGGTGCACGATGGAGAGTGGAGCAGGCTGTGAGCGCTTCGGCCTTCGCCATCCAGAGGGAGGGCGATGTCAGACCGCGCCGATACGGTCATGCCATGAGAGCTACAGGAACGTTCACTGTCAAAGCGTTCGTACCGACTGAGCTGAAACCGGACCCGGCTGTGTCCACCGGGCTTCCGGTGGGTGTCGCGACGATGGAGAAGCACTTCGAAGGCGCGATTGCCGGTCGCTCGGCGACCCTGTTCACCGCTGCCTTCGACCAGACGACCGGCGTGGGCACCTATGTGGCCATGGAATCGTTCGAAGGCTCGCTGCGCGGCCGGGCCGGCGCCTTCAACTTCGTGCACTCGGCGACGACGTCCGGCAGCGATCGCACTGCGGAGTTCTTCACCATCGTGCCCGCGAGCGGCACGGAAGAGCTGGCCGGGATCTTTGGTGCCGGAGGAATGGCCGTCGACGCCGATGGAACGCATCGGATCTGGTTCGACTACGAGTTGGAAGTGGGTCGATGACAGGCAAAGCGAATGAAGCAAGGGCTGTCGGCCTGCGCATGTACGAGGCATTCAATGGCCGGGACCTGGCCGCCCTGGAGACGATCCTCGCACCGGACTTCGTGAGTCACCCGCTGAGAGCGGCTGGTATCGCGGCTGTCGCAGATGCCTGGGCCAGGATGTTCGCAGCCCATCCCGACATTCAGGTCTCCGTCGAGGACATGCTTGTGGACCGCGACCGGGTCGCCGTCCGTTCGGTGCTGCGCGGGCTTTCGAACTCCGTGCTGAACGGCGCGGAGCCTGCATCCACCATGATGGAGATCTTCCGAGTTCAGCACGGCCTGATCGCCGAGTTGTGGGGGCTGTCCAGTCTCGCCAGGCCGGCTGACGGGATACGGGACAGCGCTTAGGGAGCGCACCCGGGGGTCTTGTCATAGCGGGTGGCGATGCCTCGCCATGCCGTCATTCCGTTGATCGTGCGTTCGATTGTGTTCCGTTCCTTGTAGTGCTCGGTGTCATGGTCGACGGGCCCGCCGTCCCTGCTGCCCTTCATCTTCCGGTTGGCAGCCTGATCCTTCTTCTCCGGGACGACCGCCTCGATGCGGCGCTTCCGCAGGTGGGCGCGATTACCACGAGAGAAGTGGGCCTTGTCTCGGGCGACCGCGTCAGGCCGGGTGCGGGGACGGCCGCCAGGCCCGCGCACCCGCACCTTCTTCCGGACGGGGACGGACTGCGGGCCGTCCGCCGCCTGTCCCACAGTCAGCAGCAATGCCGGCGGGCGGCACTTGGGTGCATCAATCAGGCTCCCTGCGTTCGCTCCACACGCGGGGCTGCGGCGTTGGCGTAGCGCCGGGCGAGCGTGGTGCAGGCCTGGCGGAGGGCTGGCGGGCTGATGGCGTGCATGTCCGCGTCGAAGCGGCCCAGGTCGGCGGCGAGTGCGGTCCAGGACCAGGACCCGGTGATGAGCCGGCATCGTGCGAGGCCGAGGGGTTCGACTATGCCGTCGGAGGTGTAGGGGATGACCTCTGTGGCGGGGAGATCCAGGGTTGCCTCGCCTTGGCAGGGCCAGGTGGCGTCGGTGCCATCGGATCCGCGGAACCGGCTGGTGACGAACGAAGCGATGTCTTGGCCCGGCACCTGGCGTGGGGTGAAGCGCGGGCCCGTTGGAGTACGTGGGGTCGTGCGGTCGGTGCGGAAGGTTCGCCAGTCGTCGCGGTCGAGGTCCCAGGCCAGCAGGTACCAGTGGGTGCGCCAGGCCACGAGGTGATGTGGCTGCACACGGCGTTGCTGCGGTGCGGCGTCGAGGTGCGGGGTGTAGTCCAGGCGTAGTTCTTCGCGGCGCCGGATCGCGGTGCTCAAGGTGGTGAGCAGGTCAAGAGCCTTGGTGGCCGAGGTCTCCTGTTCGGGTGGGCGGAGGGTGGTGAACCGGAGTGCGTCGATGCGCTGCCGTAGGCGCGGGAGCAGTACGTGACGGATCGTTGCGAGTGCGCGGTCGGCGTCCTCTGCGATCGCGGGGTGGGCGGTGCTCTGCAGGGCGACGGCCAGAGCGATGACCTGTTCGTCGTCGAAGAGCAGCGGAGGCAGATGCGTTCCGGGCTGCAGGCGGTATCCGCCGGCGGGCCCTTTGGCCGCTGCGATGGGGTAGCCCAGGGCGCGTAGTCGGCCGACGTCGCGGCGAACGGTGCGCACGGTCACCTCCAGCCGCTCGGCCAGGTCCTCTCCGCTCCATTCCCGGCGGGTCTGGAGCAGGGAGAGCAGTGTGAGGAGCCGCGAGGACGTTTTCTGCATGTCTTCATGATGACCGAAGTAGAGGACACAAGCTGTCCTCTATGGGTGGCACGGTATATCCCAGATCACGGATCAGGGCATTTCGCCCCGTCGTGACTGTGATCGTTTCAGTCGGCACATATCAGGCTAGGAGCAGGCCATGTCCGTCACCACCACCACGCATCTGAACTTCCGCGGCGCTGCCCGCGAAGCGCTGGACTTCTACCGGTCCGTCTTCGGCGGGCGTGCCGTCGTTGTGACCTACAAGGACGCCGGCAACGTCCAGAACGAGAGCGAGGCGGACCAGGTCATGTGGGGCGAGGTGGTCGCCGACAACGGCTTCCACGTCATGGCCTACGACGTCCCCTCGGCGATGCCGTACGAACAGGGCGCCAACCCGTTCTTCGTGTCCGTGCGCGGCGAGGACGCCGATGAGATCAGCGCCCTGTGGCAGCGTCTGGCCGACGGCTCGAAGGTGCTGCGTCCACTGGAGCCCGCGGCGTGGGCGCCGCTGTACGGCATGCTCACCGACCGCTTCGGCGTGACCTGGGTCCTGGACGTCACTGCCCCCTACAACGGCTGACCCACCCGGGGCGGGCACCCTGCGGTACCCGCCCCGCCCGCTTCTCGGCATCAGTGACGCCGACTGCAGTCGGTACATATGGGAAGTGAACGCTGCTGTCTTCCGCCTACCCCGGAGCCCGTGAACGAACTGATCGCCGGATCAGGGCGAGAACCGCTGAAGTGGCATGAGTGACCAGGACCTCTCGGTAGCAGTTGCGGTGCCGAAACCCAAGGGCTGTCCCGCAGCCCTCGTCAGGACGGAAGGGCCCCGAGCTGGCGCAGTTGCGCGAGGACGTCGACGATGCCCCGGATCTCGGCGATCCGCCCGCCGGCGAAGCGGAAGATGAAGATCTCGTTGTAGGTGACGGTCTTTCCGGTGGGCGGCAGCCCCTGGTACTCGCCCCGGTGGGTCCCGGTCACCGTGTTCCTGGAGACGACCTTGTCGCCCTCCGCGATCGTCTCCTCGACGGCAACGTGGATGTCGGGGAACGCGCTCAGGAGCACCTCCCACACCCGCTTCAGGGCCTCTGCTCCCGTCGCGTCCATCGGTACCGGCGCGTGGAAGAGCATGTCCGGTGCGACGAACTCGTCGATGGCCTTCGAGATGACTTCCAGGTCGCCGCTGTTCACGGCGGAGTGGAATCGGTCGAGTGTCGCTGCGTTGCTCGTTGCCCGGGCTGTCGACATGCGGTCTCTCCTCTGGTCTGTTCCTTCGCCGCGCGCTGGACGGTGTCTCAGCAGTACGGCTTCTCCGCAGTAGGACGACACACCCCCCGGGAATGTGACGCGATGCGAGTAGCGGCCTGGCTCCCACGATTCGTCAGCAACGAATGAGGAGTCGGTGCCGGTCTCGATGATGTCGTCGCCGAAGGCGACGCGGTCGACGACGGCCGCGCAGAGGCGGGACCCGGCAGCTCTCTGAGCGTGGTCCGAGCCGCCGCGCGGGTCAGCGACTCGGCATGCAGCATGCAGCTGCCCCGCCGGCCGGCGCATCCCGATTGGCCCCTGCCGGGAATCAAGCGGAGGTGGTCTCAGTACCAGTGGCTGACCGCTGTTCTCCGAGGCCGTCCTCGTGCATGAAGCGATCGCTATTATGGCTGCCCATCACATAGCGACCTGGTACTGGACATGAGGACCCCGTGACCGTATCTCCTGCCCAGCCGAAGGATCCTGGCTCGCAGTCCAGTCCGTGGAAGGGCTGTGGGTGCCTGCTGACCCTGGGAGCCTGCGGCGTCCTGCTGGTGGGTTTGCTCGTGGCCGCCCTCCTTGGTTGGTTCAGCGGGGGGACGCCCTCCGCCGCCAAGGTCGGCGACTGTGTGCAGAACAAGGGCACGGAGAGCGAGCCCGACGTCCACGTCCTCGCCTGCTCGGATCCGAACGCACAGTACAAGGTGCTGAAGAGCAAGACCTACGGTAAGCCGGCCGACTGCTTCGGCGTCCCTGGTGTGGTTGCCAACTACTACGAGAGCGGCACCGAACATGTCCTGCTCTGCCTGGGCAAGAACGGCTGAGCCTCCATCGGAGCCGGCTACCGGACTTCGACCCGCGCCCGCGGGGGCCTCGCCCCCGATCAACTCATCGATCTGAGCCCTGCCTCTACGGACTGCACACGTCCTGCGGCTGCATTTCTCCCAGGAAGATGAAGGCTCCGGGCACTGCTCCATACGTGCGCACGCCCCCCGTACACGGACATATCTGCGCACGCAATGCCTGAAACGCAATAAATTGGCGTGACATGTCACAGGCCCGCTGAAGGAGATCTCGTGAATGTCGGGCTGATCAACGGCCTTCCTGGCCATCCCCTCTTCGTTCACGGCGCAGTGGTGCTGGTCCCCCTGACGGCGTTGGCACTCGTCGTCTGCACGCTGTGGCCATCGGCGGCGCGTCGGCTCGGCTGGGTGCTGCCTGTACTGGGGCTGATCACCCTTGCCTTGGTGGTGCTGACCACCCAATCCGGCGAGTGGCTGGAGGCGCGGGTGCAGGGGGGTGCGCTGCTGGAGGAGCACGCCGAGATGGGCTCCGGGCTCACTCCGTGGGTGATCGCCCTGCTCGTGCTGACGGTCATCGTCTGGCTGCTCAGCCGGGCCGGCTCCCGCTGGGAGCGTGGCCGCAGCGGTGCGGCCGACGGCCCCGCCGAGAGCTGGGTGTCGGCCGTGGCTCGGCCGGCCTCTTCCGTTGCGGTGCGCGTCGCGGTGCTGGTGATCGTCCTGGTGGTGGCCGTCGGCGCGGTCGTGGACGTGTATCGGATCGGTGAATCGGGTGCGAAGGCGGTCTGGTATGGCAGTTTCTCGACGAGCGGGTCCGGCGGCAGGGGGTGATGCGGCAGCAGTCGTGCTGGTGGCAGCCCGGCCGGCCGGGTGGCGTGGCGACCGGACGGACGTCAGGGGGCCGCGCCGAGGGTGGTCACACTGGACGAACCGGCTCTTACCCGGGCCGGAGGTTTGGGCGAACCCCGTGACGCTCGACGTGTGAGCACCGGCCACGGCCACTACGCGATGTCTGTGGGGACACCTGTGTGTATCAGTCCGCCCGTTCTTTTCGCAGGAACCGGCGCAACCGCCGCAGTGGCCACGTGTTGATCACATCTTCCGAAGTGAGCCATCCACGTTGTGCCGCGCCGAGCCCGTAGCGGAGGTACGCGAGGTGGAGGACGGAGTGGGCATCGGTGTCGATGGCGAACTTCGCCCCGTGACTCCTGGCCAGGAGGATGTCCTCGTCGCCCAGGTCGAGGCGGTCGGGCTGGGCGTTGATCTCCAGTGCGGTGCCCGTGCGGGCGCAGGCGGCGAACACCTCGTCGAGGTCGGCATCGATGCCTGGCCGTTTGCCGATCAGACGGGTGGTGGGGTGGCCGATGACGTTGACGTCGGGGTTCTCGCAGGCGCGTACGAGCCGACGGGTCATCGCCTCCCGGCCGAGGTTGAAGTGGGAGTGCACCGAGGCCACGCAGATGTCGAAGCCTTGGAGGAACTCGCCGGGCCAGTCCACTTCCCCGTCCGGGCCGATGTTGAGCTCGATGCCGTGCAGCAGCCGCATCCCGTGCTGCCGGCCGTTCAATGACCGCACGAGTTCGCGCTGGGCAAGAACCTTCTCATCGGTCATGCGCTGCATGTACAGATTCGGTGCGTGGTCGGTGACCGCGTAGTACGCGTAGCCCCGCTCGGCGGCCGCTGCCACCATTTCCTCCAGCGGGGCGAGGCCGTCGGTGAGGTCGGTGTGGGTGTGCAGGTCACCGCGGATGTCCTGTTCGGTCACCACATCGGGCAGCTCGCCGCGCAGGCCGGCTTCGATCTCTCCTCGGTCCTCGCGCAGCGTGGGCGGGATCCAGGGCAGGCCGAGCCTGGCGTACACCTCGTCCTCGGAGCGGGAGGCAACCCGCTTTCCGCCCTCGGTTTCGAACAGTCCGTACTCGGAGAGCTTCAGCCCCAGGTGGACGGCGATCGTCCGGGTGCGGATGTTGTGCGCCTTCGAGCCGGTGAAGTACTGCAGGCCGGCGCCCCACGATTCCGGTCGCACCACGCGCAGGTCGACCTGGATGCCCTCGACTGTACGGATCGAGGTCTTCTTCCGGCCGCGTGCGATGACCTTGGCGGTGGAGCGCAGATCGGTGAGTGCGTCCATGAAGGGGGCAGACCGGTCGGCGGCGACGAGGATGTCGATGTCGCCGATGGTTTCCTTCATGCGGCGCAGCGATCCGGCGTACGCACAGTTTTCACAGCCGGTGATCCGGGAGAGTTCCGTGACGATGTCCTCGGCGGCCTCCGTGGCGGTGCTCAGCAGGATCCGCTCTCCGGCCTGCTGCATGAGGGCGATGCCGTGCAGGATGTTGTTCTCGGTCTTCTCTCCGAAGCCCTTCAGGTCGCGCAGCCTCTCCGCCTTGATGGCGTCGGCCAGCTCGCCGACCGAGGAGATGTGCAGATCCTCGTAGAGTGCCATCGCCTTCTTGGGGCCGAGAGTGGGGATGGTGATGAGCTGTCGTACCCCTGAGGGAATCCGGGCCCGCCTCTCCTCGACCACTGTGACCTTGCCGGTGCGGAAGTACTCGATGACCTTCTCGGCGATCGACCTGCCCACACCCGGGATCTCCTTCAGTCCCCTGACGTCGAGGTGGGAGACATCGGCGGGGTAGCCGCCGATCGCGCGGGCGGCCTTCTCGTAGGCGCGTGCTTTGAACGCGTCGCCTCCGGTGATGGCGATGAGGTCCGCGTACTCCTGAAGGAGTGCCTCGACCTCCTCATTGGGCCGGACCACGTCTCACAGTCTAGGAACCGACCCGTCCGACATGCCAGTTGAGGGCATGTGCCCGGCGGCACTGCGACAGAAAGGAGGCCGTCGCACCTCGGCGTGCCCCCAGGCCCCTCCAGCGCGCGAAGCCATGGGCCCGGGGGTGTACCGGCAGTCGGGAGGATTTGCGCAGCGACATCTGCGGCGTGAGCGTGACCGACGATGACGTGGTGCGCACACCGCGTAGCACTCCCGATGCGTCGGCCTGGCCGAGGCCCGTGCCCCGGAGGTCGTCCCCACAGGTGGCGGTGTCCCTCGGTGCCCACCGTTTCGCCTGGCTCTGTACGTGGGATCGACACCGGGTGTCGACGATGCCGCGGCCCGGTGCCACCGATTTCTTCTGGAAACGAAAGGGGTCCTTTCCATGGCGGTGGGGGCTGGGAACCGCCCCCACCGCCATGCATGCCTCAGGCCTGAGAGATCTCGACATGGTGCGGCTTGGCCGCTTGCGCCTTGGGCACGGTGACGGTCAGTACCCCGTCGGCCAGCGTCGCCGTGACCTTTTCGGCTTTGAGGTCCGTCGGCAGCAGCGTCCGGTACTCGAAATGCCCGGTGCGCCGCGTACTGTGGCGCAGGGCGCCCTCGCGCTCACATTCTTTGTACTCCCCAGTGATGCACATTTCCCGGTCGCTGATCTCGATGTCGATGTCCTGACGCTCGATCCCGGGCAGCTCCGCCTCGACCACGTAGGCATCGTCTGTCTCGTGCAGGTCGGCCAGGGGCGACCATGCCCCGGCGGAGGGCTCGGTGCCGACGGCTCCCAGGAAGCGGGTCATCCGCTCGAAGAGGTCATCGAACTCGGCGGCGGTCGGCTCGCCCCAGCCCAGCGAGGGGAACGGCCGTTCCAGGAGACGGCCGGGCCTGCGGTGTACGACGGGAAGACCCATCGCGGTTCACCTCCGCAAAATGACGATTCGGCTACACCTCCATGCTGCGTGGCTGCCGATCGCCTCGCGAATCGGGCAAGCACCGATGTATCGCACGAAGGTCGCCGAGGCAATCCGGTCCCGGGGCCGGAACGTGGGCTGCCGCACTCGTTCGAGCCGACCGCCGTGACGTCGCCGGTCCACAGTTCCTCGGTGAGAGGTGAGAGAAGCGCAGTTCATCACCTCGAAAGTGCTCGTGGACCCCGGACAGGTCCCGTCGGGCACGGCCTCACGCGTGCCTGCCCGCGTAACAGGCACCAGCGAAGGGGTGAGGATGGAGGTACGGGGCGCGCGCGTCGCCCACGTGTTCCTCCGGGACGAGGAGGTCGGATCGTGTTCTTCATGGATCGTCGTGATGCCGGCCGGCAACTGGCCGCCCGGCTGGCGCACCTCAAGGGGGCTGAGGTGGTGGTGCTCGGCCTGCCCCGTGGAGGGGTTCCGGTCGCCGCGGAGGTCGCCGAGGCACTGGGCGCGCCGCTGGATGTCTGTCTGGTGCGGAAGCTGGGCGTGCCCTTCCAGCCGGAGCTGGGAATGGGAGCGATCGGCGAGGGCGGGGTACGCGTGATCAACGATGACGTGGTCCGCACGGCGCGCATCACCCCGGATGAGCTGGCCGAGGTCGAGGCTCGTGAGCGGGAGGTGCTGGAGAGCCGTGCTCAGCGGTACCGGGGCGGGAGGGAACCGATCGGGCTGGAAGGCCGTACGGCGCTGATGATCGACGACGGGGTGGCCACGGGGTCCACAGCGCGCGCGGCCTGCCGCATCGCCCGCGCCCGCGGGGCTGCACGGATCGTGCTCGCCATCCCCGTGGCACCTCACGACTGGACCGCACGGCTCGGTGAGGAGGCCGACGAACTGCTGTGCCTGCACACCCCGCGGAACTTCTTCGCGGTCGGACAGTTCTACACAATCGACTTCTCCCAGGTCGACGACGATGAGGTTGTCGCCTGTCTGGAAGCAGCGGCCGCCCGCCCGGTGAGCACCCGCCGGACCGAGTCGCGTCACACCGTGCCCGAGGATCGGGAAGTGGACGTGCAGGCCGGTGCGGTGCTGCTGCGCGGGCAACTGACGGTGCCCGAGGGTGCGGGCGGGATCGTGGTGTTCGCGCACGGCAGTGGCAGCAGTCGGCACAGCCCGCGCAACCGGTTCGTGGCCGCCGGACTGAATCGGGCCGGGCTGGGCACCCTGCTGTTCGACCTGCTCACCGAGGAGGAAGAGAGCGACCGGGCCAACGTGTTCGACACCGGACTGCTGGCCCGGCGACTGACGGACGCCACCGGCTGGTTGCCAGGACAGCCGGAGACCGAAGGGCTCGCTGTCGCGTACTTCGGCGCCAGCACCGGCGCGGCAGCCGCGTTGTGGGCAGCCGCCGAGCCAGGTGCGCGGATCGCCGCTGTCGTCTCGCGGGGCGGCAGGCCCGACCTGGCGGGGCCACGACTACCGGCGGTGACGGCGCCCACGCTGCTGATCGTCGGGGGCCACGACCAGATGGTGCTCGACCTCAATCGCGAGGCACAGGCTCGGTTGCGCTGCGAGAGCCGGCTCGCGGTCGTCCCCGGCGCCACCCACCTCTTCGAGGAACCCGGTGCCCTGGAGAAGGTCACCGATCTGGCCCGTGACTGGTTCACCGATCATATGGCCCCGGATTCTCATGGGGCGGCCTGAGGCCGAACGCGTGCTCAGGTCACAGGCGGCTCTCAGGCGGGACGAGGGGCATGTGCGGCCCCGCTGTGGCCATCGGTGCAGCGGTGGAACACGGGAGGCCGGAGGCCGTGCTCGGGAGCGCGGCCCGATGGTCGTGCAGGATTCAACAGGCAGAGGTTGGCCGCAAGTGGCAGCGCCGCCCGCCCGAGCGCTGGGCGATGGTTGCGGCCGCAGGCGCAACCGCGTGGGCGACGACCCCTGGCGAGGCCGCGTCGCGCCGGGACGGCGTGCCCATGCGAGTCCCTCGGCGAGTGGTCCGAGGGCCAGTGCGGGCAGAAGAAGCCACCGGGGCTACTTGTGTCGGCTGCGGCTGTGCAGTGGCAGAGCGGCAAGTGCGAGCAGAATGGCAAGTCCGAGCAGCACGATCGCCTCGGGCACGGGTTGCTTGGCGCGCCAGAGCTGGACCGGCAGCCCGACCCAGGGCACGCGCAATCGTGCGACGCCTTGGAGTGCCGTGGGCCGTAACGGGGTGGAGTCCGGTGCGGAGTTGGCGTCACCTTTGGTGATCAGGTCGTTGTTGGGAAGTACCTGGTAGACCCGATGGGTGAGCAGCTGGCCGGGCCGGGTGGGATCCTGGGCCAGCACGATCTGGCCCACTGCCGGTGTGCGGTCGTGCGGTGGCGGCTGGTAGAGAACGACATCGCCCGGCATGAGAGCGGGACGCATGGAGCCGGACTGCACCACACCCGCTGTCCAGCCCAGCGCCACCACGGGCAGTTGCGCCCACACCAGCAGCCCAACCACCGAGCCGAGCACGGTACGTGAGATGACCGAGGTGACCACGCGGATCGGGTGCGGGGCGCCCTTTGCCGAGGGCCGGCGGAGCGTGCTGACGGCCAGGTCACTTGGGGGAGTCACTTGTGTTCCCGCGCTTCCCAGGTGAAGGACACCTCGTTGGTGTCCACGCTTTGCGAGCTGTTGGGTGCGCTCCGGCTGAACTCCCACGCGAAGCGGAAGCTCAGCGAATTGGGTGGCTTGCCGGGCAGGGTCCAGGGGCCCACGCCGGTTCGGAAGTCGGTGTGCAGGGCGATGAACTCGTCCAGGGTGCCGTCGAACGCATTGCTCTGCGGAGTGAAGCCGTTGCAGTCTCCGAAGGTGCCGCCGCTGCCTACCTCGATTTTGAGGTTGATGAAGGATTGGAAGTTGCTGGGCCAGTTCGGTGAGTTGCTGTACAGCTTGAGCGCGGTGGGAAAGTCGGCGTTCGACTTGATCCTGATGCAGTTGGAGCCTCTGTCGCCAGGCCGCATGTTGTCGATACGGAACATGGGCACCGTGCTGTCGTTGGCCAGCCCCGCCGAGCCGGCGGTCCATGTGTTGCCGCTGTTGCTGCTGGTCCCACTCCAGTCGGCGTTGGTGGCACCCCAGACCAGAGCACCGCTGAGCAGTAACCCGAACGGAACGGGAACCACCTGGGCCAGCACGCTCAGCCAGGGACGCGCCATTGCCCACTCCGTTCAATTTCGTCGCAATTGCAGCATATTGTCCCCTTGTCCTGCATGCGGCGGTGCCGCTCCGTGTCGTAATCCGGATCCGATGAAGGCCCGATCCCCCGAGGAGGGTCGGGAACCGGAAACGAGGCGTCCGTCCCCGTGCCAGGTCGGCGGCGATCCGTGGCGTCTGCGCTACCGGCCCCACTCCATCACTGTCTCCTTCTCCGAGGCCGACTTGCACGGGTTCACCTCTCTGAACTGCGAAACCCGCCGCACATCCACTCCGAGCGAGGGGCGCACTGTCATGACATCGCGACTGATGACCACTAGCGACCACTGTCGGCCGAACGAGGTAACGCAGCCCACGTCGGCCAACGGTGCTTGGTCAGGTCGGACGTGGTGGTGCGTGCCTTCGGGGTTCGGTGCGGCGCCGGGGCGCGTGACTCCGGACGAGAGTCGTTCGCGCGGAAGGAGCGGCGTCGGTGGGCGCAGGTCTGCCTGCGGGGGCTGCTGACGACGGTGCGCGAGGCTGCCCGCGTCGTGCTCGCTGTCCCCGCGGGACCGCTTGATCGGGCCGTGCGGTGCCGCGCGGAGGGCGACGAACTGGTCTGCTTGCACACTCGGTTGGCGCGGTATCCACGGAGGGGACCGCGAGTGGGGGCGTCCTTGTGGTGGGCTGCCGCGCCTGGGGCCGTCGGTCGGCGGTTTCCTGCCGACGTCAGACGGTCTGCGGTATGCGGGAGGGGAAGGGGCGTCCGTCGAGCGTCCAGTGCGGGTCGGGCGCGATGCCCAGGGCGGCGTAGACGTGGGCGGCGACATCGGCGTGGCGGAGGCCGTCCGGTGTGGTGGAAGGGGTGATACCGGGGCTGTTCGCGGCGATCCAGGCGGTGCGCTCCGATGTGCTGCGCCCGCCGTGGCCGCCTTCGTCGCGGTGGCCGTGGTCGGTCACCGCGATGACGGTCCACTCCTCGGACCGGGCGTCGGGACGTCCGCGTACGGCGGTGAGGAGCTGCCCGAGTCGTCGGTCGGCGGTCTCGATCGCGTGCCGGTACTCGGGGCCGCAGCCGAGGTAGTGGGCGGTCTCGTCGACGGCGCCGAGGTAGACGAAGGAGGCGTCCAGGTCTTCGCCGGAGCTGAGAACCCTTACGGCTTCGTCGGTCACGCTCTGATCGCACTCCTCCCAGGCCTGCGGGGTGTCCTCGCGCGGGGCGATGTAGGCGAGCCTGCTCGGGGCCGCGAAGACCGGGCCGCCCTGCCGAGCCAGGAACAGGGGTTCCCAACCGCCGACCGCGAAGGTCCGCAGCCCGTGCTCGGCGGCCAGCCGGGTGGTGAAGTCGGGGAACACCCCGAGCCGGTTTCCGGTGAAGTTGTTGCCCCAGACTCCGTGCTTGGCCACGCCGACACCGGTGACGATCGTGGTCCAGCAGGGGCCCGACATGGTCGGTGTGTCGTCGTCGATGTGGACGGGCGCGAGGAAGCCGGCGTTCGCGATTTCGTCGAGGTTGGGGGTGTCCAGCAGGGGCAACAGGTCGAGGCGGACGCCGTCGATGCCGACGACCAGAACTCGGGGTGTGGGCATGTTCTCGGTTCCTTCGTGAGTCGGGGCAGAAGAGGGCCGGGGGGTCAGATGATCCGGCGCAGCCGGATCAGGCGGCTGGCGTAGTCGCCGGCGGGCAGCCCCAGGTCGATGCCCCGCCGGGTCAGGACGGCGCCGCTGTGGGCGGTGCCCTCGTCGATGTCGAGGTAGCGGGCCGCGGGGTCCAGGGCGGGTAGGGCGAGCCCGGGGGGCTGGTGGCCGAAGCGGGCTGCGGGGCGCCAGGCAAGGACGGCGTGTTCGGTGCCGTCCTGGGATGCGTAGTGCACGGCTGTCACTCCACCGAGGCCGTGCAGGCGGTGCTGGCGGCCGTGCTGGACCAAGGGGCGGATCTGCTTGTAGCGGACGACGAGCGCGGTGGCCTCGTCGAGCTCCTCCTCGGACCAGGCGGTGAGGTCTCCGCCGAGGCCGAGGGCTCCGGCCATGGCGACGTGGAAGCGGAACCGGAGAGGGGTGGTGCGGCCGGTGGTGACGTTGGGGTTGTCGGTCACCCAGGCGGCCATGGCCTGGGCGGGGAAGAGCTGGCTGAAGCCGTGCTGGATGCTGATCCGGTCGACGGGATCGGTGTTGTCGGAAGTCCAGGCCTGGTCGGTGCGGGCAAGGATACCGAGGTCGGCTCGTCCGCCGCCGCCCGCGCAGGCCTCGATGCGAAGGCCGGGGTGGTCGGAGCGGAGGCGGTCCATGATCCGGTAGACGGCGCGGGTGTGGTCGATCCACAGCCGGTCGGGATCCGGGTGGCCGGCCCATCCGGCTTCGGTGACGGCTCGGTTGGCATCCCACTTGAGCCAGTCGACGTCGTGGTCGCGCACCAACTGGTCCAGGGTCCGGTGGGCCCAGGCCTCGACGTCGGGGCGGGCGAAGTTCAGCATGAGCTGGTTGCGCAGTTCGGTGGCGTCCCGAGTCGCTGCGTGGATGACCCAGTCGGGATGGGCACGGTAGAGGTCGCTGTCGCGGTTGACCATTTCCGGCTCCACCCACAGTCCGAAGGCCATGCCCAGGCGGTGCACCTCGTCGGCCAGTGGGCGCAACCCGTCGGGGAACGCCTCGGGCCGGGGTGTCCAGTCGCCGAGGCCCGCCCTGTCGCCGGTACGGCCGCCGAACCATCCGTCGTCCAGGACGAAGAGTTCGGCGCCCAGACGTGCGGCCAGCCGGGCCAGGTGCAGCTGGCCGGGCCGGCCGACGTCGAAGCCGGTGGCTTCCCACGAGTTGTAGACGACGGGCCGGTCGTGGTCGGGGGAGGGCAGGACGCTGGAGCGGATGTGGGTGTGCCAGGCGCGGCTGGCGGCACCGAAGCCGCCGGGGGTGTAGAGGCCGGCGAAGACGGGTGTGTGCAGGCTCTGGCCGGGCCGGATGGTCCAGCCGATTCCTTCGTGGCCGAAGCCGCCGGTCCAGGTGGTGCGGCCGACCGGGTCGCGGTGCACGGTGATGCGCCAGCTTCCGCTCCACGCCAGGGCGGTGCTCCAGACCTCGCCGTGTTCCTCGTCGGCGGTGCCGTCGTCGAGGGCGAGCCAGGGGTTGGCGTGGTGGCCGGTGACGCCGCGGCGGCTGGTGAGCACGGTCTCGGCGACCGGGAGCCGGTCCCGGTGCAGCTGGAACTCGCTGTTCCAGCCCCCCACGAGGTGGCTGAGCCGGTAGTCGGGCAGTGCCGGTACCGCCCAGGAGGCCGAGTCCAGCCGGTCCACGGTGACCGGACCCGAATCGTCGGCTCCGGTGTGGGTGAGTTCCACCCAGCGCTCGATGACGTCACTGCCGGGGCGGACGCGATAGCACAGTACGGCGGCCAACGGGTAGTGGCGGTCGGCCAGGTGCAGGCGAAGCTCCCCGTCCCGGACCGTGTGCCCGGCGAAGGACCACTGGGCGCCGCGGGTGCCGTCGGCGAACCGCACTTGGAGGCCGGCCGGCCCGAACCGCGCGCCGGTCTGCGGGGCCAATTCGTCCGGGGCGGGGTCTGCCTCGAAGCTGCTCGCGGCAGGTGAGGTGGCCGCGGGCAGTCCGCCGAGGACGTCGGTGTCGAGCACTTCCCCCCAGTGCAGATGCCGGGGGCTGCCGTCGGCGCCGATGCGTACGGCATAGACGCTGTGCGGGGTCCGCAGGACCGCTAGTCCGCGGGCGGGGTCGAACGAAACGGATGAGGGCGTGGGAGGCACAGGAGGTCCCGAGGGGTGTCGAGCGTCGGTGAGGACGGGCGGCCGGCCATGGCGAACAACAGTGGAAGCGCCCGGAGTTGGGCCAGAGCGTAGGACTGCCCGGGCGGGAAAATCAATACTGGACGAAGTTATTTATTTGCCGGTAGGTTACCGCCGTGTTTCCAAACCACTCGCGGCCACTTGTCACCGCACCGGCCGAAACCGCCATCCTCGCCCTGCTGTTGGCCGAGAGCCCGCTCAGCCGGGTGGAGCTGGCCCGGCGGACGGGCCTCTCCTCGACCGCCGTGACCAAGGCCGCGCGACCACTCATCGATGATGGTTACCTGCACGAGCTGCCCCCGGAGCGCACCGCTCCAGGGGCCGGGCGCCCCGTGAACCCGCTGGCCGTCACTCCCGACCGGGAGTTCGTCGTCGGTGTGAAGATCAGTGCCGACACCCTCTTCGGCGCGGTCTGCGACCTGCGGGCCCGGATGCGCACCACCGCCAGCCGACCGTTGGGCGACCGCGACCCGGCCGCGGTGTGCGGGCTACTGGCCGACCTCGTCGCCGAACTTCTCGACGCCGACCCCAAGTACCGTTCCCGCACCCGACACTTGGGCATCGCGGTCTCCGGCGACGTGGACCGCCCCCGCGGTCGTGTCCGCTACTCCGTGCTCCCCAGCTGGCGCGACGTGCCGCTGGCCGACACCGTTGCCGCGGCGACCGGCCTGACCGTCACCGTGGAGAACGACGTCAAGGCCATCACCACCGCCGAGCACTGGTTCGGCGAGGGCATCGGTACCGAGTACTTCGCGCTGGTCACCATCGGGGCCGGGATAGGCTCCGGGATCGTCATCAACGGTGAGCTGGTCGCCGGCGCCTACGGCGTCGCCGGAGAGATGGGGCACATCAGCATCGACCCGGCCGGGCCGCGGTGCCACTGCGGTCAGGTCGGCTGCGTCGAGGCCATCGCCTCCAGCGACGCAGTCCTCGCCGCCATCCGCAGCGCCACCGACGACCCGGACCTGGACTTCGACGGCGCCGTTCAGCTCGCCCGTGGTGGAGACCCCGCCGCGCAGGGCGCCTTCGCGAGGGCGGGCCACGCCATCGGCGTCGGCATAGCCACCCTCGTGAACCTCGTAGGTCCTGAGCGCGTCGTCGTCACCGGCGAGGGGCTCGACACCTACGACCTTTTCGGAATGCACATCAAGGACGCCTATGCCGCGCACTGCTTCAAAGCAGCGGCCAAATGCCCGCTGACCCTGCGTCCACTCCCCTGGGAGGAGTGGGCCCGCGGAGCCGCCGTCGTCGGCATCCAGGCCCTCTTCCCCTGAGCGAGCGTCACCGTCCCGATCGCCGGGCCAAGCTTCCGGCGCGGCCGATGTCCGTCACCGTCTGCCAACTGTGAATCCCGGACACCGGCTGCGCCGGACAACAACACGTACCCCCACCCTCTCAACCTGAAGGATGCGAAGTGAGCGCACAGAGAGCCCAGCTTAGCCGCAGAGGATTCCTCGGCGGATCCGTTCTGTTCGTCGCCGGAGCGGCGGTCGGCTGCAGTACCGACCCGGCCGGCGGGTCCTCCTCCGGGGCGAAGACCACCCTGAACCTCTGGTCCCACGCCTACGGCGAGGCCGGCACCCAGCAGGCGCTCACCCGTTATGCCAAGGCGTTCACCAAGGCCAACCCGGACATCGCGGTCAAGGTCACCTGGACCCCTGGCGACTACTCCGCCAAGCTCTACGCGACTCTGCTCACCGACGCCGCCCCGGACGTCTTCGAGATAGGCGACTTCAGCGAGAGCCTCGCCCGGCACGGCCAGATAGCCCAGTTGGACGACATCTATGGCAGCGCCAAATCCGACTTCAACCAGGGCGCCCGCGACATGGTGACCGTCGACGGCAAGCTCTACGGCGTCAAGACGCTCGACGACGTCATGATGCTCTACTACCGCAAGAGCGCGCTGTCCAAGGCCGGCATCACCCCGCCCGACAGCTTCGACGCGCTCGCCGCCGCGGCCAAGGCCCTGACCTCCAAGAAGACCAAGGGCCTGTTCGTCGGCCAGGACGGCCTGGGCGACAGCGCCATCCTCGCCGTGTTCTCCAACGGCGGCGACCTGGTCGCCGACGGCAAGGCGGCCTTCGGCTCCCCGCAGGCAATCGAGGCCGTGGCCGGGCTCAAGCGCCTTCACGACGACCATTCCCTGCTGCTCGGATTCACCACCGACTGGTGGGATCCCTCCGCCCTCGCCCAGAACGTCGTCCCGATGCAGTGGGGCGGCCTCTGGTCGATGCCCGCCATCAAGACCGCGCTCGGCGACGACTTCGGCGTCCTGCCCTGGCCCGCCTTCAAGGCCGGGGGCAAGCCCGTGGTGCGCGTCGGTGGCTGGAGCACCTGCGTCAACGCCAAGGGCAAGAACGTGGACGCGGCCAAGAAGTTCGTCCAGTGGCTCTGGATCCAGCAGACCGACCTCCAGACGGACTGGTCGCAGAGCTACGGCCTCCACATCCCCCCGCGCACGTCCGTCGCCGCCTCCGCCGACAAGCTCACCCAGGGTCCGGCCAAGGAGACCGTCGAGCTGGCCGCCAAGTACGGCAGGAACAACCCCAGCACCTGGAACAGCGCCGTGAGCAGCCTCTTCACCGCGGCCGCGGCGAAGATCGTCAGCGGGAAGGGCGATGCGGCCCAGCTCCTGGCCGACGCGGCCAAGAAGGCCCAGGGCGAGATCGACAAGCAGCGCGCGTGATGAAGTCCGCACCTCCTGCCACGCTTCACCACGAGCGTGCCGAGTGCCCCGCAGCCGAGCTGCGGGGCACCGCCCCCACGCACCGTCCCCGCCCGGACCGGCGTGCCTGGGGAGCGTTCGCACTGCTCGCCGGACCCCTGCTGATCGGCCTGGCCCTCTTCAAGTACGTCGCCATCGGCTGGAGCTTTCTGCTCAGCCTCAGTGAGGCCCGCGGCACCATCGCTCTGGGGCACTGGGTCGGCCTGGACAACTACCAGGCGCTGCTCACCGATGCGGTGTTCCGCAAGTCGCTCGTCCAGATCCTGCTGTTCACGGTGTTCATCGTGCCGGTGACGTTCGCCGCCTCGCTGGGACTGGCGCTGCTGGTTAACCGGATCCGGCGCGGCCGGGCCGTGCTGCGCACCGCCTTCCTGATCCCGGCCGCGGTCTCCTACGTCGCAGCCTCCCTCCTGTGGAAGATGTGTCTGTTCAACGGGCTGCCGGGCGGCGTCGCCAACACGATCGGCGGATGGTTCGGCATGGATGCCCAACCGTGGCTGCAGACCACCTCGCCGCCGCTGTACTGGGTCGTTCTCGTCACCCTCCGCCTCTGGCTCCAGGTCGGCTTCTACATGGTGCTCTTCCTGGCCGGGCTCCAGGGCATTCCCAAGGAGATGTACGAGGCCGCCGCCCTTGACGGCGCCACCGGTCTGCGCCTGCTGCGCAGGATCACCCTGCCGATGCTGCGCAACACCTCGGTGGCCGTCCTGATGCTGCAGTTCATTGCCGCGTTCCAGGCGTTCGACGAGTTCTACAACCTGTTCAACAGCGGTCTGTCCGGGGCGGCGTCCGCCCCGGTCCGAACCCCGCTGGGCTATCTCTACGACACCGCGATGGGCGCCCAGAACTACGGACTCGGATCGGCCGGAGCCTTCTTGCTCACCGCCCTCATCGTCGTTGTGACCCTGGTCCAGGGCCGGCTCACCGGCTTCGGCAAGGGGGAGGAATGAGCAACATGGCAACCACACGAGAACTGCCGCAGGTACTGCGCCGGTCCGTGCGCGGCGTGCTGGCCGGCCTGCTGACGGCAGTGTTCCTGGCACCCTTCTACCTGATGCTGCGCAACGCGCTGATGGACACGCAGGACCTGACGTCACCGCACTGGACGTGGTGGCCGTCGACCATGCACTGGGAGAACTTCACCTCGCTCTTCAGCGACCCCACCCTGCACATGGGCCAGGCCCTCGGCAACTCGTTGCTGATCGCCGCGATCACCGCCCCGGTGTCGACGGTTCTCGCCTCGGCCGCCGGGTACGCTCTCGCGCGGATCCCGGTGCCCGGACGCGGCGTCCTGCTCGCCCTGGTGGTGGCCACGCTGATGATCCCCGGCTCGGTGACGTTCGTGCCCACCTTCGTCGTCGTGGGCTCCATGGGTGGGGTCAACACTCTGTGGGGAATCATCGCACCCGGGCTGTTCAACCCCTTCGCCGTCCTGCTCTTCCGTAACTTCTACCTCCAGTTCCCCACCGAGATCGAGGAAGCCGGACGCCTGGACGGGCTCGGCTGGCTCGGCCTCTACCGCCGGATCGCGTTGCCGTCGTCCGGAGCGATGCTCGCCTCGCTCGGCGCACTCGCCTTCATCGACAGCTGGAACGCCTTTCTGTGGCCACTGGTCATCGGCCAGGACCCGTCCGCGTGGACGGCCCAGATCGCCCTGTCGACGTTCCTCACCTCACAGACCATCAACCTGCCCGGACTGTTCGCCGGAGCCGTCGTGACCATCACACCGCTGGTGGCCATGTTCCTGGTCGCCCAGCGCTACATCGTCGAAGGCATCGCCACCAGCGGCCTCAAGGGTTGAGCCGCTCCTGACTCCGGACCGCCGGTCCGGGCCGCACCACCTGAAGATCCGCCCCACCCTCACCCCACCCCTGGAGGGGACAATCATGAGATCCGACAGGTCGACTCCCACCGTCAGGAAATTTTTCTCCCGAATCCTGCCATCCACGGCGGTCGCGGTTACTCTCGCCCTCGCGGCAACCTCCGCTTCCGCCGCAGCTCCCCCCAGCGCCACCACCACTGCCACCACCACTCCGATGACCGGGCCGCAGTTGGCAGCCTCCTGGACGGGACCACTGAGTACCCGCGGGCGGTACATCGTCGACGCCAACGGCAGCCGCTTCAAGCTGAAGGCCGGCAACTGGGCGGGCGCCCAGGGCACCTGGGAAGGCAGCGGAGATGTCAACGACCCCGCGAACCACCAGGCGGACCAGATGTCGCACAACATCCCGCTGGGCCTGGACCGCGCGTCGATGACGCAGATCATGGCCGACTTCCACGAGCTCGGGCTGAACAGCATCCGCCTGCCGTTCGCCAACGCGATGATGCGCGACACCACGGTCGTACCGGACTCCGCGGTCGCGGCCAACCCGCAGCTGAAGGGCAAGACCCCGCTGCAGGTGTACGACGCGGTGGTGGCGGCCCTGACCGCCGACGGGTTCGCGGTCATCCTCAACAACCACACCACCACCTACCGCTTCTGCTGCGGCCTGGACGGCAACGAGCGCTGGAACAGCGGCCAGTCCGCCGAGCAGTGGCAGGAGGACTGGCTCTTCCTGGTGAACCGCTACAAGGCGAACAAGCGTGTCGTCGGCGCCGACCTGCGCAACGAGATCCGCCGCGACACCTGGGACGACCCCAACTGGGGCTGGGGTGACGACCACGACGCCTACGCGGCCTTCGAGCTGGCGGGCACCCGCATCCTGGCGGCCGACCCCGACATGCTGGTCATCATGGAGGGCATCAACTGGTACGGCATCCCGCTGGACGGGCTCAACTACGGCAGGCCGATGCTGACCCCGGTCCGTGAACTCTCCAACACCCTGATCGCCTCGGGGAAGCTGGTCTACGCCGCGCACTTCTACGGCTACACCGGCCCGAACTATACGGGTGCCGGCAGCGGACCGGGGCACACCAACGACTGGCCGTACGAGGACTTCCCGCTCGACAAGCTGAAGCAACTGGTGCACGACGAGGCCCTGTTCGTCACCCAGTCCGGCCAGCACTTCACCGCCCCGGTCTGGATCAGCGAGTTCGGTGCCGGCGGCCGGGGGTCAAACGACACCAAGGAAAAGACCTGGTTCGACAACTTCACCGACATCCTGGTCGAGAACGACACCGACTTCGCCATCTGGCCGCTGGTCGGATGGACCGGCGCCAACGGCGCTCCGCAGGACAACTGGGCCCTGATCTCCTACGACGCCGCCGGTAAGCGTCAGAGCCTCAGCGACCCCGGTGACTGGCGGTCCGCCGACTGGAACAAGCTGGTCAACGCCTCTGGCGTCTCCGGTCCGGTCGCACAGGTCGACCACTGGAACATGCTCAACCTCGACTTCCGGGACCACAACGTCTCCTCCCGCATGCTCGCCCAGAGCGACTGGAGCCCCGGCTACCGCAAGGGCAACTGCCCGGACAGCCAGCGCCTGGTCGGCCTCGGCCGCAGCGACAGGCGCGGCCTGTGCACCGACGCGAACCAGCCCGCCAAGGGAGCCGGTGCCTGGGTGGCCGTCCATGACGAGCGCTACGTCACCCACGGCGACTGGGCCTCGGGCTACAGCAAACTCCAGTGCCCCGACAACACCTTCGCCGTCGGGTACAGCGTCAACGGCAAATCGATGGCCGGCCTGCTCTGCGCGCCGTCCGCCGCGCGGCTGCCGCTGAACGGACGCAACGTCTGGTTCGATCACGGCGACAACCGCCCCGCCACGGGCGGCTCGGTCGGAAGCGACTGGGCCCCCGGCTACTACAAGGGTCAGTGCACCGACAACGAGTACGTCGCCGGCGTTGCTTTCACCTGGCAGCGGAACAACGGCGGTGTCCCCGACGTACTGCTCTGCCGTCCGCTGAGCTGACCCATCCCCATCGGTTCCATCAGTTCCATCATCGAGGAGACCACGGCCATGCCACGACTCGAGGTTGCCGCAGACGGCTTCCGTCTCGACGACCGACCGCTGCGGATCATCTCCGGCGGGCTGCACTACTTCCGGATCCATCCGGAACAGTGGGCCGACCGGCTTCGCAAGGCGCGGCTGATGGGACTGAACACGATCGAGACCTACGTCCCATGGAACCTTCATTCGCCCCATCCGGGTGAGTTCCGGATGGACGCAGGTCTCGATCTTCCCCGGTTCCTCGACTTGGCCGCCGCCGAAGACCTGCATGTGCTGCTCCGCCCCGGACCGTACATCTGCGCCGAGTGGGAGGGCGGCGGCCTGCCCTCCTGGCTGCTCGCCGACGAGGACATCGAACTGCGCAGCCGCGACCCGCGCTATCTGAAGGCGGTGGACGGCTACCTCGGCGCCCTGCTGCCGTCCGTCCTTCCCTACCTCTGCACGCACGGCGGCCCGATCCTCGCCGTCCAGCTGGAGAACGAATACGGCGCGTACGGCGACGACTCCGCCTACCTGGAGAAATTGGCGGAGCTGCTGCACCGGCACGGAATCGACGTGCCGCTGTTCACCTGCGACCAGCCCTCCGACCTGGGGCGCGGTGGCCTCGACGGCGTCCTGCGCACCGTCAATCTCGGCAGCCGGGTGGACGCCGGGCTCGCCGAACTGCGCAGGCATCAGCCGTCCGGGCCGCTGATGTGCAGCGAGTTCTGGATCGGCTGGTTCGACCGCTGGGGCGGCACCCATGTCACCCGCAGTACGGCCGACGCCGCGGCGGACCTCGACCGGCTGCTGGCGGCCGGTGCCTCGGTCAACATCTACATGTTCCACGGCGGTACCAACTTCGGTTTCACCAACGGCGCCAACGACAAGGGCACGTACCGCGCCACCGTCACGTCGTACGACTACGACGCGCCTCTGGACGAGGCCGGTGACCCCGCCCCCAAATACGCCGCCTTCCGCGAGGTCATCGCCCGGTACGCGCCCGTCCCCGAGGAACCGGTACCCGCCCCCGCACCCAAGCTCGCCCCGGCCGTCGCCGAACTCACCGCATGCGCAAGCCTTCTGGACCAGCGCGAGCGACTCGGCAGCGCGGTGCACGCCGACCGCCCGCAGCTCATGGAACAGCTCGGCCAGTCCTTCGGATTCATCCTCTACGAGACGGTGCTCCCGGCAGCCGGGCCAGCCGTCCTCCGCGTCGCCGAGGTGCACGATCGCGCCCAGGTCTTCGTCGACGGCCAGCCGGTCGGCGTCCTGGAACGCGAGAATCATGAGCACACCCTCGCCTTCCACACCCCCCGGCGCGGCGCGCAGTTGGCCGTGCTGGTGGAGAACCAGGGCAGGGTCAACTACGGGCGGGGCATGCACGACCGCAAGGGGCTGCTCGGCGAGGTCACCGTCAACGCATCGGCCCCGGACGGCTGGTACAGCCGGCCGCTGCCTCTCGACGATCTGGGCCGGCTGTCCTTCACCACGTTCGATTCCGCCTCGCCCCCGGTCGGCCCCACGTTCCACCGCGGTCACCTGGACATCGAGCAGCCTGCCGACGGCTACATCGCCCTGGACGGCTGGACCAAGGGCCACGTCTGGATCAACGGCTTCGCACTCGGCCGGTACTGGTCCCGAGGACCGCAGACCACTCTCCATGTCCCCGCACCGATCCTGAACGCCGGCCGGAACGAGATCACGGTCCTCGAACTGCACGGCTCCACCACCCGCACGGTGGAACTGCGGGGCACTCCCGATCTGGGCCCCATCGAGGACTGACGTCCGCGACACCGGACAGCACGCTGCAACCGGGTTGGACCGACCGGCCACGCCGAAACGAACCTCCAGAGGAACGAGCATGCCCCGGCGCGAGCTTCGAGCCGGCCGCGAACATCATGGTGTGGTGGGCGGAATGACGTCCCCGTCCCCGCACCACTCCTGACGGCCGGCCGTCAGGCCGCAACAAGATCACCGTCCTCCACCGACGACAGAGGAATCCATGCACAGCAAGCGACGCCTCACCGAGCAGCGGCTCGACCGGGTGCTGAACCAGCGCATCAGGCCCGCGGTCCACTCCCGTTCCGTCCCGGTCGAGATGGCGATCTGGAGCGTGCCGGGCGAGCCGGTCCCCGTGGCCGACGGCCTGGCCGCACCGTACGAACCCGTGACTCTCGGGCACCGGTGGGGGCCACCCTGGTCCACGAGCTGGTTCAGGATCAGCGGCAGGGTTCCCGAGGAGTGGGCCGGACTGCGGGTCGAGGCGGTCATCGACCTCGGCTTCGACGTCACCGGCGCGGGCTTCTCCACCGAGGGCCTGGTCTACCGGGCGGACGGCAGCGTGGTGAAAGCCCTCAATCCCCGCAACGCCTATGTCCCGGTCGCCGCCCCGGCGGTCGGCGGCGAGGATTTCACCTACTACGTCGAGGCCGCCGCCAACCCCAACCTGGTCGATGACCACATCCCGACCCGGGCCGGGGACCAACCCTCCTGGATGACGGGAGTCGGACCCGAGAGCGCACCTTTGTACCAGCTGCTCCGACTGGAGTTGGCGGTCTTCGACGCGCAGGTGTGGGAACTCGCCCACGACCTGGACGTCCTCGGGGGGCTCATGCGCGAGCTGCCCGAGGCCGACCCACGCCGCTGGCAGCTCCTGCACACCATCGAGCGGGCCCTGGACGCAGTCGACCTGCAGGACATCACCGGCAGCGCCACCGCGGCCCGCGAGGTGCTGCGCCCGGCGTTCACCGCCCCCGCGGCCGCCAGCGCCCACCGCGTGTCCGCCGTCGGGCATGCCCACATCGACACCGCCTGGCTGTGGCCGCTGCGCGAGACCGTCCGTAAGGTCGCCAGGACGCTCTCCAACGTCACCCATCTCATGGACGACCACCCGGGCTTCCTCTTCGCCATGTCCCAGGCCCAGCAGCTGGCCTGGCTCAAGGAGTACCGTCCCGAGGTTTACGGCCGGGTCCAGGAGAAGGCGAAGAAGGGGCAGTTCCTCCCCGTCGGCAGCCTGTGGGTGGAACCCGACACCAACATCACCGGCGGCGAGGCCCTCGCCCGGCAGTTGATCCATGGAAAGCGCTTCTACCTCGACGAGTTCGGCGTCGAGACCGAGGAGATGTGGCTGCCCGACACCTTCGGCTACAACGCGGCCATGCCGCAGCTGATGAAACTGGCCGGGGTCCGGTGGTTCCTCACCCAGAAGATCTCCTGGAACACCACCAACAAGTTCCCGCACCACACCTTCTGGTGGGAGGGCATCGACGGTACCAGGATCTTCAGCCACTTCCCGCCGGTCGACACCTACAACGCCGAGATCACCGGCGCCGAACTCGCCCATGCCGTCAGCAATTTCCAGGACAAGGAGGCGGCCAACAGCTCGCTGCTCCCGTTCGGCTACGGAGACGGCGGCGGCGGCCCCACCCGGGAGATGCTGGCCCGGGCCGAGCGCCTTGTCGACCTGGAGGGATCGGCCAGGGTCGTCATCGAGAGCCCCGCGGACTTCTTCGAGCGGGCACACGCCGAATACCCCGACGCGCCGGTGTGGCAGGGGGAGCTGTACCTGGAGTTCCACCGTGGCACGCTGACCAGCCAGCTGAGGACCAAGCAGGGCAACCGGCGCAGCGAACACCTGCTGCGAGAGGCCGAGTTGTGGTCGGCGACAGCCGCCGTGCGCACCGGATTCCCGTACCCCTACCAGGCCCTGGACCGGCTGTGGAAGACGGTCCTGCTGCACCAGTTCCACGACATCCTGCCCGGATCCTCCATCGCCTGGGTGCACCGGGAGGCGGAGCAGGCCTACGCCGCCGTCACCGCCGAGCTGCGCGCGATCACGGACGCCGCCCAGCGCGCCCTGGCCGGCGAAGGCAACCTGCTCGTGGTCTTCAACTCCGCTCCGTTCGCCCGTGACGGCGTCCCCGCCCTCGGGGCCGCGATCCGGACCCGGCCGCCGGGCCGACCCGTCGCCCCGGCCCCCTGCGGGGACGGCTTCGTGCTGGACAACGGTCTGGTCCGCGTCCGGATCGATGCTCAGGGGCTGGTGACCTCGGCGTACGACATAGGGGCCGACCGCGAAGCGCTGGCCCCCGGCACCGCTGCCAACCTCCTGCAGCTGCACCAGGACTTCCCCAACGAGTACGACGCCTGGGACATCGACGCCTTCTACCGCAACACCGTTCACAACCTCCGCGACGCCGACTCGGTCAGGGCAGAGGAAGGCGGTGTACGGATCGTGCGGACCTTCGGTGACTCCCGCATCGAACAGCTGGTCTCCCTGTCCAATGGCTCCCGACGCCTGGACATCGACACCGAGATCGACTGGCACGAGAAGGAGAAGCTCCTCAAGGCCGCCTTCCCGTGCGATGTGCGGGCCGACCACTCCAGTGCGGAGATTCCCTTCGGACACGTCCGGCGCCCCACCCACACCAACACCAGTTGGGACGCCGCCAAGTTCGAGATCTGCGCCCATCGCTTCCTGCACCTCGGCGAACGGGGGTGGGGCGCGGCTGTGGTCAACGATTCGACCTACGGGCACGAGGTCACCCGAGACGTCCGCGCCGACGGCGGCACCACCACCACTGTCCGGCTCTCCCTGCTCCGCGCTCCCCGCTTCCCCGACCCGGATGCCGACCAGGGCCACCACCGCCTGCGCTACGGGTTCGTCATCGGCGCCGACATCGCCGACGCCGTCCGCGAGGGCTACGCGTTCAACCAGCCCGAGCGCAGCCTCCCCGGCTCGGCCGAGGTCCCACCGCTCGTGACCGCGGACAACGAGGCCGTCGTCATCGAGACGGTCAAGCTTGCCGACGACCGTTCCGGCGACATCGTCGTACGCCTCTACGAGGCCCACGGCGGACGCGCCCGAACTCTCCTGACCGCCGGTTTCCCGCTGGCGTCGGCGGCCGAGACCGATCTGCTGGAGCGCGAACTCGACCCGCGCGAGAACGTGGACGCCGTACGAGCGGACGGCGGAAGGGTGCTCCTGGCACTCCGCCCGTTCCAGATCCTCACTCTTCGGCTGAGGCCTCGGAGGAGTGACTGACCGAAACCCTCCGGGACGGGCCGTCTCCACCGCCCGCAGCATGCTGGTGGGATCTCACCCCGCGAGGGCGAGCGGTATCCCGGAGACTGAGCAATCCTGTCGGAGCCGTCGGAGCCGTCGGAGCCGTCGGAGCCGTCGGAGCCGGCCCGAACCCGCGTGCCCGCTACCGGTGCCGGTGCCGGTGCCGGAAGCGTCCAACGCACCACCCCGACGAGGGCGCCGCCTTGAGGAACGCCTTCACCGGGACGACCTCACCGATGTATTCCTACGAAGCACTCAAGTCGCTCATCCCCATGGGCGGTTGAGCCGTCGCGGGGCTCCGAGCAGCCGTGATCCTTGATTCACTCCATCTGCTTCACCATGTCGGCCATGGGCCCGGGGTCACCGACCTTACGAGTGATCAGTCAACCCACGAACAAAAAGGTAGGACTGCCGTGCCTGCACTCCCCGCCGCCGTCCTGTTCGACATGGACGGCACGCTGGTCGACACCGAGCACCTCTGGCTCCAGACCACCGCCGAACTCGCCGCCGGCCTCGGCCACACCCTCACCGAGGAGGACCTGCCCGAGGTGCTCGGCCGCGCCGTCGACCACACTGCCGCCCACCTGTGCCGCATGACCCGGACCAGTTTCACTGTGGATGCCTTGGCCGAACGCCTCAACGACGTGTTCAGCAGCAAGGTCGCCGTCGAGGTCGTCGCCCGGCCCGGCGCACTGGCGCTGCTCGCCGAACTGAGCGACACCGGCGTGCCTACCGCGCTGGTCTCGTCCTCCCCCCGCCACGTAGTAGACCTGGTCCTCGACAGCCTCGGCGACCACTGGTTCACCGTCACCCTCGCCGCCGAGGACACCGAGCGCACCAAGCCCGACCCCGCCCCCTACCTGGCCGCCGCCGATCGGCTCGGGCTGGACCCTGCCGCCTGCGTGGCCGTCGAGGACACTCCCACCGGGGTCGCCTCCGCGCGCGCCGCCGGCTGCTCGGTGCTGGCCGTTCCCTCCATCGTGCCGATCGCCAGGGCCGACCGGATCACCCTGCTGGACAGCCTCGAACAGGCCGACCTGGCGCTGCTCTCCGCGCTGACCGGGCCGGCGAAGCCGACCGCCTGATGCCGTCACCCGCCGCCCGGGACAGCCCGCGTCGGTGCCCCGGACGGTGGGTTCGCGGATGAATTCCGCAGCTGGGTGGTCGTCTCATCCCTGTTGTTCGGCCCCTACGCCGCGAGTGGGCCGAACAGCCGCGGCCCCTCAGGTGGACGCCCGGCAGCAGATCGATCCGGTGGCAGACTGGCGAGCACTCTTTCCTGCGCTCGATTCTATCGTCGCAATACTTGATTCGATCGTGTAGATCCTTCATTGCGCTTGAAACGAATACATGAAATGCCGTTCACGCAGAGGAGAGAGGTGCTTCATGGACGATATCGACTCGACAGGGCTGTCCTGCGGGAGCTGCAGATCGACGCGCCGGGCCCGGCGGCGGCATGGGCGCGCGGACACAAGTGGTCCGAACGCGCGAGGGTCAGTAGGTGCGGGCGACGCTGCCGCCTGGGCGCGGAGGCGCGCGACGAGCGGCGGAAGTCTCCCGGAGCACCGATTTGATTTGAGCCACCCCGGGGCCGGTCGGTCCCCGCGCGACCCCGGAAGGCCCCTGTGACCAGGCCGCTCGGCCGTCCCATTGTGAGATTGCTGTCCTCCGGATCCGTGAGAGAGGTGCCGCGATGAAACCCGGCGTCCCGGCCGTTCCCGAGACCTACGCGCTGCTGGCCGACGGAGGCTGCGCTTTGGCGAGGTCATGACCGGCGTGCTCGTCCAGCCGATCGCCCCTCGGGGCACCGAACTGCTGGCCGGGGTCGTCCAGACGAGGTCTTCGGGGCGCTCGTTCGGAGGTACCACGAACGAGCTGTCGGAAGGCCGACGCCCTCCCTGTGACACCGTGGCGGCGCTCGCGAACAAGAAGGAGGCGATCATGCAGGAGCAGGAGCAGGAGCAGGAGCAGGAGCAGGAGCAGGAGCAGGAGCAGGAGCAGGAGCAGGAGCAGCGGGCGGTCCATGGTGAGCAGGAGGTCTTGGCGCGGACGGTCGCCGTTGTGATGCACGCCGCTTTGGTCACGATCGATGTCGACGAAACCGTGCTCGTGGCCTGGGAGTTGCTGGAGCGATCGGGATTCCGTCACCTTCCGGTCGTGCATGCGGACGGTCGCTGTGCCGGTCTGCTGGACAAGGCCGACGTGGCGGTCGTCTGTGCGGCACCGGCCGCCTCGCTGTCCGGCCTGCGCGTGGGTGACCTCCTGCCCGCCCACAGGTCGGCGCTCGTCCATGTCGAGCAGACCGTACGTCACGCAGCCGACATCATGAGTTATGCCGACGCCGACGCACTGCCGGTGCTGGAGGAGGACGGGCGTCTCGCCGGGGTGCTGACCGCAGCCGACATCGTCGCGGCCCTCGTCGGCCGTCCGGTACGGGAGGAACCCGCCGACAGGGGGGCGCGGGCCCCGTCCACGGTGTTGCCCGGGCTCCCGCCCCGGCGGGGCTACCGTGGCACGGCGGTGCCCTGAGTGGCCACCTATGAGCTGTCGAGGTGACACCTGGCATCGGCTGTCCTGGTGTCACCTGACAGAGCCGCTGTGAGGGGGCTGGCGGCCGTGTCCGCTCCAGCTGTTCTCCGCCGGCCCTTGCGGCCTGCAGGCGGATCGTGGGAGGCGTTACGGCCTGGTTCGCGTTGGAGAGTGGATCAGGCCGTCAGTGTCGCGGCGGGTACGGCTCACCGGGCTCAGCGGCATCCGGACCAGCCGGGTTCCGGGGCACCCTGGTCGTGCTGCAAACCGGGGGCACCTGGGAACACTTGCCGCAGGAGCTCGGATTCGGTCGAGGATCCTTGCCGAAAACTTCCTGCCGCGCGGAACACCGTCGAGGTCACCGTATGCAACAGCGTGGTGGACGTCAGTGGCCGGATGGTGGAAGCCGATGTCCCGCGGCTGCTCGCGGAGGTCGAGAACATCGACGACGTGACCGAAGTGATCGATCACCTCAACCCTGTCAGAGGGTGGCGCAGGAGTCCCGACTCCGTCGGCGGGCACGCGGTCCGCCTCGCCGTTTCGGGCATCGCCGTCAGGCGCGCGGGGCGGCGTGCGGCACCTGCCCGGGCTGTTTCCAGGTGCTTTCCGGCGCGCGGCCACTTGCGCGCGGACACTAACGTGGAGGTGTGGCCGGCCCCGGGACGTGCGGGGCGAGACGGAGGCGCCGTGGGCGACAACGGAACGCAACACTGCGGCGAGGAGCGCCGTCGGCTGAGCACGTTGCCGGAGGACCTCCAGGGGCGCCTCGACACCGTGAAACGCGGCCCTGCCGAGACTGCCGCCCTGTTGGACGCCGTGATGTCAGTGGGCAGAGGGCTCGACCTGTCCCAGGTGCTGCACCGTATCGTCGAGGCCGCGGTCATTGTGGTCGATGCCGAGTACGGAGCCTTGGGAGTCGTGGGTGAGGGAACCCGGCTCACGCAGTTCCTGCCGGTGGGTATCACGGGGAAGCAGCGTGAGGCCATCGGCCCGCTGCCCGACGGGCACGGCATCCTCGGCGAGCTGATCCGCCACCCCGAGCCGTTGCGGCTCGCGGAAATCTCCGAGCACCCGTCGTCCTACGGGTTTCCGCCGAACCATCCTCCGATGCACTCGTTCCTGGGGGTTCCCATCCGGGTCCGCGACGAGGTGTTCGGCAATCTGTATCTCACCGAGAAACGGGGCGGCCGCGCATTCGACGCCGAGGACGAGACCGTGCTCTCGACACTTGCGGTGGCGGCGGGTGTGGCCATCGAGAACGCCCGCCTGTATGCGCAGACGCGTGACCGTCAGCGCTGGCAGGAAGCCAACAGCGAGATCGTCGCGGGCCTCCTGGGCGGAGAGGACAACGCGCACATCCTGGACATGATCGTCGATCACTCCTCGCGCATTCTCGGCGCGGATCTAGGCGTCCTGGCACTTCCCGACGGCGCCGAGGGAAAGTCCCTCCGTGTGGTACTGGCATCGGGCGTGGACGCCGAGATGCATCGCGGTCTGATCCTGCCACGTGAGGGATCGTTCGTCGGCGCGGCTCTCGACGCGGGCGAACCGATCACCAGCCTGGATGTCGCACACGACCCCAGGATCACCGAAGGACCCCCGAGGTGGCCGGGACTCGGCCCGGCTGTCGCGGTCCCGATGGTGACGGGGGAGCGGACCCGTGGAGTACTGCTGCTGGCCCGGATACGGAACCGTCCCGCCTTCACCGATTCGGAGACCGAGCCCCTGCTGATGTTCGCCGGACAGGCGGCCCTGGCGATGGAACTCACCGAACGGCGCGAGTCCGCCGAGCAGATCGCCCTGCTGGAGGAACGTGACCGCATCGCCCGGGATCTGCACGACCTGGCCATCCAACGGCTGTTCGCCACAGGGATGACGCTGCAGAGCGTGGTGCGGCTCGTGGAACAGCCACAGGCGAGCGAGCGGTTGCTGCGCGCCGTGGACGACCTGGACGAGACCATCAAGATCATCCGATCCACCATCTTCGGACTCCGCACCCGTGACTCGGGCCGGGCCGGCCAGGGGCTGCGTGCCCGGACGGCGGCCACGGTCGAGCAGGCAGCACGGACCCTGGGCTTCCAGCCCTCCCTGCGGATGGGCGGTCTGATCGATACCGATGTGCCGACCGGGATCGCCGATCAGGTGATCGCGGTCCTCGGCGAGGCACTGAGCAACGTCGCTCGCCACGCAAGGGCGACGGCCGTGGACATTTCGCTGATGGTGGGAGACGGGGCGCTGGACCTGGTCGTGTCCGACAACGGTGTGGGCATGCCCGAGCACGTCGGTTCCAGGAGCGGGCTCGACAACCTTGCGCGGCGCGCCGAGAAACTCGGCGGCGAGCTGGACGTGGGGGTGGCGGGGCACGGCGGGACCCGGCTGTGCTGGCGTGTGCCGCTGCGACTGTCCTGAGGTTCTGGGGCCGCACGCTCACCTCTGATGGTGCCTGGCACCGGGCGGGGCGGAATCCGTGGCGTGAGCGGCGATCACCGCCGCCTGGATGCGGCGCTCGACACCGAGCTTGGCCAGCAGACGGGAGATGTGGTTCTTGACCGTTTTCTCGGACAGGTAGAGACGTTTGCCGATCTGGCTGTTGGTCAGTCCTTCACCGATCAGCGCGAGAACGTCCATCTCCCTCGCGGACAGCTCCGACAGTGCGTCGTCCTGCGCAGGTCCAGTGCCGAGTTCCTCCTCGCGCAGGCTGTTCATCAGCCGAGCCGTGGTCGACGGGTCGAGGGTCGAGCGTCCGGAAGCCAGCGTGCGGACGGCGGTGACGAGGTCCGCACCCTTGATCTCCTTGAGTACGTAGCCTGCCGCGCCGGCCATGATGGCGTCGAGCAGCGCTTCGTCGTCGTCGAACGAGGTGAGCATGAGACAGGCCAGTTCCGGCATCCGTGAGCGCAGCTCACGGCAGACCGTGATCCCGTCGCCGTCCGGCAGTCGCACATCGAGAATCGCGACGTCGGGGCGGAGCGCCGGGCCGCGGGAGAGTGCGTGATCGGCCGTGCCGGCATCGCCGACGACCTCGATGTCGGGTTCCGCGTCCAGCAGATCCTGCACCCCGCGCCTGACGACCTCGTGGTCGTCCAGCAGGAACACGCGGATCGGTTTCTGCGCTGAGAACCCCGTCTCTTCGCTCATGGTGGCCCTCCTCGCTGTCGACGGGCTGCGCAGTCCCACCTCCTCCCCATCGTGGGTCCGCACAGGAGAGACGTACCAGGGCCGGAAGGCCCCCGCTGCGGACCGTTCAGGCCTCAGGAACCTCGGCCCGGGGACCGTACAGCTGCAGCAGCCTCTTCCGCGTGCCGTACAGCCGCTCCGCCACCGTCTCGGCGACGTACCTGTAGACCGCCCGGCCCAACACCGCATCGGCCTCGCACAGCGAGCGGACTGCCGCGGCATCGAATTCCACGGCCTGTCCCGCCTGGACCACGTGCGCACCCAGGTGCCATACGTGCGGCGGGAACAGCCAGGACCAGCCCAGCAGATCGTCCCGCCCCAGCGTCTCGACGACCGCCGCACGACGGCCGGGCACATGAAGGTCGACCTCGACCTGTCCGGAGCGGATGACCCAGAAGCGGTCTGCCCTTCTGCCCTCATCGAAGAGCCGTGTGTCGAGGACCAGAGGCACTTCACAGGCCGCTTCGTCGAGCAGGCGGGCCCGGCTCTCGGACGGGATCACGTCGAGCAGACTCCTGGCCGTGGACATGGACCCTCCGTTCCTGGCCGGCGATGTGTGCCCGCCCGCTCTGAACGATATGCGTGCTTTCAAAGGAGCGCTCGGTCGTGCTGCGTGATGCAAAACGGAATCCACGCCGTGTCCGTACGCCGCACGCCGTCGGCCCGAACCTGCGACATCATGCGCTCGGGCCCGGCCGTGGATCCATGGCGGCGTCATGTCGAGGGATCTCGGGGTTCACCACCGGCCGGCGCGGCGTGGCTCTTGAGCACGCGAATACGGCGCCCGGTCACACGGGTGGGGGTGATGGTCAGCCATACATTCCGTGGGCCGCCGGCCCACGGAGTGGTGGGAGCGAGTTCGTCCAGCCTTCGTGAGGCTTCGGGATCGGTGACGGTTGTTGCCGTACCGACGAGAAGTACGCTCCACCCTTGGCTCAGCGCCTCATCGATGTGATCCACTTCGAAGGCCACGAGGTGGTCCGCTGCGGCGGCGGGCAGCGCGTGGTGAGCACTGCGATAGGAAATCCGGTCACCATCCACGACGTAGTTGACCGGCAGGATCGCCGGCCCGTCGGCCGTCGTCACACCGATCCGGCCCACGCCGTGGGTGGACAGCAGACGGTGGCACTCCTGGGGGCCCAGTTCGAGCAACTGGGTGTGATAGCCGGCCTGGCCGATGCCCGGGGGCAGCTCCGTCGTGCTGCCGGTCAGCTCGGCCAGGCTGGTCTCCAGCGCCTGGGCCAGTCGCAGCAGGAACCCGATGCCGGGCGTGGCCTGATGCTTTTCCACGTACTGGATGTAACCGGGCGCCGATCCGGCCCGTTCGGCCACTTCCTCACGGCTGAGCCCGAGCTGCTCGCGGCGCGTCATCACCCGTCGGCCCAGGTCTCCCGACGGGGCTCTGTCCGGCTTGCTGTCCGATGAGTGGCTTTCTCCGTACACCATGGTCCGCACATCCTTGATGGGTCCGGCCCGGCAGTCGGGCCAGTCACTCCTCCCGCGCTCTTCCTCCACTTCATCGTGTGCCGGAGGGGACGCATGGCGCTTGGGCCGACCGGCCCGGTCCCACGACCCGCTCAGCCCATGCCGCGGGCTGCGCGGGGCTCACGGGAGGGTGGCACGCGCTCCCGCCCGCAGGCTTCGCGTGTTGTCCGGAACGACGGCGACGGGGCAGGGCGCACAGTGCAACACCGCGTGGTTCACCGGACCGGGGCGCAGCCCGTGGTGCCCGCCGGCATGGTGCGCACCGACGACCAGAAGTTCCGCGCCCTCGGCTTCTTCGATCAGTATCTGATGTACGGGTCCCTGCAGCACGGATCGGTGGACGACGGCATCGGACCTGGTCCGCTCCAGTACCGCCGGTACGTCTTCGAGATGTTCCTCGGCCTGCCGGCGATGTGTGGAGGCCGAGGAGCCCGCAAGGAGCGGATGGTCCGCGGCTTCGTGGGCCGGGCAGCGCCAGGCGCGGGCGGCGATCAGCTCGCCGTGGCGCGATGTCGCCTGCGCGAATGCGAAATGGGCGGCCGCCGACGGTCCTGCGGCGTCCCCGATTCCGACGACGATGCGGCCCGGCTTCGGCCGAGCGCTCGGGGTGGCCGCCGGGATCACGACGACCGGGCAGTGGGACCGGCCTGCGAGGGCGAGGCGTACGGACCCGAGGAGCATCCCGGCGATCCTGCCGAGGCCACGGGATCCGAGGACGACCAGGGCTGCCTCATGGCTCTCGCGCACCAATGCGCTCACGGGGTCTTCGGGCCGTATGTCGGCGACCACGCTCACCTCCGCGTGGAGGTGTTGCGCGGGTGGCTGCCTGCCTCGACGCATACAGTGCGGGTCTCTACGGTTCGATGGTCAGTACTTCGTCGAGGGGGCGTCGCGGTGTACGTGGCCCGCTCGGCCCGTATCCCAGACGGATGATCATCTGTGGGTGTCCCGTGCCGTAGACCGGGTCGCGCAGGAGCCATCGCAGGTCCGGCCATTCGAGGGGCTGGGTCGCGAACGAGGTGGACACCTGGTGGAGCGTGGCGGTGAGCAGTACGCGTTCCAAGGCCTGACCGGCGCGCAGCCAGTCCGTGGGCCGATCGCCCCGGGTGCTCAGCAGGGCCAGTTGAGGTCGGTTCTCGAACAGGACACGGGCTCGGCCCGGGACGACCCCGGTTCCCGCGAAGTCGCGGGTGGTGGCTCGTTCGGAGGCGTCGCGGGGGCCGAAGGCGTAGTCGGGGATTCCGTCCACGGGCGCCTCGGTCTTCGTGTTCCGGGTCCAGCGCTCCTGCTCCGCCTCCCGTGCCGGGTCCCCGCGGTCGTACCCTTCGGCGTCCCGGATCAGTTCGAGCACCGTTTCCAGATGGATCGGTGCCAGGAAAGCGAAGTTGGCGCCGTCGATGCGGGCCGCGTCGGCGAGCTGCGCACGGACGTCTTCGGGGATCACCTGTTCGTCGAACGGATAGCGACTGGTGTGCCGGTCCCGGATCGCAGGGTGGAGAGCGGCGAGGACTTCATCCGCGGGCTCCCGTCGGGCGTCGGGGCGGACGTTGAGACCGACGGTGGCCAGTACGGCCGGGTCCGACGGTTCGGGCAGCAGCGTGGTGAGCGCGTCCAGGCCGTGGTGGGCGGCGGACACACGCAGGTTCAGCAGGGCCGCGCCGCAGCCCACGTGCAGTGCACGGGTGGTGGGGTCGGCCTCCGGCATCGCGCGCTCGAAGTCCGCCCGGAGAGCGAAGGTGCGGTTGTGGCGTGTGTAGCGGAACCGCCAGGGCTGGGCGTTGTGCATGGACGGGGCGGCGGTGGCATCGGCGACGAGGCCGGCCAGTGTGGTGTCGTCGAGCGCTCTCGTGGGCATCGCAGGTCTCCCGGGGAGTCGGGAATGGTCGATGGCTTCAGCATGAAGCGGATCGCAGCCCTGTCCGTATGGGCCGTTCGTCCCTCGCTCGGATCCGGATGGCCCCTCGGCAGGGCCACATGCGACCCCTGTCCAGGCGGATGCCCGACCATCGAGGCTTGAAGGCTGTCCTGCTGACTGCTGATCGTCACTGGGGAGCGGTGCGTAGGTCCCGGACGTACCTGTCGAACCGTGTGACGTTGTTGCCGTTGTTGCCGTGGGTCCGCTGGTCGGGGGTGAACCCTGCCCGCCGCGCGACTGCGGCGGACGCGGGATTCTCCGGCTCCACCTGGATCACCGCCTCTTTCCCGCCCGCACCGGCCGCGTACTGGGACGCCAGGAGGACCGCGCGGGTGGCCAGGCCACGTCCCCTCCAGGACGGGTAGAGGCCATAGGCGACGTTCACCTGGCCGGGGGCCAAGCCCTCTCCTGCGAACCGCAAGTCGATCGTCCCTGCGAGGATCTCGTCTCCACCCACCCGGATACCGAAAGCGCGGAGCGGTCCGGCGGTGTCCCACTGTTCCCGGCAGTGCCGGATGTAGGCTTCGACGCCCTCGCGCGTGCCGGGACCGCCGTTGAGCCGGCGAACGAGCAGCTCATCCTCCCCCGTGAGGTGCGCCTTCGCATCGTCCAGGCGCAACGGGGACAGAGTGATGATCCCGTCGGACAACTTCACTACATGCATCCGGTGATTCTTGATGCCGGAGGCGCCTCGCACCATCGGTTTCCTGCGGCATGGCGCAGGGTTGCACCACCCCGGGCGGTGATCCAGGTGCGGCTGGTGTGATCACCGCGTCGGGGCTGTCCTGGACGGCCCCGTTCCCCGGGCTGAGTCCGCGCTGCTTTTGGCAAGCAACCGACCGCGCTACGGTGCGCAGGCACGGACGTGGTCCGCCGGGGACGACCGTGGAGCCTCCCGCTGGAGGACCGGGCCTGGCCGGTCACCGCGTACTGGCGTGCTGACCTGACGCTGCGTCAACTCGCCCCGTTCTTCGGCGTCCACCCTGGCGCCCACCCGGGACCACGCGGTGGCCGAGCAGTCGAAACAGTACCGGTACTCCACGAATCACCGCTCGTCCTCGGGACGTCGAACGACGACGCACTCAACTCTCCGACACAGCGCGCTCGCTATCGTGCACCAGGCCGGAAGTTACGACGGCGAAAGCTCCGGACCCGGACAACTCGTACCGAACCGACAACGAATCTCCGACTCGGGTCACTGGGCGGATGCTTGGCTTTCGATTCGGCAGTCCACGCTGACGACGCCTTCCACGGATTGAGCGAGGCGGGCGGCGACGGGAATGAGAGGGGCGTCGCGGACGCGACCAGTGAGTGTGGCGACACCGCGGGTGACGCTGACCTTCACGTCGCCGTGCGAGGCGGGGAACAGCCGGTCGACGACCTCGTGGCGTATTTCTGCGGCGAGGTCGTCGTCGGAACGCAGGAAGATCTTGAGCAGATCGGCGCGACTGACGATGCCCTTGAGGTTGCCGTCGGCGTCGACGACCGGCAGGCGCTTGATGCGACGGTCGGCCATGAGCCGGGCGGCCTGCGGGAGGGAGGCGCCGGGCTCGATCGTGACGGTGGGGCTCGTCATCATTTCCTCGGCCCGGACCGAGCCGGCCTTGACGGTGTCGTCCAGGCGGTGCATGGGGTCGATCATGCCGGGCCCGTGCTCGTGAAACTCCTCCTTCGGGAGCAGGTCGGCTTCGGAGACGATGCCGACGACGCGGCCGTCGCCTTCGACGACAGGCACCGCGGTGACTTTCCAACGCTCCATGACGGCAGCGATCTCTTTGAATTCAGCGTCGGGGGTGACGGTGACGACGGTCTTCGTCATGACGTCGTCGACGGTGTACCGGGCGGAGGTCATGGCAGGCTCCTCGATGGATGCGGGCGAGCGGCCGACTGCTGCCGTGAGGGCGACAAAGTCCGATGCGACCACGGCGTCGAATCCGTGACGAGCGGAGGCTCCATGGAGTTCATGGTGTGCCTCCCGTCCCTCACTCGCAGCCTCGCACCGGGGGGAACGAACTGCGAGAGAGCTTCGTGGCGTGAGATCGCGCCGGCCGCACGGCGCCCGTCGGCGTACCAGGACGGCTTCACCGGTTCCGGATACGACCGCCGTCCGGCCCAGCTCGTGGTCGATCCGGTCCCGCAGGGCACCGGACGACGATTCCTCGCCGTGGACCTCATGGGTCGTGCGTGGCGCGGGGGCGCCGCGCAGCCAGTCCATGATCTGGTCGGCGTCGGCGTGTGCCGAGCAGTGCGGGAGGCCGGTCGCCTCAAGCGCGTACGGGTACGTACCCGCCCGAACACCTTGAGTGTGCGGGCAAGTGTCTGGAGGGAACTTCAGCCAAGCTCCATGCGTACGTCCACGACGCCTTCCACCGCGCGAACGGCCCGAGCCAGAAGTGGCACCACGGAACGGTTCCGGAGAGGGCCCCGCAGGGTGACGACACCGTCCAGCACGGAGAATTCCACCCGGTCCGAGGGAGAGAGTTCGGCGACCACGGCGGATCGGACCTCCTCGTCGATCTCCTCGTCGGAGCGCAGGAACACCTTCAGCAGGTCGCTGCGGCTCACGACGCCCTCCAGCATGCCGAGATCGTTCACGACGGGCAGTCGTTTCACTCGCTTGCGTGCCATGATGCGGGCGGCCTCGGCGAGCGTGGCATCGGGGTGGACGGTGACGGCCGGACTCGACATCAGCCCCTCGGCCAGCACCGCGTCGGCTTTGGACGCCTCCTCCAGCTGGCCGGGCAGCGTCGGGTCGTCCTGCCGGAACTCCTCCTTCGGCAGCAGGTCCGCCTCGGAGACGACCCCGACGACGCGGCCCTCGCCTTCGAGGACCGGCACGGCGCTGACCTTCCACCGGTGCATCAGCTCGACGATCTCCTTGTACGAGGCCTCGCGGCCGATGGCCACGGCTGTGTGGGTCATGACGTCGCTGACGGTGTACCGGGATGCAGCCATGGGGTGCTCCTCGGGCGTGACTCCTGGCTGGTGGCAGGGCGGCGTGCTCACACGAACCCGCCGCTGCCGTGAGGGGCGTAGAGATCGAGCAGACGGATCCGAGTGGCCTGCAACCGGTGGGCGAGTACCTGCCCGACCCAGTGGCCGACGGCCGAGCCGAAGACGGGATCCGCGTCCATCATCATCCGTACGGTCGCCGCGTCGAACTCATGGGTGCGGACAGGCGTCATCGCCTCTGCTCCGAGGTGCCAGACGTAGGGCTCGAACAGCCAGGCCCAGCCGACCAGTTCGCCGGGGCCGAGGCTGTCGATCGCTGCCGGGGCACTGCCCGGTACATGGATGTCCAGCGTGACGGTGCCCGAGCGCAGGATCCAGAAGCGGTCCGCGTGATCTCCTTCTTGGAAGAGACGGGTTCCCTGGGCGAAATTGACCTCGTGCCCGATCCCCATCAGGCGGGCCCGGCACTGGGCAGGCAGGGCCGAGGTGATGCGAGTGGGAGAAACGCTCATCGGTGGCCTCCTCTGTAGCCTCCGGTTTCAGCATCGCGGGGCAGTCGGCTCACGGACAGGGGCCGACCGGCCCCCGCCGCGGTCCCGTCCGGCCCCGGGCGGGCAAGCCTTTCGATCTCGGAGCACCGGGCTGCTCCGCCCGCCGAGTCACTCCTCGCGTCCGGGCGCGAGCTCGGATCGGACGGCTTCGTGAGTGCCCCGCAGCAGATTCCTCTCGATGTATCGGCGGGTATCCGCGGTGAGCGAGCTGAGGCGTCGTGAGAGGCCCGCCTCCGGCGCGATGGGCGCCCTTGTGGTGCGGGCCCCGGGCGGCAGTGCAGCGAGGTCGGCCATGAACCTTTGCCGTGCCGTGTCCAGGTCGGCACGTTCTGAAACGCGTCGCCCCTCTCTCATGACCGACTCCAGCAGTGGGACGCCGTCCGGCGGCGGCCGCTCGTCGACGAGAGCTATGAGATCAGCGTATCCCGGTCTTCGGAACACCTGCTTGCGCCCCGGCGCGGTCACTTTGGCCGAGGACAGTTTCATCACGGGCCGGCTGTCGTATTCGACCAGCTTGTATGCGGAATCCAGGAAGGGAGCATCTGCGCAGACGCCGACCCGGGTGCCGACCGCGTACGTATCGATGGGCGCTTCGGAGCGGACCAGTCTGTCCACGGCGAACTCGTCGAGACCACCGCTCGCCACGATCCGTGTTCTTCGGAGGCCGGCGGCATCGAGGATGGTCCGTGCCTGTACGGCCAGGGCCCCGAGGTCACCGCTGTCCAGCCGGACGGCGCACCCCGGGCCGAGACCCAGATCGCGCAGTACACGCGCTGCCGTCGCCACGCCTGTCACGGTGTCGTAGGTGTCCACGAGAAAGGTCACCGGGCCGGGATGGGACCGGGCGAAGGCCCGGAACGCGTCCTCCTCGGCACCGAAGGCCTCGACATAGGAGTGGGCCATCGTGCCGACTGCGGTCAGGCCCTCGGAGTGGGCCGCCGCCACATTGCTGGTTCCGGCGAAGCCGACCATGGCACCCAGCCGGGCGGCCTGGTGCCCGGCTTCGATGCCATGCGTGCGACGCAGGGAGAAGTCCACGACCGGGTGTCCGGCGGCGGCCAGGACGCACCGGGCGCATTTGGAGGCGACGGAGGTCTGGTGGTTGAGCCGGTTGAGTACGTAGGTTTCGACGATCTGGGCCTGGGGGAGGGGTGCCGTGATTTCCAGCAGGGGTTCTCCGGCCAGCACGACGTGCCCTTCGGGGACCGCTCGGACGTCGCCTCTGAATTCCAGGCCGAGCAGCGGTGCCAGATCCTCGGGCTGTCGTCCCAGCACAGAGGCGAAGACGTCCACGTCATCCGCGTCCACGCGATAGGCGGAGAGGAAGTCGAGGACCGGTTCCAGCCCGGCACAGACAAGGAACCCCCGGTCCGGCGGCAGATCGCGCACGAACAGACTGAACGTCGCCGAACGTGTCATGCCCTCGCTCAGATACGACTGAGCCATCGTGACCTCGTAGAGATCGGTGCTCGTGGCATCCGACATCGACGGCACCTTCCTCCCCGTCGCCTCATTCCTTCCGGGACTGCCGCCCGTCCCATGCGCGCTCGCGCCGCACCACCCTGCACTCCTCCCTCCACTATCGGCCGCCCGCGACTCGCGGGCCAGCCAGGCGCCGGGTCGGCAATCAGCGCCGCCGAGTGGCTCCTGCCGTTGCCGAAGAGCACGTCGTGCGTGCCGACCGGTTGGACCGCGAAGGGGGGCCGAACGTTCCCCGTCCGGGCCGGACCGGTCCTCACGAACGGCCCGCTCCAGTGCAACTGTGAGGACAGGTACTTCTCACTCGGTCGAGTGGAAGGCGGTGGGAATGATGGAGTTGCCCCTGGTCTCGGGTGTGGACGGATCGGAGACCAGCCTGCGGGCAGTCGACTGGGCCGTCGACGAGGCGGCTCTTCATGGGCTGCCGCTGCGACTGGTGTACGCGTCCGGGTGGGAGCAGTACGAGGGCGCCGCGCCGACGCTCGGCCTGGGCCGTCCTTCGGACCAGGCGCTCGCCGACAGCATCGCCGCAACCGCCGCTGACCGCGCCCGCCGCCGCCGTCCGGACGTCGACGTCTCCATCGAGGTGACGCCCGAGGACGCGGTGACCGCCCTTCTGAACGAGGGACGCGATGCCCAGGCGCTGATCACCGGGGAGCGGGGCCGTGGCGGGCTCACCGGACTTCTGCTCGGTTCGGTCAGCCTGGTCGTGGCCGCCCGGGCCCCTTGCCCCGTCATCGTCGTGCGTGGTGACAGGGCCGGAATCGAAGGCGTGCACGGGCGGATCCTCGTGTGTGTCGGGGAACCGGAGAGGGGAGGGGCGGCGATCCGGTTCGCCTTCCACGAGGCCGGGGCAAGGGGCTGTGACCTGGATGCCGTACATGCCTGGCGCTGTCCCTCGCACGATCGCGCCGATCATTCGCGTGCCGCTGGTGAGCCGCACCTCTACTGCAAGGCACGTGCGGCGACGCTGATCGACGAAGCGGTGGCCGAGTCCGTACGCGATCACCCGACGGTCCGGCTGCGTTCGGCGGCGGTCGAGGGAACGGCTGCGAAAGTGCTGGTTCAGCGCTCGGCCGCTGCAGACCTGATCGTCGTCGGGGCGCATCGCCGCCGCGGCCACCTCGGACTCCAACTCGGCCGGGTCGCTCATACCCTGCTCCACCACTCCGACTGTCCGGTGGCTGTCGTACCTCTGGCGGCCCGATCGTACGAATCCCCTCTCCTCACTTCCTGAGGTGCGACGCGTGGTCGGGGACGTACGTCTGAAGGTTCCTCGGCGGCCGTTGGTACCCGGTGGCCGGAGGCCGCGGAGGCAGTTCGATCACCGGCGGAGAGACCGCCTCGTACGGCACGCTCGACAGGAGATGGGCGATCATGTTCAGCCGGGCCCGGCGTTTGTCGTCGCTCTCGACGACGTACCACGGAGCCTCCGAGATGTCGGTATGGACGAACATCTCGTCCTTCGCCCGTGAATAGGCCTCCCAGCGGGTGATCGATTCCAGGTCCATCGGCGAGAGTTTCCACCGGCGGGTGGGATCCCGCAGCCGACGTCGGAACCGCTCCTCCTGCACCGCGTCACTGACCGAGAACCAGTACTTGCGCAGCAGAATGCCGTCCTCCACCAGCATCCGCTCGAAGATCGGGCACTGCCGAAGGAACCGCTGGTATTCCTCCATGGTGCAAAAACCCATGACGCGCTCGACGCCCGCGCGGTTGTACCAACTCCGGTCCAGCAGAACCATTTCCCCCGCGGCCGGAAGATGCTCGGCGTAGCGCTGGAAATACCACTGGCCGCGCTCGCGTTCGGTGGGTCGCGGCAGGGCGACGATGCGCGCCACTCGGGGATTGAGGTGTTCGGTGACGCGTTTGATCGTGCTCCCCTTGCCCGCCGCGTCACGTCCCTCGAACACCACGACGAGCCGTGCGCCTTCGACGCGTACCCACTCCTGGAGCTTCACGAGCTCGGTCTGGAGCCGGTACAGCTCCGGCTCGTACAGCGAGCGAGGCAGCTTTGCGGGCTCGCCCGAGCCCTTCTCGTCCGACATGGGATGACGTTATGGAGGAGAACATGCCCGAAGTCAAGCGACAGCGCCGAATGGGCTTCGGTGCGCGCACCCGATACGGCGTGTTCCATGAGGCGGGACGGCGAGCGCATCGGTATTTCGGCGGTGGCCGGAACGGCAGGTTCGTCGGGCTGAGGGCTGTCCCGTGATCCCCGGCGGGCACGCGACGACAGCTACGGCACCTCGCCGCGTCGTCGGAATGTCCATATGCATCCAGTATGCGGACGCCCCTCCGCCTTGCGATGCACCGCATCCGACGCCGCGCGGTGCTCCATCGCGGATCACGGGACAGCCCTTAGGGCGAACCCGCCTGCAAAGTAGCCGTGATTGACGCTCAGACAGCTGGTCTGACCCCTTCGCCGCACTGCGCTGCTGCCACAGCCTGCCTCGCTCCATGACCGGGTCGCGCATCCGGCTCTGTCCGACGTGCACTGCGCCATGGAGTCCGATTATGTGATGACTGGCAACTCTCTGTGACCGTCGTGGACCGTAGGACGGCCGCACAACCATGAGGAGGTATGACCCTGATGAGGCTTGTTCTCACTTCGCGTCTCGCGGCGGTGGCTGTGACCGCAGCGACAGCGATCATGATGGTGGGCCAGACGGCATCCGCCGTGCCGCCGGGTGGGGACGGGAAACCGTTCCTCGGGCCGCTTCACACCATCTCGACCGTCGCGTCGACTGTTCCGGCCAACGGCGACCAGAACCCGTACGGCACTGCCCTGGTCGAGAAGAGTGTCGGTGACCTGCGGCGCGGCAACGTACTGATCAGTAATTTCAACAATGCCGGGAATCAGCAGGGCACGGGGACCACTCTCGTGCAGGTCAGCCCGAAAGGCACGACCAGACTGTTCGCCCAGATCGACCCGCAGAACCTGCCAGGCCCGTGTCCGGGGGGTGTGGGGCTGACCACCGCACTGTCCATCCTGCCGGGCGGCTGGGTGGTGGTGGGCAGTCTGCCCACGACCGACGGCACATCCGCCACGGCGCAGGCCGGTTGCCTGCTCGTGCTGGACCGCCACGGAAAGGTCCGGGAGACCTTCAGCGGCCAGGGGATCAACGGTCCCTGGGACATGACCGCGAGTAGCCGCGGCGAGAAGACTGATCTGTTCGTCACCAACGTGCTCAACGACACGGTCGCCGGCGGCGGCAACGTCGTGCGGCACGGCTCCGTGCTGCGGATGACCCTGCGCACCCACGACAACCGGCCGCCGACCTGGATCGCCACGACCGAGATCGGTTCGGGCTTCGCCGAGAAGACCGACCCGACAGCCCTCGTGATCGGGCCGACCGGTGTCGGCCTGCGGGACGGGACGCTCTATGTGGCGGACACCGTCGACAACCGCATCACCGCGATCCCGGACGCACTGAATCGGCGCACCAGCGCCGGAATCGGCCGAGTGGTCACCACCGGCCAATACCTCAACGGCCCGCTCGGGTTGGCGATCACCCCGAAGGGCGACATCCTCACCGTCAACGGCGGCGACGGCAACATTGTGGAGACCACCCCCCGCGGCGCCCAGGTGGCCGTGCGTACGCTCGACACCAGCGGCACCCCGCCGGGAGCGGGCGCACTGTTCGGACTCGCGATCGCCAAAAACCCCAACCGGGTCTACTTCGTCGACAACGCAACCAACACTCTGAACCTGCTGAGCCGACCCTGACCGCTTGCGCGGGGCCGATCCGGCCCTGCGCGAGCCCAGGCGCGCGGCGCGTCCGACCCGGTGGACGACAGGGCTGGTCGCGGGCACGCAGCGCCAGGGCAGTGAAAGCAGCAACTCGTCCTGCTGGGCGTGCGGGAGGTGTCCGCCGCCCTGCAGGGGGTGCCCCGGCAGGACGTCGTCGCTGGGCGAGGCCGGCATCGGTCGCAGCGCCCGGCAGGGGTGGGTGTCCAGGCTGCCCGGTACGGCGATCTCCTCGGCCATCGGTCGGGCCGGGCGCGGGGTCGGCGGTACCCCGCGCCGCTAAGGGCTGTCCCGTAACCCCTGGCGGGCGCGCGACGACAGCTACGGCACCTCGCCGCGTTGTCGGAACATCCGCATACATCCAGTATGCGGACGTCCCTCCGCCTTGCGATGCACCGCATCCGACGCCGCGCGCTGCTCCGGCCAGGGGTTACGGGACAGCCCTTAGGGCCCCTCGCTTGGATCAAGCCGGGCTGCTCCGAACGAAAGACCTTAGGCGGCCGTTGCCACCAGGACCGACGGGTTCGGCGGTACGCACGATCAGCGCCAAGTGATCGAAGGAGTAAGGGCGAAGCCTCGTACGGGTGTTCAGGGGTGAGGGCGCTCCGAGGCGGGGGTTCAACAGTGCGGCCGCGTCGGAGACGAGCACGGGTGAGCCGGTGGACGCCATCGCGTCGGCCTTCGCGGCGACCGATCGCGATCAGCATGGGCACAGAATCCGGCACCACGGTTCGGGAGCTGCGCGCCGAGTTCAACAACGTCGTCAGCACAGCCTTCGCAACCATCGACACCGCACCGCGACCCGGTGAGTCGTCGGCAGCCACACCAAGAGCGACCGAGCGACCGAGCGGTCGAATTGCCGCGGTGGACGCCGGGGGCTGTCCCCGGAGGACGGCATGCGGTCCGTCCTGGACTGAATTCCGGTGCGCGACGAGCTGTTGAGGGACCGATCTCAGGGCACGTGCTGCAGCTGCCGCGGCATGCTCGGACCTCGACCGCGGCAGCATCCCGGCCCGAGAGGGCGGCGTTCTCCAAGGACAGGCGCTCCTGGGCTCGGGGCCTGCGCACGGTTCCTCGTTCCGGGTTGTACCAGCCTGTTCGGAACAGGATCAGAAACCTGCTCCGACCTGCACGTTCACCGCGGGAAAGGTACGGAATCGATCCGTACCGTGCCGGTGCGCCAGGTCGATTGCACGGCACCTCAGGGGTTGGTGAATCTGGTTCCGGCTCGGCCCACGGAAGGGCTGGGTGACCCGGAAGAGAGGCAATCCCTTGTTGAAGAAACTGGAGGCCATGGGCGCCGGTCTGCTGGAGCGGTTCGTGCCCGGCATCGAGGCTTCTGCGGCGCAGTGTGGCTGCAAGTGGTTCAAGGCGTGCTGGCAGTGCCCGAGCAACCAGCAGTGCAAGGCGTACTGCTGCGACGGACAGGGCTGTGTCGTCAAGAGCACATGGTGCGGCGCGACGTCCTGTTGATCGGGCCCGAAGCGGGGGCGGCGCCCACGCGGCGCCGCTCTTTCCAGTAGAGGTGGATGTCTTCATGCACTACCTGGCTCTCGGCCTGCGCTGCTTCATCGGCTTCGTGTTCCTGATCTCGTCCCTGAGCAAGCTGGGGCCGTCGTCCCATCGGGAATTCCGTGCGTCTCTGCGTGCCATGAGATTGTTGCCGGACCGGCTGACCGCGTCGGCCGCCGGCTGTGTCGTGGCGGGTGAACTCGCCCTGGTCGCCTGTCTTGCCGCTCCCTCGCGCCTCCTCGCCGTCGCAGGCTTCGCTGCCGCAGGCCTGCTCCTGCTCGTCTTCTCCGTCGCCATCGTGGTCCTGCTGTGGCGCGGCGGCGGCAGGCCGTGCCGCTGTTTCGGGGCCTCGTCGGAGGTGCTCGCGCCGCGCCACCTGCTGCGCAATGCGCTGCTCGTCGCCGCCGCGGCCACCGGTGTCTTCGCATCGTCCGCGCCGCACGGGACGCTGGTGTGGTCCGGGGCGGTGGGCGCCGGCTGCGCCGGGGCCGTGCTGGGCGGTCTGGTCACGGTGCTCGACGACATCGTCTCGCTGTTCAGGCCGGGCGCCGCCGCAAAGGTCCCTGCCCGTGACCGTGTTCGCCGGGGACTGTCGGCTCCCCGGGCGGCCTGCTCGTCATCCCTGAAGCGTCAGAAGTTTTCACGTACCTGAAACGGAGTTGGACAATGAATGCCCTGTTCCTCGTTCTCGTTCTGGTGGTGGGGTCGCTGTGCTGCCTGAACCTGCTGTTGACCATCGGCGTGGTCAGGCGGTTGCGCGAGCACAGCGAACTGCTGGCCGAGCGCGGCGGTCCGAACGAGTCGGACGTGCCCGTCGGCCTGGAGGTCGGTGAGTTCGCCGCCGTCACGCTCGACGGTACGGAAGTCGGACGCGATGACCTCGCCGAGGACTGCGTCGTGGCCTTCTTCATGCACGACTGCTCGCCGTGCCGGGAGAAGATGCCGCGCTTCGTCGAGTACGCCAGGAAGCTGCCCGGCGGCCGGGACCAGACCCTCGTGGTGGTCGCCGAGGACGACGGCAAGGAGCGGGAGTTCGCTCAGGCGCTGGCTCCGGTCGCGCGTGTCGTGGTGACCAATGGCATGGGCCCCGTGGCCGGGGCATTCAAGGTGTCCGCCTTCCCGACGATGTTGCGCGTCGCACGGGACGAGCTCGGTCAGGTACGGGTCAGCGCCAACAGCATCGACCTGGACCAGCCGATGGGCGCTCTGATCTGATGGCCGAGGCGCCCTGCCCGCCGCGGGACGGAGGTCCGCCGTCCCTACGGCGGGAGGACGGAGAGCCGACGGCCCCACCGGGGAACGGAGGTCGGCAGACCCTGCGAACGGCCTGCCGCCTGGCCTTCGTTGCGGCGCCCGGAACCTTCTGCCTCTATGTGATGACGACTCTGGTGGGCGGCGTCCTGCCGGTCGCGGCCGCCTGGCTGACCAAGTTGATCCTCGACGGGCTGTCGGGCCGCACTCCCGCCTGGGATCCGGTGTGGTCGGCCGTGGGATTCTCCCTGGCGGGGGTCGCGCTGGCGATCGGTCCCCAGGGTGCCGAGTACCTGCGTTCCGAACTCGACCGCTCGGTCGGCCTGCGGGCACAGGACCGGCTGTTCCGCGCGGTCGAGCGGTTCGTGGGCCTCGCCCGCTTCGAGGACCCCGCCTTCCTCGACCGGCTGCGCCTCGCCGAACAGGCGGGTGGGACGATGCCCCTCCAGGCGGTGGACGGCCTGCTGCGCCTGGGCCAGTCGGCGCTCGTGCTCATGGGGTTTCTGCTGTCGTTGTGGACCCTGAGTCCGGGCATGACGGTCCTGGTGCTCTTCGCCGGTGTCCCGACACTGCTCGCGGAGGTGGCGCTGTCCCGGCAGCGGGCGGCGGTCTCGGTCACGGTCGGTCCCATCGAACGCCGGGAGATGTTCTACAGCCACCTGCTGTCGAGCGTGGCCGCAGCCAAGGAGATCCGGCTGTTCGGAACCGCCCCCCATCTGCGGGGCCGGATGCTGGCGGAGCGGCGGGCGGCCAACGCCGCACGGCGGACCGTCGACCGCAGGGAGGTCACCTGGCAGGCGGGGCTGGGAATGCTGGGAGCCTTCGTCTCGGGCGGCGGCCTGGTCTGGGCGGTGGCGTCGGCGAGCCGGGGCGGGTTGTCCCTGGGGGACGTGGCGATGTTCCTCACCGCCGTCGTCGCCGTGCAGTCCGCGCTGGGGGGTCTGGCGGGTGCGATCGCCGGAACCCACCAGTCGCTGCTGATGTTCGGCCACTTCGTCGCCGTCACCACCGCCGCACAGGACCTGCCCGTCGCCGAGGCGCCGCGCGACCTGCCGCCCCTGGCCGGGGCGATCGAGTTCGACGACGTGTGGTTCCGCTACTCGGCCGACCATCCGTGGATCCTGCGGGGCGTCAGCCTCCGTGTTCCGTACGGACGTTCCCTCGCACTCGTCGGCCTCAACGGCGCCGGCAAGACCACCCTGGTGAAACTCCTCTGCCGACTCTACGACCCGGTGAAAGGCGCGATTCGATGGGACGGCGTGGACCTGCGCGAGGTGGACCCCGCAGAACTGCGCCGCAGGATCGGAGTCGTCTTCCAGGACTACATGAACTACGACCTCACCGCCGCCGAGAGCATCGCCCTGGGTGACCTGAGTGCGCTGGGGGACGGCGAGCGCCTCACCCGCGCCGCACGCGAGGCAGGCATACACGACGTCCTCAGCCGTCTTCCGTACGGCTACGAGACCCTGCTCTCCCGGACGTTCATGATGGAAGGGGACAAGGACGACCCGGAGACGGGCGTGGTGCTGTCCGGGGGCCAGTTCCAACGGCTCGCGCTGGCACGGGCGTTGTTGCGACACGACAGCGAACTCCTGATCCTCGACGAGCCCTCGGCCGGTCTCGACGCCGAGGCCGAGGCCGAGATCCACGCCTCGCTCCAGCGCACACGCACCGGCCGGACCAGTCTGCTCATCTCGCACCGCCTCGGTGCACTACGGGGCGCCGACCGGATCGTCGTACTGGAGGACGGCCGCGTGGCCGAGGAGGGCAGCCACGCGGAACTGCTCGAACTGGACAGGACCTACGCACGGTTGTTCACACTCCAGGCATCCGGCTACCGGGCCGCCGCGCGCGACTGAGGAAACCCCACCATGACCGTTCCCGCCTCCCGCTGGGGCGAACACTTCGCCCGCCCCATGCGCGTCCCGCTGCTTGTCGGGCTGACCCTGCTGATCGCGGCCGTGCTGACGGCGCTGCTGTACCGGCCCGCGCCACCACTGGTGTGGCTGTCCGTCCTGGCACCCGTTTCCTGGTTGACGCCGGCCTCCGGCCGTGCCCTGCTGCGCGGCCGATGGGTGGTCGTGACGGTCCGGGGAGCGAGCATGCAGCCAACGCTCCGCGGCGGGGACCGCCTCCTCGTCCGACGCGGCCCCGTCCGAGCGGTCGGGGAACTCGCGGTGCTCGGGCGCGCTGTGATGGGCCCCGAGGAACCTGCGTACTTCGAGTGGATCATCAAGCGGGTCGCCGCCGTGCCGGGTGACGCGATACCGCGTGACAGCGTTCCGTCCCTGGCGGACGTACCCGAGACCACTGTGCCGTCGGGAAGGCTCGTGCTGCTCGGGGACAATCGGGCACAGAGCTTCGACTCACGCCGATTCGGCTACTACTCGGCCGAGGAGGTGCTGGGTGTCGTGGTACGGCCGCTCGGCCGGGCCGCCCACCGTTCCCGCCAGGACCGCAGCCGCGGCCAGCGCCGCCTTCGGCGTCGTCACTTCACCGGATCGAACACGAACAGTTGTTCTTCGGTCGCCGGGTCGCACGACAGCTGAAGCAGCGGCTGCCATTCCCGCTCACCGGACATCGCCGACGAGGCGAAACCCAGACACTTCTGGGAATGGCGTGGGCGCAGCCTGTACGGGCCCCGATCCGGTGAGGTGCCGGGACCGGTCGTGGCGGGCCGGCTGACGTTGGCGGTGTCCGCGGGCTCCAGCGCGAAGCGCTCGGCAGGACCCCTTCGTCCGCACACGTCATCGGCGACCTGGGCGAGCTCGGCGGTACGCCGGTCCGTCACGCCCATGCACCCCGGACCGAACTCGGGGTGGTTGGAGAGGATCTGATACGTACCGTCGGCAAGCCGTTCGAGGGCGTAGTCCGGTATGGCATCGGCGCATCGTGCCTGGTGGACCTGGCCCGACCCCTCACCGACGCGCTCGGCGAGGCAGAGGCCCGAATGCACGGCGCGAATACGGTACCTGCCCTCCGGTACGGACCCGGACCGGGCCGATGGTGCGGTGGCATCACCCGGAACGGCGACCGGTCCCTGATCGGTGTCGGCGGCCCCGGAACCGGTCTGCTCGTGCAGGACCAGCCCCAAGGTGGCAGCGGCGGCGACAACCGCCACAGCGATGTACGCCCCCGCCTGCCGACGCAGACCCGGGCGCCCGCGCCGTGCTGCCGCCGCCGCATCAGCCGAGTCTTCCCTGTCAGGGGTCGCCGCCGGCGCATCGCTCGAAGTGACTTCAGGACTTACGGGATGAGCGAGCCTGCTGCGCGCCGCCAACCAGGCGGCGACGACGTCCGGCGGGCAGCCGCAGGCGCGCACGAGCGCTTCCACGAGTTCGGCCCTCGGCAGCTTCTCCCGGCTCAGGGCGGTGGAGAGTGTACTGGCGGGCAGGGCGCGACCCTCCTTCTCGGCCCGGTGGGCCAGTTCCCGCAACGTCAGCCCCGAAAGCGCGCGTAATCGACGGAGACCCGCCATGAATGCCGCCACCTCGGTGAAGCCCTCCGGCTCCAACAGTTCGTCTCTCACTCGTTCCCCCGATAGTGACGTCCCGTGCATGGCCGCATGTGGTCGTCATGCGTCCGACACGGCCTGATGAGTGGTGGGAGCTGCCTGGGCGAGATCTTGCCATCGCCGAACGGGCAGGGGTAGGTGCAATTTTGGCGATCTGCGGTGCGATCGACATTTGATGTCCGGGGAGTTGGGGAGGTCGAGTGTTGCGGGCCGCGCCTCTGCGACGGAGAGCGCGGGAGGTACTCGATGGTGGTCCTGATGAGACCTGCGGCGACGATGCGCTTGAGCGAGCGGGTGGTCGGCGGGGCGGATGCCGAGGCAGCCATGAGCACCGCTCCCGGGCGGCCGACGGGGATGGTCTCGTGTCGCCACACCGCAGGAATGGGCAGGTCAGAGGCGCACGTGGTGGGACACCATAGTTCGTGGGCCGGGTGTGCCCGGGGCCACCATGAACGGCACGGCGAGACTTCTTCGAGGACCGCGTTGCGGGCCGGCAGGTGCCTGTCGGATCAACGCCGTTCGGCATGCTTCACTGCCCTGGCACTGACTCCCGTGCTGGTTGGGTACTGCGCTGAAGCCGCATGTCAGCAGCCCTGATCACCCATCCCGTACTGACTTGGTACTGACTACGCAGCGTTGAACTTCGGCGGCTGTCGTCAGGCCCGGCGGGTTCCTGCGGAGACGGCCATGGGCGGTGGCATGTGGTCTCGCCGTTCTGCGGCCCGTCCGCCGGTACATGAGTATGGCTTCCGAGGCCCATGCGGGCGGGAGGTCCGCCTTTGCAGAGCGCCTGCTTCGGAGCCTGCGGGTGTTGACGCGGCGGTGTTCCGTCCTCGCGATGCCCGCATTCGGCATGACCACCGGATGCCCGTGGACTGGAGAAGACCGATGAGCGGAAAGCTGACAGGCAGGAAGGCCCTGGTCACTGGGGGCGCACGAGGAATCGGTGCGGCTGTGGTCCGCAGGCTCGCCGCTGACGGAGCCGACGTGGCCATCAACTACCGGAGCGGCGGCGACGCGGCAGAGGCGCTCGCCGCCGAGATCGCCGCCGACGGCCGCCGCGCGGTCGCGATCAAGGCGGACGTCAGCGATCCGGACGAGATCCGCCGACTGGCCGATCAGGCCGCCGAAGCCCTTGGTGGGCTCGACATTCTCGTCAGCAACGCCGGAATTGAGCACTTCGGCAAGCTGGACGACGTTACGCCCGCCGACTTCGACCGTGTCTTCGCGATCAACACACGAGCCCAGTTCTTCGCCGTGCAGCACGCAGTGCGCCACATGGGCGAAGGGGGGCGGGTCGTACTGACGTCATCGCAGAGTGCCCACAAGGCGGTCTTCTACCATGCCCTCTATGCGTCGAGCAAGGCCGCCGTCGAATGCATCGCGCTCAACCTCAGCCCCGAACTCGGCCGGCGCGGCATCACCATCAACGTCGTCGCGCCCGGGGGAACCGTCACCGACATGTCCGCCCACGCGGCTTCGCACTACGTCCATCCCGACGTCGACACAGAATTCCACACCCTCATTCGCACGGCCAGTTCGCTCGGGCGCATGGCCCAGCCATCCGAAATCGCCGCGGTCGTCTCATTCTTGGTGTCGGACGATGCCTCGTTCATCACCGGTCGGACCATCCAGGCCGACGGCGGCTGGTTCTGACCCGACAAGCGCCGCATCACTCGTTCCCAGGATTGAGGTAGAGGAATGACGTATGTCGCCCAGGACCGTCCGCGCCTCGGCTGGATCGGTACCGGCCGTATGGGGTTTCAACTCGCCGCCCGGCTGCTGGACGCGGGGCACGACGTAGCCGTCTACAACAGGACCCGCACCAAGGCCGAACCGCTGGCGGAGCAGGGAGCGACGATCGTCGACCGGCCGGCCGATCTGGCGGACCGGGATGTCGTCTTCACCATGGTCTCCGCCTCGCCCGACCTGGAGGCGGTCACCACGGGCCCCGACGGCGTGCTGACCGCGCCGGATGCCGCGCCAGGGGTGCTGATCGACAGCTCGACGGTGTCCACTCGGGTGTCCGCGCTGATCCGGAGCGAATCCGCCAAGCGCGGGACCGACTTCCTGGCCGCCCCGGTGAGTGGGAACCCGAAGGTGATCGCCGCGGGAAAGCTGACGGTCGCGGCCTCCGGCTCGCGCGAGGTGTTCGACCAGGTCGAGCCGTTGCTGGCACTCCTCGGACGCGGGGTGACGTACGTCGGCAAGGACGAGGTCGCCCGTCTCGTCAAGATCGCGCACAACGTCTTTCTGGGTGTCGTCACCCAGTCGCTCGCCGAGATCACGGTCCTCGCGGAGAAGGGCGGTGTCAGCCGTGCCGCCTTCCTGCAATTCCTCAACGACTCCGTGATGGGCTCGGTCTACACCCGCTACAAGTCGCCCGCGCTGGTCAACCTGGACTTCACACCGACGTTCACGATGCCGCTGCTGAGCAAGGACCTCGACCTGGGACTGTCCGCGTCCCGGGAGCTGGGGGTCCCGATGCCGCTCGCCGCCACCACCGCTCAGCTCGTCGCCGGCGCCATCGGGGCAGGGCACGTCGAGGAGGACTTCGCTGCCCTGATCCTCGAACAGGCCAGGAACTCCGGCATCACACTCAACCCCCAGAACGTGCCCGTGGACGACGGCCTGTCACCGCGGGCATGACGTGCCCTCCGACACCACGGGCGCGGCCCGTCGGTCCCGGCCGACGGTTGCGGCGCGACGCCACCGCCCGCGCCCGGCAGCCGGCGGGCCCACTCGACCGAGGCGGCCGACGAGAGGCGCAGGCGCCGTACCTCGACTTGGGAACGTATCCCCTGCACACCACGGCCGAGCCTGGTCCACGACCAGGGGGCCTTGGCGCGACCATGTGACCGTGACCGGCAATCGCCAGGCGGCGAGCTTCTTCCTGGACGCGCTGAACCTCGTCTGAAGGAGCGATCGTGCGGATCGCGCGGCCGGGCCGGGGCGCGACGTCGGAACGCGAGGTGCGCGTCTCACACCGGCTCGCGCCCTCCCGCTGCCGATCTCGCTGGTGCGGCCCTTCCTGTGCTCGCCCCGCCGCGCGAGACCCGGACCACTCGCACGCGTTCGTGCCGGACTCCACCCACTGGGACCGGCGCTCCGCAAGACGTCAGTTGATCGGGTGGCGTCGAGGAGCGAGAGAGGGAGGATCGGCCCGCAAGTGGGCTGCAGCATGCGCACCGTCCCCGGCCTGCGACCCATGGCGGCGTCCGTCCGAAACCATGGTTCGCCTCCCGTCCGCGCGACCGCCTGCGAATCGTCCGTCCCGGTAGGCGTCCGTGGGCCGTACGGGTCGTCGAGTGCCGCCGTTCGACGGATGCGGCGGTCGGGTCCGATGAGGTTGCTGTCGGGCTGGGACACCTTCCTTGCGGGCGTACCGGGGGATGGGATACGCCCCGGTCCGAAGAGGAACCCGGTGTCGTGCGGGTTCCCAACCGCTTGCCCGTCGTTCGCCCGGGGGTTGAAGGAAGGACTCTCGACGTGCCTGATCCCGTCGTCCTCATCACGGGCGCGCTCACCGGTATCGGCCGCGCCACCGCCTTCGCTTACGCCCGACAAGGCGCAAACCTTGTGGTCTCCGGCCGTCACGAGGACGCGGGTGGGCAGCTTGCCGGGGAACTGGCCGACCTCGGCGCCCCGGCCGAGTTCGTGCGTGCCGATGTCCGCTTCGACGCCGAGGTGAAGGACCTCGTCGACCGTGCGGTCATGCGGTTCGGTCGGATCGATGTCGCCTTCAACAACGCAGGCACCGAGGGAACACCCAGCCCTGTCACCGAGGTGACCGACGAGGCCTACCAGGCCACCTTCGACACCAACGTCAAGGGAACGCTGTTGTGCCTGAAGCATGAGTTCCGAGTCATGAGGGAACAGGGCGGCGGCAGCATCGTCAACGTCAGTTCCAACTTCGGCCTGATGGGATATCCCGGGGCAGCCTTGTACGTCGGGAGCAAGCACGCCGTCGTCGGCATCACCAAGGCGGCTGCACTCGAAGGCGCCGCTCACGGTATCCGGGTCAACGCGGTCGCGCCCGGCTACACCCGTACCGCCATGTACGAGCGGTTCACCGGCGACGACACGGCTCGCGCGGCGGTCGATGCGGTGCTGCCCATGCACCGGGCGGGTACCCCGGAGGAGATCGCCGAGGTCGTCCAGTTCCTGGGTTCGGACAAGGCGAGCTACGTCACCGGGCACATCCTCCTTGCCGACGGCGGCCTCATGGCGGGCGGGCCCCTGTTCCCGAGTTCGTGAACCGCGAGATCGCCGGCCGAGTCACCGTTCGGACCGGAGCATCACCGCGGATACCCCGCGTCTTCAGGCCGGGGCGCTGCCGTGTGGCAGCGGCAGGCGGCACGTCGGCGACGGGGAGCAAGAAGTCGCTCTCGGCCGTCGTGAGTTGGGGCACGCCGGCGAGCGCGTCGAGGATCGGGCGGGAGACCCGGCGGGTGCGGCCTTGCTCCGGCCGGACGGCGCAGTCGACATCCTGATCGCGACCGGGTTCGGGTTCTCCTCGGTGTCGCCGTACTCGTTGAGCAAGAACATCCGCCCGGCGTCCGCGCGACCGCCGCCACTCTGAGCGCCGCGGCCGCGTACCGATTCACGTTCCGCTCTGAAGGGTCGATGTCGCAGGACGACCAACTCCTGCACTGGAACTGCTCAGCCACTGGAACTGTTCGGCGCCGGAGCGCAGGGACCGCAGCATGTGGGACATCGCCTGCGGACCGCGGGCCCGGCAGGCTGCTCGGCGGTCGACGTGCGGGTCACGCTGCAGCATCCGGTACTCCCCGATTGCGGTCCGGTCGGGGCAAGCCGGCAGCGTAGCCGGTGAGCAGAGCGGTGAGGATGCCGGCCAGCCTGGGTTCGACGTCGACGATGGAATGGGACAGTTCGGGATCGGTCTCGTAGAAGGCGCGCAACTGGGTGCCGGGTGCGGCCATTTGCCACAGGGCTCCGGCCATCGACGTGGCGGTCACCACCACGCCGTGTGCCTGTTCGAGGTCCAGCGGCGCGACCGCGCAAAGTGTGGCGCTGATGTCCGCGACCTCCGCGACGGCGACTCGCTTGAACGCCCTGACCGTGTCGGTGGAGACGTTGCGTTCCAGATTCAGCGGGGTGTGCGCCAGCAGGTCGCAGAACAGGGGGCGGGCCACCAGCGACTGGGTCAGCGTGTCGGCGATCGAGTGGGCGGTCCGACCCCACTCCCGTCCTTCGGCGGCGGGGCGGGGCGTGCCGGCCTCGAGGCTGCTGCGCACCTCGGCTGACCAGTCCTTCCAGGCGTTCGCCGCCAGGCGCAGGAAGATGTCCTCGCGCGTCTCGAAATAGCGCAGCACCGCTGACTTGTGCATGCCGACCTCGTCGGCGATGGCGGTCACGGTCACCTCCCGGACCCCGTCCATGGTCGCGAGGCGTTCCGCCGCCGCGAGGATCGCCTCTTCGCGGGCGCGCTTGGCCTCGGGGCTGCGGGCGCGCATGAAGTCAGCCTTGGTCACCTCCCCAGTATAACGAAACCGCGTTTCGGTAATAGTGAAAGCGGGTTGCGGGGGCGATGCGGCAGTGCGTTACCGCAACGGGGTTGCGGTAATAGCGCAACTGTGTTGCGCTAGAGGTATGAGTGCACACACCCACACCTGGTTCATCACCGGAACGTCCCGCGGCTTCGGTCGCAACCTCGCGATCGCCGCTCTCGAAGGCGGCGACAACGTCGTCGCCACAGCACGCAAGCCGGAACAGCTGGACGATCTCGTGCAGCGGTACGGAGACCGCGTTCTCGTCGTTGCGCTCGACGTCACCGACCGGTCGGCCGCCGTCGCCGCTCTGCAGGCGGCGGTCGACCGGTTCGGCACGGTCGACGTGGTGGTCAACAATGCCGGATACGCCAACGCCTCGGCGATCGAGACCACGCCCGAGGACGACTTCCGTCGTCAGTTCGAAACCAATTTCTGGGGCGTCTACAACGTCTCGACGGCGGCGCTGCCGGTCCTGCGGGCGCAGGGAGGCGGCACGATGGTGCAGTTCTCCTCCATCGGCGGTCGCGTCGGCGGTACGCCGGGGCTCGGGTCCTATCAGGCGGCCAAGTTCGCCGTGGACGGCTTCACCCGGGTGTTCGCGGCCGAGACCGCGCCGTTCGGCATCAAGTGCCTGGTCGTGGAGCCTGGCGGGTTCGCCACGGACTGGGCCGGAGCCTCGATGCGGATCCCTGACGTCCCACCGGAGTACGAATCGACGGTCGGCGAGATGGTACGCAGGTTCGGCAGCATGTCCGTCCTGGGCGACCCCGAGCGGGCCGGTGAGATCCTGGTCCGACTCGTCAAGCACCCGAGCCTGCCCTCCCATCTCATCCTCGGGGCCGGTGCCGTCCAGATGGCGCAGAGCTACTCGCGCGGCCAGTTGGAAGAGGCGGCCACATGGGAGCCGGTGAGCCGGTCGGCCGACTTCGATCAGGACTACCCGGTCGCCCTCGCGCAGGAGGCCGGGGGACTGCGATGAACAGTTCGCGGGCAAGGCCGTACTCGTGACCGGTGCCGGCCGTGGCATGCGCGCTGCGGCGGCGTGGCTGCTTGCCGACGGTGGGGCGTTCATCGCCGCGGCCCCGGCCTCCGCCATCGACGACGCGGTCTACGCGGCTCTCGACCTGGACGCGGCCACCGTCGTGGACTGCATCCCCGACCGGGACGAGAACACCCTGCTTGATCGGCGCGAGACCTACCGCGTGCTGGAGGACACCCACGTCCTGTCCGGACCCCGCAAGCGTGACCCGAAAGTGGAAGTCCGCCGGATCGTGGTGCTCTCCACCGGCAACGCCAAAGGACAGCAGCGGGCACGGGACAGACGCCTGGCCGAGGTCATGACAGCATCGGGCAGACACCGAAAACGGTGGTGTCTGCGAGCGTGGGGTTCTGCTGGCTGAGCCGGTCCAGCACAGTGAGCGGCAGCCGGGGAGGAGCCGCCTACCAGGCCAGTGGTTCGCCGTCCCGGAAGAAGCCGCCGGTGGGGCCCGAGTCGGGCAGAGTGGCAGCCCAGACGACACCGGCGGCGCCCTGCCCGACGGGTCCTCCGCCCGGGCCGCCCATGTCGGTGGCGATCCAGCCCGGACAGACGGCGTTGACCAGGATCCGCTCGGCGCGCAGTTCATCAGCGAGCTTGCGGGTGAGGACGTTGACGGCCGCCTTCGAGACCCCGTAGGCGGGGGTTCCGCCGGACATGAGTTCCAGCGACCCGGACTCGCTGGAGACGTTCACCAGGCGCGGGTGGGCGGAGCGGCGCAGCAGCGGCAAGAACGCCTGCGCGGTCCGCCAGGCGCCGAAGAGGTTGGTCTCCAGGGTACGGCGGACCTCGTCGAGGTCGGCGAAGGCGGCGTGCCGGCCGGTGTCGTAGTTGATGGCGGCGTTGTTGACGAGGACGTCGAGGCGCCCGAACTCCGCCTCCACGCTGCGGGCGAGGGCACGGACACCGTCGGCGTCGGTCACGTCCAGTCGGTGCGGCAGCAGCGCGCCGGGCACTTGGGGGGCCAGGTCGGCGACGGCCTGTTCGGCGTCCCGCGGACGGCGGGCGCACAGCAGGACGGTGTGGCCGAGCGCGGCGAGCTGACGCGCGGTCTCCCGGCCGATTCCCCGGTTGGCGCCCGTGACCAGCGATACCGGCGCGGCGGTGCTCATGTTCTCTCCTCGGTGCGGACGATCTGGACCCGATCAGCACACTAGGTTGTCGCTCTGCGTGCAGAGATCCGGCCCGAGTCGCAGGCGGGCCGCGGCCTTGGACGTAGTCCTCATGGTGTCGGCGTACAGAGAAAAGCGGCTCTGGCAAGATTTTCGTAGCCGGAGATCATCCCGGTGACATGGTCGGCCGGTCCGCAGAGCGGCGGCGGAAATGGGCGATCAGGACAACGCGGTGACGGAGAAGTGGGACGCCGGCGCGGCCAGCCATCAGGCGTTTTTGCAGCTTGACGTCGGTGATGCGGCCTTCGTTGACTCCGGAGTTGTAAGGGGTGGTGATGCCTTGGGCGACCGCATGGCGGTCTTCGCGCAGGGCTCTGGCGAGGTCGGCGAGAGGGGCCAGTGCGCTGTTCGCGAGGTCGTTCAGCCAGTCTGGCATGGGTGTGGCATCGCGGTTGTCGAGCATGGTGGCGGATCGGCGGACCAGCTCGTGGGTGTGCCTGAGTTCGGGGCAGTGGTCAAGGAGTCGGGGCAGACGTTCGTTGATGTGGGGGTCGCGCCGGCCCGGGCGGGTGGTGATCCAGCGGGCGGCTTCGCGTGGGGAGGGCGGTCGCTCGCGTGGCTCGTCCAGCGGCAGGCCCCGTCGGAGGGGTGCGACGGCCATTTTCACGCGCTGGTAGTGGCCGAGGTAGCCCTTGGCCTGGAGTTCCTCATGCAGGCTCTTCGCGCGGTACTGTCCCTCGTCCCAGCGTTGTTGCAGGTAATTGAGGTAGGAGTCCAGGGTGGAGGGCTTGCGGGACGGGCGGCGCATCACCCTGCCAGGTGCGTGCCTGGGCGTACTTGCGCACGGTGCGGCGGTCCAGGCCGAGTTCCCGGGCCACGGAGCTGTGGCTCCGGCCGGTGTGGGTCAGATCATGCACGGCCTCGAACAGCCTGCGGGCGAGGCGCCCTGCCCGGGTGTCTGCCGCGGTGATTCCGGCGGTCTCCTCGACCGGTGCGGGATCGGTCTCCGTGTCCGGTGGCAATGCTGCGGCCAGGCAGCCGCGGTGGGTGGAGGCGATGTCCTGGACGCTGCGGGAGAGGCCCTGCCAGAGGTGGAAGCGGTCGCTGACCTGCACGGCGTCGGGCGCGCCGGTGGTGATGCCCTGCCGGTAGGTGAGGGAGCCGTCGCGGCAGGCGACCTGATCCGGGACGATCCAGATCGTGGCAGAACGGCCGCTGTCGCACATGACGTTCAGCGGTTGCCCTGCGGTGCCGTTCGGAGCCTGGCGCGGAAGAGGCGGACGGCGGGCGAGTGCCGGCCGGGGTGGGCGGCGAGGCCGAGGCAGGCGTGTGTCGCGGCGTCCTTGACGGGTACGACGCGCGGGCCGTCGTCGGCTGCGGAGGACGGGCTCAGGACGGCGACACCGGTGCCGCGTGTGGTGAGGCGGAGGAGGGTGTTGGGCGAGCCGGCGTCGATGTCGAGTTGCGGTACGAGGTCGGCCTGGGCGCAGGAGCGTTCGTACGCTTCCCGGGTTCCGGTGCCTCTTGGCAGGCAGAGGACCTTCTCCATCCGGAGATCGGAGAGTTGCAGCGAGTGCCTGTCCAGCCGGTGCCCCTCTGGGATGATGGCGGCGATCGGCTCGTTGACGAAGACGGTGACGTCGAGCCCGGGTTCGGTCCGCCCGGCGATCCCGATCAGCGCCAGGTCGAGCGACCGCGAGAGGACTTCGGGCTGCAGCTGCTGTCCGATCTCCTCATGCACGGAGCCACTCGCAGGCCTGAACCAGCCGATTCAGTCACCCGCGAAGTACGGAACCAGCGGCATGCCACGCTGAATACCATTCGGTGCCCGTGCGCGGTGTCCATGTAATCACGCACCCGATGGATCAGCCCGCCCTTCAACTCGAAGATGAAGCAGTAGTCGTTGACGTAGGAATTTCCACCAGGGTCGCGCTCATCGTCTCCTCGACGACCACGCAGTCGCCGCCCGCACATACGCCACCGAAAGCGACGTTGACGTCCTCCACGAAGAGCCGGGCGAAGTTCTTCGGCAATGAATTGCGCGATCCCCATGTTGCCGACCATGCGGCCAGGAGTGTGCGTCGGTAATGGCCCGGCCGACGAGCGGTTGTGGATCGGCTGATGGCCGGTCGCGGCCGTTTGTTCGGGCCTGGTGCCGCAGTGGCGGGCTCGGTGGGCCGTTGTTCAGGGGGCTCCGGCCGGGCCGTCAGGCTCGGGCGGCGGCCAGCCCGGCGGTTCCGGCGTGCCGGAAGATCTCGCGGAGGTTGTGGCAGGCCGCCAGCAGTCGCCATTCGCCACGGGCCCCGTTTCTCACCGCGCAGCAGCAGTTCACGGCCATCCTGGCAGGTCATAATCTGGCCGAATACGGTTTCGGCGATGGCCTTGTGGCGGCTGCAGGCGGCGCGGCCGGGTTTGGTCCGCAGCTTGCGGGCCATGCGCTCACGGGCCGTGGCGTCCTGTGGGATGCGTCCGCGCGGTGCGGCGCTGACCTGCTCGTCGTGGGTCAGACGACCGGTGGCCATGAACGTGACGGTGCCGTGCTCTTCCTTGCGGTCGGCCGCGGCCACAGCACTAGGTTCGCCTCGGAGCAGTACCTTGTGTCGACCAGCGCCTGCTTGGGATGGATACCGGTGTTCGCGGCGGACTGGTCGAGCATCATGGTGTTGTTCAGCGCGTCCGAGAGTTCGCCGTCACATCGGCGGCGGTGATGATCTGGTGCGGATGGAAGATCACGAACAGGAGGCGGCGTCGGGCTCAACTGCCTGATTGACCGCCCATGTCCGCGGCCAGCGCCGCGTAGATGTACTCGCTGCCCCAGCGATCCCCGTCGAGGTCGTTCTCGACCAGGTGCGCCTCTCGACGCATCCCGAGGCGCTCACAGACCCGCACAGACCCGGTGTTCTCCACATCCAGCCGTGCGTAGAGCCGGTGCACGCCCAGCTTGTCGAAGGCAAACCCGGCCAGCGCCACGGCCGCCTCGGTCGCATAGCCGTGCCCCTGGTGACGTGGGTCGAGAGTCCAGCCGATCTCGGCCTGGGCGGCGCGGGCATTGGCCAGGGTGAGCGTCACCTCGCCAAGGACGCCGGGCTCGTCGCGTCGGCACACAGCAAGCGCCAGCTTGTCCCCGTCGGCGCACCAAACCGAGTGCGCCGCGCGCTCGGCCGCAACCTGCTCGCTGCGCTCCCGCGTGTGCGCCGGCCGGTACAAGTAGCGCGCCACGCTCGGCAGGCTCTGGTAGGCGTACAGGTCGTCGACGTCGCCGGGAGTGAACAGACGCAGCGATAACCGGGGCGTGGTCATCGGCTGCAGCGAGGCGATGTCCATGCGGACCTCCGGAACGCGGATTTGGATCAAGATGCGGACTGATTGTCGCATCACGACTGACGGCCAGCCACGCCTTTTCAACAGCAGCGCCCGACAGCCCCACTCCACCATGAGGCGTGGCATTCCAGGAGTTGTTTACTGACTCACGCTCCTAGGGACATCGAGCGCGACGGCGGTGACGTTGCCGACAGGCGCCCGCCACTCGGCACCTTCGGTAAAGAAGGCTGATATCCGGTCGGCGTCATGGCCAGTGCTGTGACCGGGATGGTTCACCGTGGTCGGGAGACGGCTCACGGTACGAGCGCGGTTCGCGAGGCGAGTGGTATTACTGATGCATGCAGGAAGAGACCGCGCGGTCCGCGATCGACACGTTCATCTCCGCGTTCAACGCCTCGGACGACAGCTGTGTGACTGTGCTGCTCTCCCAGGCCCTAACCTCGGACGTGGTCTTCTGGGGACCGTTGGGCCGCAGTGAGGGGATCGAGGCGGTCGAGCGGTTCGTGCTGGACATCCGGCGCCACCCCGCGGGGACTGGCACGATGGTGCGCTGTTCGGCGGTGGACATGCCGGACGAGTGGGCCCGGTACCAGTGGGTCTTCACGACGCCGGAGGGAGGCCCCCGCCTGGCGGGAACGGACGTCGTCCATCTGCGGCGGAGCCTCATCGACCAGGTCATCGTCTTCGCGGGGGAGATCGAGTCGTCCGCCTCCTGAGTCATTCTCCTCTGGCGCCGTTCTTCTCCTGAACCGGCCCCGTTCGGGGCTCCGGGTCTGCCTGGCCGAGATCGTCTTCACAACGCTTCGGTCGTCCGCGCTTGGCCACGAGTGGACCGATGATGCGCTGTGGCTGTGTAAGTTCGCGGTTGGTCAGGCTGCGGTGTTGAGGGGGCGTCCGCCCCAACGGATGCCCTTCTCGCTTCGGATGCGGGCGCGTTCCTTGCGTTCGGCGGCCAGGACGTCGCGGTGGCGGGCGTTGGCGTTGCGCCGGCGTAGATAGGCGTGCAGGGCTCGTGTCTGCACGGTGTGGTTGGAGTTGGCGATGGTGAACTGCCTCAGCGGTCCGAAGTGGGCCTCGATGGGGTTGGCCCAAGAGGCGTAGGTCGGTGTGAAGCACAGCTCGACCTTGTGCTTTGTAGCCCAGCGGCGGATGTCGGTCCTTTGTGGGCGGACAGGTTGTCCAGGATCATGCAGCTGGGGGCGCCGTCGGGCCGGGCGGCGCGGATCGACTTGAGCGCGGCCAGCGTGTTCGCGGTACCTTTCTTGCGGCGGTTGACGCCCCACACCATGTCGTCGCCGACCGAGTAGCAGCCGTGGAAGTACCGGACTCCATGGGTGCGGTGGTAGGTGGTCGGCACCCGGTCGGAGTGTTTCCGTTCGGCCCAGCCCGAGCCTGCGGTGGGCCGGGTCCCGAGCGGGCCGAACTCGTCGAACGCGAAGACCCGGTCGGTGAAACGGTCCAGGACGTGCTCGATCCGGTCCAGCTTCGCCTCGCGGTCAGGGTCGGTGGATTCCTTCCAGGTCTGGGTGCGCTGGAAGGTGGCTCCACGGCGGGCGAGCGGGCCGCGTAACGCCTCACGGCCGATACGGATCACTCGGCCGTGGACTGTGCGCAGGTACGCGACGAGTTTGCGTAGCGACCAGCGAGTGAAAGGCTGGCCGAGCTTGGTGGGGCGGGTGGTGGCCGTCTGGGCGACGAAGTCCTCGTCTTCATCGCTGAGCAGGCGGGGACGGCCTCCCGCCCACCGAGGGTCCAGGCAGGCCAGGCCGATCTCGTTGAACCGGTGGATCACATCGCGCACGGTGTCCTCGTCGGCCGCCACCAGCTGGGCGATCAGCGGCACCCGGTTCCCGCCGGCCGAGGCCAGCAGCATCATCGCGCTCCGATAGCGCAGCGAGTTGGTGCTGCCCCGACGCACGATCCGCTGCAGCCGCTGCCCCTCCTGGTCGGTCAGTCTGCGCACACGGACAGGCGCGACACCCAGGCGCAACGAGTGCGCCAGTGGATCGCGCTCCATCCCCGTCCAGCAGTGTCCTGCGCGATGCCTGTGCTCTCGTCGGCCTGGCATCCTGGTGGATCGGGACCCACCTGTGGCCACTCGCCGGAGCATCTCACCCGGGACTGCGCTGATCGTGATCAGTCGTCAGCGATGTGGTCGAGACTCCGGTTGCCGGGCGGCGGGGCGGCTCAGTCCTCCTTCTCCTTCTCACCCAGCTTCTCGACGAAGTCCTGTGCCTTGTCGACAGCAGTGTCGATCTTGTCGCTGTGCCTGCCGTCGGTCTTGTCGTCGATGAAGTCGCCGACCTTCTCGAGCCCTTCGGAGATCTTGTCGCCGTGAGCTTCGGCGAGATCCTCGGCCTTGTCCTTGAGGTTCTTCAGGGCGTCGAACATGTGTGGGTCTGTCTCCTCGGGTTGGATTGCCTGGTCAGGGACATGTTCCCACGGAGCTTGCGGTGGACGAGACAGGTTTGGGGGCATGCCCGGTGCGAAGCAGGAGGCACGGTGCGCGGCGCTGCCTGCGCCGCACCCACGGGCCAGGAACCGGCGAACTTGCCGCGGAAGGAAGGAGGGCGCGACCCTCCACGAAGACGCTCACGGCCGGCTCGTCCATGATGCCGCTTGCCGGTGTCCTGTCGTGCGCGCTGCTGGGTGGTGCCGTCGCCCGTACGGCGGGCCTGGACCTGTCGGGTTCCTGGTGATGGGCATCATCTCCGGCTTGGGCGGAGGCGTGATCAGGGACGTGCTGCTGCAGCACGGCACCCCTGTCGCACTGACCGACTACGCCTACCTGCCGACCGCCGTCGCCGGCGTCGTGGTGGTTGTTCTCATCAGGATCAGTGAGGAGTTCTGGGGCCGGCTGTTCACCGCCCTCGACGCCGCGGTCATCGGGTTCTGGGCGATCACCCGTGTGAACAAGACGCTGGCAGTCGGCCTGGGCTGGCTGCCGGCCGTCCTGCTGGGTACCGTGACCGCAGTCGGCGGCGGCGCCCTGCGCGACGTCGTCCTCGGCCGGGTGCCGGCTGTCTTCGGCGGCAACGGTCTGTACGCCGCCGTCGCCGTCGCCGTCGCCGTCGCCGTCGCGGTCGCCGGAGTCACGGTGATCTGCGTGTACCTCGGCGTGCCGGGGGTCGGCGTCGGCCTGGGCATCGCCCTGGCCCTGGCCTTCCGGCTCACCGCCATACGGTTCGGCTGGAACCTGACCAACAGCCTGGACCGGCAGCCCCGTTCCAAGACGGCCGCGACGCCGGGGCGCCGCGCCGATCCCGCCACCCGGAACGGGGAGGAAGAGCAGCCCCACCCGCGCAAGGAGCCATCGTGATGGACCGTACCCATGCCGTGCTGTCCGGCCTCGCCGAAATCCGCTCAGATCTCGAGAGCCTCTACCAGGATCTGCACAGGCACCCCGAACTCGGCCTGCGGGAGCACCGCACGGCGAAGAAGGTGTCCGACGCCCTGCGGGACTTCGGCTATGAGGTCACGGACGGCATCGGCGGCACCGGCGTGATCGGTGTGCTGGCCAACGGCGACGGGCCTACCGTCATGGCCCGCGCGGACATGGACGCCCTCCCGATACGCGAGCAGACCGGTCTGCCCTACGCCTCCACCGCGACCCTGATCGGTCCGGACGGCACCGAGCAGCCGGTCATGCACGCCTGCGGGCACGATGTGCACGTGACCGCTCTGATCGGCTGCGCACGGCTGCTGGCTCAGGCCGAGGACGCCTGGCGCGGTACCTTCGTGGCGCTCTTCCAGCCCTCGGAGGAGAACGGCGACGGCGCCCAGGCCATGATCGACGACGGGCTCACAGCAAGGGCCCCCCGGCCCGACGTGGTGCTCGCCCAGCACGTCCTGCCCTATCCGGCCGGCTACGTCGGCACCCGCCCGGGATCCTTCCTGTCGGCCGCGGACAGCCTGCGCATCACCGTCCACGGTCGAGGGGCGCACGGCTCCATGCCCCAGGCCGCGGTCGACCCCGTGGTGATGGCCGCCATGATCGTCGTGCGCCTGCAGACCATCGTCTCCCGGGAACTCGCCGCCACCACCCCCGCCGTCGTCACCGTGGGCAGCATCCACGCGGGCAGCGGCCCCAACGTCATCCCCGACAGCGCCGTCATCCAGCTCAACGTCCGTACCTACGACGACGCCACGCGCAACCAGGTCCTGAAGGCGATCGAACGCATCGTCCGGATCGAGTGCGAGGCGTCCGGGGCGCCGAAGGCACCGGAGATCGAGAAGACGGCCGCCTTCCCGCCCACCGTCAACGACGAGGAAGCCACCCGGCGCGTCGCCGAGGCGTTCGCCGCCCACTTCGGCGACGACGCACACACCATCGACCTGCAGACCGCCAGCGAGGACATGAGCGAGCTCTCCCTGGCGTTCGGCGCGCCGCTCACCTACTGGGGCATCGGAGGCATCGACGCCGACCTGTACGCCGAGGCCGCCAAGAAGGGAACCATCGCCCAGGACGTGCCGGTCAACCACAGCCCGAACTTCGCCCCCGTCATCCAGCCCACCCTGGACACCGGCGTCAGCGCCATGACGGTGGCCGCGCTCGCCTGGTTCGACAGCTGACACAGGCCCGGCATCTCCAGCGAACCATGACGGAGGCGGTCCTGTGCGAACACCATCCTGACCAGGCTGAACAGCAAAGAGCAGGACGCGAATGGTGTCCGCCCACCGAATCCACCCGGAGCGGCAGGCCGCTGGCAAGATACGGTCCATGACCGACAGCGACCCCGGCCAGAAGGCCCGCGAACTGCTTACCCAGGCATCCCATCACCCGGTCGCCAGCCCTCAGCGCAACGCGCTGGTGGCCGAGGCCGCCGTGTGGGCACGGCTGGACCACGTAGCCGGCATGGACAACCACACGGCCGCCACAGTAGATATCAAGTCTGCCCTGTCCACCCTCGCCGACCCCGTGCAGAAACTCGGCAGCGCGATCGGCGACCTGACCGAACGCATCAAGCTCGGTCAGAAATGAGCGAGCATACGGGCCGGCTCCTTGCCGCAAAGCTTGCTTTGCGCTTCCGGTCCTGCCGGACCGGTGCCACGACCTGACCGCAGCACGCACTCGCCGGATCAACCGGATCCGGACAGGAACGAACAGTGGTGTCCTATGAACAACAGCCGAGGATCACGCCTCGGCAAGGAGAGCTGGTAGCGCACGCATGTCGTCAAAGACCACCGTGCCCGGTCCGTGCAGCCATTCTGCGGGCGTGAGCCCACCGCAGTAGCCGAATGCGCGCATGCCGGCGGCGCGGGCGGCCTGTACACCGTAGCGGCTGTCCTCGACAACAGCGCAGACCTCGGGGGCGAATCCCATCTGCCGTGCCGCATGGAGGAAGAGGTCGGGTGCGGGCTTGCCGTCGACCACTTCCGCCGCGCTGTAGATGCGTCCCTCGAAGCGCGAGTACAGCCCGGTCAGGCCCAGGGTGTGGCGAAGGCCGTCGTGACTGCTGCTGGAGGCCACACAGGCGGGCAGCTGGATCTGGTCGAGGGCCTCCACCACGCCGTCAACAGCGGTAAGTTCGGCCTCCATGGCCTTGTGGTACAGGCGGCGCTGCTCCGCCTCCCACCCGTCCGGAAGCTTGTAGCCGAGGTGCTTCTCGACGTCGGTGATCATGTCGGCGTGTGAGCGGCCTACAAAGCGTTCGACGATTTCGGCCTCGCTGAGCGGCCAGCCGAGCGACGCCAGGCTCATCGCGTCGACGCGTACCGCGATGCGCTCGCTGTCCACCAGAACGCCGTCACAGTCAAATATCACGAGCTCTACGGGCTTGATCACACCTGCATGCTACGGGAGCACACGAGTTGGTTCGTGATGGTGGGTGAAGTCGTGGTGGCTTGCTCGGGGGGCTGTGGTCGAAGAACGACCCCTACTCCCACCACCATGTCGTCGTCGACCCCGAAATCCGTCTCGTCGTCAACGTCGCTCGGGCAGTGGGCGCATGGTCGACCGATGACCGGCCCAGGCCTGGGCGCTCGTCGAACGTGGGGCGGGACGGCTGGAATCCTGGAGATCCTTCCGCAGGTCACGCAGCAGGCCCAATCGAATGACCTCGATCGTCGCGGTCGTCCTCACACCGGAAAGACAACGCTGAGAACGCTCGATGAACCAGTTCGCGGGCAGGACCGCACTCGTGACCGGTGCAGGGAGCGGCATGGTCGCTGCGACGGCGCTGCCGTCACTCTCGTGGGCCAGCGCGCCGACATGCTTGACGAGGTCGACCTGCAGATCGAGGACGCCGGTGGCCGGTTCCTCACCGGCGATGCCGGTAACCCGGCAGCTGTCGAGCGGGCCTTGGCGCACACCGCGGCGCTGTTCAGAAAGGCCCACTGCGCGGCCGACAATGCCGTGTGACCGGGAACTCTTCCCACCGCTGACGCCCCCTGGACGCGCCCGGCGGCAGGCGCACCCGCAGCCGCCGTCCGGGTCGATTCCCGGCGAACCCGAGCCCCAGTTGGGCGCGGCCCCGCCCCGGACGCCGGGGCCCGGACCCCGTACGCTCCCCGGCCCGCCCCGACCGACGCAAGAGTGCCGTTCCCACCGCCGTTCCTTCCGGTTACTCGTGAGTGCGAAGCGTCACCGATTGCGGCCTTGGAGTGATCGACGCAAGGTGGATGCGTCAGTCCCCCCACAGTGAAGGACGGAATCGTCATGGGTAAGGCAAAGGCGAAGGCCAAGCAGGCCAAGGGCAAGATGAAGGAAACCGTCGGCGGTGCCATGGACGACAAGGGCATGCAGGCAGGTGGTCGCGGTCAGCAAATGACGGGTAAGGCCCAGGAGACCGCGGCAAAGGCGGCTGAGCAGCTGAAGAAGTCCGGACGGTAGGACCTGCGTTCTGGGCTGCGTACCCGGGGCGGCCGCGTCCGCGTCGCATGCCCGCCGGGGCGCCGCCTGGGGCCGGCCGAGTGGTCGGCCCCAGGCGTCAGGTTTTGTCGCTCGACAGGGGTTCGCCGACGGTCGGCGGTCCCGGGTGATTGCAACGCCGCGGCGCCGTTGAGGGCGGCGAGGAAGACCTACGGAAGCGCGAACCCGAGCAAGAAGGAACCGAACCATACCGGGGGCATCCAGGGAAGGGTTCGCAGGATCGAACCACCGGCGAAAGCAACCAGACCCAGGAGCGTGAGGGTGTCCAAGCCGACCCGCGCGATCACGCGGGGGCTGACCAGGCTGGCCAGCACGGACGCGGCGCCGAGGAGTGCTGTGAGTACACGGAGGTGGCTGGGCGGCTGATGCAGCCCGGCGACCAGGCTGTACTGGGCCGCTACGCCCACACCCGACACCGCCATGACCAGTGCGGCGACGACGAGGATCCGCGCGAGTGGCGGAGTGGCGCGAATATGGGCGACGCCGGCGAGGATCTCGGTGCGCCATCGAGCCCGCGACGGCCGGGGTTGTTCGGGTGGCGACTTGAGCAATGCCGTTGCAGCGGCCGCCGCCACGAAGGTGGCGGCGTCGAGTGCGGCAACGGCCCCACCGCCGAGCAAGCTGAACAAGCCTGCCCCGACCAACGGCGAGACCAGGCGCCCTGATTCCTGTATTCCCAGGCGCCAGCCGTTGATCCGCCGGCGGGTCCGCGGCCGGAACGTATGGGCGAACAGGGCGGTCTCGGCGGGATCGACAAGCACCACGCCAGGGAGGTGCTGTATGGGGTCATCGCGGCGAAGACCACCCACACCTGATCCCGGCCGTGAACGAACAGCAGGCACGCGACCGCGATCGAACTGCACAGGTTCACGATGATGAGGAAGCGCTGTCGCGGGACAGGATCCGCGACCAGTCCCGCCAGCGGCCCGAACAGCGACGGGATGTAGATGCACGTTTGTGCCGACCCGGCAAGCGCGCTGCTCCCCGTGAGCGGCTTGACCCACATCCCGGCCACCAGGCTGAGCGCGGTATCGCCGATCACCGAAAGCCCGAGCCCGATGAGATACAGGCGAGCGTTACGACGCTCCATTGCCGACGCCGTCAACTCCGTTGCCCTGCTCATCGGTTCCGCTCCCGAGTCCGCCGGCGGCCACTACACCCGGGCGAGCCGGACAACGGCGATGTCACGCACAAGAGGGCATGGGGCGCCCCGACGCAGTCCCGGGCGCATGGCAGGGACGATCTCGTGGCGTGGTTGGCGCACACGCATCGTGCATCTCCCACGGCGCAAGCCATCTTTGTCGGTCTGCGGTTCGGCACATCGACGCCGAAGTCGGCAGTTCTTGACATGCCTTGCTTGAACTGGCCAGCAATGGCACACGTTGCCACGAACGATGGCAGGCTGTTTCGTGACCGCCCCACCGATTCATCCGCATCCGGACTGTGCACCTTCGGACACTGCTCGACGGCCTGTTCCTGCCGGTGCGCTCCACTTCCGAGGAGGACTCCGACATGCCATCTCCCGCTTCCACGAAGCGAACTGTCGCGGCGGTGCACGCAGCCCCGGTGTTCATGGACACCGAGGCGACCGTCGGCAAGGTCATCGGCTTCATCGAACAGGCCGGCCGGGAAGGTATCGACCTGCTGGTGTTTCCCGAGACCTTCGTGCCCGGATACCCGTACTGGATCGAGGCCTACGCCCCGCTGGACCAGCAGGGTGCCAACGCCGCCTACGCCGAGGCGTCCGTCGAGGTGCCCGGTCCGCAGATCGCCCGAGTCCAAGCCGCCTGTGGCCGTGCCGGGGTCGGCATCGTCCTCGGCGTCAGCGAACGGCTCGCGGGTACCCGTACGTGCTTCAACAGTCAGGTCTTCATCGAACCCGACGGTGCCCTTCTCGGAGTTCACCGCAAGCTCCAGCCCACCTACGCCGAACGGATCGTGTGGGCTCAGGGCGGCGGTGCCACTCTCAGAGTCTTCGACAGCACACTGGGCCGGATCGGCGGTCTGGCGTGCTGGGAACACACCATGAATCTGGCCCGCCAGTCACTGATCACCCAGGGCCAGCAGATCCACGCCGCAGCATGGCCCGGTCTGTCCACCATGACCGGCTTCGAGGCCGTCGCCGACGTACAGATCGACGCCATGATGAAGACGCACGCTCTCACGGCCCAGGCGTTCGTCATCTCCGCCGGAAATCCGGTGGACGAGATGTGCCTGCAGTGGATGGAGCAGACCATCGGACCGCAGAAGCACATCACCGCGGGCGGCGGCTGGTCGGCCGTGATCCACCCCTTCAATCAGTATCTCGCCGGCCCGCACACCGGCCTTGAGGAGAAGCTCGTCACCGCCGAGATCGACCTTGCCGACATCAACGCCGTCAAGGTCTGGGTCGACTCCCGCGGCCACTACGCGCGACCGGAGATCCTCGGCCTACGGGTCGACCGACGCCCGCTCTGGCACGACGAAGGGCACCGCGAATGGCCTGCCGCCCCGAGCGACAGCACCGCAGCCCCGGCGGCCGAAACGGCCTGAGCCCGAGTGCGGACATCGGTCTTCAGGGGTGCTCCGCCCGGCAGTTGAGTACATCAGCGGTCGGCACCACGGGCCCGGCGCGGAGTTCGGCCTCTTCTGCCTGACCGGTCGGCACACTGCCACATGAAGCAGGGGTCCGTGCCCCGGGAGGACGGACCCCTGTTCCTGCGCAGCGGACAGCCGCGCCGGGGGAGTTGCGACCTCCGCGCGGCGGACTCCGGTCGCGGAGGTCCATCGGCGAGAAGGTTCGTCAGGGTGTTGCTTCAGCGCAGTTCGTCTTCGGCGGTGTCCGCCCGCACGCCGTCACATGTCACAGCCTGCGGCAGGCCCGACATGCCCACGGAACCCTCCCGGAGTCCTTCCGTTGTTGAGCAACCGGGCGGCAGCGACTGCACGTTCTCCGGCCCCCGACATCACCGCGGACCGCCCCGGACTGCTGGTCACGCCTCAGCAGCACCGCCCGTTCTCACGGAGTGTTCCAGGGAGTCGGTCAGCCACAGGTGGGACGTACCGAGTGTGGCCGGGTCGCTTCCGGCCTCGGCCACGAGCCGCCAGTAGCGTCGCATCCGTGGGTCGCGGTCGGCGGCCACGTGGTCCAGCAGCCGACCTCTGAACTGCGGAGTGTCCCTGCCGCCGCGCACCGAGACGTGTGCCGCGACGAATCGGTCGAGTTCGGGGCCGACGCGGGGAGGCTCGCCCGCCTGCACCATGGGCTGGGCCAGCGTGCACGCCTCGCTGATCCCGTTCATCAGCTCGGCCTCGTCGGCGACGAGTTCGGCGTTGGCCCGCGCCATGGCCAACAGGCCGCGTGTCAGTGTCCGATCACCGGCCAGGGCGAACAGCTCGGCGAATGCCACCACTTGCTGCGGGGTCGGGTCCGTGGGCGGATCGGGCACGGCCATGGTCACGAACGCGGTGAGCATCGCGTCGGACACCGGGGCGACCATCGTGCGTCTCCAGAAGTCGATCAGTGCGTTACGGGCGGCACCCCCGCTCTCCACAGCGGCCACCAGCTCCAGCCTGGCGGCCCGGTCGGCCGGTCCGGCCTCCTCGACCGCACGCAGCGAGGCCCGCCGCCAGGCCAGGTCCGCGAGTTGCACGTCGAGCGCGGCCCGCTCGGCCGCGACGACCTCGGCCACCGAGCGTTCGCCGACGAGCACGTACCTGATGGAGGGCAACCCGAGCCCCAGCCCCCGCAGCCGTCTGACCAGGCCGAGCCGCTCCACGGCCGCCCGGTCGAACCTGCGGTGCCCGCCCGTGCTGCGCACCGAGTCGACGATGCCTTCGTCGCAGTAGAAGCGAATGGTCCGCACCGGTACGCCGGTCAGCCGCGCCAGGTCGCCGATCCCGAACGTCTCATCGAGCAAAGGCACTTGAATCTCCACTGGACTGGAGTTTCTACCGTACCCGCATCACCCCGTGAGAGGAGCTTTCGTGATGACGTCGACGCTGGACACCGCACGGTGCGTGGAGGGCCTGAGGGAGCAGACCGCAGGGTTTGCCCGCGCGGTCGCCGGAAGAGCCCCGGACACTCGGGTGCCCACCTGCCCGGAATGGCCGCTGCGTACCCTCGTCGGGCACGTCGGCCAGGAGCACCGGTGGGCGGCCGAACTCATATGCAATGGCCAGCAGTTGCCCGTGCCCGACCCGCGACAGGCCGATCCCGGCGCCCCGGACGGGTGGGCCGGGTGGCTGCGTGAGGGCGCGGAGGAGCTGATACGCGCGATCCAGGAGACCGGTGCGGACGCCGAGATGCACACGTTCTTCGGACCGCGGCCGAACGCCTTCTGGCTGCGCAGGGTTCTGAGCGACACCTGCGTCCACCATTATGACGCGGCGCTTGCGACGGGCGCCGCGTTCGAGATCGCCGACGACCTCGCGGCCGATGCGATCAGCGAGAACCTGGACCTGCTGGCCACGCCGGGCTTCGAGACGGCCAGGCCGACCGTTGCCGGACTGCGCGGCAGGGGCGAGCGGATCGGGTTCAGGCCGACGTCCACGGAGGGCTGGGTGATCACCAGGACGCCTGAGGTGCTGCGGTGGGAGCGCGGATCGGCCGAAGCCGACGTGGTGGTGTCGGGGGCGGTCGCGGACCTCATGCTGGTGTTCTCGCACCGCGTCCCTCCGGAGGACGACCGGGTGACGGTGACGGGCGACCGCGCGCTGCTGGACCACTGGCTGGCTCACACGGAGCTCTAGGTTCTTGGTTCTTTCGTTCGGACCAGGGGTTCGTTTGGATCAGGCCGACCGCCGACCGCCGACCGCCGACCGGGTCGGGTCGGCGAGCGGGGTCCGGTGCCGTGGATCGCGAGGCGGGGGAGGGTAGTCGGATGGCCTCCCCTCCTCGAGAGGAGCCGAAAGTTCGGGGAAGCCGCCATGGCGAGCGACGGCAGCACGGCGAGGCGCGGCACCGGGCCACCGGGGCACCCGAGCCCGGCACGATCCGGACGAGAGGCCCTGGTCCTGAGTCACTAGCCGACCGAACACGCCGTCCTTCGACCAGGCGGGGAAGTAGCCGTAGAGCGACCCCCACGGATCTCCGCGGAATCCGAACTGCCGAACCCGAAGGTCAGTCCCACTCGGCGTCGATGTATCCGAGGCGCCGGTTCATTCCGATGGCGATGCTGTTGTCCGGATGGTGGATCGTGCGGATCCTGTCCACACCACACAGGCATGCGAATCCCATGCCGAACGTCTTCATCGCGATCGACAGGCCCCGACTGCGGTAGGCGGATCTGACCCCGGTCATCTCGTTGAAGACGATGCCTGCGGCTCTCCGGTCCGATGTCGCGGCGAGCCCGCACCATGTGTCGTCGTCGAGCGCGATCACGACTCCGCGCGGATCGTAGGAGGGGACGTCGATCCTGCGCTCGAAGTACTCGTCGAAGGTGTAGAACTCGCCGCGGCCCGGGATGTCGGCGGAGCACTCCTTGTTGAGTTCATAGAGTGCGCGCCGGTGCCGTGGGGTGTCACCCAACTCGGCCATGGTGATCAAACGTATCCCGGTGTCCTGGCAGCGCTTCACGTACCTGTCGAAGCGCGCCGCGTCGAAGGTGTTCACGTCGAGTTCCAACTTGACCCAGCGGTCAGGCACGATGGATTCCTCCCTTGGTGGTGCTGAGGGCCTGGTGTGCGCAGTTGAGCTGTTGCTCGACACCATGACGGCCGCAGCCGTTTCCGCTCGGCCCCGTCAAGTCACCCCGCCCCACCCGGCGCGTGCACGTGACGGTCGACCAGCCGTCATGCGGTCAGCGGCCATTGACTGTTCGAGGCTTGCGTCGAAGCCACTGGCCGGGTGTGCGCCGTGGCGGCCGAGCGACGATGTCGCCACCGGTCGACTTGCCGCTCAGTACCACACGCAGTCGTACCGGCACATCTTGGCCGGTGACCGGGCGGAGCTTGATGTCGCCGCGACTGTAGGTGACGTCGTCGGCATCGACCACGATCCCCGGCGGGGTCACCAACGTCAGATTTCCGCCGATGCGCAGGTCCACCTCGATGTGCAGGGTGTCGTGGGTGATCACGGCCTCGGTGAAGTCGAGCTTCAGGTCGCTGAACATCAGCCGGATCTCCATCCGGCGTGGAACCAGCCAGCGACCAGTGCGCTTGCCCTCTCCGAAGCGCTGGTCGATCTGGATCACCTCGCGGGCTTGCGACGGCATCCCTTCAAGCGGCAGATCGGCGGTCAGCTCCGCGAGGTCGGAGGCGGTACGTGCGGCAAGCGCCGCTTCCACACGCTCGTCCAGCTCGGCGATGGTCAGCCGGCCGTCTCCGGCCGCGACCTGAAGGATCTCCACGGCCTGATCCCGGTCTCGATGAGATACCCGCTGATCGGATGCGTGGTGACGAGGTGAAGAAGAGTCATCTGCTCTGGTGATATTGCCTGGCATGCGGTCAGTGTGCTGGCAGGCTCGTAGGGCCGACAACCTCTGATCGAGGAAAATGGGGGATCACCCCGACAGATCTCAGGGGATGCCGGTGCAACCTCCAACGCCCGGACCGGCCATGACCGCCGGGCCGGTTCCCTTCGCGACGGCTCGCCGGCACGTGCTCGTCGCACTCCGTACCGGAAGCGGCCCACTCCACGGACCACCCGGAGTTCAGCGGAACCGGAGTTGCTTCGGCCCGGACTTCAGCGGCCTCAAGGGCTGAGCAGTCGGTGAAGGCGGCAGCGTCCAGGAATGCGCTGCACGGTTCGCTTGGTCGGGGACGGACAGAAGGGGGAGCAGCACGGGTAGTGAGGGAGCGGGGGAGAGGCGTTGAGGTTGTGCGACGTACCCCTCTCCTGGCGATGTCGGCGGCCCATCGACGGGCGGCCGTCATTTCCCACTCGCGGCCGCCGGCCGGCCGGGCGATGGCCGGCTGCGGTCGCCGTGGGTGAGCTCTGCGGCAGGTATTGCTGGTTGATCTGTTCCGACCGCCTGGGGCCATGATGACGGGATGGCATTGTCAACGGCGTTCACGAAGTTGTTCGGTGTGCAGCATCCGATTGCGTCGGCGCCCATGGGCGGGTCGGCCGGCGGAGCACTGGTTGCGGCTGTCTCCCGCGGCGGTGGGCTGGGGTTGCTGGGTGGCGGGTACGGAGATGACCGGGACTGGCTGGGCCGTGAGCTGGCGATCGTGGCCGGGGGCGGGAAGCCGTGGGGAGTCGGGTTCCTGAGCTGGGCGGTCGGCGTCGACGCGGTCGAGCAGGCGTTGGAGTACGGCCCCGCGGCTGTGACGCTGTCATTCGGGGATCCGACCCCGTTCGTCGGGCGAATCCGTGCGGCCGGTGCTTCGGTGATCGTTCAGGTCACCGATCTCGAAGAGGCCCGGCAGGCGGTGGATCTGGGGGCCGACGTCATCGTGGCGCAGGGCAGCGAGAGCGGTGGGCACGGAGCCCGGCACGGGAGGGCCACGCTGCCGTTCGTGCCCGTTGTGGTGGACCTGGCGGCACCGGTGCCGGTGCTGGCGGCCGGTGGGATCGCCGACGGCCGTGGCGTGGCCGCCGCCTTGGCACTGGGGGCCGCCGGGGCCCTCATCGGCACCCGCTTCCAGGCCACGGCGGAGGCACTCGTCGACCCTTCGATCGCCGAGACGATCGTCCGTGGGCGGGGGGAGGACACAGAACGCAACAGTGTCCTCGACATCGCCCGGGGAGCCCGATGGCCGACGACGAAGTACACGGCTCGCACCCTCGGCCATCCCTACCTCGACCGCTGGCGGGGCAGGGAGGACGAACTCGCCGCGGACGCCCGGGCCCGGCATGCCTATCAGGCCGATGTGGCACGCGGCGCCGTGCCCCCGCTGCCGGTGTGGGCCGGCGAGGGCGTCGACCTCGTCGACGACCTGCCACCCGCAGCCGATCTGGTCGCCGCGCTGGCCGCCCAGGCGGACAAGGCCCTCGCCCGAGCAGGAAGGCACTGACTGCACCATCCCAGGAGCGATGGCCGCCGGAGTCGGCCGGCCCCGCAGGATTGTCCAGGTCCCGGGGCGGGGCCGTCGGCGAGGATCCTGCCGCCCCGCCGGATGACGGCGGCCGAGGGCGGCCCGCCCGGAGCCGATGGCCGCGGGCGGGCCGGTGCGGCGCCTCCGCGGTCCGCCTTCCGTGTCCGGGCCCGCCTCGTGATCGCTGTTCGCCACAGGACCGGTCGGGTGTCGGCCATGCTCGTCACGCGTGCAGGTGACGACGGAGTGCCAAGTGCCGAGTGCCGCGTGGGGACAGGACAGCCACGACACAGCTCGGCAGAACTCTACGAGCGTGTCGCCTCGTAGTCGGGGAGTGCGGCCGGGACGGTCTGTGTCCTCGGGCGCATGGCCAGGATCAGGGCGGCCAGCCCGGCGAAGATGACAGCGGCGACGACGCCGGTGACGTGCAAGCCGGCGGTGAACGCCTCTCGCGCCGTGCGCAGCAGTTCCGCGCCCTGGTCGGCGGGAAGATGTCGGCTGGCGGCGACCGCCCCGGCCAGTGAGTCGGACGTTCCGTTCATCCGGCCGCGGTAGACCACTGCGGCCACCACACCGAGCAGTGCGAAGCCGAGCGAACCGCCGAAGTAGTTGCCGGTCTCCGACATCGACGCCGCCGAGCCGGCGCGCTCCGGCGGTACGGATCCGACGACCAGCCCGGTGCCGAGCGCGAACAGCGGGCCGGTACCCAGCGCCAGCACGGCGATGCCGGTCATCACCAGCGGCAGGGCGCTCGCACCGTCGACGCCGACCAGCAGCAGACTGCCCAGCGCCGACCCCACGAGCCCGCCGGCGATCGCGGTCGTCTGTTTCATCCGCCGAGCCAGCGCCGGCGCGGCCATGGTGCCGACCGCCACGCCCAGGCCCATGGGTGCGAACAGCACCGCCGATGCGAACGGCGAGTGGCCCAGCACGCTCTGCAGATACTGGGTCACCAGCAGCCCCGTACCGGCCATGGCGATGCCGGCGAAGACCAGCGCTACGAGTACGGCTGTGAACGGGCGGTTGCGCAGCAGTCGCAGGTCGAGGAGCGGGGTCTCCAGCCGCAGTTGCCGGCGTACGAACAGCAATCCGAAGGCGGCGCCGATGGCGAGGGCCGTCGTCGCCACGACCGGCGCGCCTTCGACGGTCAGCTGCTTGATGCCGTAGACCATCAGAAGCACCGCCACGAGCGACAGCCCCACGCTGCCCAGGTCCAATCGGCCGGCCTGGTCGCTGCGGAACTCCGGCAGCAGGAACGGCCCTGCGAGCAGCAGCAGCACCATCGCCGGCACGGCGAACAGGAACACCGAGCCCCACCAGAAGTACTGGAGCAGGAATCCGGCCAGCACGGGTCCGAGCGCGCCGCCGGCGAACTGGCAGGTCGCCCAGATCGCGATGGCCTTCCCGCGCTGTCTCTCGTCGTGGAACATGTTGGTGATCAGGGCGAGTGTGGACGGCGCCAGGGTCGCGCCGGCGACGCCCAGCAACGCACGCGCGACGATCAGCATCAGCGGATCGACTGCGAAGGCCGCCACGAGCGACAGCACCGCGAACGCAGCTCCACCGATCAACAGCAGCCGTCGGCGACCGATCCGGTCGCCGAGCGTACCCATCGTGATGACCAGGCCGGCCACCATGAATCCATAGCTGTCACTGATCCACAGCTGCTCGACGTTGTCGGCGCCCAGGTCGGCGCTCAGCCGTGGGAGCGCCAGGAGCAACGCCGTCACGTCCATGGCGACGAGCAGTGTCGGCAGCATGAGGACGGCCAGCCCCAGCCATGCCCGGTTGACTCGCATTTCCGAAACTCCCTGTTCTCTTGACGTTTCGCCGGTTGGTCGGAGCGGTCGAGAGCTTCTTGACATCGGCACGGCCGGAGATTCCTCCTGCCCGGCTCGGCGGGGCGCCGGCGGAAACGACGACCTCACGGTCCGGGCGATGCGACGGTGAAAAACTGGTGCGAACTTTTCGGTGGGGGACGTCAAGACGGCGGCGATGGCTCCGACCAACCGGTCGAAGGGCCCCGCCGGGGCTCGCGAACCACAAGGAGTACGAGATGAAGTTCCTGATCAGCCTGCACATGAACCCGGCCGTGCTGGACGCGTTGACCGACGAGGAGAAGGGGGCGATCGGCAACGGTCACGGCAAGTTCATCGAGGCGCTGAAGCAGTCGGGTGAGCTGATCACCACGCAGGCGCTGGTCGATCCGTCACAGGCCGCTGTGGTGTCCGTACGCAACGGCCAGCCGGTGGTGACCGACGGACCCTTCCTGGAGTCCAAGGAGTATGTGGGCGGTTTCTACCTGATCGACTGCGAGAACAAGGAGCGGGCGATCGAGCTGGCATCGCAGATCCCGGACGCCGGGATCGAGGGTCTGGGGGTCGAGGTACGACAGGTGATGTTCGCTGATGGACAATTGGAGGCATGACAGCACCAGCCACCGAGGACCTGCTGCGTGAACTCACGCCGCAGGTCCTCGGCGTGCTGGTACGTCGGCACGGCCAGTTCGAAGGGTGTGAGGACGCCGTACAGGAGGCCGTCCTCGCCGCCACTGTGCAGTGGCCGGTCGAGGGTGTGCCGAACAACCCGCGCGGCTGGCTGGTGACTGTCGCGTCCCGGCGCCTGATCGACCAGATGCGCAGTGACCACGCGCGCCGCGAGCGGGAGTCGGCGACGGCCGCCGAGGTGGTGCCGGAGGACGTACCGGACACCGACGACACGCTCGTCCTGCTGTTCCTGTGCTGCCATCCGACGCTGACCGCGGCCTCGCAGACCGCCCTGACGCTGCGGGCGGTCGGCGGTCTGACGACCGCCGAGATCGCCCGCGCGTTCCTGGTGCCGGAGGCCACGATGGCTGCCAGGATCAGCCGGGCCAAACAGCGCATCAAGGCCGCAGGCAGTTCGTTCAGCCTGCCGGACGGCGCGGAACGCGAAGAGCGGCTACGGGTCGTCCTGCATGTGCTCTACCTGATATTCAACGAGGGCTACACGGCTTCCTCGGGCAGCGAACTGCACCGCGCCGACCTCGCGCACGAGGCGATCCGGCTGGCCAGGATGGTGCACGCGCAACTGCCCGAGGACAGCGAGGTGACCGGGCTGCTCGCGCTGATGCTGCTGACCCATGCCCGCCGGGAGGCGCGTACGACGACGGACGGCGGCCTGGTGCCACTGGACGAGCAGGACCGTACGAAGTGGGACCGCGGGCTGATCGACGAGGGCACAGGGCTGGTCAAGGCGTCGCTGGCAGGCTCGGCGCTGGGGCCTTACCAGCTGCAGGCCGCCATCGCCGCCACGCACGCCGACGCGGCCACGGTCGAGGAGACCGACTGGCCGCAGGTGCACGCCCTCTATCTGATCCTGGAACGGATCGCACCCAACCCGATGGTCACCCTCAACCGGGCGATCGCGCTCGCCGAGACCGAGGGGCCGCAGGCCGGGCTGGCCCTGCTGACCACATTGGACGGTGACGCGCGGATGGCTGGGCATCACCGGCTGCTGTCCGTACGGGCGCATCTGCTGGAGAAGACCGGTGACACGGCAGGGGCGTACGAGCACTACCGGCGCGCCGCGAAGGCCACCGCCAGCCTCGCCGAGCAGCGCTACCTGGAGTCCCGGGCCGGCCGGGTGAGAGAGTCCGAAGCAGCTGTCGGAGGTCGCCCGCCCGGTGCGGCGGTGTCCCGGCCTCGAACGTCGGCGGTGCGCCGAGCAGTTCCGGCGGCGGACGGCCGGGGCGAGGCAGACCGCCGAGCGGACGCGTGAGCCGTCCGTCGCGCGGCGCGAGGCGCCGACGACGGGTCCTCATGACCGGACATCTCCTCTCGGTCCGGTTGTAAAATGTCATCCAAAGGATGACAAGTGGGATGTCATGCGAACGATGACACGCATTTCACCTGGTGGGTTGTCCGTGACCGGAACAGCCCCGAAGACGCCGGACCTCCCCGGTCCGCCGGTGTCCTTTGCCGCCGCGACGCAGGCGCTGGGCGCGGTGGAAGCCGCCGTGCGCCGGGCCGGCGCACCCGGCGGGGCGGAGATCGCCGGTGACGCGGCAGGGCCGGGAGAGGCGCTGGACGCTCTCCGGCTGTTGCGCGACGTGTGCCGTCGGCTGGCGGTGTGGGAACCGGCGCTGATCGAAGCGGCACGTGGAGCAGGGGCCAGCTGGGCCGATATCGCTCATCCACTGGGCGTCAGCAGCCGCCAGGCCGCCGAGCGCCGATACCTGCGACTGTGCACAGGTCACCTGGGCACCACTGGGGAACAGCGGATACAGGCCGTCCGCGATGGCCGGGCCGCCGACCGCGCCGTCTCGACCTGGGCGCGGGGCAACGCGGCGGACCTGCGCACTCTGGCCGGAGAGATCACGTCCCTCCACGATCTTCCGGAGGCCGCTCACGTCACCGTGGGCGAACTCGGTGTCGCTCTCGACGGAAAGGACCCCGTCCGTCTCGTCGGGCCGCTTGCCGAGGCACGCCCGTACCTGGAGGGGCGCCGCGATCTCGCCGAGCGTGTGGACCGCATCGTCCGGCAGGCCGAGAGCCTGCGCAGCCGCAGAAGTCCTCGCGCAGTGAGCGGCAGGCCGGGGGCATCGGGGCCGGAGCGCCCGACGGCCGGGCCTGGGAGGTGAAGCGGCAGGCAGACCACTCGTTCAACAGCTGGCTCAGGTCCATCCGTGAAAGACATGAGGGAGGCAGTGATGGCGCGGGCAGTGGGCATTGACCTGGGAACGACGAACTCCGTGGTATCCGTGCTCGAAGCCGGCGAGCCGACGGTCATCACGAACACCGAGGGCACGCGGACCACTCCATCGGTGGTCGCGTTCGCGAAGAACGGTGAGGTGCTGGTCGGCGAGGTCGCCAAGCGGCAGGCGGTGACGAACGTCGAGCGCACCGCGCGGTCGGTGAAGCGGCACATGGGGGACACCCAGTGGCGTTTTCCCGAGTCCGGCGACATCGACGGCAAGCGGTACACCGCGCAGGAGATCTCCGCCCGGGTGCTGCAGAAGCTGAAGCGGGACGCCGAGGCGCATCTCGGGGAGGACGTCACGGACGCGGTGATCACCGTCCCGGCCTACTTCAACGACGCTCAGCGCACCGCGACCAAGGAGGCGGGCCGGATCGCGGGCCTGAACGTGCTTCGGATCATCAACGAGCCCACGTCCGCGGCGCTGGCCTACGGCCTGGACAAGGAGAACGACCAGACGATCCTCGTCTTCGACCTCGGTGGCGGCACGTTCGACGTCTCGCTGCTGGAGATCGGCGAGGGCCTGGTGGAGGTGAAGGCGACCAATGGTGACACGCACCTCGGTGGTGACGACTGGGACCAGCAGGTCGTCGACCACCTGGTGAAGCAGTTCAAGAACGGCTACGGCGTGGATCTGTCCAAGGACAAGATGGCGTTGCAGCGTCTGCGCGAGGCCGCGGAGAAGGCGAAGATCGAGCTGTCGGCCGCGACCGAGACCACGATCAACCTGCCCTACATCTCGGCTTCGGCCGAGGGTCCGCTGCATCTGGACGAGAAACTCACGCGCGCACAGTTCGAGCAGCTCACGGCACCACTGCTGGAGCGTTGCAAGGGGCCGTTCCACAACGCGGTCAAGGATGCCGGGATCAAAGTGGCGGACATCGACCATGTGATTCTGGTCGGCGGTTCGACGCGGATGCCGGCGGTGACCGAACTGGTGAGGGAGCTGACCGGCAAGGATCCGCACAAGGGTGTGAACCCGGACGAGGTCGTCGCCATCGGCGCCTCGCTCCAGGCCGGTGTCCTCAAGGGCGAGGTCAAGGACGTCCTGCTGCTCGACGTCACCCCGCTGTCCCTCGGTATCGAGACCAAGGGCGGCATCATGACGAAGCTCATCGAGCGCAACACCACGATCCCTACCAGGCGTTCCGAGATCTTCACGACGGCCGAGGACAACCAGCCGTCCGTGCAGATCCAGGTGTTCCAGGGCGAGCGCGAGATCGCGGCGTACAACAAGAAGCTCGGCATGTTCGAGCTGACCGGCCTGCCGCCCGCCCCGCGCGGTGTCCCGCAGATCGAGGTCGCCTTCGACATCGACGCGAACGGCATCATGCACGTCGCCGCCAAGGACCTCGGCACCGGCAAGGAGCAGAAGATGACCGTCACCGGCGGCTCCTCGCTGCCGAAGGACGACATCGACCGTATGGTGCGCGAGGCCGAGCAGTACGCGGAGGAGGACCAGCGGCGCAAGGAGGCCGCCGAGACCCGCAACCGGGCGGAGACCCTCGTCTACCAGACCGAGACACTGCTGCGGGACAACGCCGACAAGATCCCCCCGGATGTGCGTACCGAGACCGAATCGGCTCTGGCCGAGCTGAAGGAGAAGCTCAAGGGCGAGGACACCGCCGAGATCCGTGCCGCCACGGAGAAGGCGGCGGCTGCGGCGCAGAAGATCGGTACCGCCCTGTACGCGCAGGCCCAGGGCGGCGGAACCGCCGCAGACGCTACCGCCGCCGGTGGCACGCCCGGTGGCACGGGCACCGGTGACGAGGAGGTCGTCGACGCGGAGATCGTCGACGACGAGCGGAAGGGAGGTGCCGGATGAGCAAGAACCCTCACTCGGAGCATCACGGCGATCGGTCGCCCGCGGTGGTGTGCGACCCGCGCAGGATCACGCCGGTCACCCTCCGGGACGGGCGATGCCCGGATGCCTCCGGTACGACCGGGAGCGGTCCGGCCGGGACGGGTTCGGCCAGGACCGGTGCGGGCGGCGCGAGTACGGCAGGTCCGGGCGTCGGCCGGACCGACCGTGCGGAGGCCGCGCGGCTGCCCGAGCGGATCGCGGAGCTGACCGCGGACCTGCAGCGGGTACAGGCCGAGTACGACAACTACCGCAAGCGGGTACGCCGCGACCGGCTGGCGATACGGGAGATCGCGGTGGTCAACGTCCTCACCGGCCTGCTTCCGGTCCTGGATGTCCTGGAAGAGATCCACCGGCAGGGCGACGATCACGGCGCGGCGGCAGTCCTCGCCGACGTGCTTGAGGCACGGCTGGCGGCACTGGGCCTGCGCACCGTCGGCGCGGCGGGTGACCCCTTCGATCCCCGCACGCATGAAGCGATCACCTACGACGACTCCGGTGCGGCACAGGACATATGTGCCGAGGTGCTGCGGTACGGCTACCGGGTCGGCGACCACCTCCTGAGACCGGCCCAGGTAGCGGTGACAGGGCTCGCCCCCGCCGAATAGCCGCGCGGGGCAGGTCCCGGGGCCCGCACGGCGCGAGTTCCGCGTCCCGGCCCGGCCGAACCGCTCGCCCGCCGCGAGCCGTGACTTCCCGCGATTCCGCCGACGTTCGGCAGTCGTCCGGCTCCCTGTGGATCGCACGCCGCGGTGATTCCGCAGGGAGCGGGAACCATCAGCCCCTGCGTCACCACGAGTTCAGCCTCGCGAACGAAATCGAGCGCGACGGCTGCCTCGTGGGAAGGCCATCGATAAGGTGCACCGCGGAATGACCGCGAGTGTGTCGCAGGAGGATCGATGAGCAGGGATGGCGCCGAGTCCACGGTGAAGCCGTCGCACGAGGCGCATGTCAGGAAGCATCTCGCGCTCACCCGTGCCGAGGACGAGCGCGTTCTGGCCGTGGTGGGCGCCTACCGGGCAGGCAAAGTACAACAGATCATGACCAGGACTGCCGGGGACGTCCTCGGCGGCGCCACCGGGAATCTTGGCGGTCTGATCACCTCGGCGTCCATGGCCAAGACCCTCAACAAGCAGCGTGACGCCGCTCTGGACCGCACCGCCGGCCCCGATCTGCCGGTCGCGGAACGGAACTTCCTCGCCCTGACGACCGGCCGGCTGCTCGTCTACAAGCTGGGCGGCTTCCCCACGGCGCGGCCGACGAAGCTGCTCCACGACATACCGCTCGCGCGGATCGGATGGGTCACGAAGCCGGCACCCCCGACCGGTTTGATCAAGGCATCGCGATTCGACATCGGAGTGGACAGCGGTGAGGTCGCCCGTCTGGAGTTCCCCCGTGCCATGGCCCGACAGGGGGTCGAGCTCATCAGGAAGCTGATCGACCTTGTCGCGCCCCCGCAGGCAGCGGGTTCATGAGAGCCGATTCATGTCGGACGTCTTCGCCGTGACCGAGGCGCCGATGAACTCCGGTGCGGCGTCGAGGATGTTGCCGCAGGACGCCGTCGGTGCGGACGGCAGCCCGGCGACGGGGTGGCCGCCGCGCATCCCGGCACTCATCAGACGATGTCCTTCCGCGAGGGAACGACGACCCCGTACAGGTCGGCGATGGTGGCGAGGGCGCTGTAATGCACCTGGCAGGCATCGAGGTCGACGCCGGCCACCGGAAGCGACCGGGTCGCGGTGGCGTCGGCGACGACCGTCGGGTGGTTCCCGCGCAAGAAGGCGCCTTGCGCGGTGAACGCGACGCACATGTGTGTCATCCAGCCGGCGATGATGACCTGGCTGTTCGGAACGTGCGTGCCGAGGTCGGTGTCGTGGAACGCGTTCGGGGCCCGCTTGACGACGACGGGCTCACCGTCGATCGGCGTCAAGACGGGGGTGGATCCGACCGATGTCGGCACGGATGTCGTAGGGGGTTCCCTCCCCGCCGTCGTTGATGACGTGCACGACCTTCGTGCCCTCCTGGCGGGCTCGCGCCAGCAGTTGCGCGGCGGCGTCGAGAGAGGCCTCCCAGCCGTCGAGTTCCATCACGCCCCGCGTGTAGGTGTTCTGGAAGTCGATCAGGATCAGCGTCGACCCGGAGAGTTTCGCGGGCGTTCGATCGAGGCCGTTGAGCTCGCGCAGCGTGGTTCTGGACATGGGTGTACCGCCTTCGAATGTCGTGTGAGGAGTGGTGGCCCGAAGAGTGTGGGCCGTGTTCAGAACGCTATGGCCCGACTGCTGCGTCAGCAATGACGTCCGACTTGCAGATACGGACATGCCCATCACCGAACGGGGGACTCGGCCTTCTCGGCCACCGCGTGGCCCGCCTCCGTGGCGGCGCCCCGACCCGCAAGTGCCGTGGGGGCAAAGGAGGCTGCCCGCACCGTGCCCTCCTGTCCCTGGGGCCCGCGCCTGCGACCACCTAGCGTGTCGCCATGCGCACCCACGAGAGCCCCGGGCAGACACACCGGACGCTGCCCGCGTCCGCCGTCCGGAACAGCGACGGCCCCCAGGGCCTCGCGGAACTGCAGAGCACCATGGGCAACACGGCCGTGTCGCAGCTGATCACGGTGTCCCGGATGATGACCGAGGGCGAGTTCAAGCAGAGCACGGCGACCGCCGGGCCGCGCGGCCGCTCCGAGATCACCAAGGTGGACAGGGCGCTCAAGGCTTTCTACGCCCTGCCGGACACGAGGCAGGGCGCCCGATTGCTCGCCCTCAAGGACATCGTCAAGGCGTGCGGCGACTACGCGGCCCACAAGGCCGAGGGAGGGTCGCGCGTCGAGGGTGCACAGCAGCTCGGCCAGCAGGCCGAGGCGGCGAAAGGACAGTTGGACCCCGAGGCGGTCTTCCGGGGCCTGCTGACCGAACTCGACAGCATGATGAGCGAGGGGAAGAACCCGGATCTCGACGTCCGCATGCCGGCCGGTGAGGCGCAGAAAGCCGCCCAGGCCGTCCCCGCGGACCGGTTCCACGCGATGATGGGCGACTTCGTCCAGAAGCTCGGTGCGCTCCGTGAGGACCAGGGACTACCTGATGAGACGCGCGCCGTCATCGGGGAGCTGATGGCCGTGGTGCCGCTGGTGACCGTGATGCAGTACCCGCGGGGCGGCATGCCGGGCATGAAGCTCAACCCGGCCACCGACGGCGGCGGCCCGGAGTTCACGTTCAACGTCGACACCCAGGCCAGGGGCGGCACCTCCTTCCTGCTGGGGCACATCGCCCACGAGCTGACCCATGTCGCGGCCCACCAGGCGTTCGGCAGCAGCCCGGTGATGGAACTGGTGCAGTCGGGGGCGACCGACGAGGAGGTCGCGGCGCTGGCGGCCGAGCGCAAGCAGGCGCTCAATGACCTGAACGCGGCGCTGGCCTCAAACCCCGAGTTCGACGAATTCCAGCAAGAGATGCTGAAGGAAAAGCTGGTCTACGGCGCTCAGCCGCACAAACTGGAGCGGTACGCGGACTCCTTCGCGAAGGCGGGCAAGATCACCGTCGCGCAGAAGGAGCGTCTGGTGGGCTGGGGCAGGGCGGCCGGAGACGCATCCGGCACGCTGGTCGAGTACGACACCGTGCTCAATCAGATGCTGATCTATCTGCACATGTGGCAGACCAGCCAGGACAACCCCTTCTACGTGCGGTTGCGAGCGGCGGCCCGCGCGGCGTACGACCGCCGCAGCCGTGCCCGTCAGCCCTCGGCCGAGCCGGCGGACCAGTCGTCGTAGAACCCTCTCCCGACCACGAGTGGAACGCCCGTCGGGACGAGGGGCCCGTGAGGTCCTGACCGACACCCGGGAGCGTCACCGGCACGCGCGACCGAGCGGCATTCGACGACCCTGCGGGACAGCCCTCAGTCGGGCAGATGGAGGACGGCGAGGGCGGCGGTGTCGTCGTGGAGGCGGTTGTGGCTGTAGTCGAGCAGGTCGTGGTGGAGGCGGTCGAGGAGTTCCCGGGGCGGCAGAGGGCCCCAGGAGAGGACCCGCTGCTGGAGGGGGTAGAAGGCGCCGCCGGCATCGCGTGCTTCGGTGACGCCGTCGGTGTAGAGCAGCAACTGGTCGCCGGGACCGAAGGGGTACTCGTCGATGCGGTAGGTATCCGTGACGAGCATGCCCAGGTTGAGGGGTGGTGCGGGCTCGCCCGCTTCCAGCTCGGTGACGCTGTCGGCGCGGATGAGCAGGGGCGGTGGGTGGCCGCAGTTGACGATGCGGACCACATGACGGCGGGGGATCTCCGCGAAGACGGCGGTGACGAAGCGCTCGCCCATGTCGCTTCCGGCCAGGCGGGCGGCCCTGCGGTTCATGCTCCTCTCCGCCCGGCGGGCAATGCCCGCGAGGTCGGGTTCGTCGTGGGCGGCCTCGCGAAAGGCGCCGAGGAGGGTGGCGGCCGTCTCCACGGCGGCGAGGCCCTTTCCCCGCACGTCGCCGATGACGATGCGGAGTCCGTACGTGGTGGGGACGGCCTCGTACAGATCACCGCCGATACGTGCTTCCGCGACGGCGGACAGATACAGGGTCTCCACCTGAATGGGGCCGATGCGGTGGGGGACCGGGCTGAGCAGGACACGCTGCGCGATCTCGGCCACGAAACGCACGGTGGCGAGGGTGCGTTCCCGGCGCACACGGTGGGCGGCCAGGATGGTGCCGAGGACACCGACCAGTGCGGTGCACAGATAGGCGGTCACGTAGTGGCGGTCCCACACGTAGCTCACCGGGCGGCCCGCGCAGCACGGGGTGCCGGCCAGGACCCCTTCGAAGACGATCGCGAACACCGTGATGGCAGCGACGGCACGGGGGCCGTGGGCGAAGGCGGCGATCACGGGGAGGGCGATGAGCAGGAAGCTCACGGGCCACTGCACAGGTGTGAGGGGTTCGATCGCCAGGATGCCCGCGACGTAGAAGGCGGGCAGCCAGCGCATCCATGTCGGCGTGGCGGGCATCGAAGGGCCCTCGCTGCCGGCCTGCGCCGCCGGGCCGCCCACCACCCTGGGGCGACCCGGCCACCTCACTGCGCCCTCCGGCACGCGGCGAGCGGCGCGAGCACGGACGCTGCCCCGTCGAAGCACGGAGCCACGGTCCGGCCCGAGCGCGGACGGCGCTCCCGGCGGCTCCACTCACACAGCCCGTACACGCGGAACTCCTGAACAAGAGGTGGTCAAGACGCCCATCCTGCTGGGCCGCGAGGCTTCGAACCGGTCATTGCTCCAGCCCGTGGCATGTCAGGACGGTGCGGTCGACGAGCGACGGCGCAGCCCCTTCGTATCGCCCGCGTCACCACCGTGCGTGACCTCGGTGGGTCGCTTCGCGCGCCGCGCGCAGGCGTCGACGCGGCGCGCCGTGACGTATCCGAGCACGGGCGGCGGTGTGATGCCCGTGCGAACACGGGTGCAGAGATTGACGTGCACACGTCTTGACTGGCGGGTGCTGTCGCACGCACCGTTGCGGGGCCGTTCTTCACAAGGGGGGTACGTGAACCGCAAGTTGCTCGGGGCGTGTCCGGCCCTGGCACTCTTCGCCGTGATGGGGGCCATGCCGGCGCCCGCTTCCTCCGAGCCGCGACCGGGGCCCGCGCGTGCCCTGCCGCTGGGTGCCGCCGACCTGACCGAGACCCGCAGCACGCGGACGCTGCAGCCCGGTGTCACCCTCACTCGGATCGTGCGCGGTGCCGACGCCCCGGCGCTCGCGTGGACGGTCGAGGTCTCCATACCCGGCGGCGCCACCTCGCCGGACCCCGACGCGCCGCCGTCGGCGTTGAAGGACCGGGCGAGCGCCGAGGAGCTGGCCGCCGATGCGCGGGCGGACGGCTTCGACGCAAGGGTCGAGGAGGTCACGACTCCGGCGGTCGCCGACTACGCCGGCGGCACGCTCGGATGGCGGGTCCGGGTCGGGCGGTTCGACTCGCAGTCCGCCGGGACGGCCGAGCGCACTCGGCTGAAGGGGGCCGGGTACACGGGGTCCGTCGTGTACACGGGCTGGGACGCAAACCCCGACGACCGCGGTCCATGGCGGATCGACGTGCTCACCATCGACCCGGACCGGTTCCGCGGCAGGCTCACGGCGTCGTACGGGCCCGATCTGGAGAACCGCGAGAGAACCAGCGAGCTGGCGGCCGCTGCCGGCGCGACCGCGGCGGTCAACGCCGGGTTCTTCGTCCTCGACCCGAGCTCCGGAGCACCGGGCGATCCGGCCGGCGTCGGCGTCTACGACGGCCGGTTGCTGAGCGAGCCGGTGAACGGGCGCCCCGGCCTGGTGATACGCGACTCCGGCCGGCACAGCGAGGTCGCCCGGCTCAGCTGGAAGGGACGGGTCGTCAGCCGGGAAGCGTCGCTGCCCCTGGACGGTGTCGACCGCGTACCGGGCCTGATCAGGAACTGCGGCGGCACGGCCGACGACACTCCGACATCGCTGCCCCTGCACGACGTGACCTGCACCGACCACGACGAACTCGTCGCCTTCACGCCCGACTACGGACGGCGGACGCCGCAGGGCGACGGCCTCGAGGCCGTACTGGACAGCCGGGGACGAGTCCTCGAACTGCGCTCACCGCGCGGCGGACCGCTGCCGGCCGACGGCGGTTCCGTGCAGGCGACCGGCACCCGCGTCACCGAACTGGCCGCCCTGGCGCAGGTCGGCCGGCCCCTGCGCATCGAGGGGACGCTGCGGGACGGCAGCGGCCGCAGGGTCTCCCCGTCACCGGCGACCAGCATCCTCAACGGTGGTCCCGAACTGGTCCGCGACGGACGGCTGTACGTCACACCTGCCGCCGACGGGATGGTGCAGCCCGGCAACGCGAGCTTCTACTACGGCTGGATGCACAAGCGCAATCCACGCACGCTGGCCGGAGTGGACGCCGCGGGCAGGACCGTGCTCGTCACGGCCGACGGTCGCAGCACGCAAGCGCTCGGGCTGAGCATCCCCGAGAGTGCCGCCGTCGCCCGAGCACTCGGCCTGCGCGACGCGGTCAATCTTGACGGCGGCGGATCGACCACCATGGTGGTCGACGGAGGAGTGATCAACGCCCCGTCCGACGCGACCGGCGAACGCCCTGTCGGGGACGCGCTGCTGATCCTGCCGGACCGGGGTTGACCCCCGCCCGGTCCGACAACGCCCTTGCCAGTGACCACCGACCGCCGGGAGCCGTCATGACCGCCGTCCCGATCCGCCGATTCCGCCTTCTGCTCGCCCTTGCCGCGCTGTTGCTCGCCCTGGCATCGACCACACCGGCGCACGCCACCGTGCCGACCGTGTCGGCCGCACGGGAGACGGGCGGGTCCGGCGCCCCGTCCAGAGGCGCCGAGGTCGTCGCGGTCACGCAGGTCGCCGAGCGGCAGGTCGACCTGTCGGTCCGCTCACCGGCCCTCGGCGGGCGGACGGTGAACGTACGTCTGCTCACGCCCGATGGCTGGGACCCGGGCGACCGGGGCCGGCACTGGCCGACGCTCTGGCTGCTGCACGGTTGCTGCGGGGACTACACGTCGTGGACCGCTCGGACCGACATCGCACGGACCGACAGCCTGCGCGATGTCCTCGTGGTCATGCCGGAGGCCGGCTGGAACGGCTGGTACAGCGACTGGTGGAACCACGGCCGGGGCGGTGACCCCGCGTGGGAGACCTTCCACACCAAGGAGTTGCGCCTCCTTCTTGAGCACGGCTGGGGGGCGAGCAGCAACCGCGTCGTGGCGGGGCTCTCGATGGGTGGCCAGGGCGCTCTGCTGTATGCCGCCCGCCACCCCGGGATGTTCAAGGCCGCCGCGGCCTACTCGGGCTCCGTGCACCCGCTCCTGAACGACGAGTCGGTGGACCGCATCATGGGGTTCTTCGCCGGTCAGGGAAACGACCCGCTGAGGGTCTGGGGCGACCCGGTCGCGCAGCGTGACGTCTGGGCGTCCCACGACCCGTTCCACCTGGCCAAGCACCTCAGATCGATCCCCGTCTACCTGTCGTGCGGTGACGGCACCACCGGCCCCTTGGACCCGCCGGGCACGACGAGCGCACTCGAGGCGGACTTCAACAGGCAGAACCAGGCCCTTGCGAGCGAGCTCGAACGCAGGGGCGCGAAGCACGTCACCACCCACTTCTACGGGCCGGGGACCCACGGCTGGGCGTACTGGCAGCGTGAGTTGCACGCCTCGTTGCCGATGCTCCTCCAGGCCCTGAGGGCCGATGGCTGAACGGTCTTGTGACCGGATCCTCGGGGCCTTGTGACCGGATCCTCGGGGCCGGGATCGCGTGACCGTACCGCTCATCGGCGCCGCCGGCCTCTTCGGCCCCGGCAGTTCTCCGACCGCCTGGACGGCGTCATGAGGACGCGCCGAGGCCCGGGCCCGCGACCGATGGCGATGCCCTGCGAAGTGGCGAGGACCGGTGCGGCGTGCGGTACAGGGGCCTCGGCTGCGTACAGAGGCGCCTCCGTCCTGCCGGGCGGCATCCATCACGGACGACCCGGCTGGGCTCCTCCGGGGATTCGGCGAAGGGTTTTGACCGGCTTCAGCCTGCGGACCGACCGGACGTCCCGGCGACCGCGTACACGCGGCTCGCGAACTCGGCGATCTGTTCGTCGCTCAGATTCTTCGCGAGATTGGCCTCCGTGATCATGCCGATCAGACGGTGGCCGCCTTGGACGTCGATCACCGGCAACCGCTTGATCTGGTGTTCCTCCATGGTGGTCAGGACATCGGTGGCGTCCGCCTCGGCATCGATCCAGTGCACCTTGGCATTGAGCGATCCAGCCTGCACGGTTGCCGGGTCGATGCCCTCGGCACAGCATTTGACGATGATGTCACGGTCGGTGATCAGGCCTGTGAGCTTGTTGTTGTCGCCGCAGATGGGCAGGCAACCGACGTTCAGGTCGCGCATCATCTTCGCCACGTCGAACAGCGACTGGTGCGCGCCGACGCACTGCACGCCGCCGGACATGATGTCTCGCGCTCGCAGCTTCTCAGCCATGACTTCCTCCCGTTCCCGACAGAGCTTCTCTTTCCCAATCGATCACAACACGAACGGCTCAACACCGCTCCCCGGAGGCGTCCGCGATACGGGGATCCCGAGCGCCGCACCCGACGGGACCGGATGCGTGCGCTCCCGACAACAGCTGCCGCGGAGCCCGAACCCGCAGCTCCGACCGCGGCCCCCGGTGTGCGGGTGGTCGTGTCTTTCACGGCGTTCAGCGACGTGAACGCGTCGCCGTCCGGCTCGGTGGTGAACCGGAGGGTGTTGTCGTACGTCGCCAGGCGGGTTGTTCCACCTCAGGTTCGCTTGAAGAATTCGACCTCCCCGATCGCGATCGGCCGCCCCTCGCCCCGACCGGCCGCGGCCCGCAGAACGAGCCGGACGGAGACGACATCGCTGATGCCGGTCCGCACCGTCTGGGGGCCCGGCTTGTCGGCGAACGTCACCGCCTTCTCGTGGACCTCACCGTCCGACGTGGTGACGATCAGATCGGCTTGCGTCGGCCTGGCCCCCTGCCGGAACTCCCGGGGCTCCTTCGACACACCGGTGTGCACCACGACGCCGACGAGTCGGAACGGCTTGTCGAAGACGCAGGTCAGTGACGAGCCGAGCGTGGGCGCCCCCCAGTACGTGTTGGTCAGTCCGTCGACGGCCGAGGCAGCGGGATGGCCGGATGCCCGCGAGCTCGCCGTGGTCTCGGCCGGGCTGATCTCCGCCGTTCCGCCGAGCTTGTCCCGCACGTCCTCGTAGACATAGCGGCCGGCCGGCAGGAGCAGGAAGCCCGCGAACAGCAGCCCCACGACCGCCAGCGCCAGCAGGGTCCGCCGCAGCACCCGGCCGGATCCGGTCCGCACCCGGCGGCGGAACGGCCACACCGTGCGCCACCAGGGCAGCGGCTTCGGCTGCTCCCGGGTCTGCAGCGGTGCGGCGCAGCGCCGACAGAACCGGCGCCCCGGCAGATTCGGGGTGCCGCACGCCGGGCACGGCGGCCCGTCCGGTTCCTCCTCGGCCGCCACGGGCCTGACGACGGGCCGCCGTGCGATCGGTTCGGCCGGCCGCACCGCGACCACGGGAGTGTCGTCCGCCGATGGTTCCGGCCGTACGGGGGCGGGCTGTGCCGGGCGTGGGGGCGGCTCGGGGGCGGGCGCGGGTTCCGCGGGCGGCGGCCCGGAAGGTTCCGGTGTGCGCGACCGGGTGGGTTCCACCGGCGGGCTACCGGGCGCGGGGTCCGTGGCGTCCGGGGTGGTGCCGGTGGCGGGGTTGACCGGGGTGCCGGTCGTCGGGCCGGCCGATCCCGAGTGATCTGATGACTCGTCAACATCGTTGGTGGCGGGTGGGTTCCGCGCCGCCCGGGAGGACCAGCCCAGATAGGAACCGCAGTTCCCGCAGAAGTCGTCGTCCTCGCGGTTGGCCGAACCGCACGCCGGACACGAACGCATCGCATCAGCCTCCTGTCTCTGCTGGCGGGCCCGGCAGGATCTCCACCCGGCACGTGAGATGTACGGGGCACGAGGCCGCCACGACGTCCAGGACGCGGCTCGCGTCCACCGGCCCCCCGCCCACCGCCCAGACCCGGACCAGCAGTTCGCCGGTCGGAGCCGGGGGAAGTGCGGTGCCGGGCTCGGACGACCACGCGACGCCGCCGCCGTCCCGGATGTCGGCGTGGACACCGAAGCAGAGCCGGAGATGTTCGACCAGGCCGCGGCGGGTGCCGCGCCACCGGTGCAGTTCGACGGCGCGGGCGACGACGGCCCGCCGCAGCTCCTCGGGCCACGCGGGATCGATGCCCGCGCCCACCCACGACGACAGCCAGGGCAGGAAGTCGGCCGGGGCCAGCGCCGGGTCGAAGTAGGCGGGGAGATTGTCCAGGGTGGACAGGACGGGCGCCAGGACGGTGTCGAGGCCCGCCGTGAACCGCTGGGCCAGGTCGTCGTCCGCGTACAAGCCGGGCAGCAGACCGCCGATCGGATAGCGGCTGGCGAGACCCGGTACCGCAGCCCTGGTCATGAGCCGTCACCGGCCCCGCCCGCGGTGACCACGACCTGATGCTGGTGCGAGAACACCAGGGCGCCCGGGGCGACGTCGATCCGATCCTGCGCCGCCCCGCGTCGCCCGGTGATCGGGTCCGCGGGGAACAGCCGTACCTCGTCCACCAGGCCCACCCCCCGTACGCCCTGCAGCACGGCGAAGACCTCGCCGTACTGCACGGGCCTGCCGAACGGCCATCCCTGCCCGTCCACGCCGCCCCGCAGGGGGTCGATGTGGCGGAACAGCGCCGAGAGCGCCTCGGCGCGGACCCGGTCCACGTCACCGTCGGCCGCCACCAGCCTCGCGACCACGGTGACGCCCTGGTACGTCGGCGGTTCCACCACCAGCCGGGTGCCGACCAGCCGCCGCTCGTCGAGCCGCGCCGCGACCGTCGAGAGCACGGAGTCCGGCGGGATCAGCTGCTCGAACCGCAGCTGGCCGCCCTCGTCGGAGACCGCGTCGGGCACCACCAGGACCCGTACCGCACCGCCCTCACCCGCAACGGCGGGCAGGCACTTGACCCGGCGCAGGGAAGGCGCGGCCTCACGGGCGATGATCTCGTGGTCCTCGGCCGTGACCGCCCGCTCCTGCACCCGGAGGATGTGGGGCGCCCGGACCTTCGCGTTCTCCACCGTCTCGCCGTCGACCCCGCCCCGGGCAGCCTCGCGGTTGTCGACGCCCGCCACGTACGGCACCGAGCTGCGCAGCACGCGGATGGCGCCCCGGGCGACGTTCCCGGCCGCCCCGCCGCCCGTCCGGTAGCGAGGGACCCGCAGCTGTGCGCCCTTCTCCGGCACCGCTCCGTACGCGCGCATCGTCCCGTCCGGCTCGCGTACCTCCGGGGGGAACACGAACTCGCCGGAGGCGGCGTCGATCCGCACGTGCCGGTCGTCCGGGGAGGAGGCACCGAAGTGCTCCACGGCGGTCCAGGACTGCCAGCCCTCCGCGGAGGACACCTGGACGACCGGAGCCTCCCCGTCCAGCAGCAGCGGTGCCCTGCTCACGGAGAACCTCTGCCCGGCGACGCCTTCGGAGACCCCGAGCGGAACGTCGCGGACGGTCTCCGCGTGCTCGACGTCCGTGGTGCCGCCGACGGTGAACACCTCGGCCTCCCGGATCGTCGGCGACTCGGAGTAGAACGGCTGGCCCGGTTCCGGCGCGGTGACCCGGCAGCGCAGCCACCCCGCCCGGGTTCCCGCGGCCACCGACGCGGTGTGCCCGGCGGGGACGAACACGATGACCTCGCCGGGTCTGTTCAGGCCGCCGGTGCTGTCGCTGCCCGTCCGGCACGTGACCCAGCGGGCACCGTCCCACGCCTCCCACACCAGCGGCGGCTGCCGCGGGTCGACGCCCACGCCTTCCACGCGGCTGTCCAGGCGTACGGCGACGATGCACCGGGGAACGGCGGTCGGCAGTCCGAACAGCACGGCGTCGCCCGGCTCCGGACGGGCCTGGAAACACGGGATGTCCTGGTGCGCGCCGAGCGGCGCGGTGCGGTCGGTCTGCTCGCCCGACACCGGCGCGGTGACCAGCCGGGACAGCGAACTCGGCACGATGGAGAGGTCGTCGGGGGTGGAGAACACCACCGCCTCCTCGGCCTCGCCGCGCGAGGTGGCGACCTCCGTGCCCGCCGGGAGCAGCACGGTCTCCGGTTGCGGGGCCGACAGCCAGAAGTCGACCTCCGCCCGCGCCGCCGTCGGCGGGAACAGTGTGACGCCCAGCAGGTCGAGGAAGGCCGAGTAGTTCTTGTCCGGCACCCGGTTCAGCCGGTACAGCAACTGGTCGACCATGTAAGCGAACGTCTCGATGAGCGTGACCCCGGGGTCCGACACGTTGTGGTCGGTCCACTCGGGAGAGCGCTGCTGGACGTACCGCTTGGCCTCGTCGACGAGTTGCTGGAAACGCCGGTCGTCCAGATTGGGTGAGGGCAGGGCCATCAGCGCACTCCCGCTTCCTCGAAGCCCTCGGAGGAGGGGATGGTGTAGAAGGGGAAGACGAGGTTGCGCAGGTCGTTCGTGGCGCGCACGGTGTAGTGCACGTCGATGTACAAGGTGCCCTCCTCGACGGCGTCGAACGCGATCACCACGTCGGTCACCTCTATGCGAGGCTCCCAGCGCTCCAGCGATGTGCGGACCTCGTGCGCGACGCGCCCGGCGGTGGCGCCGTCACCGGGTGCGAAGACGTAGTCGTGGATGCCGCAGCCGAACTCCGGGCGCATCGGCCGCTCGCCCGGTGCCGTGCCGAGGATCAGCCCGATCGCCTCCTCGATCTCCTGGTCCCGCTCGACCATGCCGATGCCGCCCGTGGGGCCGACCCGCAAGGGGAAGCCCCAGCCGCGTCCGATGAAGCCGCCGCTCACACCGGGCCCCCGATCAGGACGTCCGGCGCGCCGCTGGTGATCACCGCGCCGCAACTGGTGCTGTCCCGCATGCGGGCGGCAGGCAGCCCGCCGATCAGCACCGGGCCGGTGGCCGCGGCGGCGGGGTTGGGCAGGATGACGTTTCCGGGCCCGAGCGCGGCGTGCGGGGGGACCACACACACGTGCAGGCTGCCGACGACGGCCGCCGGCCTGCCGCCGATCAGCACGGTGGCCACGGCCGCGGCACCCGGTGGCGGGGTGCCGATGAGGCCGCCGTGAACGGTGGTGTCGCCCGTGCGGGCTGCGGGGGGCATGGTCGCTGTGCTCCTTGCTGTGAAAGGGACTTCTGCCGCTGTCGGGCGGCCTGGGGGTGTCAGTTGATGCGGATGAGCTTGGCCTTGAGGACGGCGAGCAGTCCGCCGTCCACGGTGACCCCCGTTCTGCCGTTGACGGTCACCGAGCGTCCCTTCACGTTCACCTCACCCGTACCCGCGTCGAGCGTGATGCCGGATGCGGAGAGGATCACGGAGCTCAGCACCCGGGTACCGCCGGGGGCGAACACCTTCAGCGCGATCTCGCTCCGTCGCTCGTCCAGCGTGACGTCGAGCCGCTTGTCGCCACTGGCCAGCCGGACACCGGACGGCCCGCGCGGGGCGTCCAGCAGTTCGAGCCGGTTGCCGGAACGGGAGACCAGCGAACGGCGGTTGACCTTGCCGCTGGTCGGATCGACCAGCGGCACGTCGTGCGGCGACGGCTTGTCGACCCCGTTGTAGAGGCCGCCCAGCACGTAGGGGCTGTCCAGGAGCCCCTGCTCGAACCCGACCAGCACCTCGTCGTTGACCTCGGGGCTGAACACCCCGCCGCCGCCCTGGCCGCCCCACTGCACCGTACGGACCCAGTCGGTCACATAGGTGTCGTCGAGCCAGGGGAACTTCAGCCGGACCCAGCCCCGTTCGGTCTTCCCCTCGCGGATGTCGGTGACCACGCCGATCGCGAGACCCGGCATGCGTGGGCCGCGTGAGGGTGCGTTCGCACCGCTGGTCAGTCCCGCCAGCGAACGGTCGGGCGCCGCGCTCACCACCACGGTCGTGCGGTAGCCGCCGTTCGGTTCGAGGACGTGATGCGCGGCGGTCGCCGTGTAGCGCCCGGCGAACGCGGGCCCGACGTTGCCGAGGGCCACCGGCTCGCCCGCCCGCAGCCGGGGGTTGCCCTCGGCGACCGCCTCGATCTCGCCGAACCCGGAGCTCACCGACGCGGCCACCGCACCGGCCACGGCGGTGGTCTCGGCCTGGGTCCGGTACGGAGTGTCGGTGACCGTCATCCGGGCGTTCGCGCCGAATGCCCCGGCCGCCAGCGACGGGCTCATCCCGGGGGACACGGTGTCGCTGCGGACGGACTGCTCGCGGGCCACCAGCCGCGTCTTGGTGTCGACGTTCCAGCCGCGCACCTCCACACTGTCCGCCCCGTCCGCGCCGGTCAGCACGGCCCGCAGGGCCAGCAGGTTGCGTCCGTACTCCAGAACCATCGGATGCCGGGTGGCCGAAGTGGCGGGCGAGGGCGCCGACGAGGCGGGCTTCGCCTTCACGAACTGCAACAGGCCCTTGTCGTCCACCCGCACGTGCGCGCCGCTCTCGCCCGCGAGGTACTGGAGGAACTCCCAGTCGGAGACATTGGGCTGGGTCAGCTGCTTGTACGTGATGGGCGCGGCCTCGATCCTTCCGCAGGCGAGCCCGGCGCCCGCGGCGACCTTGCGGACGATGTCCGCGGTCCTCATGTTGCGGTAGGCCACCACCTTCCGTCCGCGCTGGAGTCGGTGGGCCTTGGAGAACGCCCGGACGACCGTGAACGAACCGGTGGTGTCGCTGTCCAGCTCGACCGCCGTGACCTCACCGGTGAACAGCCGCTCGCGCACCCGCTCCTGCACGGTTACCACGGATATCTTCAGCGGCGTGCCTATGGTGAGACCGGTGGCGGTGAGCAGCTTGTGATCGGGGTCCCGATACATCAGCACGGCGGTGTCCGGCAGGCCGACGTTCTCGTCGACCACGCAGCTGACGAGCTGGGCCGCCCAGGCCGCCGGCAGTTCACCAGGGGCCTCGACGATCGGGTCGGCGGCGAAGGAGCGTCCCGGGGCGGTCACCGGCCTCCCTCCGAGGTGTGATCTTCCAGTCCTGGCACGACCAGCTCCCTGCCGGGGATCAACTGCATCGGGTCGTCTATGTCGTTGGCGTCCGCGATCGTGCGCCACGCGGTGGCATCGCCGTACTCCCGCCACGCGAGCAGCGGCAGGCTGTCACCGACGACGACCCGGTGGGTACGCCGTGCCTCCCGTGAGCCCGACGAGGGGTTCTGGCCGGCCGGGTCGACGCTCGCCTCCTCGATCGACAGCGAGCAGGTGGCGCGCAACGGCTTCCCGTCGACGTCGAACAACGTGTACGAGACGGAGAGGTTGGACAGCACGCCGTCGAACGAGGTCGTCTTCGACGTGCCCCAGTCGAAGCGCACCCAGGGGCTGGCGGGCGTCTTGCGGGCCAGGCTGCTCGGGGTGGGCACACAGGCCAGCATCAGCTGTTCCACCGCCTTCTCCACCGAGTTGTCATGGGTGGCCGTGGCATCCAGGAAGACCTCCAGGGACAACGCCCGGGGCCCGCTGCCCACGAATTCGGGCAGCGCGGACTGCCCGGCCATCCGGGACGGCGTACGGCGCCACTCGGTGCTCTTGCTCAGCGACAGCTTCGCCGGATTGAACTGCAACGTGAGCCGGGCGAGGTTCCCGCCCGGCCTGGCGCCGACGGCCGACGGCGGTTCCATGATGGTCAGCTGGGCGCGGGCACGGCTCGTACGGACAGCGGGTGACATGGCGCTCCTCCTTCCCGGGCTTCTCTCTTTGCCGTTCCACGGCAGTGGAATTGACGATGCATCAGGATGGCTCCAGGCCCTCGTGCGCGATCTCCAGCGTCTCGACCGCCGCCTGGGAGCTGGCGGGGTCGAAGGACGGCCCCTGCCAGCGCACCGGCACGATGCCGTGCACCTGCCAGCTGATGATCCGACTGAGGTCCGGACGCAGCGCGACGATCTCGCCGTCCTTGCGCTCGACCCGCTGGATCGTCTCGTTGAGCCACCGCGCGATCTTGAGTGTGTCGGCGGTGACCGGGCGGGTCAGCGTGATGTTGGTCCAGGTGATCCGCCCCGGCAACTGCCAGGTGAAGTCGTTGTTCCCGCCCTCGGCGTACTGCTCCAGCTCCACCTCGGCGCCCAGCCCCGAGCAGGTGTGGAAGGCGCCCAGGTCACTGCCCCCGATCACGAGCTTGAAGAACACGCTCGTCGCGAAGATGTTGTCCGTCATGTGCTTCTCTTCTTCTCTGCCGATTCCCGAGTGCCGTGCCGTGCGGGGCCGTCGTCAGCGGCGACCGTCGTACAACCGTCCGGCACGCTCCCGTCCTCTGCGCAGGTCCGCGCGGATCAGCCGGCTCACCGGGTCGAGCAGACGACGGGCCAGTTCCTCGATGTCCGTCCCGGTGATCCGGTTCGCGGCCGGAGCGTCCGTGTCGGCCGATCCGCTTCGCGACGGCTCGACGGGCTTCACCGGGGCCGCCCTCACCGGAACACCGGTGATTCCGGCGTCCGCCGCGCGACGCTGAAGCGCCTGAGCCGCCGTCCCGGGTTCGACGGCTCCGGCCGCCGCGGCGGGTGCGCGTCGCGCAACCCGTACCGACAGGCCCGGCGGTCCGGCGAGTGGAGCACCGTCGCCGGCCACCGGCCCGGTGGTGGTGGGTCCGGCGGACTCCGGCACCACCGGCGTCGCCGTCCGTTGAACCGGTGCGGTGGCTGCTCCCGGCCGGGCCGGTGCGGGCGGATGCGGGCGCACGACCGGAACCGGCTGGGCGACGGACGGCAGGGATGCCGCGGAGGGGGACGCGTACGGGGTGGCTGGTGCGGGTCGAGGCGCCGGGGACCGTGGTCCGGCGAGGCCGGCGGAGCGTGGCTCCGCGGGCTCCCCCTCCGGCCGCTCCGGCCGGTGCGCGCCGAGCAGCCGCGCCGCAGGCGCCGTCGCGCCGCCGGGTGCCGAGCGCCGTACGAGTCGCAGGAACGAGCCGCCGGCCGGCGGTCGGCGACCCGTCGGGCCGGCGCCGGACACCGGAGCACGACCGGGATCGCCGGCGGCCGTCCGGCCCGAGGGTGCCGCGCTCCGGGCAGTGCCGCGCGTCGGGTTCCCGGGCACGGAACGCTGGACGGTGTCGCCGGGAGCCGGTCCCTGGGGCGCCGGTGCCGAGCCGGCCGCACGGGTCCGGCGCGGCGGCGAGGACTCGACGGGACGAGTGCGCGGGGGAGGGGCTGTCCGCCGGGGCGCCGCGGCCGATGGCGTCCGGTGCTCCGCGGTTCCCGAACTCCCGTGTCCCGGTGACGGCGCATCGGACCCCGGCTGCCGTACGTCACGACGCCAGGTGGCCGGCACCACGGGCCGTGCCGTACTGCCCGCCGTCGCCGTCGGCGCCGAGAAGCCCTCACCGGTGCCGGTGCTCACCTTCAGGGCCCTGGCCGCCAGCAGGGCCCGCGACCGCTGGACGGTGGGCGACTGCCCGCTGGTCCCGGCGGCGGGCCCGGGTGGCTGTCCTCCCTCCCGCTGCGGTGCGATCCTCCGGGCACGTACCGGCGCGGCGGGAGCCGAAGGGCCAGGGGCGGTGGCAGGGGTGCCCGTGCGCATGGTGTCCACCGTGCGCCGGACAGTCGCGGATTCCGGTACGGAATCGGTGGAGGGGGCGGGCACGGGAGACGAGCGGACCGGCATCCCGGGAGGAGTGTTCAGCGGTGCCGACGGCTGTGCGGGACCGGCCGGTGCGGAGGTCAGGGGCGCCGTGGGCTCTCCCGCCGAAGGCGTGCCCGGCCGGGATCCCGAGGTGCCCGGCTGTGTCCGACGGCCGTCACCGAGCAGCGGGGCGTCGCTCCGGAGCCTGGCCGTCGGCGGAAGGGAAGGGAGGGGGCTGCCGATCCCGGCACGGGTACGAGCCGGTGAGCCGGCCCCGTCGGGCTCCGGTGACTGCGGTGACTGCGGTGACTGCCGTGACCCCGGGCGAACCGAAGGTTTCGACGGCTTGTGTCCGCCGGGGTGGTGCGCCCCTTCCGGCCCGGACCTCGATGCCTGTCCCGGATCCGGTGCCGACCGGTTCGGCAGAGGCTGCGGGGTCGCATTCGGGGAGTGCGCCTGTGGCGAAGGCAGGTGACGCGCCGACGGCTGCTGACGCGCCGACGGCTTCGTCGCCGCCGGCGTCGGCGTCGGCGTGGTCACCGCGGGGGCTGCTGCCGCATCCGGTGCCTGCCGTTGAAGCACGGGCATGCCCGCTTCCTGCTGCCCGGCCGGCTCGGTGGGCACCACCCCGCGTCGCCCCGCCGGGCCGGCGGGTACGGCCCCGGCGGGCAGTTCCCGCAGGGGATTGCCCAGGGCGGGGCGCATCGTCGTGGTGGCGGGGAGGGAGGTGGCGCGGTCCGGCGGTGGTGCGGCGCCCGGTGGGGCAGCGGGAACCGACCGGCCGGAGCCGCCCGACCGATCCGGTGCGGTCTGCCGCACGTCGGTGGTGGTGACCGGGACGGCGGGCGCGGAGGCCGCGGTCGGCGCGATCCCGGCGATGTGCCGGAGGACCATCGCCGGACGCCGCGCGACGATCAGGGGCGGGGCGGTCCGTCGCGGACGTACGGCCGAGGGGCCGGCCTGCTGTGACGCGGCCGGTGCCGGTCCGGTGCGTGCCGGGTGCAGTGGCGTCGGCGTCGGAGTGGCGGCCGGTCGCCTGGCCGACGTCCCCTGTGCGGGGGCCGTCCCCGCAGTGGCTTCCGGAGCGGCTGCGCCGCCCCCGGCAGTGCCGGGGGACGCCGTGGCGCCCGACCGCTGGACGGTTGCAGCAACCGGTTTCCCGGCGGTTGCGCCGCTGCGCGTCGTGCCGCCTGCCGAGGCAGGTGTCAGGTCCGTCGCAGCCTCCGCCTCCCCGTCCGCACCCGCCCGGGCGGCACGCAGCAGCAGTGGCCCACCGGGAGAGCCAGCACGCGCGCCGCCCGGACGGGCGACGCCATGGATGAGGCCCACCGGTGCGGACGGCAGTACGGCATGGCCGAGTTCGCCGCCGAACGCGACGTTCTGCCACGACGCGAGCCCGGACCTGAACCGCAGCCCGTCGCTCACCCCGATCGAGGAGCGGGCGACGGTCACCGTCGGCGGCGCGACCTGCCGCCAGCCGCCGTCCCAGCCGTCGTCGCGTCGACCGGTCGCGCTGTCGTCCCGGCCGGTCTCCGGTACCGGACTGCTTCCGCCACCGGCCTCGGCCCCGCCGGGGGAGGACCTGACGGACCGCTGCCGGTCCCCTCGGCGGAACCAGTCCCCGAACCCCACACGATCACCCGCCTTCGTTGACGCGGGTGTTGATCCGCGCTATCTCCCGCACCCACTGCTGACGCTCGCCGTGCGTGAGGTCGAGAATGTCCTCACGCTGCCAATGGAAGTGGTAGGCCACGTACGCGATCTCCTCCCGCAGGCGGGGAAGCGCGTACGTCACGATTCCCCCAGGCGCCCACCCGAGAGGTCCACCTCGAACGATCCGTGGCACAGCGGACACGTCACCGCTGCGTGCGTGTGGCCCTCGCTGTTGATCCGGCGGTAGAAGTCCTGGAGGAACGCCACATCCGTGGCGTACATCCGCTCGACCACCCCGGCGTGCACATCGGTGATGGTGCCGAGCTGGGTGATGACCTGACTCAGCAGCACCACGGACAGGTACGCCGGGTTCTCCTTCACCCGCAGGTCGATCTGCGGACGCAGCTCGTCCCGCGCCGTCGCCAGACGCATCGAGCCGTGCCGGTGCACCTGGCCCTCGTCGTCGACGTATCCGCGCGGAAGCTCGAAATCGAACTCCGTACGCAGTTCCTCCCGGTCCCGCGCCTTGGACGGAGACGGCGCGGAAGCCTCCTCGTGTGCGGCGGGCGAGGCGGGCACGAGTCCGTCGAGGACGTCGTCGAGCCCACCCGACGTAACGGTCCTGCGCCTCATTCGACCACGATCTCCTCGAAGGTGATGGTGACCGTCTCGGTGGCCGCGCTGGACTCGCCGGCCTTCAGCGAGGGGCCCTCCCACTTGCTGGCCCACCCCTGCATCAGCTGGATGCGCCGGACCGTGTCACCCTTCGAGTCCTTGATCTCGATGGTCAGGTTCTGGCGCGCGGTGTCGACGGCCCCCTTGTTGAGCGTCTCCTTGATCCAGTTGGTGAACTCGCTGCTCTGGTCGATTCCGCGGGTGATCGTCACCTCGCCCGCCTGGCGTGCGCCGGGCTGCTTGCGGATGATCTGCTTGCCCTCGGCGGTCACTTGACGGACCTCGACGACTTCCTCCTCGACGGTCAGACCGCTGACCTCTTGGATCGACTCGACGAGGTAGCCGCCGAGCTGCACGCCGAAGACGTGGGTGGAAAGAGCGTCGCCCTCTGCCATGACTCTGTGTCACCTGTTCCGTTTGCGGACCCTGCCGGGTCACTCGTTGACGAGGCTGGTGCTGTCGGAGAACTGTGCGAGACGGAAGACCACGAACTCCGCGGGCTTCACCGGCGCCACGCCGATCTCGCACACGACCTGGCCGAGGTCGATCGACTCCTGCGGATTGTTGTCGCGGTCGCACTTGACGTAGAACGCCTCCTCGGCCGTGCGGCCGAAGAGGGCGCCCCGGCGCCATTCCTCCGTGAGGAAGGCGGTGACGTTGCGCCGGATGCTCGACCACAGGCGGTCGTCGTTCGGTTCGAACACCACCCATTGGGTGCCCAGGAGGATCGACTCCTCCAGGTAGTTGAAGAGGCGGCGTACGTTGAGGTAGCGCCAGGCCGGGTCGGACGAGAGGGTGCGCGCGCCCCAGATCCGGATGCCGCGCCCGGGGAAGGCGCGCACACAGTTGACGCCGATCGGGTTCAGCAGGTCCTGCTCGCCCTTGCTGAGCCTGAGCTCCAGGTCCAGCGCACCGCGGATGACCTCGTTGGCGGGGGCCTTGTGCACCCCGCGCTCACCGTCGCTGCGCGCCCAGACGCCGGCGACGTGACCGCTCGGCGGCACCAGGGAGTTGTGGCCGGTCGCCGGGTCGAGGACCTTGAGCCACGGGTAGTACACGGTCGCGTAGCGCGAGTCGAACCCGGCGTCGTCGTTGCGCCAGGTGCGGACCTGCTGGGCGCTCATGCCCGGGGGAGAGTCCAGGACGGCCACCCGGTCGCCCATCTGCTCACAGTGTGAAATCACCGCCAGTTGCACGGTCTTGACGCCCTCGGCATCGATGTCCCCGCGCCGGTGGGCGCTCATCAGGTCCGGAACGGCGACCATCGTGATCTCGTCGATCGCTTCGAGGCCGGCGAGCCCGGTGCGGGCCGCGGCGTCACCGACGTACTCGGCCGGGTCGATCCGTGCGACTCCGGTTCCCGGGGCGGCAGCGGCGGGCGCGAGGGAGAGGCTCTGGTTCCCGGGGCGGCTCTGGGCCTCCCCGGGCTGCTCGGTGACCTCGATGAGCTTGGACTGGCGGGCCTGCGTGACCAGGTAGCCCTTGACGCTCTTGCGGGTGGAGACGTCGAAGGTCTCCACCACCTTGCCGCCCTGCCGCACCAGCAGCCGGAACCGGTCCTCCGGAGGGTTCTCGCCCTCGGCGTCGGCGACCTCCACGGAGAGGTCCCCACCCGTACCGGGCCGCGCGGAGACCAGGAAACCTCCGAGGGCGACCGACGGGGTTGCTCCGGGTGCGGATCCCTGCGCCGAGTCCTGCGCGACGCCGCCGATGCGCACGATGTAGGCCGCGCCGCCGCCGTTGGCGAAGTAGCCGTGGACGGCGAGCGTCAGGTACGTGTCGGCGACGAAGGTGCCGAAGGTCTGCACGTACTGGTCCCAGCTCGTCACCAGTGTCGGCCGGTGGAAGGGGCCCGTCTGTGCGAAACCGACGAAGGCTGCGACCGCGGTGCCGACTCCCTCGATGGGCCGCGCTCCGGACTGCACCTCCTCCACGTATACACCGGGGGTGAGGTACGACGGCATGCTCGCTCCTTCGGGTGGTCATTCGGTCGCCGTTCAGTCTTGCCCCGCGGCCGCGGCGGACAGTAGGCCTCAAAGTCCTGGGCACGGGGCAAGGACGCTGCCTTTCCAGGCACCCGGACGACAGGGAACGCTTCCCCGAGCGGACCGTTCGCGGCAGGCGTCGCAATCCTCGGCTCGACGCATTTCCCGGTTCGGTCGTGCAAGGGCGAGACGGAATCCGGATACACGGAAGGTTCTGGCCGGTTCGGAGACGAGGGATTCGCCGGACCGGCGGATGTCCGGCGCCGGTGAATGCCGGCGTGTGTGATCTCCCCGTTCCCCGGGATTCCCGGAGCGGCTGTCAATGATCACAGTGGTCGGGGAATCGATGCCTCGGCGATTAATTTCAGCCAGAATTCGCCACGCGGTTGACTGTGCGGCCGGGTTGTCCGCGGTCGGACCGCCCGGGGCCGCGCCGACCGGACCTCCCGGCGTCCCGCCCGAAGGCGTCGGCGACGGCTCAGCGGGGATCGGTCCGTCCCCGGGCAGCCTGCCTTCCCCGCCGGTCGGCGGCGCTGCGGGGATTCTGGGAGGCCCGGCCCCGCGGGGATTCGGGAGACCCGGCCCCGCGGGATGCGCGGGGGAAGGGATCCGCCAAAGACCGGCAAGCCGGGTTCCCCCCGGTCGGGATTTCTGCTGTTCTCGTCCCGCAGAGGGGAATCGGGAAGTTCGGCGCTGTTGTTCCTACCGTGCGAGATCGCTCAGTATGCCGCTGACATTGAGTACCTGATGGCACCTGGAAGCCTGAGTTCCGGTCGCCGGAGTGCCAGGTTTGGCACAGGTCACGGAAGCGGTGACAGTCGCGTTCTCCGGAATCTGGATGGGGGTGACCCAGTGATAGTCCTGATTGCGAAAGGTCTCCAGAGCGATGGTGGTGATCTTCCGCTCCCCGAAGGAGATGGTCAGCACCCCTTCGTCCCCCTGGAAGTTGGCCACCACGATGTCCGTGACGCCGAACGTCTTCCCCTGCGGAACCCGGTACGTCCCCTCCTTCCCGGCCCCTGCCCGGGTCTGCACGTCGATCGTCGCCGAGCTCTGCTGAGTGCTCCCGCCGCCCGCGCCCGCCGTCGAATTGGAACCGCCCGTACCGGAGCTTCCCGGCGCGGTGGACTCGCCCGGACCGGCCCCTTGCCCCTGGCCACCGGCCGGGTTGCCCGTGCCGCCCGAAGGGGTCGCCCCCGGCTGTTCGTCGCGGGCCCTCTCCTTCTGCGCGGCCTCGGTGCCCGCCTGCTTCGCCGTGCTCCGCACCGCGGGCCGGACCAGTGCGAACCACGCGATGAGCAGCGCGAGCAGCGCGGCCAGGACGATCAGCAACCATTTGGGCAGCACCGGCAGTTGAGCGAACTCGCCCGACAGCGTCTCGGTCCGTCCGGTCCCATCGCCGCCGGTGTCCACCCCGGCACCTTCGGCCGCCTCGACCTCGAACGGCCAGGAGACCGGCTCGCCGAACCAGATCAGCTTCCGGGCCCGTACCCGCAGGCGCACCTCGGCGGACTCGCCCGGTTCCAGACGCCGTTGGCCCGGCACGAACGCCAGGCGGAGATCCTCGCCGGCCTGCTTGCCGGTGAAAGCGACATCGACCGCGGTGTTCCCCATGTTCTGTACCGAGGTACGGAACCGGGCACCCAGCCAGCCGCGGCGTCGCCGCGGATCCAGCTCCGCCCGGAGCTCGTGAAAGGGCTCGACGACCACCGTGGCCTCGGGGACCGCGACCGACTCGGGGCGCTCCGTGGGCAGAACGCGGACACCCAGGGGTATCTCGCCCGCCCGGACCTCGTGGGACCGGGGCGGCGCGAGGCGTACGGTCACCACCTCGGAGGTGCCCGGGTAGAGGGACACACGCGCCGGCTCCACGGTGCTCCACGCGGCGCAGTCGCCGACCACTTCGAGCGTGTAGGCCTCGACGATGTCGCCGTCGTTGCGCACGGTCAGGGTCGTCGTCGCCTCGGCGCCGGGCGACACCGTCACCGTGGACATTTCGAGTTCGGCAGATGTGGTCACGATGCGACGTTAATCCGCCTCGGTGGTCGTGCAGCAGAGACGCGAGGGCAACGAGCGGGCAGGGGTGGTGCCCCGACGGCCCAACGGCACGGTGTCCCCGCGACCCCTCCCCGGGCCCGGTCCCCCTGCCGATGACCGGAGCGGGTGAGAACGGCGAAAGGCACATCGGGCGGAAGCACTTGAGAAAGACGAGCACGGAACGATGACGACGACAGACACGAAGAACAGAGCGGCGGAACGCGGTCAGTACCGCAGGCCCGCTGCACACGAGCGCTCTGCGGAGGGCGGCGCCGGGAGGACTGCCGAGGGCAGGGTCTCCGTGGCCGTGTACGCGGAGGACCTGATCCTCCAGACCGGCATGGTGCACCAGTTGCGCCCACGGCCGGAGATAGAACTGCTGGCGGAGTCCGAGGCCGAACGGGCCCAAGTCTCCTTAGTGGTGGTGGACATGGTGGACGAGCCCACCATCCAGCTCCTGCTGCGTCTCCAGCGCAACACCACGACCCGCACCGGCCTGGTCGTCGGATTCTTCGAATCGGGTGCGCTCCAGACCATGATCGAGTGCGGCGTCGCGGCCGTGCTGAGGCGCGGAGAGGCCGACCAGGACCGTCTCGTCCACCTGGTGACGGCGATAGCGAACGGTGAAGGCGTGCTGCCGGGCGACCTGCTCGGAAAGCTACTCGACCACGTCAGCAGCCTCCAGCGCACGGTCCTCGACCCCCGGGGACTCTCGCTCTCCACCCTCACGACACGGGAGGCGGAGATGATCAGGCTGGTGTCCGAGGGATTCGGCACCGCGGAGATCGCGCAGAAGACCTCGTACTCCGAACGCACCGTCAAGAACGTCCTGCACGAGGTGGCGACACGGCTCGAACTGCGCAACCGGGCCCACGCCGTCGGCTACGCCATGCGCCACGGACTCATCTAGTGCCGTGACCGGCAGTGTTTGCCCCGTGAGGAGTGTCGTCCAGTGCGTGCGATGGCAAGGCGGCCGGAAGTCCTTGTAGCGGAGCTCCAGGATTTTTGGGCGACGCCGCGAGCGTGCGTGCTGGACGGCGCGACGGGGCAAAGCCTGCCGGGAGGGGCACTGGGGTCTTTCGTTCGGATCGGCCCGGATCGGCAAGCGAGGGGCGGCACCGGGGCACGGAAGCCCGGCGTGATCCGAACACGAGGCCCCGGTCCCGTCGCGGGCTCCCACGCGAAGACGTACGAACGTCGCCGCGCGGGAGCCCGGCAGGTGTCCGGGAAGGAAGGCCGGGGGGAGAGGCCGCCGCAAAGGGCAGCGGCCGCTTCCCCCGCTCCGGGTCCTCCGGGCCTGTTCTTGGTTCCCCCGCGCACGCGATGCTTGTGAGGGAGAGTCACCAACCAGACTGTGAGGTGGGCCGTGACCGGCACTGCTGGCCCGGCGAGGCATACGCGGCTGCGACGGCTGACAGGCGTCGTGGTGCTGTTGGCGCCGCTGCTGGTGGCGGGCTCCGCCGCCCCGCAGGACGCGCCGGGACTCGCGGCCGCGGCGGACGACGTCCCGGCGGACGCGGGACGCATCGCTTTCGCCGGAACCGAACACCGCAGCCTCGGCCGGGTGTCCGACCCGCAGACCAGTGCCCCGCTGTTCGGCCCCGGACCGGCCCACTACGACCAGGATCCTTCCGTACGCGGTGACGTGCTGGTCTTCACCAGCCTGCGCGACGAGGCCCGACCGCAGGTGTACGTGCGCGACGCGGACGGAGCGGTCCGCAGGCTCACCACCGACCGGGACGCCGCACACCCCGAACTCTCCCCGGACGGACGGACCGTGGTGTTCGACTCCGCGGAGCCGGGGCCGGGCGACTCGGTCCAGCGCGATCTGTGGACGGTCGGCGTCGACGGCTCCGGCCTGCGACGGCTGACGGACACCGCCGCCGACGAGAACTCCCCGACGTTCTGCCCGGACGGCTCCCGGATCGCGTACTCCGCTGACGGCGATCCCGTTCGGGGTCGGCAGATATACGAACGGGCCGTGTCCGGTGGCGGGGTGACCCGGATCAGCGACGCCCCGGGCGGCGACGCGACCGAGCCGGTGTGGAACCCGGTGGACGACGACTCCCATCGTGCTCTCGTCGCGTACACCCTCACGACGGACGACGAGACCGGACCCCGGCTCCGGGCGACCGAGGGCATCGGGACCGACCGCCCCCTGCTGGCCGGTGTCCAGACCGACTGGCGGACCCGCTCGGCCGCCTGGCTGCCGGACGGGAACGACCTGCTCTTCCTCAGCCCCGATACGACCTGCGGGTGCAAGGAGTTCGACCATGTCTACCGGGCGACCGCCTTCACGGACACCGAACCGCGGACGGTGCTCGGCGAGGACCGCGAGGTCGAATCGCCCGCCTGGCTCGGCACCCCGGACTCCGGGACCGCCGTCGTCGCGCGGAGGACCGCCTCGGCGGCGAACGACGTGACGCTCCAGGACGTCGCACAGGACGGTTCGGACCCGCGGGACCTCGGGCTCACCCTTCTGCGCGAGGACCCGGCCGCCCGTACGAACACCGACCCCGCCGCCGACCCGCTGTTCAACCCGGCGGAGGGATACGACCCGTGGACCGAGCGGCAGAACTACACACCGGACGGCAGGCGCATCGTGGTGACCCGCTTCGAGGATTCGGACGCCGGGCGCATCGAACGCATCTGGATGGCTGATGCCGACGGGTTGAACGCGGCACCGATGCCGCTCGCCGGACGCGGCGCCCTCGACTGGGACACCGACCCCACCTTCTCGCCGGACGGCTCCAGGCTGGCGTTCACCAGGACCTCGCCCGGCGGGGTCGGCGGGGCCGCGGGGCCGAGCAGCATTCTCATCGCGGACGTCGCCACGGGAGCGATCACCGGCCGGATCGTGCCGCCGGACGGGCAGTCGGCGGGCGGCGACGCGCAGCCGACCTGGTCGTCGGACGGAACCACCCTCGCATTCACCCGCAACCACGTGATCCGGGGCCTCGGCGGCATCAAGCACGTCTGGACCGTGCCGGTGTACGCGCTCGACCAGCAGCGGGACCTCAGCGTCACCGCGTGCCCCGGCGAATGCAAGGTGATCGACGACAGCCCCGCGTTCTCCCCCGACGGCGGGACGCTCGCCTTCAACCGCAAGGACGGCGGGGGCAGGGTCAATGAGCGCGCCGGAATCCTTGTGACCTCGCTGACCGGCGGCGGGTGCCGGGTCGTGCTTCCGTCCGTCCAGCGGGACAACCCCGACGCATGCAGCCAGGAGATTCCCGACACCTCGCTGACCGGGCCCTTCCAGCCCCGGGACGTGGCCTGGTCGCCGGACGCGGGACGGCTGGTGCTCAGCTCACGCAGAGCGCTCGCGGCCAACTCCCCGGAGCAGTTGTCCGTACTCGACCTCGCCACCGGCGAACTGAAGCCGCTCGACAACGGACTGACCGGGCGTCAGAAGGAGCCCAGCGTGCAGCAGTCCGTCGACCTGTCACTCACCGCACCGCCCACCGGACCCGCGGTGGACGTCGGTTCCTCCGTATCGGTGACGGTCACCGTCACCAACCACGGCCCGGCACCCTCGCCCGGCACCACATTCACCGTGGACACCCCGCCCGGTGTGCGCCTGGAAGAACTCACCACCCCGGCCGGGTCCTGTGCCACCGGGGCGCCGCAGTGCGACCTGGGCGTTCTCCGGCCCGGGGCCGGGGTGGACGTCACCGCCCGGCTGACCGGCGTGACGACGGGGGACCAGCAGATCGGCTGGTCGGTCGACGGAGCCGTGGTCGACCCGAATCCCACGGACAACGCCACCACAACGATCGTCCCGGTCCAGGACGCGCCGCCGACACCCACCCCGTCGCCGTCGACCTCGCCGCCCACACCGCCCCGGCCTCCCGTCCCGCCGCCGCCCGAACCCGAGGCGGGGCCCGGCGTGGTGGTGCGGGCACAGCCCAGCCCCGGCTACGTCGGAGGCCGGGTGGTGGTGACGTACACCGTGCGCAACGGCAGGAACGCGCTCGCCACCGGCCTGCGGCTCGGACTCGGACTGCCCGCGCGGATCCCGGCGGGTCCGCTTCCGGCGGGCTGCGCCGCCGGAGTGTGCACGCTGCCCGACCTGGCACCGGGAGCCTCCACGGTCGTCCGCGTCGTGCTCTCGCCGGACCGGGCGCTGAGAACAACCGTCACGGGAAGGCTGTCCACGACCGGTACCGACGCCGACCCCGGTGACAACGTCTCCAGGATCCCGCTGCGCATTCTCCAGCCCCGTATCGTCGCGGTGCCCGCCGTCGGCAAACCGGGGTTCGTCACCTCCGTCCGGGGCAAGGACTTCCCGCCCGGAGCACCGGTGAAGCTCACCTGGAAGCCCGGGATCACGGCAACCGCCCCGCCCACCGTCCCGCGCCGGGACGGAACGTTCATCGCGCAGTTGCTGATTCTGGTGAAGGACGAGACGGGACCGCGCACGATCACCGCCGAGGGACCGGGATTCAGCCCGGTCACCACACCCTTCCTGGTGGTCAGCGGCACCATCGTCCCGCCGGACGAGGTGGGGCGCAGATGATCCACGAAGTCGACGAGGGGCTGCGGCTGCTGCTGGTCGACGCCGGCCTCCAGGAGAACGGCGTCGACCTGGTCTTCGACGCACCGACGAAGGACTGGTCCGCCCGGCGCAACGCCCCCACGGTGAGCGTCTTCCTCCACGGCATCCGTGAGGACGCGGCCCGTCGCCGTACCGGTACGGCCGAGGAGTACGACGACCAAGGAGTGGTCGTCGGCTGGCGGACCCCGCCGCGCTGGTTCGAGCTGACCTATCTGGTGACCGCCTGGACCAATCGCCCGCAGGACGAACACCGCCTGCTCTCCGAGGTGTTGCGCTGCCTCGTGCGGTCGGACGTCCTGCCCGCCCGGATGCACACGGGCAGCCTCGCCGAGCTCGGGCTGACCGTGGAGATCGAGGCGGCGGGTCCGGGCACCGACCGGCCGTCCGCCTCGGACGTGTGGTCCGCGCTCGGCGGTGAGCTCAAGGCCGCGATCGACCTGCGTGTGTGGGCGCCGCTGGCCGGTGAACGCAGTTCGGCCGGCCCACCGGTCACCGAAGGACTGGTGGTCAAGGCCGCGCCCGCGCGGGACGGCGACGGGACGGGACCGGGGCGTCGACTGCGCTACGAAGGGGCGTCCGACCCCGGCGGGCAGGGCTTCGCAGCCGAACGTGAACGGCAGTTGCCGCCCGGTCGGCGCAGGCGCGGAGGCGGGGCTCGATGACCACGAAAGGCACCCGTACCGTCCTCGAACCGCCCGGCACCCCGACGGCGGCCGTCGAGGACCTCTGGCAGCGGTTGGGGCACGTCGAGCGGCGGGTCAGGCAGGCCGTGGCGGACCGGCGTGCCATCGACCCGGAACCGGACGATCCGTACCGGGGGCAGTACCTCACCCCCGAGGCGGCCGAGCGGATCCTGGCGTCCCGCGACGCGTTCTCGCCCGTACCGCCCTACGATTTCGAGCCTTCGCCGCACTCCCCGCCGGGGAGCCGGATCCGTGGGCTCGCCGAGAACTTCGGCCTGGTGCCGCTGGACGTCGAGCTTCTGCTGGTCGCGATGGCGCCGGACATCGACATCCGGTTCGAACGGCTCTACGGCTACCTCAACGACGACCTCACCCGGCGAAGGCCGGCCATCGGCCTGGCACTCGAACTCTGCGGGCTGCCCGCCGCGAGCTCCGGCCGCTTCCGGTTCTCGCCGTCCGCGCCGCTGGTCGCGAGCGGGCTGCTGGAGGTCCTGGAGGCCGACCGTCCGCTGCTGTCGCGGGTGCTGCGCGTGCCGGACCGGATCACCGCGTACCTGCTCGGCGACGACGAGCCGGACGGGAGGCTCCGCGGTTTCGTCCGGGTGGCGGGACCCGAGGAGGAGACGGACACGGGACCTGAGAAACTGCGGGTCGCGGCGGCGCTGGACTCGGGCAGCGGCCTCGTGCATCTGCTCGACCGGGGCGGCGACCCCGGAGCACTGGCGGTCGAGGCGCTTCGCGCCGCAGGGCGTCGTCCGCTGGTGGTCGACGTCCCGGCGTTCGCCATCGCTCCCGAACCGGCGGAACTCGTGAGGACCCTGGCGGCCGAGGCCCGGCTGAGCAACGGCGGCGTCGTCCTCGGACCGCTCGAAGCGCTCGCCCCCGAGCGGCCCGAGGGGGCCCGGCTGCTCGGCAGCCTCTGCGCGGCGGTCAGCGGTGCCCCCCTGATCGCGTACGGAAAGAAGAACTGGGACCCCCTGTGGACCAGGGAGAGCCCGGTTCCGGTCCGTGTCCTGCCGCCCGGCCCCGCGGACGTGGCGCGGCAGTGGCGCCGCGCACTCACCGATGCAGGCACTTCCGTCGGGCTGCCCGCCGAGAACGTGCCGCCCGACGAGGGACTCATCGAGACCACCACTGCCTACCGGCTCGACTCCGAGCAGGTGCGCAAGGCCGCCGCCGTCGCCTCCCGGCTGGCTGTTCTGGAGGAGCGTCCGGTGGACGCGCGGGACCTGCGCACGGCGGTACGGGCACAGAACGGCGCGGGGCTCGAACGGCTCGCCCGTCGCATCGAGCCCGCGGTCGGCTGGGACGACCTCGTGCTGCCCTCCGCGACCCGACACCAGTTGTCCGAACTCGCCCTGCGCGCACGCCATCGCGAGCAGGTGCTCGGCCGGTGGCGCATGCGGCCGGGCGGTGGCCGCGGGCGGGGGGTCGTCGCGTTGTTCGCCGGTGAGTCGGGCACCGGCAAGACCATGTCCGCCGAGGTGGTGGCGTCGGAGCTCGGCATGGAGCTCTACGTCGTGGATCTGTCCATCGTGGTGGACAAGTACATCGGTGAGACCGAGAAGAATCTCGAAAGGATCTTCGTCGAGGCATCCGACGTCAACGGCATCCTGCTGTTCGACGAGGCGGACGCCATCTTCGGGAAGCGCTCGCAGGTCAAGGACGCGCACGACCGCCACGCCAACGTGGAGTCGGCCTATCTGCTCCAGCGGATCGAGTCCTTCGACGGGATCGCGGTACTCACCACCAATCTGCGCGCCGATCTCGACGAGGCCTTCACCCGCCGCCTCGACATCATCGCGGAGTTCCCCATGCCGGACGCGCAACAGCGACTGGCCCTGTGGGACCGCTGCCTCGGGACGGCGGTCCCACGCGACGCGGGACTCGACCTGGAACTGTGCGCAGAGCGCTTCGAGTTGGCGGGCGGATCGATCCGCGCCTGCGCGGTGACCGCCGCCTACCAGGCGGCCGAATCCGGGAGACCGCTCGGCATGGAGCAGATCGTCTCGGCCGTGCTCCAGGAGTACCGCAAACTCGGCCGGCTGGTCCTGGAGAACGAGTTCGGCCCCTGGCTGGACCGTGCGCAGCGCCGCGACGGAGGTCGGAGCTCCTTGAGCTGAGGGCCGAGCCGGCATTCGGGCCCCTCGGGAAACCGGGGCCCGGGCCCTGCGATGCTTGGCACACCGAGGCCGACCGGCACGCCACCTGCGGGCCGTCGATCCCGCTCGTGCTCGTGTGCAGGAGAGTGAGTTCCGGCACGCGCGTGCGGAAAGCGCGCGGGCATGGTCGAGGCTGGTGCCTCGTCAGCTCAGCCGACGCACCGGTCAGGAGAAGGATGAAACCCGCACGGTTCGAAGAGAGGATCTACGCCGCAGAGCTCGCTCCCCGGCTGCGGCACGTCCGCTGGATCGGCGGCGGGAGCGGCGCGGGCAAGTCGACGATCGCCCGCCGGCTCGCGGATCGCTACGGATGGCGTCTCTACGCGACCGACGACGTGATGGGCGATCACGCGCGGCGGACCACACGCGAGGAGGCCCCCTTACTGCACCGGTTCATCGCCATGGACATGGACGAGCGATGGGTGAACCGATCTCCGGAAACGATGCTTGAGACGTTCCACTGGTTTCGAGGCGAAGGCTTCGACCTGATCGTCGAAGACCTCCTTCGGCTGCCGCCTGAGCCCGGTGTCGTCGTCGAGGGCTTCCGGTTGCTGCCACACCTCGTGAAACCTCTTCTTGCCGTTCCTGACCACGCCGTCTGGCTCCTTCCCACCCCCGAATTCCGCCGGACCGCCATCGGGGGACGGGCCGCACCAGGTGGGCGATTCACACACAGGACCAGTGATCCGGACCGGGCCGACCGCAACATCGCCCGACGCGATCACCTGTTCACCGAACGCCTTCGGGAGGAAACCGAACGTCTCCGACTGCGCACCATCGAGGTCGGGACGGCGATGACGGAGGACGATCTCGCCGAGCGGGTGATCACGGGGTTCGGACTCTGACAAGGGCCGGCGCGGCGTGCCGGCTCGCCGGGGGAGAGCGTGATCGGCCGTCGGCTCAGGGACTGCCGCCGGCCACGGTTCCGCTCCGGCCCGGGAGACGAGCGGCGCGGGAGCGGCGCCGACGGGACGGGGGCGACGACCGGGCGGCGTCAGTTCCGGGCCGGTCGGAGCACACCGACTTCCGGGCACTCCCGCGGGCGTTCCGCGGGTCGTGTCGGACCGCCGACCGGGTGTGCCTCGCGGCGCGTCGGCTGGTTCCGTGCACCCCGGTGCGGTGATCATCCGCTGGAGGTGCACTCGGTGCGGGAGGAGGCCACGGATGGGCGCCAGACCGTCGACGGGCAGGGGGAGTCGCCGTCGCCCGCGACGCACGTACCGCGCACTGGCTGTGGCCATGGCACTCTGCGCCCTGTCCGGCTCCGGATGCTCCTCCGAACCGGCCCCGCCCTCCGGCCCCGGTCCGGCGGCCACGTCGCAGAAGGAGCAGAAGGACCCGTCCCCATGCCGTCGCACCCTGGTGGGCGTGGCACATCCGGACGACGACCTGTTCTTCATGAACCCGGAGATCATGCGGACCATCCGGGAGAGATGCCCGCTCCACACCGTCTATCTGACCGCGGGGGACGATGCCATCGCCGATCGTGTCAAGGCGCTGGAGTACGTGGACCGCAGGGAGTACGGGGTGCGGGCGGCCTATGCGTCGATGGCGGGAGCGGCCGATGACTGGGAACAGTCCGATGTGCAGGCCGGCGACGTCCGGGTCCGGTCGTTCCTGCTCGACGGCCGACCCCGCGGCGCCGACGTCCGGCTGACCTTCCTCGATCTCCACGACGGGCTTCCGCAGGGCCAGGACGCGAACAGTGTGCTCAAGCTCTTCGACGGAAGGAAGAAGAGTGTCTCCGGGTTCCTGGGCGGCGTGAGCTACAGCGAGGAAAGGCTGCTCGCGACACTCTCCACCCTGGTCAGGAGCAGTCGTGCGGAACGTGTCCTGACCATGGATCACGACAACGCGTCGTTCGCGTTCGGTCTCGGCGGTGGTGTCGACCACAGCGACCACGGCATCGGGGCCCGGTACTTCAGGAGCGTGGGCTACGCCCTCGGCGTTCCCGTCACGTCGTACCTCGCGTACACGATGTCGGCGAGGAAGGCGAACCTCACTCCCGGACAGGCAGCGGAGAAGGAGCAGGTGGCGCGTTGGTACATCGCCAATCGCCAGTGCCGGGCCACGGGCTGGTGCGCGAAGGTGCCGCCGTATCACGGATCGCTCAAAGAGGACTGGAAACTGTGGATCCACCGGCAGTACGAACAGGTCCATCGCTCTCCACGGCCTGGTGAGATCCTCGGGGACATCGGCCGGACCACGTACTTCACCGGTCCGGATCCGGCCCAGTGCCTCGACGCGGCAGACGGTTCACCGGGGGCCGGGCCCCGAACGGTCCGCATCCACGCGTGCGACGGCTCCGCCGGGCAGCGATGGGGGATGAGGCGGGACGGCACGATCGGGCTCCGGAGCGATCCGGACTCCTGCCTGACGGCCGGCGGTCCGGGGGTCGACCTCGAACCGTGTCGTGGCGGGAGCGCGAACCAGCAGTGGACCCGCGTGCCCTGGAAGAGCCCGACGTGGAAGCGCACGGCCTGGCGGATCGAGAACAGCGGCAACCGCTGCCTGTACCAGGACGACCGTGAGCTACCTGCCCGTTGGAACGCCCGGGACCACCCCAGCCCCCGGCTGACCCTCTCCGACTGCAGCGCGCCGCCCCGGCCCGAACAGTACTGGCAGTGGGGTGGGTGAAGCCGCCGTGCGTGATGATCACGCCCCCCAGTGCCGGCAGACGTTCGCCTGCCGGCACTGAGCGCCGAAGGCGAGGTGCCGGGCAAGCCCTCAGCGCGGGATGAGCGCATCCCATTGCTCCCGGGTCGGGCCGTCGTGTTTCGGCGTGAAGTCCGGGTGGGCGGCCAGCCAGGCAGTGACGTGTCGGTCCACTTCGTCGGTGCCGTAGGCGTCGTCGGGCAGTCGCAGGAGATGGCGCACCTGGGCTCGGGCTCTCATGACGACGGGATCGTCAAAGGCGCAGGCGGCCAGGGCGGCAGTCCGCCGATCTGCGGGTGGTGAGCCGTCGGCGAGGCGTTGTCCGTTGTTGCGGTCGGTCGTCACCTGCGTGTCGAACCACGGGCGGAGGGCCTTTGTCGTCCACGTGTGGTAGCTCATGGGGTCCGCGGCGATCCGGTCGGCGTGGGTGGCGAGGTGCTGGGCGGTACGCAGGCCGAGGGCCGCGCCATGACCGAAGGTGGGGTTGGTGTGGATGAGGCTGTCCCCGGCGCTGACCAGGCCGGTGACGACGGGTCCGTCATCGTCGGCGAGGGCGGTCCAGCGGTTGTCCAGGCCGGCCATCGCCAGGACGGCGGAGTGCGGTTCGGGGGCCAGGTCGAGCCAGGCGGCGGTCGCGGGGAAGCGGCGGGCGACGGCCTCGAACACGGCAGGGTCGGCGAGCGCGCCGCGGGTCGGATCACCGGTGGAGACCACCAGGCTCACCGCGAAGGTGTCGTTGTCGGAAGGGAAGACGCCGGCGAGCGCGAACGGTGCGGCCGAGCCGGTCCTGACCCGTCCGGGGTCACGTGGGCCGTCGGAGCGCAGGCGGTACCAGCGGCACAAATAGGCGATCCCGGTGCGGTGGCTGTCGACCACGGGCGGGCGGCATCCGGCCGCGATCAGCCAGGCGGGCACCGGCGAGCGACGACCGGACGCATCGACGACGAGGTCCGCCCGGTGCGTTTCCGCGCCCACCTGCACGCCGGTGACCCGGGCAGGACGGCCCTCCCGGAGGGTGAGGGCGTGCACCCGGCGGCCTCGCCGCACCTCAATGGTGGGTTCCCGCCGCACGGCCGCGGTCAGGGCGGCCTCCAGCACGATGCGGCGGGTGCGCAGGGTCACCAGGTCCTCGTCGCCGGCCCGATGCGGCGGATGCTCACCGAACCAGTCGAACTCGTGGTACTCCCGGGCTCCCCGTGCCAGCACGTCCGTGTAGACATCAGGGGCCTCGGCGCGCAGCACGGCGCGGACGGGCGCGAGCAGCGAGTGGGGATGGCCGGCCTGAGGGACTCGGGGTCTGTTCCAGTGGAAGAAGTCCCGGTCCAGGTCCTCTTCGGCCTGTCGCGCGTCCTGTTCGAACAACGTGACCGTGTGGCCTCGTCGGCCGAGCATGAGCGCCGTTCCCAGCCCGCTGATACTCCCGCCGATCACCGCAACCCGCGCCACCGATCTCCCCTTCGCGTCGTGTTGCGGAACGATCCTACTGATTGGCGATCTCCGGTCCGGAACCGGCGGCGTCCTTCGTGGGGCGGGGCGCGGCGGCGGCCGGTGCGGCCGGCCCTCGTTCTCCTGGTCCGTGCGAGGCGGTTCTCTCGTGCCCTGTTGGCGTGGCCCGCCTTACGCCGCCGCGCCCTGTGGACGTCGAGAAACCGTTTCCCGAGGTGGTGCCCCTGCGGAGAGAGACCGTGAGGCTGCACCCGCGTGCAGGCTGCCGGGGCCTGACTGTCTGTCAGGCCCCGTACTGCCTCCGACGCGCCGGCGGCGGTGTTGGGGAGTCAGTGTTCAGGTCTGCGGGACGTCCTTGACGAACACGATCCCGTCGGTGCCCGCCAGGTGGGCCGGGTCGAGCGGGGAGTAGCCGAACCAGGGGGATACGCGGGGCGCGGGCCGCGTGGTGCCGAGCAGGGCGGCCAGCCGAGGGGCGTCGATGACGCAGCGGTCCTCCGGGAGCGCGTACAGGAGTCCTTCGACGGTGTCCGGGGACGGGGTGTCCACTCCCTGGTGGCGGATCGTGCCGAGCGCCGTGGCCACGAAGGCGTAGCCTCCGTCGAGCTGGGCGCTCACCAGGGCACCGGCGCCCCACCACTCCACCGGCCCGTCCCACGTCGCCATCGTGCTCTTTTCCCGCTGGAGATGGGAGTTGTGGGCGTGAATGAGCGCCGGGCCCCGAGCGGCGAGGGCAAAGAGGTTGTGGGCCATCATCGAACTCCGCAGCGTGCACAGCCGCGTCATGCGGGTCGGCGAGGTGTCGGCCATCGAGTGGTGGTACCGCAGCAGGCCGGTCGCGGTGCGCCCGTACAGGCGCGCCCGGTCCCAGTCGTCCCGCGAGGTCGCCGCGAGCAGGTGTGGCGTCTGTGCGTCGAGCAGGGCCACCAGATCGTCGGCGAGCAGCCGCAGCCGACCCGCCTCGGTCGACCGCCCCACGGACTGGGTCGGGTCCATCATCGCGGCGGGATCGGTCCATCGGTCGTCGGTGCCGAGCAGGCGGTCGAGCGTTTCCGCGGTGCAGGGGAGCAGGTCCGCGTCCACCTCGGCCGCGAGGTAGGCGTGGAGTGCGGTGAGGGCCTGCCGGGGGCTCGCGGCGTGGGTGATCTCCAGTGGGCCGTCGAAACCGGCGAAGCGGAGCCGCTCGGGCGCGGGCCGGCCGTCGTTGTACGCCCGCATCCAACGCACCAGCTCGCGGTTGGCCGCAAAGGCGCCCCAGCCGTGGCTGATTCCGCGCTCCATGACCTCGTCGAGTGTGCCCGTACCGGAGGTGACGTAGTCGTCCACGGCCAGGCCCATCAGGCAGTCGCTCTCGATCGCGATCGTCCGGTACCCCTCCTGCTCGACCAGTTGCCGGAAGAGTTCGTTGCGTACGTCGAGCAGAGTGTCCTCGCCGTGGGTGGGCTCGCCCAGGGCGAGCAGCCGCGGCCGGGCCGGGAGCAGCCTCATGACAGCGGCAGCCTCGACGGCACGGGCGGTGTCCTTGATGTCAGTCGCCATGCCTTAAACGGTATCGTTGAACCCTCGGTGGAAACTTTTCCGCGATATCGTCGGATTCGTGGGACGAAACCTTCAAAGCTGTGATCGGCTCAGGCCGGTTGATCTGGCACGCGGGCACGGTCTGTCCACCCAGGCGATCAGGAACTACGAGGAAGCCGGCATCCTTCCGGCCGCCGGGCGCACGCCCCACGGCTACCGCACCTATACGCCACTGCACGCGGCCGCCCTGAGCGCGTTCCTCGCCCTGGTGCCCGGCCACGGCCACCAGAGAGCGACGTCGATCATGCGGGCCGTGAACCAGGGCACCCTCGAGGAGGCGTTCCGCCTCATCGACGAGAGCCACGCCCAGCTCCTCGAAGACCGCCGGACCCTCCAGGCCGTGGAACGGGCCCTGCGAGACCTGGAGCCCACCGCCGTGTCCGAGCCCGGTGCGGGGTCCGGGCCGGCCGAGGTGACCGGGCCCGAGGGTGCGTTCATCGGGCCGCTGGCGGACAAGCTCGGCATCCGGCCCGCGACGCTGCGCAAATGGGAGCGCGCCGGGCTGGTGCGCCCGCGCCGCGACCCGCTGACCGGGTACCGCGTCTACGACGAGGCCGACGTGCGGGACGCCCGGCTGACTCATCAACTCAGGCGGGGCGGCTACCTGTTGGAGCAGATCGCCCCGCTGATCGCCCAGGTGCGGGCGGCCGGTGGGCTGGAGCCGCTGGAGGCCGCTCTGGGCGACTGGAGCGGTCGGCTGTCCGACCGCGGGCGGGCGATGCTGACCGGGGCAGCCGAGCTGGAGACCTACCTCCGCCGACGCGGATGAGACCTCGGTCGTTCTCGCTGGGAGGTTCCTCGGCTCCCCGCTCTGCTCACCTGCCACGTCGAGACGGTGCGTCCCCGCGATGACCGGGCCGGTCACGAGCGAAGACTCCGGATATGACGGCCCGTCAATTATCTGCCGTCGAACGGGGCGCGGCCGTCGGCGCCCGAGCGCCGATGCCTTCTCCCGGCGGCTACGCGCCCTGCGTGGTCGCGGTTCTGCGCAGGAAGTCGTCGACCATGGACGTCTGCACGGCTGCGGGAAATCGTCCGGGGTCGAAGAGCGCCTGGACGGTGAGGCCGTGGACGAACGCCACTGTCTCGGCGGCGAGTTGTTCCAGATCCGTGGAGGCGGCCACTTCCTCCAGGCGGCGAGCGTCCTCAAGGTGTGCACGGACCGCTGATCGCATACGCGTGTAGCGATCCGCCTGTGCCGTGCCCACTTCCTCGTCGGCCAGGGCGAGGTCCCAGGAACTCACCCAGATGCGGTTGCGCGCGGTGTCGTCGGCGGTGAGCGGCAGGATGTCCAGTAGCACCTCCCGCAGCGCCGGCAGTCCCGCGGCCGGCCACTCACGGCGGGGACGTTCCGCGGTGCGCTTCTCCAGGATGCCCAGGGCGTGAATCACCAGGGCCCGTTTGGTGGGGAAGTAGTGCATGAGCATGCCGGTCGAAACGTCCATGGCGGCGGCGACGGCACGCAGCGTAAGGCCGTTGAACCCCTTCTCTCCGAGCACTTTCCACACCGCCTCGGAAACGTCTTCTCGGCGGGCTTCCCGGTCTCCTCGTGCTGGTGGCATGCGTGTTAGCTTACATACCGAACGCTCGTTATGTACCTAGAACAGATTGGGGCACTCATGTTCACGCTCGCGCTGGACGACCGCGCTCAACTGCGTCCCCTCGAACCATGGCAGGCGCCGGAGTTCCTCGCCCACATCGACCGCGCCAGGCCGCACGTCGACCCGTGGATACCGTGGGCGACGCTCAGCACCGACCTCGAGTCCGCCACGGCGGTCCTGCAGCGGTACGCGGACAAGCAGGCCCAGGACGCGGCCCGGATCTACGGCATCTGGCTGGAGGGCACGCTCGTGGGCGGCGTCATGTTCACCACCTTCGACGCCGGCTCCGGTGTGTGCGAGATCGGCTGCTGGCTGGAGGCCGCCGGGCAGGGGCACGGCCTGGTGGTCAAGGCTTCGCGCGCCCTGATCGACTGGGCTTTCCGTGAACGCGGGATGAGCCGGGTCGAGTGGTGGGCCGCCGCGGGCAACACCCGCAGTATCGAGACTGCGCGCAGGCTCGGCATGACCCGCGACGGCGTGCTGCGGCAACGCTATCCGTACCGTGGCGAGCGGCACGACAAGGAGATCTGGTCGCTCCTCCGCGACGAATGGAACAGTCCCTCCGCGTCGGTCACGCACAGCTGAGAGCACGGTCGCCGTCCGAAGGTGAAGTCTTCTCGGCCCCGCGAGGCCGCCGTCGGTTCGGATCCGGCCATCGGGCAACGCTCTGCGCGATGGCCGGATCGCTCGTGTCATGGCGGCGGGGCGGCGTCCGGTTCACTCGGACCGAACGGCCGGCTGAGCGCCGACGGACGCGTTCAGTGACGGGTGCCCGGACAGGAGGGTGCCGCCGGACGGCGCGCTTGCCTGCGGGGCCGAGTTCAACGGCCGATCACGGGTGGGCCGGGACACCGAGAACATCGCCCCCGGCGACTTCGGTCGGGATGGTGCGCACAAGGCGTGGTTGTGCCGGATCTCCCGGCGTCGGGAGCCGGCCGTCAGCCTGCCTCTGCGCGAGCCCGTATCGGTGGGACGACCGATGTGCGGAGCGCGGGGGCGCGGTCATAGTCCTCGGGAGATTGTTCGCGGGTAGCCGTGCTGCGCCCGCTTTCGAAGGGAAATTCTGTGACCACGTATGCGGATCTGGTGTTCTTCGGTGGGCGGGTCGTCACGGTCGACGCGGAGTTCTCCGTCGCCTCGGCCCTGGCGGTGACCGGTGGGATCATCAGTGCCGTCGGTGGGCGGGACGACGTCGCGCCGCTCGTCGGACCCCGTACCCGCGTCGTCGACCTGCGGGGGGCGACGCTGCTTCCCGGCATCAACGATTCCCATCTGCACGGGTGCGCCTTCGGCATGGCGACGCCGCCGCTCTCCGTCGAGCTCGGCCATCCCGCCGTGTCCTCTCTCGCAGACGTGGCCGAGGCGGTACGGGAGGCCGTCGGGCGGGTTCCGGGCGGGCAGTGGATCACGGGGCACGGCTGGGACGCCGGTTACCTCGACGAGTGCGTCGCCGATCCGTCGCGGCTGCCCTCGCGGAGCGACCTCGACGCAGTGAGCCCGGACCACCCCGTCGTCCTCTACTCCTTCTCCGGGCACGCCACCTGGGTCAACTCCAAGGCGCTGGAGCTGATCGGGATCGACCGGCACACCGTCGCACCGCCCGGCGGGGCCATCGTCGTGGACGAGGCCGGGAAGCCGACCGGGCTGCTCCACGAGGGGGCCCAGGCCCTCGTCCAGAACGCGCTGCCGCCGCTCAGCCGGCAGGAGCGGACCGACGCGATCAGGTCGGCCCTCGCCACGCTCGCCGGGCTCGGCGTGACCAGCTACACCGAGCCCGGACTCGGCCCCGGCGGCGACGGCATCATGCGGGGCGCGCTCGGCGCGGAGACCCTCGACGTCTATCGCCGGCTGCTGGCCGACGGCGAACTGACCGCCCGCGTCGGCGTCCTGCTCCTGCCCACCGGAATGGCGAGCACAGCCGAGGAGTTCGCCCGCACGCTCACCGCCCTCGGTGACTCCGGCGACGCAGATCCGCGCCGCCTGGCGATCCACGGGGTCAAGGTCTTCGCCGACGGCATCGTCCCCAACAAGACGGCCTGGATGCACGAGCCGTACGTCGGCGGTGGCTGCGGCTCCCTGTGCGTCGGCGGCGAGACCGACGCCGAGCGGATCGACGAGATCGGTGCCATGATCCGGCACGCCCACGCCGCCGGGCACCAGTTGGGCGTTCACGTCACCGGCGACCGAGCCATCGACACCGTCGCGGATGCCTTCGCCACGGCCATGGCCGAGCACCCGCGGCCCGACGCCCGTCACTACGTCATCCACGGTGACTTCCTCACCGCGCACAGCATGAAGGTGCTGGCCGAGCACGGCTTCGGCGTCAACATGAACCCCACCATCAAGTGGACCGTCGCCGACATGGAGGAGGAGTTCGTCGGTGCCGAACGGGCCGCCTACGCATGGCCCTACCGCGATGCCATCGACGCCGGCGTGCGGGTCGCGAGCGGGTCCGACGCCCCCGTCACGTACCCGGACTGGCGCCAGGGCGTCGCCACGATGCTGCTGCGCGAGTCGAAGGCCGCCGGCCGGGTCAGCGGCCCCGAGCAGCGCATCGTCCTGGCCGAGGCGATCCGTACGTACACGATCGACGCGGCCTGGCAGGACTTCGCCGAGGACTGGAAGGGCTCCCTGGAGCCCGGCAAGGCCGCCGACCTCTGCGTGCTCGACGGGGATCTGCTCACCGTCGACCCCCACGACATACCGGAGATGCCCGTCGTCCTCACCGTCGTGGACGGGCAGGTCGTGCACGACACCCTTCGCGATTGACGTATTCCAGGCACATGATCATCCTTGGGGGATGGCGGCGGAGCGGAGCGGGGCGGACATCCTGGACGCGGCCGTCCATGTCCGTGAGGCCGCCAGGAGCGCCACGAGCGGCGCGACGGGCGTCGACACGGTCCTGACGGCGCTGTCGGAGGTGATGGAGTACGACCACGCCTCACTGGCCCGGTGGGATCCGCTGCGCCGGCGCCACACCACCCTGGCGGGGAGCTACCCGGACGACGCCACGGCCTACATCGAGACCTGCCTCCACCACGACCCGGTGTTCCCCGTGCTCCGCAGCCCGGCCCGAGGCGGTCTCTGGCTCAGGGACGTCCCCCGGCAGCTCCTGGCAGCATCCCCGGGCTTCCAGAAGGTGCTGAGCCCCCTCGGCATCGAGGACGGCGTGGCCCAGTGTCTCTTCGCCGCCGACGGCCGGTACGTCGGCATGCTGAATGTCAGCACCCGCCGGCCGCGGCGCGCGCCCGACCCGGCGCGCGCCGTGGTCACCCTGCTCACCGAGGCCCTCGCCGCAGCCGTCGACCCCCACGCGGGCCTGCCGACGGAGGGGATCGCCTCGGACGTGCGGCGCCCGGACGTGTGGCGGCCCGGCGGACTCTCGCCACGGGAACTCCAGGTGCTGGCCGAACTGACCGCCGGCCGTACCAACCGGGAGATCGCCGAGCGGCTGTACATCACGCCGCGCACCGTGGGGACCCACATCGAGCACATCCTCGCCAAGCTCGACCTCCCCAACCGCGCGGCCGCCGCCGCCCGGGCCGCCGCCTGGGGAATCGAGCCGTCCCACTGACGCGAGCGCGCGGGGACGGCGCGCTTCGCGGGGACGGCGCGCTTCGCGGGGACGGCGCGCTTCGCGGGGACGGCCCGCTTCGCCGGGACCAGCACAGGAATTCCCCGTCGATCGGTGGGGATCCGGGCTGCGGGCCGGTGGCCGACAGCCCGGCGCAGATCGCGCAATGGCGGCCCCGGCCCCGACCCCGACCGGGCCCGGGACAGCCCTCAGGCGAGGGGGCAGGTGAGGGGGAGGACGCGTTCGGTCAGCCGGCCGGTGAGGTGGGTGTCGGTGACGACGGCTTCGGTGAGCCAGTCCGCTCGGGTCAGCTGGTCCACCAGGTCCTGCAGCTCGCCGGGACCAGCGGCGCACCAGGAGGCGAGGGATTCCAGGCCGACGCCTTGGCCGCAGGGGCCGAGCCGTCCGTCGGCGGTGATTCGGGTGGCCAGCATCAGCGCGAGCAGCCGGGTGCCGGCTGTGGCCCGGGTCTTGCGGAGCTTCTTGTCGGAGACGACCTTCTGGGCCCACCCGCTGAGCTTGGGACGCATCTTCTTGCCGAACGTGAACGGGCCGGGACGGTCCGGGTGGGGCACGAGGGACGGGACGGTGACGGGGGTGGGGCTCTCCGGCCGGGAGGCGAGCACATCCCCGACGGTGCCGGGGACGGCCAGCCATCCGCAGTCGGTCAGCTGCTCAACCAGGTCCTCCGGATCGGTCAGGCCCAGCGAGGTGAGGTCCTGGCCGACGAGGTTGCCGCTGCCGGTGTGCGCGGTGCGCAGGGTCAGCATCATCACCAGCAGGCGTGCTTCCGGGCCGGGCAGCGGGGTATGGCCGGTGACGTGCGCGAGGACGGACCGTGCGTGCTCCCACTGCGCGGGCCCCGTCAGCAGGCGGGTCACCGCCGGCTGGGTGCTGTCCGCACTGCGGCCGGTGCGCTGCTGGTGCTGGAGGCGGGCGGCGGTGGCGGCCTGCTCGGCGCGTTGGGCGTCCAGTCGCAGGCGCGTGTCGCCGGTGACCTCGGCCCAGGTGGTGAAGGCGCGCGCCTTGCGGGTGTGGAGCTCGGCGAGCTGTGCCAGGTCGGGTTCGGTGCGCTGCTGGTAGGCGCGGAAGAGATCGCCGAGCTCGATGAGCTCGTCGCGCAGGGCGACGGGCCGCAGGTCGTACGGGATGATCCGCTGCGCGATCTTCCCGTGTCGGGGTCGGCTCCGCGTCGCCGCGGAGCGGGGAGTGGGCACCTCCCGCGGACCGGCCGCGGCCGGGGAACGATGGGAGAAGCGCGGGTTGCCGCCCGGTACGGCCGACGGGCGGTCGGCAGTGGCTCGGACACCGGCCGACGGAGCGGTGGCGGTCGTGTCCGGGGTCGGGGCGGTGGCGACGATCTTCGCGCCGGGTGCGGCGGCCGCGCAGCGTGAACAGCACTCCAAGGCCCGCCACCAGCGTCCTTCCCGGTCGGTGATCACGGCCAGGACCACCGCCCCGCCGCACCGCCAGGGCTCGGCACGCTCATGCCGGTCGTCGGGACGGAGATGCGCGTGACAGCCCTCGGCCCTGCAGGCGCAGTACACATCGACCCGGGGCGTCGGGGCGGCCCGAAGATGAGCTGTGAGGTGCGCGACCGCAGCCGCACGGCCGGCGGCCGCGGACGGCAGACGCTGCACGGCACAGGAAGGACGGCTGCACGAGACGCGCACGGCCGCACTGCCACGACCGGCAGCGTCCAGACGCACCGTCCACCTGCGTCCCAGCACCCGCTCGTCCAGTTGGCTCACTGTGGTCTCCGTCATCCGTCTTCCTCCTCTGCCGCGTCCACGCCTCCTGCACCGTGCCATGACGACCGGCGGGCACGGCCGCGGGCCCACCGTACGCGGCCGTACGGCCCGAGGACCGGTGAACTCGCCCTGCTCACCGGGACCGGTGAGTGGGCCGTTGCCGACGGATGTGACTCCGCAGGCCGCCCCGCGCGCCTCGGCGTGCGGCTCCCGCCGCATCGGGCTGCCGCCCAGGAAGCGCGGTCACGGGGGCGCAGCAGCCCGGTCACACGGCTGCCTCTGCCCGAACCAGGTGGCGACGTCCTTGTCGGCGGGCGTCAACTCCGGTGATGCGACGCCACTCGTTTCGGTGGTCGTCGGATTGACGGCCGCCGTGGCGGGGTTCGGTCGCCGGACTCGCGGTCGTGGCCGATCCGAACGGAGCATCAGCACTCCCGATCCTGCACCAAGGAGCGCCCTTGGCGCACAGGGCCGGACGACGACCGGCACCGGACGGGTCCGTCTCCCGAACAGGCCCGGACCCGGACCGTGGAGCACCTCCTGGGCATACGGCCGAGCGAAGGCGCGGACGCCGGGCGCCGCGCCGCTCCGATGGCGGGACGCGGTGCTGTCCGTGCGAGGGGCCCCGTCCGGGCCGGTGGTGGAACCGGATCGGGCAGCGTCGGCCCTGGGGCAACGGCCCTGCGGGGCCGTCGGCACGCCGTGGAACCGGTGTGTGCCGCCGCCGGTTCGGCGAACGGGCGGACGCCGGCCGTCGCGGCCCGTGCGCCGTGCGACACGATGCCCGATGCGGTCGTCGACTCTACGGTGGTTGCATGGCGGTGATCAGCGGTCGGAGGCGCGGGACGCGGGCCCGGAGCGGTGTGAGGGACGCACTGGGCGTGTCCGTGCTGTTCGTGCTCTCGGTCGTGGCCGCCTCGGTCGTACCGCATGAGCACGAGTTCTCCTTGCGGTGGCCGGCCGTCGTGCTGGCCGGTCTCGGCTGCTCGGCGCTCATGTGGCGGCGCCGTCACCCTGTTGGCGTACTGGCCGTCGCGGTCGGCTGCGGGGTGGCCTTCGAGGTGCTCGGATTCCGGGACAGTCCGCTGGTGATCAGTCCGGTCCTGGTGTCGGTCTACACCGTGGCCGCGCTGACCGGCCGGCGTGCCGCCTGGACGGCGGCGTCGGTCTCGGCCGCTGTTCTCGTCGGCGCCGCCGTGCTGCGCGATCCGCACTCATGGCTGGCCCCCGACAACGCGGCGATGCTGGCGTGGACGGCTCTGCCGGCTGCCGTCGGGGACGGGGTGCGCTCACGGCGTGCCTATGTGGCGGCCGTGGAGGAGCGGGCGGAACACGCGGAGCGCACGCGTGAGCAGGAAGCACAGCAGCGAGTGGCCGCGGAGCGGGTGCGCATCGCGCGCGAGCTGCACGACATCGTCGCGCACCACATCGCCCTGATCAACGCTCAGGCGGGCGTGGCCGTCCATCTGGTGGAACGACGGCCGGAACAGATCCTGGCCGCGCTGGAGGACATCCGGGACACCAGCCGGTCCGCGCTGGACGAGCTGCGGGTGACCGTGGGGCTGCTGCGGCAGTCCGGCGATCCGGTCGCGCCGCGTGATCCGATGCCGGGGCTCGCCCGCATACCGGCGCTTCTGGCGTCGTTCGAACGCGCCGGCCTGGTCGTGACCCATACCCGGCTGGGCATCGTCGAACCGCTGGCCCCGGCGGTGGACCTGGCCGCGTACCGCATCGTGCAGGAGGCCCTGACCAATGTGCACAAGCACGCCGGGGCCGACCACGCCCGGCTGGTCCTGCACTATCGCCCCGAGCAGCTGACGATCACCGTCGAGAACGACGGACGAACCGGGGGGAACGCCCGTCCGGGGACCGGCCACGGGCTGATCGGGATGCGTGAGCGCGCCTCCACGGTCGGGGGCCGGCTGTTCGCCGGAGTGCGCCCGGAGGGGGGCTTCACCGTGATGGCCGAACTGCCGCTCCGTCCCGGACTGGTCATGGGTAAACCGCCGAGAAGGGACGGGCATGACGATTCGCGTACTGCTTGCCGATGACCAGGCTCTGTTGCGGGGCACGTTCCGGATGCTGTTCGACTCCACGGACGACATGGAGACGGTGGGGGAGGCGTCCAATGGCCAGGAGGCGTTGGAGCTGGCGCGTGCGGAGCGCCCCGATGTGATTCTGATGGACATCCGCATGCCGGAGATGGACGGTCTCGATGCCACACGGCTCATCAGCGAGTCCGAGGACCTCACCGGGGTGAAGGTGCTCATCCTGACCACCTTCGAGGACGACGAGCACGTCGCCGAGGCCCTGCGCGCCGGTGCGAGCGGCTTTCTCGGCAAGGGGGCCCGGCCCGAGGAGCTTCTCGAAGCCGTCCGCACGATCGCCGTCGGTGAGGCCTTGCTGTCCCCGGCGGCGACGCGTGCGCTGATCAATCGCTTCCTCGCGCAACCGGACCCGTGTTCGGCGGATGTGCACGAGCGGCTCGAGTGCCTGACGCGGCGGGAACGCGATGTCGTGGCGCTGGCGGCGCTGGGACTGTCGAACGACGAGATCGCAGAACATTTGTTCGTCAGCCCTCTGACCGCCAAGACCCATGTCAACCGGGCCATGACCAAGCTGTCGGCGCGCGACCGGGCCCAGCTCGTCGTCATCGCCTATCAGTGCGGCCTGGTCAGTCCGGCGCCGGAATCAGGGCCCTCACAGGCATCCGTGTGAGCGACCGCGGGGGCAGGCGCGTGCGGGTTCCGGTCGTAGGGACGAGTACCGGATACCGCAGCCGTGGTAGGCGGGAATCGCTGCGGGGGGACGATGTGCGAAGGGTCGTTCCTGGGCGAAGGTGAGAGGGCGAACGGAGGTTTCGCCATGATCGAAGCCCACTGCACGACCAAGCGATACGGCGCCGCATCGACCGGCCCGCACACCGCTCCCCGTGTGCCGGTCGCTCTGCTCGCCGCCACGGTGGCCACGGGCAGCCGGACGGGCGACCGAGCGGGCCGCACTCCCCGTGTTTCCCCGCAGACCGCCCATGCCGACGACCGCCGCGGATGTCGTCCTCGTATCGAGGACCGCGGCCCGCGTCGCCTCCCTCTTCCGTGGTCGAGCGGCCCCGTTCCTCCGTCGCGGACACGTCGGCCACTCCTCGCCGCGCACGCGACCGCCCACCCCGGCATCGGTGCCCAGCCTCTCGTGCGACGCGACGTCTGAACCAGGCGAGGGGAAAGAAGCGGCAGCCACCACACTCCCGACCGGCCTCACGGCCGCGATGCCCGCGCTACCGGCACCTCGGCGCCCCCCGACACTCTCGGCACCTCGGCACCTCGGCACCTCGGCACAGGAAGGACCCTCTCATGCTTACTGCAACCAGGAACGGCCGTAAGACCAGTGAACGACCGGCCGAAGGACACGACATCCCCGTCCCGGCGGCCGACGAAGCGATCGCGGTGGGAGCTCACCTGGCGACCTGCTCCACGTGCCGGGCGGGGTACGACTGCAGCGAAGCCGTGCCCGCACATCTGTTCCTGCTCCGCCAGGCCCTCGCCGACAGCACCGGCCGGCAGCAGGCGGCGTGCGAGGACGGCCGGACGGAACACCACCGTGTGGCACCCTGCCGGCGCGGTCCGGTCCGTACGACCGGGGCCACACAGCTCACCCTCTCCCAGTGGGTCAGCAGGACCGCGGCGATCGGCGTCCGAAGCTGACGAGGAAGGCGACGACGAGTGCGGGGGCGGTCCGGGCACCGCTTCCGGAGCGGTGCCACCGCCCTGGAAGCGGTGCCCGGACCTCTTCGTCGGGCCCGAGGGACGTGCTGCAGCCCGTTCGGGACCGCGGGCCCCGCGCGGCCGCCGCTGAAGCCTCCCCGCCGGGCACCTTCAGCCCGGCGCCACCGCACAGCCGTCGGCCGTCCAGCCGCCGTCGCTGACCACCATCTGGCCCGTGATGTTCGCGGACACGCCGGAGGCGAGGAAGAGGGCGAGATGGGCGAAGTCCTCCGGGCGGCCGAGGCGGCCCCGAGGAGTGCGGCGGCGAAGCGCCTCCGTGTCCAGCCGTCCGGCGGCGGCGAGCCGGGTCACCAGGTCGGTCTCGACGTATCCGGGCCCCAGCGCGTTGACGCGTATCCCGAACGGGGCCCACTCGACGGCCAGGACCTTGGTGAGAGCGGCGACGGCGGCCTTGGTCGCACAGTACGCCGCACGTTCGGGCCCGGCGGTCCCCCCGTACATCGACGAGGTGGTGAGGACGACGCCCCCGTCGCCCTCGCGCATGATGCGGGCGGCGGCGCGCGCAGATGAAGGCGCCGGTGAGATTGACGTCCAACGCGGTGTTCCAGCGGTCCAGTTCGAGGTCGAGGGAGGGCGCGTTGGCGGACACGCCGGCGTTGCCGACCATGGCGGAGCACCCGCGGCCCGGGGACGCCCTGGCCGGTCAGCCAGGCGATCCGGTCACGCTCGCCCCTCAGATCGGCCGCCCCGGCGGCGGCTACGCACTTGGCGTAGCGGGTGCCGTCCGCGCTCCGGAAGACGGCGGCCCCCGATTCGCAGTGACGGGCAGCCAGTCGCCGTCACCACCACCCGCGCCCAGCAGCACCGGTGAAACGGTCCGGGACCCGGAGCGATCACTCATGGCGGTCACTCCAGTGCTGTGACCGCGGGGGTCCACCGGCACGGGAGCCGGGCGGCTTCAGCCCCGTCCCCGCCGGCGGCCCGTGCCGCCACCGGCAGAGGGCCGACACCCACGGGGCCGCCCACCGATGAACGTCCGCTCGCCCGGCCCTCTCCGTCGGTCCGCTTCGGCCGGTACCGCGCGTCGACGATCTCGGGCCGAGGTGCTCGCTGCGCCCGTGGTCCGGACCCGCGTGAGCGGTACGGGACCGACCGGAGCACCTTCGCCCCGTTCGCCGCAATGGACGGTGCGGCTTCGGCGCATCCGCTCCGTGCCGATGCGGCGTTGAGACGCCGGGACCGTCTCCGGGCGGACCCGACTGACCTCACCCGACCGGGCCAGCGAAGTCCCTTGTCCCCACTGGCGCCGTCCCCACCTCGGAGTTGCCCGGACACGGGAGCCATGAATCTGTGGAAGTCGTGATCCGCCGGATCCCGTCTTCCAGGAGGAGACATGCGCCCTGAGCAGAACGGCCGCTCGGCCGACCAACTGTCCGTCGTGTACACGGTCCACGTGATCGAGGGCGGTGAGCAAGGATTCCTCGACGCGTACGAGCGCATACGGAAGTCCGTCGCCAGCGTCCCCGGGCACATCATCGACCGGCTGGGAGAACCCCTCGACGACTCCCGGCAGTGGGTGATCACCAGCGAGTGGGAGACGCCCGAGCACTTCTTCGCCTGGCAACAGGGCGAGGACCACCGCGCATTGCTGGCTCCGCTGCGGGCCTGGGTCGATCAGACCCAGTCGCTGCGGTACCGGGTCATCCAGGAGACCGTGGGGGTGAAGTCATGACGCAGCCCGTCACCGGCCCCGTCGCCGTCCTCGGCCTCGGCACGATGGGCACCGGCCTGGCCACCCGGCTTCTCGACCAGGGCGTCGAGGTCCGGGTCTGGAACCGCACCGCGGAGCGGACGGAGCCGCTCGCCCGAGCCGGCGCCGTCGCCGCGACGCATCCGGCCGATGCCGTCGAGGGCACGAGCGCGGCCATCTGCACCGTGACCGACGGCGAAGCCCTCGCCACCGTGCTGCACGGACCGGACGGGATCCTGACCGGCAGCCCGTACCCAGGCGCCCTGGTCTGCGCCAGCACGGTCGCACCGGAGGAGGTCGTCCGTCTCACCAGCAAGATCGACTCCGTTCTGGACGTCGGCATGCTGGGCAACCGCGAACACGCCCGCAGCGGTGATCTGCGGCTGTTCGTCGGAGGCGAGGAGCGGGTCTTCACCGCGGGGCGGCCGTTGCTCGAACTGCTGGGCAAGGAGGTCGTCCACCTCGGCGAACTCGGTTCCGGCATGCGGATGAAGCTGCTCCTCAACCTGCTGATGGGGATCGAGGTACAGGCCCTGGCCGAGGCGGTCGAGCTGGCGGCCGTCACCGGGCTCGACCCGAAGCTCGTCCTCAGCACGATCGCGGGCAGCGGATTCGCCTCGCCCGTCATGGCGTTCAAGTCCAAGCGACTGGCGGCCGGGCGCTTCGACGAGCCCGACTTCCGGCTGAGCCTGATGGCCAAGGACCTCCTGCTCGCCGCGGACCAGGCCGCCGCGGCCGGACTGCGGCTTCCACTCGTCGCCGCAGCCGCGCAGACCCACGTCCGCGCCGCCGACCAGGGACACGGAGACGAGGACTGTGTCGCCGTCGTCCACGCACTCGCACCGAACCAGGGAACACACACATGATCATCGACATCCATGGACACCTGTCCCCGCCGGATGCCGCACGGCGCTTTCCCATGCCGCCCAGCCTCACCGACGTCGACGGCATGCTCGCCGCCCGCGCCCGAGCCGGCATCGACCTCACCATCATCGGCAGTCCGGTCGGCGCCGGTGCCATGGCGCGCGTCCCGGGCGTCGACAACTACGCGCAACCACGAGACCGGCTCAGGGGCTTCCACAGCTGGATGTCGGGCCTGATCGCCTCCTTCCCGGAGCAGCTGCGCGGGTACGTGTACGCCAACCCGTTCGGTGACGACGACCACCTGGAAGGAGTCCGGGAGACACTGGAGGACCCCGCGTTCGTCGGCCTGATCACCACCTCCAGCGTCCACGGCGAACTGCTCGGCTCCCCGCGCGCCGACTCCTTCTTCGCGCTGGCCGCCGAGACGGGAGTGCCGGTCCTGGTGCACGCCCCGGCAGAACCGATCGGCACGGACCGGGTCGACGACTTCGGCTTCGTCGAACAGATCGGCCGGTTCGGGGATGTCACCATGGGCATGGCCATGATCGCGTTCGCGGGGTGGCTGGACAAATATCCCGGCCTGCGCCTGATCGGTGCCACAGGAGGCGGCGCGATGGCGCTGCTGCCGGAACGCCTGCAGACGGCGGCACGTCCCAGGCACTGGGGCGCCGGCGCACCGTCGACGCAGCCCGACGCCCCGGCGGCGGACCCGGGCGGGGCGCTGCAGCGCATGTACGTCGACACCAGCACGTTCAGCCCGGCGCACCTGGGCCTCAACGCGGAGGTGCTGGGGCCGGAGCGGATGCTGTTCGGCACGGACTCGCCGCCGATGTCCGTACCGCTGGAGGAGCTCCTGCGCATGATCGAGAAGCTGCCCGTCGACAAGGCGTCCCAGCAGCGCATCCTCGGTGGCAACGCCGAGGCCCTCTTCGACCTCCGGAGCCGGCCGTGACCACCGTGGACGATCCGGTCGCCGCAGCCGAGCGGTGCACCCCCGAGTTCCGGCGGGACCCGCATCCGGTCTACGCCGACCTCAGGGAAACGGCGCCCGTCTGCCCCATGCGGCCGCCGCACGGCATCGACACGTACCTGATCACGCGGTACGAGGACGCACGTGCGGCCCTGTCGGATCCGCGGCTGAGCAAGGACATGTACGGGGCCATGGACGCCTACCGAAGGATCTTCGGCGACTCGTCCGTGGCGCTGGACGACCACATGCTCAACTCCGACCCGCCCAAGCACACCCGGCTGCGCAAGTTCGTCGGCTCCACGTTCACCCCCCGCCGCGTGGAGTCGCTGCGCCCGCGGGTCCAGGCCGTCGTCGAGACGCTGCTGGACGCCTGCGCCACCCGCGAACCCGTGGACCTGCTGCCCGCGTTCGCGTTCCCGCTGCCGATCATCGTGATCTGCGAACTGCTCGGTGTGCCGCAGGAAGAACGGCCGGAGCTGCAACGCCTGTCCACCACGGTGGCGCAGACAGGGTTCGGCAAGGAGGCCAAGCAGGCCCAGCAGATGGCTGAGGAGGGCCTGCACGCGTACTTCGCGGATCTCCTGGCGCGCAAGCGCAGCCGTCCCGGGGAGGACCTGCTCAGCGCGCTCGTCGAGGCCCGGGACGAGAACGGCGGCCTCACCGAGCAGGAGCTGATCTCGACGGCGTTCCTGCTGATGTTCGCGGGGCACAAGACGACCGCCTATCTCATCGGGAACGGCGTCCACCATCTCCTCACCCACCCCGAGCAGCTCCGCGCCCTGCAGCGGAACCCGGAGCTGATCGGGCCGGCGGTGGAGGAACTGCTGCGCTACGACGGTTCGGTGGAGAGCGCGACGTTCCGCTTCGCGACCGAGGATGTGCAGATCGCCGGGACATGGATTCCGAAGGGCTCCCTGGTGCAGATCGCGCTCAGCTCGGCCAACCGCGACCCGCGGAAGTTCGACGCACCGGACGCCTTCGACGTGACGCGCCCCAAGAGCCCGCAAAGCGCCCATCTGGGGTTCGGCCACGGCATCCACTACTGCCTGGGAGCGTCGCTGGCCAGACTGGAGACGCAACTCGCTCTCACGGGCCTGTTCGGCCGATTCCCGAGGGCCGCTCTGGCGGACCCCGCGCGTGAGGCGCTCTGGATGGAGGTTCCGTTCCCGGCCTTCCGAGGCCTCGCGGAGCTGCCTGTCGTGCTTGAGCCCGCCATGCCGTGACCGGCAGCCGGAAGGGACCGGCATGCGTTCGTCCGCCGCGCGTTCGCTCACGGCACGGTCGACCACCACACGAACGCGTCCGTCTCCCTGACGGCTGTCCCACGCGTCGCCGGATGCCGGTCGAAGTGGCCTCCGCGCGGGCGGGCGGTCTCGGTGGCTTGCGCCGACTCGTTCTGAAATAAGGCTGGTCATCGCAGAAGGCGGCTGCTCGTCGGCTCGTGCCGTTTTTCTGCTCGGGTTCGTGTCGCGCCGATGTGTCGGCCCCCGAACGCCTGGTGAATCGAACGACTCTGACGCTTCGTCAATAACTGCAAGGACACGGCGATCGCCGGCGTCGCGGTGAGGGACTTCATGGTCACCGCGTCCGGCAAGAAGTTCGACAGCGCGGGCTACGGCGACCGCCTGAAGAACCTGGGGAAGGACGTCCTCAGGGTCGACGGAAAGACGTACACCCGGTGGAAGAAGGCCCACGACCACGAGAAGGACAACAGCCTGCCGAAGGACGCGCAGGACGGACCGGGCCGTGGGCGGGGCCCCGCCCCGGTTCGCGAACCGGGGCGGGGCCGAGCCGAGTACGGGCAGCCGTCCCCGGGGTGTCGGCTGCTCGTGCCCCACGGCACCGGCAGCCGGCTTCAGGCGCGGGGCTCGGCCTCCACGATCCGAGCGTGGGCCCAGGTCACCAACCCGGGGTCGCTCAGGGCGTCGACCCACAGGTCGGCCCGGTCCTGTCCTTCGCCGGCAGGGCGTGGCCCGACACCCAGTACGCGCAGGCCGGCCCTCCGCGCCGACTCGATCCCGGTGACCGAGTCCTCCACCGCCAGTGCGTCCTGAGGGCGCACGCCGCAGAGCTCCGCCGCGGCGGCGTAGACGTCCGGATGGGGCTTGGGCCGTAATGCGTCGCCCGCGACGACGATGTGGTCGAAGCGATCCAGCAACGAGGCCCGTTGCAGGCAGGACTCCACCACCTCCAGTGGGCAGTTGCTGGCCACCGCGAGCGGCAGGTGACAGGCTGCCAGCCGGACCAGAGCCGCCGCGCCCGGCATGGTGACGGGGTCCGCGGCGACCAGCGCCATGAAATGCCGGAGCAGTGAATCGGTCAGGGCCCCCGTGAGCTCGGGTTTGCCCGTCTCCCGGGCCATGAGGCTTCCGCACTCGGTGTAGTGCACTCCCTTCGCTCGCTCCGCGAAACCGGCCGGAGGCTTGAGGCCGAATTCCTGGAAGGCGCGAATACGGGCGTCCTGCCAGTGGCGTTCGGTGTCCATCAGAGTTCCGTCGCAATCGAAGACGATGGCGGCCGGGGACCAGTTGAGGATGCGATCAGCTGTCATTTCTCTGCCGTTCTCGGAGAGTGCGCCGACCCCGGTCTTCCGCGGGATGAATGAGATGTCGGACTGCGGGAGAGACGCGCTCGACTGCTGGGACATGGATGTCGAGGGGAAATCGATGACCGCGTGCGCAGGCGGTCCATTCGCCTCCGTGTGAAGCCCGCTGCCCAGAGCGCCGTCCGCCCTGTGGAGCGAGCCCGAAAACATCGTGCTCATTACGTTAATTTCGCGGAGAAGAAGTGCGCAATCACCATTTCGAGTGTTTTGGGGCAGGCCGATCACGAAGTGGGTGCGAGGTGCGGTGAGGCCGATGGGGGCTCTACGGCTCCCCAGAAATGCGGACAATTCGCTCGTTATTTGCGCAGCTCGGTTTAATTGGCCTCTATGTGCCCATGTGGTGGCGGAGCGGTGCAGAAATGAGCCTGCGCGGGAGGGCGGACTTCCCCGATGTCACTCACATGTACGCACGGTCGAAGAATAATAAGAATTCCGCGACCGGCGGTGTGGGGCCGTGAGTGCGCGGGTGTGGCACTCCCTTGCGTCGCCTGAACGGCGCACATCATCGAAGGTGGAACATACGTGCAGGACAGGGCGCGAGCTACCCGGAGATCCCTGTTGGAAGCCGCGGCGCAGCTCTTTCTCGAACAGGGGTATGCGGGCACCAGTATCAATGACATAAGCGGCCGTTCGGGGAAGACCAGCGGAGCCATCTACTTCCACTACTCCAGCAAGGAGAAGCTCGCCCTCGCCGTCGTTCGTGAACAGTTCGCCGCATGGCCGCAGTTGGCCGGACATTACGCGGCCCCGGAAGTCCCGCCGCTGGAGAAGCTCGTCACCCTGAGCTTCGAAGTCGCCAGAGCTCTGCGCGAGGACGTCATAGCCCGCGCCGGTGCCCGGCTGTGGGCCGAACGCCACAGCATCGACGCGGCTGTGCCCGCACCCTTCGCCGCCTGGACCGCGGCCGTCACAAGGCTGCTCGCCGATGCCCGCGTCAAGGGGGAACTCGCCGAGGGCGTCGAGCCGTCGAGCACTGCCACGACACTCGTGTGCGCTTTCTTCGGCCTGTACAGCCTCACCGACGAGGTGGCGGGGGAGCGGGTGCTCGCGGCCCGGCTGCACCAGTGGTGGCTTCTCGTTCTGCACGCGCTGCAGGCGCGCCCCGACCCTGCCGCCCTGATCGCACGGGCGCGGGCGCGCTGCCCCGAGTGACGGCGAACGGCGCTTCCCGCACGGTCTTCGGCCGCCGCCGAGAGTTCGTATGTCGCCGACGCGGGCAGGGGTCGATCGGGTACCGGTGTGCTCGACGGCGTCGACGGCGACCGTGTGCCGCCTCCGCCCGCCCGGGTGCGGGCCGGGCCGCGTCCACGATCGGTCGTGGCCCGCACCGCCTGCCTCGTCGGCCCGGCCCCGTCCTGAAAGCCGATTCCGGACGAGGTGCGACCCCGCGTCGACAGGGCTCGTGAACACGTCACCCGAGCGACGTCAGGTGGAAGGTCCGGTGCATTTCTCGCAGACGTTCGGCCAGGGCGGGGACGGGCCCCTGGACCACGAGGCCCGGCACCACGTCGGAGGCCGCCAGGGAACGCACCGGGGACGACAGCGCGCCCAGCTCGGTCAGCCACTGGGTCAACTGGGTCGCGGAATGGGCGTAGACGATGCGGCCGAGGCCGACCCAGCCGTGTGCGGCCGAGCACATGGGGCAGTGCTCACCGGAGGTGAAGACGGTGGCCTCGGCCCGCCGGTCCGCCGTGAGGTGTTCGGCGGCCCAACGGGCGAGTTCGAACTCCGGGTGGCGTGTGCTGTCGCCGAGGCTGTTCACGCGATTGCGGTCCTCGGCGAGGATCTGACCTTCGGCGCTCACCAGAACGGAGCCGAAAGGTGCGTCCCCGGCCCGCAGTGCCTCGGCCGCCAGCCCCACGGCTCGCTCCAGATGCTGGTGTTCCGCACCGGTCAGTTCGACAGTTGACACGACTCGCTCCTCTCACGTGCGCGGGATCGGGCCCACGCGGCCGTGGGACTCACCGTGTCAGGCCCCGACCTGCGGCGTCCAAGAGATGTGAGCCATCGCGGCGATCGGCGGCGTCCATGGACCCGCGACAAGGGATTCCGTACGGGCGCGCCGGACACTGGTGCGCCGCCCCACCCGAGAGGGGAGAGGGCGCCGTGGACGTGGCCGTCCGGCCTGGTCCGCAGGAGGGGGAAATGTCCCGCTCGTCTGCCTCCGCTCGGGTGCTTCCGGGGCTCCGCAGGGGGCCGGTTCCGGCTCGCTGAATGTGATGCCACCCATAGGAGCCACGTCACATCCTAGAGCGATTAGTAGGAGCGGAGCTCTTGGAACAGCGGCGAAAAGCCTCAAAGTGGTTAATTTCGGACATTGCTCCTAATTTGGGTAGTACGTCACATTCTTGCGTCGGGTTCGGCCGGGCGTTAACCATGGCTGTCGTTGCGGGAGACCGCGACCGGGCCGGACGGATCGCGTCGGACCGGATCGCACCGGCCCGCACGGCGGGGCTCCGCTCCGCAGGCCGCCGTGATCGAGACGGCCGGCACCACGTGACGTCCCCGCATTGGAGAGTTCCTTCCGTATGACCACGCACACGCAGTCCCGCACCTCCCGCATCGCCCGTATCCGTACCCTGTCCGTCGCCGGTATCGCCTCCCTGGGTGCCGCGGCGGCCGCCCTCACCCTGACGTCCACCTCCGCCCAGGCCGCCGAGGTGAAGTCGGTGGGCGCCTCCGTGGCCAAGGTCTCGACCGCCGACGGCAAGGGCGGCCAGGGGTACGGCAACAACCTCGACGGCTGGATCAAGCAGTCGCTGGCCATCATGAAGGCCAAGGGCATCCCGGGCAGTTACGAGGGGCTGCACCGCAACATCATGCGCGAGTCGGGCGGCAACCCGAACGCCCAGAACAACTGGGACGTCAACGCCCGCAACGGTGTGCCGTCCAAGGGTCTGCTCCAGGTGATCCAGCCGACGTTCAACGCGTACCACGTCGGCGGCACCGCGCACGACCTCACCAACCCCGTCGCCAACATCACCGCGGCCGCCAACTACGCCGCCCACCGCTACGGTTCGATCGACAACGTCAACTCGGCCTACTGAGCGGCGAACTCCACACCCACCGCGTGAGCCAGGACCGGCACGGCAGCACCGACGCTGCCCATGCCGGTCCTTCGGCATGCCACGCGGGCGACCGGCCGCCCCGAGGCACGGGCCGTGCGGACGAACCCGCCCGTCCACGTGGGGCATCCGGGCCGTCGCGGGACCGGGTGCGTTCAGACGCGGTTCCGGTGTCCCGCCGCGGAGGGCTGTGCGCGATCACGACCTGGGCGGGGTGCGGTGCGTCGGCGGTCGTCTCGGGGGACTATGGAAGCACCAGGGAGGCACGGGGAACCGTCCCGGCGCCGCAGCCGAAGCCGCAGTCTCGGGCCCGGCGCCGGTGGTGCGTCGCGCCGGCAGGTGGAAGGAGCGCCCGGGATGAGCGGAGCGGGAACCTTCGATGCCGGCAACGATTCGTCCGGCCCCCGGCTGGAGCGGCCCAGCGGCGTACTGGACGCTCTCGGTGTGGCCGTGGTGGTGCTGGACGCCTCCGGGCGGGTCGTGTTGTGGGGCCCGCAGTCCGAGGAACTGTTCGGCTACTCCGCGCAAGAAGTGCTGGGCCGGAGGGCGGCGCCGCTGCTGGTCCATGAACGCTACAGGGACCTGGTGGTCGGCAAGTGCGAGCGGATGCTGGAGACCGGCCGCGGCTGGGCCGCCGTCTTCCCCGCACGGCACAAGGACGGCAGCACACGGTTGGTGGAACTCCACGGTGCCCGGCCGACGACGGAGCGGGGAGACCTTCACGCCCTGGCTGTCGCCACGGACGCCACGAAGCTGCGTGAGGTGGAGCGGGACGTCGCGCTGTCCACGCAACTGATCGCCCAGTCACCGATCGGCCTGGAGGTTCTCGACACCGATCTGCGCTATGTGGCCGTCAACCCCGCGATGGAGCGCATGCACGGCATGTCGGCCGAGGACCACATCGGCCGGGGATTCCGCGAGGTCCTGCCCTCGGTCAGCGTCGACGCGTCCGAGGCGGCGGTCAGGGAAGTTCTGGAGACCGGACTTCCACAGGTCGACAGGTACACCATCGGCCGCACTCCTGCCGATCCCGACAACGACCATGCCTGGTCCGTCTCCGTCTACCGGCTGGAGGGCCCCGACGGTCAGGTGCTGGGTGTCGCCACATCAGTGGTGGAAGTCACCGATCGGTACGGCGCGATCAAGGAGGCGGCCCAGGCCCGGCAGCGTCTGGCCCTGATCGCCGAGGGCTCGGCCCGCATCGGTACCACCCTGGACATGCGGCAGACAGCCCGCGAACTGGCCGATGTCGTGGTGCCCGAGCTCGCCGATGTCGTGGTCGTGGACGTACTGGACTCCGCGCTGGGCGATCGCCGGCCCGCGAATCCCGTCGGCGGCCCGGCGCTCTTCCGTACCCTCGCGGTCAAAGCCGCCGGCCTCACCGAGGCGGCCCGCGCCGCCGGCGCGGCCGACCGGTCGGTCAGTTACGGCGCCGACCGGCTGCCCACCCAATGCGTACGGACCGGGCACCCCGTCCTGGTGAGTCAGGTGGAGGAGTGGGACCTGGCACGCATCGCCCGTGACGCCGGTGCCGCCGCCGTCCTGGCCAGTGCCGGTATCCACTCGTATCTCGCGGTACCGCTGGCCGCCCAGGAAGGGGCGTTCGGTGTGCTGGGTCTCATGCGCGGTCGCAATCCGCTGCCCTTCGACGCGGAAGACGTCACCCTGGCCGGTGAACTGGCCGGTCGGACCGCGGTGTCCCTGGACAACGCGCGCCTCTACCAGAGCGTGCGCAACACGGCGGTGACGCTCCAGCGCAGCCTGCTCCCGCGGCCGGTGCCGCCACCGGGCCTGGAGATCGCCACCCGCTACCAACCCGCCGGGACGTCCACCGAGGTCGGGGGAGACTGGTTCGATGTCATCCCCCTCGCCGAGGACAGGACAGCGTTCGTGGTGGGCGACGTGATGGGCAGCGGGATCGACGCGGCTGCTGCGATGGGCCGTCTGCGTACCGCCACCGCCACTCTGGCCGACCTGGGTCTCCCGCCCGATCGGGTGCTGCAACACCTCGACAAGATCACCGCCGGCCTGGAGCCCTCCATCGCCACCTGCATCTACGCCGAATACGACCCGCACAACGACTCGTGCTGCATCGCTGCGGCGGGGCACCTGCCCCCTGCTCTGACACCCGCCGGCGACCATCCCGAACTGCTCGACCTGCCCTCCGGCGCACCTCTCGGGGTCGGCGGCGTCCCCTTCGAAGCGGCCACCGTGCCGCTGCGTCCCGGTGATCAACTGGTCCTCTACACCGACGGCCTGGTCGAAACGCGCCGCGACGCCATCGACGCGCGCCTCGACCTCCTGCTGCGCGTGCTCGACGGTGCCGACGGCTCTCTGGAGGAGACCTGCGACCGGCTCCTGGACGCGTTGCGTGATCCGGACGACCATGACGACGTGGCGGTGCTCATCGCCCGGCCCGGACCATGTCCGTGATCCGCGGAGGAGGAGTGCCCCTCGCACGGCTCCGCGCCGCCTCGGGCCGGACGGCCGCCCCTCACCGCTACGGCCCGAGGGGTCCACGCCCGGCGACGGCTCTGCGCGGACGCGACGCCGCATCGGCCGTCTCCCGGGCCGACGGGGACAGGACACCGTGCTCGGCCATCAGGGCGTGGAACTGCTGCTGCTCGTAAGGCACCCCAGGAGCCAACGTCGCGATGTGCCAGTGCAGATGGGCGTTCCCCTGCTGACCGTCGAGGCTGTACAGACAGGTTCTCATCGAGTCATGGACGTCCTCGGTCGCGAGAGCGATCTCGCGGACGACGAGCAAGAGCCGGGAGTGGGCCGTCTCGTCCGGATCGCGGGCGACATGGTCGATGTGAGCCTGCGGTGCCACCAAAACTTTTCAGGGAAGCGTGGGCCATCGGTCGAGGAAGGCCACGTGGCGTTCGTCCTCGAAGACCGTTTCGTGCGGGTAGTCGGGATGTCCGGCGAGAAATGCGCCCCGCGGGCGGGAAGCAGGGCCGAAGCGGATCCCGTCGTGGTCACGGGAAATGGTGCCCGCGGCGCCGGTACTCCGTCGGCGCCACGGGCACGTTGATGGATGACTGCACGTCAGCTCGCCCCTGTGCGGGCACACGGAGCACGGGTGACGTTCGAGCCCAGCGGGAGGACCGGGCCGGCCGCCCCGGCTTCAGCGGAGCAGTGCCAGCAGCCGACGCTGCACGCCGGACAACAGTCCCGCCGCCCGACGCGGGGAGGGCGGGAGATCCGGCCGCGCCGGAGCGGGGTTCGGGGCGGGGCGATCCGCTCGACGCTCCGGCGTCGTGAAGGGATGTGAGTCGTCCGGCGCCGAGGGAGCCGGGGAAGCAGGGGCGGGACGGCGGGCCGCTTCGGCACGTACCAGTGCGCTCACGGCCGCGAAGGCGTCTGCGGGCATGTCGGATCTCCTGCGGGGTCACATGACGTGGGTGTCGACGACGGCAGGCCGCACCTCGCGTACCACTCGCGGGGAGCGCGGCAGGTACGAGAGGGTCACGGCCGGAGCCGGTCAGCAGCGCAGTACGAGACCTGTCGGAGTACCGGTCGGGCCCGCCCGGTCGACGGGCTCGGGCACGCATCCATGACACCCGGTCACCGGGGGCACGCCGCCGAAACCGGAATCGGGTGCCACCGCGGTGGCCGTGGAAGCGGTATGACGCGGCTTGCAGGGCGAAGCGGTGCCCGACCGCCACCCGTGGCCCTCGCCGTGACCACCGGAGGCTGCTGCGAAGGGCAGTTCCGCCGGGGCTGATCCGACGGCGGCGGCTGCGGTGCCGATCGTCGGCACCGCGTGAAGGACGGGGGCGCCGTGCATGTGACCGGTCCGGGAGTCGGGCGCCGGGACGGAGATGAACGCTCCGTGCATCAGCATCACCAACGCGATCAGCGCGGCCGTACACACGGCGCGATGTACCGCCCGCTGTTGTGTACCGCCGCTGATGGGCGTCATGTGGAGCCTCCTGTGATGCCTGGTACAGGGGAACATCCACGAGGGGGCAGCGGCAGTCCGGTCCCTCCGCATGAGTGACAGGTTCACCCATGTCACCCAGTTGTCGAACGTCTGGTCGTTCCGCTGCGTCGCGCGTACCGGCCCCACGCATCATCCGGAGGGACAGCCGCGTGGGCACCGCGCGGCTGTCCGGGCCGCCCTCCGGTCGGCGCCGACACGACGTTCCGCCTGCGCGACGACTGCTCACGGCCCCGGAGCGGACGCGAGGCGCGGTCGCCGCATTCCGATAGAGCGACACCGTTTGAATGATCAAAGTGCCAGGGGGTTACCATATGAGCGCCGCCTAGCTCGAAAGATAAATCTGTGACTGTCAACGAGGACTCGTTCACCAGCTGGAAGAACCGCGAGGAGATCGCGGAGTCGATGATCCCCATCATTGGGAAACTGCACCGGGAGCGGGATGTCACGGTCCTGCTTCACAGCCGCTCCTTGGTGAACAAGTCGGTGGTCAGCATCCTCAAGACCCACCGATTCGCCCGCCAGATCGCCGGTGAGGAGCTCTCGGTCACCGAGACTCTGCCCTTCCTGCAGGCTCTCACCACGCTGGATCTCGGCCCTTCCCAGATCGACATCGGGATGCTCGCCGCGACGTTCAAGACCGATGACCGCGGTCTCTCGGTCGAGGAGTTCACCGCCGAGGCCGTCGCCGGCGCCACAGGTGCCAACAAGATCGAGCGCCGCGAGGGACGCGATGTCGTCCTGTACGGCTTCGGCCGCATCGGCCGTCTCGTCGCCCGGCTGCTCATCGAGAAGTCCGGTTCCGGAAACGGTCTGCGGCTGCGTGCCATCGTCGTCCGAGGGGGCGGCGGCCGGGCCGTCGAGGACCTCGTCAAGCGCGCCTCGCTGCTGCGCCGCGACTCCATCCACGGCCAGTTCCAGGGCACGATCACCGTCGACGAGGCGAACAGCACGATCGTCGCCAACGGCAACGAGATCAAGGTGATCTACGCCAACGACCCGTCGGAGGTCGACTACACGGCGTACGGCATCAAGGACGCCATCCTCATCGACAACACCGGCAAGTGGCGTGACCGCGAGGGCCTGTCGAACCACCTGCGCCCCGGGATCGAGAAGGTCGTCCTGACCGCGCCGGGCAAGGGTGACGTCCCCAACATCGTGCACGGCGTCAACCACGAGACGATCAAGCCGGACGAGCAGATCCTGTCCTGCGCCTCCTGCACCACCAACGCCATCGTCCCGCCGCTGAAGGCGATGGCGGACGAGTACGGCGTGCTGCGCGGCCACGTGGAAACCGTCCACTCGTTCACCAACGACCAGAACCTGCTGGACAATTACCACAAGGCCGACCGGCGTGGCCGCTCCGCGCCGCTCAACATGGTCATCACCGAGACCGGTGCCGCCTCCGCCGTCGCCAAGGCTCTGCCCGAGCTCAAGGCGCCGATCACCGGCAGCTCGATCCGCGTCCCGGTGCCGGACGTCTCGATCGCGATCCTCAGCCTGCGGCTCGGCCGTGAGGCCGATCGCGAGGAGGTCCTCGACTACCTCCGCAATGTGTCGCTGACATCGCCGCTCAAGCGGCAGATCGACTTCACCACCGCCCCGGACGCGGTGTCGAGCGACTTCATCGGCTCGCGCCACGCGTCGATCGTCGACGCGGGCGCCACCAAGGTCGAGGGCGACAACGCGATCCTCTACCTGTGGTACGACAACGAGTTCGGCTACTCCTGCCAGGTCATCCGCGTCGTCCAGCACGTCTCCGGGGTGGAGTACCCGACCTACCCGGCCCCGGCGGTCTGATCCCGGCGCCTCGACGCACGCGCACGTCCATGGCGTCGGTCCGGTACTGCTTTCGCTCAGCGGCACCTTCGGAGTACCGGGCCGTCGCCTCGTGGGTTGCGGAGGAACCGAACACCCCTCGGCGTGAACCCGCGGATCCACCGGCGTGTGCCGGACCGATGCATCCGCGGGTGCGGGTGAATCACGAGGATCCCGGGCGAAGGGCGGCGCTTCGGCGATGATCTCGGCCCAAACGTCCTCGGGTCATGACGGCCGCCCGCCGAACTGCCAGTCGTGCACCTCGATGTCGGCGTACCGGTCCGGGGTCAGGACGGCGCGAGCCGCGCCCGGGTCCGGTGCCCGGACCAACGCCGCCGTGCCCAGCCAGGCGGAACCGTCGTCGGACAGCATCGGCCCGTAGGCGATCAGCTCGTCGCGGTCGGGCGGCGCTGCGAGGTCCGCGGCATGCCCCGTGCCGAAGCCGAGCACCAAATACCGGTCGCCACCGGTCCGGCCGCCGGGGAAGTCCCACATGGTGCGCCCGAGTGTGTTGTGCCACCGTCGCAGCAGCACGTCCCGGTACACACCGGCCTGGTGGTTCGGCTCGGCGAAGGCGAACGCGCGGGCGGCGGCGGGATCGGGCAGATCGACGATGTGCACGCTGCCGGTGGGTGTGTCGCCGACGAAGGTCGGGCCCCGCGCGATCATCTCCTTCGCGTACTGGTCCATGTAGGACCAATGGTCTTCCAACAGCGCGTCGCGCAGAGGTGCGGAGCCGGGACGGTCGCGGTGGTAGCAGAAGAACTCCATGCCCATAGAGTCGCTTCGCGGAGATCTCCGAGTCGAGCGGGTTTCACTGCGGTGACCGCTCGACAGCCTCACCCGACAGGCTGAGCGCGTCCCCGCGTCCCCGCGTCCCCGCGTCCCCGGGTCCCCGGGTCACGCGAGCCCGGCACGATCCGAACGGGACAGTCCTCAGAGATTCCGAACGGGACAGCCCTCAGGGATTCAGCGCGCGCTCGACGCGGAGGCGGGCTTCGTCCAGACAGGCGTTCAGACTGGTCCGGGGCGTCGGTGACTCCGGGACGTGTGAGCACATGCGCAGCGGTGTGTTGAGCCAGGCCCACTCCTCGGCAGCGGGGTCCGCGGGGCCGCCCGTCTGTTCCGCGACCGTGTCGTGGAGGTGGTCCGGGTCCGCGAGCAGCCGGCCGAGGCTGTCCAGCGTCACCCGGTCGGCGGGGACGGCATCGCGGATCGCCAGGACATAGAGAGCGACGGCCAGAATCGCGCGGATGCGCATCGCGTCCCAGGAGGTCATCACGCGTCGGTTCGTGAGCGCGGTCGCGCGGTGCAGCGCGGCCGTCCACTCCGTTGTGCGCCGGTCGGTGGTCATGGCTTCGTCTCCCCCTGGCATCTGAAGGACCACCAGCTGGAGCCCGTGCCCCGGTGGCCGAGAACCCGACGCCTCAGCGTAGTCCGCCGGTATCCGCCGGGGAGAGCACGGGCGGACGCGCACGAGCCCCGCACACTCGGGCCGGTCCCGGAAACATGTGGTCGGCCGTCCGCCCCACCGGGCCCCGACACGCTTGAACGCGCGCCGGGCAAGGAACAAGTGGGTACCTTACGGTAGTTGCCCCATGGTCATCGTGAAGGAGTGCGTACATGACGGTCTCACTCGGTCTTGGTCTCCCGCAGATGAAGCAGTACGACATCGGACGCGATGTGGCCACCGTCGCGCGCGCGGCGGAGGAGGCCGGGTACGCGAGTCTGTGGGTCTTCGAGCGCGTCCTGTTTCCCGAGCCCGCGACCCAGGGGCTGTACGGTGTGCCGGGACTGCCGTGGCCCGACCAGTATCGCAGTGTCGCCGATCCGCTGGTCACCCTTGCGCTGGCCGCCGCCGCGACCGACCGGGCGCGGCTCGGGACCAGCGTCCTGGTCGCGCCGTTGCACGTGCCGTTCCAACTGGCCCGTTCCCTCGCCTCACTGGATGTGGCGAGCCGTGGGCGAGTGGTCGCGGGCCTGGGCACGGGATGGTCTTTGGACGAGTACGCGGCCGCTTCCGTCGCGCCCTTCGAGAGGCGAGGCGCGGTCCTGGACGAACTGCTGGACGTGTGCGCGGCCGTCTGGGGACCGGACCCCGTCTCCTACGAGGGCGAGCTGACCACCATCGCCCCGTCCGAGGTCGGCCCCAAGCCGGTGCGTCCCATTCCCGTCTACCTGCCCGCGAACAGCCCGCGTGCCAACCGCCGGCTGGTGGACCGGGCGGACGGCTGGATGCCCGTGGCCGCGGGAGCCGCTCAGCTGGCCGAACAGTGGCAGCGGGTTCAGGACATGGCCGCCGAGCGAGGACGGGAGCGTCCGCTCGACGTCTGCGCCCGAGCCAATGCGCGCTACAGCGCCAAGCCGATCGAGGGCGCGGGCCGCCAGCCCTTCCACGGGAGCGTGGCACAGATCGTCGAGGACCTGGTGGCGCATGCGGAAACGGGCGTACCGGAGTTCTTGCTGGACCTCCAGGGCGCGACGCGTGACGCCGCGGAACTGATCGATGTGGCGACCGAGGTCTACGAGGCGGCGCGCGCCGCGGGCGTCTGACCGAGGCGTGAGGGTGTCCGGGCCCGCTGCCCGGCGGGGACAAGGCGGACACCCTCACGCGACCTCACGCGGCCGGCCTCGTTGACGAGCCCGATCCGGGTGCCGGTACCGGTCGCGAGGCGCGATCGAAGGGGTACCGGGGCGACGGGTTCGTGCCGGCACGCCCTCGAACCGCCCGCACACGCTGTGCGGAGCCCGACGGGCCGGGCGCCCCTCACCACCGCTCGGCGGCTGCCCCTCCTCTGATGCCCCCACGGCCTCTCCGCGCGACTGTGACGGCCGGCCTCCTTCCCGCGTACGGCGGAATCTCCCCCTTCGGGCCGCATGACCGGACCATCGACCGGGCCATCGCGGCAGAAGCGCACGTCGCGCTGCGGCGCACGCGGACGAGGGACGGAAGGCGGTCGGGACAACGCCCAGGCGTCACCGCTGCCCGGCGCCGGGCGAGATCCGTCCGATGCGCACTCCGTAGCGGCTCTTCCAGCCGCCCTTTTGTCAGTCGGATGCCACCCCTGCCCGTGGTCGCCCCCAGCTGTTGCCGCGCGTGCCGGACTGCCGCGCTCCGTTGTATACCGAGAAGCGATGCAGGGGCTGTGCGTAAGTGATCTATCGGGCATTTCTGTCGGGTTACTGTGCGAGATCTTGTCTCGTAACATGTCTTGGTATACAAACTGGCCCGGCCGTACATCTCATATCGAGGAGCCCGCCATGTGTGTCGATTCCGCACCGCCCCCGCCCAGCCGTGTCACGCGGCGCGGCGTGCTCGCCGGGGCCGCCGCTCTGGCGGGCACCGCCGCGGCCCTGTCCTCGGCCCCGTCCGCGGCGGCGGCACCCGGAATCGCCCCGGGGAGCGCGGCCGCACGTGTGGGCGACCTGGTCATCGAAGGAGGCACGTTGCTCGACCCGGCGACCGGTGACGTCACCGAGGACGCCGTCGTCGTGATCCGTGCGGGCGTCATGCGCGAGGCCGGGGCGCGGGCCCGGATCGAGATCCCGGACGATGCCCCCCGCCTGGAGGCGCACGGACGCTGGGTGCTGCCCGGACTCGTGGACGCACACATGGGCGGTGCGAGGGGCCCACTCGATGGGGGTGAACCTGGCGGCGGGCACGGACTCCTCCGGCGGCAGGATCGAACCCATCGGTCGCGAAGTCGAGTTGATGCGCGCTTCGGGCCTCTCGGCGCTCGACGCGATCCGGGCGGCCACGACCCGATCCGCCCAACTCCTCGGTCTTCGAAGGACGGTGGGCCGTCTCGCCCGTGGCTTCGCCGGTGACGCGATCGTGGTGGACGGCGATCCGCTCGCCGACGTGTCCGTGCTCAGAACGCCACTGCACGTGGTGCGAGCGGGCTTTGCCCTCAAGGCCTCTCGTTTCCGCTTCTGAGACCTCGTGTCTCTGCCGATGGGCCGTCGCCGACGACCCGGCGCGGCCTCTGCCGCTGTCTCTCCCCGAACCGAAGGAATCCTGATGACGCCTCCTCCCTCCCCGATGTCCCGGCGCGGTGTCCTGGCCGGCGCCGCCTCTCTCGCGGGCGCCGGTGTCACGCTGTCCGCCGCACCGTCCGCACAGGCCGGCCCTCGCAGTCGTCCCGGCAATGCGGTGATCTTCCGTGACGTACGGCCGATGGGCGCGGTGAAACCCGTGGATCTCACCGTCGTCGACGGCCGGATCAGCGGCGAACAGGCCCCCCGGGGAGCCAGGGTGATCGAGGGTGGTGGGCGCATGGCCCTGCCGTCCCTGGTGGACGCGCACATCCATCCCGACAAGACGACGTGGGGCGGCCCATGGGTCTCGCGCGAACCGGCCGACACCATCGCCGACTTCGCGGCCCAGGACGTGGAACTGTTCCGCAGCCAGCGCCGGACGGTGGGAGAGCGGGCCCACGGGCTCATGGCGCACGCCGTGACCCGCGGGACGCGTGCGATGCGGGCACACGCCGACATCGCCCCGGCCTACGGACTGACCTGCGTGGAGGGACTCGCGCAGGCACGCGAGCGGCTCGAGCACGCGCTCGACGTGCAGATCGTCGCCTTTCCGCAGCATGGCGTGGTCCGTGCTCCCGGCACGGCGGCACTGCTCGAGCAGGCGGCTCGGAGCGGGCTCGTGGACATGATCGGCGGGATCGATCCGATCAGCTTCGACCAGGCGATGGACGAGCAGCTGGACCTCGTCTTCGGCCTTGCGGAGCGGTACGGCGTCGGCGTGGACATCCATCTGCACGACCGGGGCGAGAAGGGCTTGACGGTGCTGCGCGGCATCATCGACCGAACCCGGACCCTGTCCTTGCAGGGCAGGGTGACCGTCAGCCATGTCTTCTGCCTGCCGGGCCTCTCCGACACCGAACTGGCCGCAATGGCAGAGGACCTCGGTGACCTGGACATCTCCTTGACCACCGTGGCGCCCAGCGAGTCGCTCGTCCTGCCGATCGCGAAACTGCGGGAGCACGGCGTACGGGTCGGGCTCGGATCGGACGGGGTGCGCGACTCCTGGAGCCCGTTCGGCAACGCGGACATGCTCCATCGGGCACACCTCCTCGGCTGGGTCACGGATGTGCGCCTCGACGAGGAGCTGGCGGCCTGCTATGAGGTCGGCGCGCACGGTGGTGCCGATGTCATGCGGCTGCCCCGCGCCGACTTCTCGCCGGGCTCCCCGGCCGACTTCGTCCTGATGCGGGCCGAGTGCCTGCCACAGGTGCTGGTGGACATGCCCGCACGGGACCTGGTGGTGCACGGCGGCCGCGTGGTGGCGCGTGACGGCGAGCTGACCTGACCGCCCCGTCCGCCGTCCCGCCGTCCCGCACCGGGCGGCGCCCCGTCGCCCGGCCACCCGCATAGGGTGACGGGGTGTCCGGTGTCCGCGAGGGCTCAGCGACTCGTGGGCACCGGGGCGGACGAGAGGGCACAGAAAGGACGCCGTACGTGACGGCAAGCACCGACCGGCAGGACGACGGAGGAGAGCCGTCGGCCACTGCGCCGCGCACGCCACTGAGCGAGCTCGCGCGCCGGGCCATCAGGGAACGCATCATCGACGGCAGCTACGCGCAGGGCGCCCGTGTGGTGGAACGCGAGATCGCCGAGGACCTTCGGATGTCGCGGGTGCCGGTTCGCGAGGCGCTGCGGGCGCTGGTGGAAGAGGGTCTGCTGGACCTCTTGCCGCACAGCGGCGTGCGGGTGCGCCGGCTGGAGCGCTCCGATGTGGAGCATCTGTACGACGTGTGGGAGCCGCTGGCCATCCAGGCATCGCGCCTCGCAGCCCGCCGCGTGGCCCTCTCCTCGACCGGGGAGGCCGCTGACCTGGCGGCCCTGCGGGTCGCACTGGAACAGGCCGAGGCCGCCGCGGCAGCGGGGGAACGGACCCGGGAGAACGACGCGGGCACCGCCTTCCACGACCGGATCGTGGCGCTGGCGGACAACCCGTTGCTGGCCCAGCTCATGCAGCGGCTGAACGGGCAGTTGCGCCTGCTGTTCGGGCTGAACACGGAACCCGCGCCCATGCGCGCGCAGCACAGTGAGATGTACGAACGCATCGCCGCGGGAGACGTCGAGGCCGCCGGGGCGATCACTCTGCTCCACGTCCGCAAGAGCAGAGAGCTCGCCCTGAGGTCCGTCACCTCCGCATCCGGCGCCTGAGGAATCCGCCATGCCGCTCGTCGGGCGGTGCGGTCCCTCACGAGCCCGGATGCGGACGTTCCTACCCGCGCAGCATCCGTGCGATCTCGGTGTAGTCCTTCTGCTGGGCGTGCTGGAGCGGGCTCACACCGTTCCTGTCGGAGAGGGACCGGTCGGCTCCCGCGTCGAGGAGCAACTCGACCGCTTTCTGGTGATCCCGGCCGCCGTCGCCGAGGATGACGGCCTCCAGGAGGGCGGTCCAGCCGAGGTCGTTGACGTGGTCGACGTCGATGTCGATCCCGGGGTTGGTGGTGACCTCCCTGATGTAGTCGACGTGGCCGCGCTCGGACGCGGGGATGAGGGAAGTGCCGCCGTACCGGTTGACGACGGTGTAGTCGGGGCGGGCGGCGGCCAGGATTCGCGCCATGGCCGCACTGCCTGTCACGCCGGTCACCAACCAGGGTGTGTCGTGCTGTTGGTCCAGCGCGTCGGGGTCCGCTCCGGCCTCGACGAGGAGGCGGGCCGCTGCCACGTGGTCGCCGGTGACGGCCAGCAGGAGAGGCGTGCGGCGGTGCTCGTCGCGGGTCTCCGGATCGGCACCGCGCTCGATGGCATCGCGTACGGCGTCCGTGGCACCGGAGCGTGCCGCCCTGAGCAGGTCCCGGTCGGCCGCCGGGTCCGCGGGGGAGCGGGTCGGCGCACGCGTCGGCGACTTCGCGGGTGAGGGGGCGGTGGGCCCGGCCTGAGCGGTTCGCTGCCGGGCGGTGGTGTCGCTGCCGGACCGGGCGGTGCAGGCGGCGGTGAGCGCGAGCACGCCTGCCAGCGCCGCGAGCAGTCGGACGGAGTGCCGTACGGGTGTCATGGTTCCTCTCTCGGCTCGGGTGCCGGCCGGCGCCCGAGGCCTTCGTCCGGTGGGAAGCGCAGCAGATGACGGACCGGGTGGACGGGTGGGCGCCGCCGTATCCAGTCTCGTGCCGCGCGCGGGCCCCGTGGTCGGTGAAGCGGATCGGGGAGTGGGGCGGTCCGGGGGACTGTCGTGTCGGCCGAACGGTCGATGCGCCGTGCCCGGGGGCCGGTCGTACCCGAGGATCGGGCACGACCGGTCCCGCGTCGCGGGTGTGGCCGGTCGTGTCGTGCCGGCGTTCGGCGCGTCGCGGAAGTGGCGCCGGTCCACGCGAGCCCGGCCTGATCCGAACGAGGGGCCCGGTGCTGCGACCGGAATGGTTCACCGGCTCGCGACGCCCGGCCCGGCACCTCGCCGTGTTGTCGCATCACCCGAGTGCGTCCGGCACGAGGGCGATCCTCGCCTTGCGATGCATCGCATCCGACGCCGGGCGCTGATCCACCAGGGGATACGGGACAGCCCTCAGCCGGCGGTCGGTGCGCCGGGGACGCGGCGCTCGCCGCCGTTCCGCTCCTGCCACAACCGGTAGACGTCGACGGCAGCGTCCTGGGGATCGTGGCGCATCGGCAGGCGGCGCTCGGTGTAGTCCTTGGCGAACTCGTCGTAGAAGGTGGCGAGTTCGAAGTACTTGCGGTCGTCCACGTAGTGCGGCTCGTAGGCGTCACGCGTGGTGAGGAAGACGACCTCGTCGGGGGAGCAGTAGTACAACGACCCCAGACACATCGGGCAGGGGTGGGCGAGCACGTAGATGGTGGTGCCGATCAGGTGCTCGGTGCCGAGCTTCCTGCAGGCTTCACGGATGGCGAGGATTTCGGCGTGGGCGGTGGGGTCGGAGGTCTGCGCGACCTTGTTGGGGCTTTCGGCGAGGATCTCGCCGTCCTTGACGATGACCGTGGCGAAGGGGCGCCCGCCCCCTTCGACGTTCTGGCGGGCGATGTCGATGGTGCGTTGGGCGAAGTCCATGCGGGTCCTCCGGCGGAATTCGGCGCCTGGCGGGCAGGCGGAGTCACGGGGAAAGGAGAAGGCGGGCCGGGGACGGCCTTGGCATGTGCACCGGCCCGCCGTGGTGGTGTCCGTCAGAAGGGCTTGGTCGGAAGGTACTTGCCGTCGAGTGTGATGACGGCACGCTCACCGCCCTCGGGGTCTGCGACCTTCTTCACGTCCAGCTTGAAGTTGATCGCGCTGATGATGCCGTCCCCGAACTGCTCGTGGACGAGAGCCTTGAGGGTGGTGCCGTAGACCTGGAGCATCTCGTAGAAGCGGTAGATGGTCGGGTCGGTCGGAATGCCGCCGGGGATCGATCCGCGGGTCGGGATGGTCTGCAGCAGCATCACGGCGTCGGCATCCAGGTCCAGCAGCTTCGCGACGGCCTCGGCGGCCTTCTTCGGAAGGGCGTGCTGGCCGAGGACGGCGGCGGTGACGAACGCGACCGACAGCTCCGCGGCGTCGGCGATCTGCTGCCAGGTCAGGTCCTTGCGGGTCTTCGCCTCGACCGCCGTGGCGGCGAGGAGCTGGCGGGCGGTGGGGTCGAACTGGGCGTGTGTCATGAGGAGGATTCCTTTCTGCGGCACCGGCCCCGAGGTGTGGCCGGCGGGTTCAGGGGGTGGCGGGTCAGGCCGGGGCCATGGCGGCGTCCACCGTCTCGACGGCGCCGCTCGCGATGTCGAACACCCAGCCGCGCAGGGTGAGCTTCCGGGCGGCCAGAGCGTGGACCACCGAGGGATGGGTGGCCAGGTTCTGCAACTGCGCGGCCACATTGGCCCGCACCAGGGCGTCCACCGCGGACGTGCCCGGTACGGCGGGGCCGACAGCGGCACGGGCGCGTGCGGCGTCCGCGTGTCGCAGCCAGCCCGCGATCACCGGTGCGGCGCTGAGATCGTGATCCTCGGCCAGCGCGGTCATGGCTCCGCACGCGGAGTGGCCGCACACGACGATGTCGCTCACGCCCAGCACGGCGACGGCGTACTCGATGCTCGCCGCGACACCGTCCGGGACCGCGGCGTGGGCCGGGACCAGGTTGCCAGCGGTACGGATGACGAACAGTTCGCCCGGTTCGCTCTGCGTGATCAGTTCGGGGACCACGCGGGCGTCGGAACAGCCGATGAACAGCGTCCTCGGCCGGTGGGTCGTGGCCAGACGGGCGAACAGCCCCGCCTTGGCGGGAAAGACGTCGCGGCGGAAACGGGCAGGGCCGTCTGTGAGGTCGTGCATGGTCACTCCCTTCGGTGGTTGCCGGCCCGACGGGCTGACGTAATTCACCATGCATGAGCTGTATCTATAGTGTCCAAGACTCGTTATCCATTACATCCATTGATCACATCTATGGCTTGTTGTGCGGGGGAGTCCGTCAGGCCTCGGATGCTGATCACCCTCGGAATGCGCCGCGATGTTCCGGGTGTCCGATGCCGGGTGCCGTGCCCGGGAACCGGTGGTCGCGCTCGGGGACCGGCGGCCGGATTCGGATGGCGTGCGCGGTGGGGTGCGGCGCGGTCGGACGGGGGGTGGGCGGGGCCTTTTTCTGCGCGGTGGGATTCGCGGTCAGGATTGCGCCGAACCGTCCTGGTTCCCGGCGGTGCCCGAGGACAGGTAGCGCATGGCGGAGGCGCGCGTGCCCGCCACGTGCGCGCGGGCCAGCTCCTCGGCCCGTGCTGCGTCGTGGTCGCGTATGGCTTCGTAGAGCCGCTCGTGCTCGCCGCACATCGGGTCACCGTCGTCGAGGGCGGAGGTGAGGCGGAACAGGCGCCGCAGGCGTGCGTCGAGGGGGGTCATCAGGTCCTGCAGCAGGGGGTTGCCGGACGCCTCGACGATCCGCCGGTGGAAGTCCGCGTTGTGGGTGACCGCCTCGCGCAGCCGACCCGCTTCGGAGGCCTTGCGACTGCGGTTCAACAGGTGCTCCATGTCGCGCAGTTGGGCATCGGTGGCCCGGCGGGCGGCCAGGCCCGCGGCCAGGCCCTCCAGCTTTTCGCGTACGTCGAAGAGGTGCTCGGCGTCCTTTGGCCCGAAATCGGCGACCACCGAGCCGCGCCGGGGCTGCACGGTGAGGAATCCCTCCGACTCCAGCCGCTGCATCGCTTCCCGCAGCGGGATCCGGGACACGCCGAGTTCCTCGGCGAGCTCCCGCTCCACCAGCCGGTGCCCGGCCGGGTACTCGCCCTCGATGATCCGCTCGCGCAGCTCGGTGTAGACCCGGTCCCGCAGGGACTGGTGGGTGTCGCCGATCGAGGCGCGGCGGTCGGGGCGACGGGTGGTCATGGGTACGGCTCCATGCGCGGCTGGGCGGACCGGGGGCGGGCCCGGATGTCTCCGATCATCGCAGACCGGGAAATCCGATCCCCGACAACCATTGCTTGGTATTCGGTATACCAGCTAGCTTGTCGATACCCGCCGCCCACCAGCATCTTCCCGGCCGCAGCCGGTGGTGAGGCATGGCGTGAGACGTACGAACAGTTGGAGGAACCGTGTCGCAGCATGCCGACACCCCGTCGTCGACCCTGTCCGCGCCGACCGTCCTCGTGGACGCCACCCTGGCCGACGGCCGCCGGGTCGACGTCTTCCTGGGCGACGGCCGCATCACGGCCGTCGAGGACCACCGGCCGGAACCCTCCGGGGACTCCCGCGCGGGATGTGACGCCGGGGTCGTCCGCCTCGACGGAGCGCTGTTGCTGCCCGCCCTGGTCGACGGGCACGCCCACCTGGACAAGACGCTGCTGGGTGCACCCTGGCAGCCGCACCGGGCCACCGCCACCCTGCGCGAGCAGATCGCCGACGAGCGGGCCCTGCGCAAGAAGATCGGCGTCCCGGTCGCCGAACGCGCCACGGCACTGGCCGAGCGCATGGTGGCGCTGGGCACCGGCCATGTCCGCTCGCACGTCGACATCGACCCGGACGTGCGACTGGAGAGCCTGCACGAACTCCTGGGCGTACGCGAGCGGTTCCGCGACCGGCTCGGCATTCAACTGGTGGCCTTCCCGCAGAGCGGAGTGGTGACCGAGCCGGGCGTCGCGGACCTGCTCGATGCCGCGCTCGCCGAGGGTGCCGACCTGATCGGCGGACTCGACCCGGCGGGATTCGACGGCGACGTGAACGGCCAGCTGGACATCGTCTTCCGGCTGGCGGAGCGCCACGGTGCGGGCATCGACATCCACCTTCACGACGGCGGCGAGACCGGTACCTTCCAACTGCGCGCCATCGCCGAGCGAACCGCCGCGCTCGGGCTGGGAGGCACCGTCGCCGTCAGCCACGCCTACGCGCTCGGCGACGTCGACGAAGCCGAACTCGACCGCACCGCCGACGCGTTGGCCGCGGCCGGGGTCGCGATCATGACCAACGGGCCGCGCCGCTCCATGCCTCCCGTGCTGCGCCTGCGCGACCGCGGCGTGCGGGTCTTCGCCGGCTCCGACAACATCCGCGACTCCTGGTGGCCCTACGGCACCGCCGACATGCTCGAACGCGCCACCATCATCGGCCTGCAGGGCGGCCTGATGAGCGATGACGAACTGCGGTACGCGGCCTCGCTGGTCACCGACGACGCCGCCGCCGCACTGGGCCTGAGCGACTACGGCCTGGCGCCGGGTCGCCGCGCCGACCTGGTCGCGGTCGCGGCGGGCGGGGTGCCCGAGGCGGTCGCGGCCCACCCGCAGCGCCTGCTGGTGCTCCACGACGGCAGGATCGTCGGCCCCGCACCGCACGCGGCCGCTCCGTCCGGTGGTGCCCCCGACCTGCGAGGAGAGCGATGAGAGTCCCACCGCACCCGACGGCCGCCGTGAGCACGCCCGACCCGGACGCGCCCGCCCCGGCCGCGCCCGCCCCGGCCGGTCCGGACGGGGTCACCGGCACGCGCCTCGCCGCCGGCCGGATCGGCACCTTCGACCTGGTCTTCTTCGTGGTCGCGGCCGCCGCCCCGCTCACCGTGCTGGCGGGAGTGGCTCCCTTCGCCATCGGGATCGGCGGCCCGGGGGCCCCGCTCGCCTACCTGATCTCCGGAGCGCTCCTGGTGCTCTTCGCGGCCGGATTCACCGCGATGAGCCTGTACGTACGCAACGCCGGTGCCTTCTACGCGTACGTGGCCCGAGGACTGGGTCGCACGCTCGGTGTCGGCATCGCCTACGTGGCCGTCGTCTCCTACAACCTCATCACCCCCGGTGTCGCCGCCGCGTTCGGCTACTTCGCCGCCGGGGCGATCCGGGACGCCACGGGAACCGACGTCCCCTGGTGGGCGCTCTCCGTCGTCTGCGTCCTCGCCGTCGGGGTGCTGGGCTGGCTCAGGGTCACACTCAGTGCCAAGGTCCTCGGAATCGCCCTGGTGCTTGAGGTGCTCTCCCTGCTCGTCATGGACGGCGGCATTCTGGGCAAGCGCGGAACCGCCGCCCTCGACCTGGGTTCCTTCGACCCCACCACACTCGCCGGCGGCGGAATCGCGGGCATGTTCGTGCTGGTCATCGGGGCCTTCACGGGATTCGAAGCGACCGCGATCTACGCCGAGGAGGCCCGCGACCCTCGCCGCACCGTACCGCGGGCCACCTTCATCGCCATCGGCTTCCTCGCACTCTTCTACGCGGCGGGTGTCTGGCTGATCATGGGCGCCTTCGGCACGGACGAGGCCGTGACGATGGCCCGCGCCGCAGCCGGACCCGATCTCACCTTCCAGGCGGGGGAGTTGTACGTGGGCGCATGGCTGTCCGACACCATGCACGGTCTCATCGTCGTCAGCGCCTTCGCCGCGGCGCTCGCCTTCCACAACGCCGCCGCCCGCTACCTCTACGCGCTCGGCCGTGAAGGACTCCTGCCCCGGTATCTCGGCAGGGTCTCCGCGCGACAGGGATCCCCGAGCGGGGCGGTGATCGCCCAGACCGCCTTCAACCTGCTGGTCGTCCTGGCAGGTGCCGCACTGGCAGCAGACCCCTACACCGTGGTCTTCCTGTGGACCAACAGCACCGCCGTCCTGGGCATCATGCTCATGCAGGCCATGGCCGCACTCGCGGTCTGGGCCTTCTTCCGCCAGGACCGGCGAGGCATGTCCGCGGCCCGGGTGGTCTGGGCACCGCTCGTGTCCTTCGCCGGACTCGCCGTGCTGACGGTCCTGGCCGTCTGCCACTTCGATCTGCTGACCGGCGAGACGGGAATGACGAACGTCGCCCTCCTGGCGCCGCTGCCCCTGGTCCTGGTGGCCGGCCTCTGCGTCGCGCTTCGGATCCGTCGGGACGATCCCCACCGGTACGCGTCGCTGACCACCACGGACGTGGAGAAGGACTGACACGCGGGACGTGGCGGCCGGGGCGGCGTTCTCGCCCCGCCCCGGCGCCTCGACGACAGGATGCTCGCCCCGGGATCGCGTGACATGGCGGTCGTCTCGCGCGCTACTTCCCGTCGAGCGCCTCCCGAATCGTTGCGCAGACAGCAGCAGTGGGCAGCAGCAGAGGGCAGCACCAGAGGACAGCAGCAGAAGGCGGCAGCAGCAGAGGGCGGCAGCCGGGGGGCGTGCCGGTGATGGCAGCTTCCATAGGTCGCACGGCGCAACTTCGGGATTGTCGATCGACCCGAACTATAATTCCGGCATGGGTCCGGAACTACGTCACCTCCGCTACCTGATCGCGGTGGCCGAGCACGGCAACTTCACCCGCGCCGCGGAGGAGCTGCGTATCTCGCAGCCGACGCTGTCGCAGCAGATCAAGCAGCTGGAGCGTGCCGTCGGCGTCCAGTTGCTCGACCGCAGCGGCCGCAGCGTCCGCCTGACCGACGCGGGTGAGGTCTATGTGCGCCACGCGCGGCGCGCACTGCGGGAGCTGGCCGCGGCCGACCGTGCGGTGCTCGACGTCGCCGACCTCTCCCGCGGCCATCTGCGCCTCGCGATGACGCCGACGTTCACCGCCTATCTCATCGGCCCACTCGCACAGGAGCTGCACACCCGCCACCCCGGTATCACGTTGGAAGTACGGGAGATGACGCAGGACCGCATCGAGGCAAGCCTGCTGGCCGACGAGCTGGATCTCGGCATCGCCTTCGCGGGAACCCATCTGCCCGGCATCGTCGCGAGCGCGCTCTTCGCCGAAACGCTCAGCCTGGTCGTCGGCGCGCAGCGCATCGGATCGCGCGACGAGCGGCCGCTGCCGGTGCGCGAGCTCGCCGACCAGCAACTCGCTCTGCTCAGCAGTGACTTCGCCACCCGTGGCCATATCGACAGCTACTTCGCCGAGCATCAGGTCAGCCCGCCGATCGCCGTGGAGGCCAACAGCATCCAAGCCCTCACGGAGATCGTGCGGCGTACCGGGTTGCTGGCCACCGTTCTTCCCGACGCCATCACCGACGACCACGTCCACCTCACCCCCATTCCGGTCGACCCTCCCCTGCCCACCCGCATCGCCACTCTGCTGCGAAGGGAGAGCGGCTACGAGAGCGCCGCTGCCCGCGCCTTCACCCGGCTCGCACACGATCTGGTGCGGGACCGTGGCTACGCGCCGGCCTGAGGGCTCGCGCCACGCCGGCGGCCGACGCTCACCCCCGCTCCACCAGCCGCGCGGTCACGGACATCGCCATGCGCAACGCGCTGTCGCGGTCCGCCCCGCCCTGGCCGAGGACCACCCGGGTGCTCAACCCGTCGAGCAGGGCCAGGAGTTCGGAAGCGCGGGTCGTCACATCCAGGTCCGCGGCGAAGCGGCCCTGCCGCACGCCCTTGGCGAGGAGTGATTCGAGGTCGTCCTGCCAGCCGCGGTCGATCTCGGCCTGGGCCTGGCGCAGCGGCTCGTTCGACGCCGTGCGCGCCCACAGCTCGATCCACAGCGTCCAGCGCGGGTCACGCGGTCCGCGGGGAAGGTACAGCTCCAGGAAGAGTTCGAGCTTCCGCTCGATGCCGACCCGCCTGGTCAGCAACGCCCGGCGTTCATCGGTGAGCGCGTTCTCGCTCCACCGCAGTGCCTCCAGGAGCAGCAGGTCCTTGCTGCCGAAGTAGTAGAGGATGTGGCCGCCGCTGGTGCCGAGGCGCCTGGCGAGCGCCGACATGGTGAGCCCGGCCAGGCCGTCCTCGGCGATGGCGACCATCGCCTCCTCCAGCATCCGCTCCCGGGCCAGATGTCCGTCGCGCCGTCGCGCCGTCGTTGTCACGCCGCGCCTCCTCCTCCGTGTGCTCGGTGACGACCTTACGGCCTCGCCCACGATGCGCAGTGGCGTCGCGGCGTCCGGGACCTCCGCCTCGGGCGTTGTCGTCGGTCGCCGGCGCTCCTTCCCCGAGCTCTCAGCCGCGTTCGAGCAGGGGAGACCCCATCCGACTCCCTCCTCCGCCTCGGATTCGAAGGCCCTGGACGGCGCTCCTTCCCCCACCGCCCATCGTGGGCGAGGCCGTCAGGACCTCTCGTTCGGATCCTGCCGGGCGATCCGGCCTGACCGGACGAAGGAACCTCGGCAGCCGATCTTCGCAGAGGTCTTGACGAGATGCCGGAAGCACATCTTGAATGCCGTTCTAACTTCTAGAACGGCATTCAAAGTGAGGTGCCCGGCTGCCGGGCCACGAACGGACGAGGGGCGGGCCGCATGACGCAACAGGACACGACCACGAGGGCGCCGGGAGGGGCGACGGGCGCCGCCGACCAGGTCTTCCAGGTCGAGACCCACGGCATCGACCCGATTCCCGACGAGGAGCGGCACGGCAGCGCGAAGGACCTGTTCTGGCTCTGGTTCGGGTCCAACCTCACCTTCACCTATGTCATCAACGGTGCTCTGGCCGTCGCCTTCGGCCTGTCCTTCTGGCAGGCGACCGGTGTCGTGGTCCTCGGCGGCCTGTCGTTCTTCGCCATCAGCGCGGCCGGGCTCAGCGGCGTCCGCACCGGCACCGCCACCCTCGTCATCTCCCGAGCCCCCTTCGGCGTTCGCGGCAACTGGCCTGCCGGGATGCTCAATTGGGTGGTCAGCATCGGCTACACGATCCTCAACACCGTCGTCGGCACGCTCGCCCTCGAAGCGTTCTTCGCGGACACCGGAGTGGGGTCCGGCCGCACCGGGCGGGCCCTCGCGCTGCTGATCACACTCGCGTTGACCTTCGCCGTCGCGCTCTGGGGCCATGCCACCGTCCAGTTCGCCGAGCGCTGGATCGCGTACGTTCTCGCCGTCGGCTTCGCCGCGCTCCTGGTGTTCCTGCTGCCGGGCGCCGATACGGCCGGGGCGGCCGTATCTCCCGGGGCGTCCGGGTGGAGCCTGGCATTCGTCGTGATGCTGGCCGGGCCGTTCAGCTACGTTCCGATGCCGGCCGACTACACGCGCTACCTCCCGAGGGCGACCTCGTTGCGGTCGCTCACCTGGTACGGCGCCCTCGGCGGCTTCGTGTCGTCGGTCGCCCTGGGCATCGCCGGGGTGGCCGCCGCCACGCAGACGGACATGACCGACGCCGTGGCCGGCACGGAACGGCTGCTGCCGGGGTGGTTCCAGACACTGTTCCTCGCCCTCGTCCTCGGCGGCTCGGTGACCAATTCGATCGTCACCCTCTACTCGTCGAGCCTGAACCTTCAGGTGCTCGGCGTCCCCTGGAGCCGCTCCAAGGCCATCGTCATCAGTGCGGGCGTCACCGCCGCGGGCGCTCTCTGCGCGCTCTTCCTCACCGACTTCACCAGCTCGCTGCTGTCCTTCCTCTCGCTGCTGATCATCGTGTTCGCGCCCTGGGGCGGGGTGTTCCTCACGGACATGCTGATGCGCCGCTGCCACTACGACGGACCGGCCCTGCACGCCGGACCGGACGGCGCCTACTGGTACCGGTCCGGCTTCCACCCCGCCGGTGCGGCCGCGCTCCTGGCCGGCATGGTCTTCGCCGCGCTCACCTGCGACTCCGAGCTCTGGACCGGCCCGCTGGTGGCGCCACTGGGCGGCGCCGACCTGACCCTGCTCGGCTCACTCGTCTCCGGGCTCGTCTACTGGGTGCTCGCCCGACGGACCGTGGCGCCGCACGCCGACCCTTCCTGAACGGCCGCCGTGCGACGCCCGCATCGGGCCCGCGCGGTACGGCCCCGCCGAACACCCGCACCACTAGGAGTCACCTCACATGGCCATGGCCGCCCATCTCGTCCTGCGCAACGCCCGTATCCACACCGTCGACCCGGCGCTTCCCGAGGCGCAGGCGATGGCGGTGGTCGACGGCCGTATCGCCTGGCTCGGTCCCGACGAGGACGCGCCGGGGTGGACGGGGCCGGAGACCCGGGTGATCGACGCCGGCGGGAAGCTGGTCCTGCCCGGGTTCATCGACGCCCACAACCACGTCCGGCTCGGCTCGGACGACGCCTGCGTCCAACTCTCCGGCGCCCGTACGCTCGACGAGGTCCACGCCCGCATCCGGGCCTGGCGTACGGCCCACCCCGACGCCGAGTGGATCGAGGCGGAAGCCTTCGACTACTCGGCCGTCCCGGACGGCCGGATGCCGACCGCCGCCGATCTCGACCCGGCCACGGGCGACGTCCCCGCCTTCGTGCTGAGCTACGACGTGCACACCGCCTGGGTCAACACCGCGGCCCTGCGCCGTCTCGGCATCGACCGCGACCACACCGATCTGCCCTTCGGTCAAGCCGCCACCGACCCGGCCACGGGGGAGCCCACCGGCTTCATCACGGACTTCGCCGTCAAGGGCCTCTCCCGCGACGGTCATCGCGCCCTTCGGACGCTCGGCCTGCCGTGGGCCTCGGCCGACCGACAGTACGGACGTCTCACCAAGTCCCTGGACGACGCCATCGGGTTCGGCATCACCACCGTGGTCGAACCCCAGAACTCGCTGGACGACCTGGCCCTCTTCACACGCGCACGCGCCGAGGGCCGGCTCAGGTCCAGGATCGTCGCGGCCCTCTTCCACCCGCGCGGTACCTCGGACTCCGATCTCGACGACTTCGCCGCCGCCGCCCGCCGGTACGCCGACGACCGGATACGGGTCGGACCGCTCAAGCTCTACATCGACGACGTCGTCGAGCCGCGTACCGCGGCCCTCCTCGAACCGTACGCGGGCTGCCGTCACCACAGCGGCGACACCTTCTACCCGCCCGAGGAGTTCGCGAGCCTGCTGGCGAAGCTCGACGCCCGTGGCTTCCAGTGCTTCGTCCACGCGACCGGCGACAGGGGGATCCGTACCGTCCTCGACGCCGTCGAGCACGCTCGCGCGGTCAACGGACCGAGGGACGCCCGCCACCAGATCGTCCACGTCGAGTGTCTCGACCCCGACGACACACCACGCTTCGCCGCACTGGGCGTGGTGGCGTGCATGCAGCCGCGCCACAGCGCCCCGGAGGTCGCGGGACCCGGCAAGGACTGGGCGGAGAACATCGGTGCCGGGCGCTGGCACAAGGCATGGCCCCTGCGAAGCCTGCACACGGCGGGGGCCGTGCTCGCGCTCTCCAGCGACTGGAACGTGGCCGAGATGGACCCGATGATCGGGATCCACACGGCCGTCACGCGGCGGCCCCTCGGCGGCGGGGAGCCCTGGATGCCGCAGGAGACGATCAGCGTGGAGGCCGCGGTCCACGGCTACACGATGGGCTCGGCATACGCCAACTTCCTTGAGAACGAACGTGGTTCGCTGACGGTCGGCAAGGCCGCCGACTTCGTGGTGCTCTCCCGCGACATCCTGCGCGCGGCACCGGAGGACATCCCCGGCACCGTGGCGGAGACCGTCGTCGTCGCGGGCCTCGTGGAGCACGGCGGCTGACCACCGACCACGCCGGAGCACAGGGCCCGTTGTGATTCCGCGGTGCAGGGAGCGGCGGCGTGCAACGCCGGGATCGGACGCCGGACCGGATCCGCCCGGCGTCCGCGGCAGCACCGGCGCCGCGGCACCGACGGCTCTCCACGGAGCCGGTCGTGGTTGTCCGGCCCCGTACCGGGCACCACGACCCGCACGCAAGTCCTCACCCGGCTCGCATCACGCGGACCCACCATGCCCCGGACGGTTCTCCGCTCAGCGGCTCGCCGTCACAGCGGTAGCCGCCAGGTCGCGATGGACGAGACGGGCAGCTCCCTCGACCGTGGCGACGCCGTAGTCCATGGTGCGGTTGCCGGTCGAGAGGACGACCATGGCGTAGTCGTGACCACTGCCCGTGAAGGCGCCCACGCTGTTCACCCGCCATCCGTCGGTGGCGCGCGGAAGCCAGCCGTTCTTGACGTGCACGGTCGCCGTGGCGGGCGATCCGGCAGGCACTCCCCACCTCTGGCCCGGGACGACGTGATTCATCAGCCCGAGCGCGTAGCTGCGCGAGGAGGGCGCGAGCACCGTGTTCTCCGTCGTCGTCAGCAACTGCATCAGCCGGAGCTGGTCGCCCGCGGTGATCTGGGTGAGGCCCCAGCTTCGCCCCGTACCGGGAACGGTGTGGTCCATGTGGGCCAGGGCGAGGAACTTCTTGAAGCCGGCGGAACCGATCTGGTGCCAGAGGGCGGAAGTCGCGTCGTTGTCCGACTTGGTGATCATGGCGGTGGTCAGTTTCACCTCATGCGGAGTCAGCTTCCGCTGCGCCTCCTCGGCCTGCCGCAGCAGTGCGCCGAGCACCGAGACCTTGACCACGCTGGCGGAGTCGAAATGCGTGTCGGCCTTGAGTCCGCAGCTGGTTCCACTGGCCCGGTCGTACAGGGCCAGCGACGATGTGCCCTCCCGCCCGGCCAGCGCACCGGCCATGTCGTGGGCGAGCTGGGCGGCCAGGCCGGGCCTCTTCGAGGTGCAGACGACCTTCGCGCCACCCGTCGAGGCGCTGACGGTGTCGGCCGAGGCCGGGGTTGCCACGGCGCACATGGTGAGCAGCGAGGTCGCGGCGAGGGCAGTTGCCAGAGCGGGCCGCGAGCAGGTCATTATGCGTGATCCGTACATGAGGGCTGTGTCCCGTCTCGCGTGTGCCATAGGTCATGTCGCCGGACCCCGCGGTCGGCTGCGAGCCGGGCCACCGAAGTGTGTGGTCACCACCGCTCAGCGACATGGGCTGCAACGGGTCGCCCGCCCCGGCATCTGTTCGGGCCGCGGAGAATCACCGATGAACGGGAGACAGGGCGCGGTCGAACCGGATCGAATCCCAATTCATAGGACACGGTGACCTTACGGCGCCCGGAGATGAGAACCCTCGATTTTTAGGGCGAAATGCCCGATGTGTCGGGTTTGTCGAAGTGTGATGTTCGCCAAATCCTTTCTGCCGCGGATGTCGTGATGTCGTGCTCCGTTGCTGGGAGCGAGAGGGAGCCGCGAGCTCGGTCGGGTCAGCGGAACCGGCCGCACTCTCGCCCTCGGCGGACGTGAAGGCTTGGGCAGTGGCGCGCTTCCTCGTTCGGCCGGCCGTTCGTCGAGCAGGTCCGGAGTGGACCGGGAGAGGGTATGTACGGCGCAACTGTCGGCGTGACCGGAGGTGCCGGGCGTCCGGCCATCGGTTACCCGGCTGTGTTCCGGCGGCACACGCATCAGCCGGTCGGCGCGCCCAGAGACTCCGACAGCCGTCCGGCGGCCTCATCGCCCTGGTCGATGCTCGGCCCTCGGTCCTCGGCCCTCGGCCCAAGATCTACGGCCCACGGCGCCGGGGCGGACCTGACGGTCCGGCCCGACTTCGCGTGAACCGGGCCCCCTCCTATCGCGTTTCCGTCTCCTCGAGTCGGTACAGCTCGGGCAGGGAGACCTTGATCGGCTCCTGCGTGGTCCGCGCGATCACCACGACCACGGGCTCGTTCGGGTCGGGGTTCTCCTCGCGATGGGGAACGAACGGAGGGACGAGCAGGAAGTCGCCGGGATCCGCGGTGATCCGTACCTCCTCCGTGCCGTCGTGGAAGACGAACACGGGGTGACCGCTGACCACGTAGATCCCCGCCTCCGACTCGCCGTGATGGTGGTTGTCCGTCGCGCTCAGCGGCGGGTTCTCCACCCGGCCCATCCAGAGCTTCTTCGATCCGACCGTGCCGCCGCTGATCGCGGCGTAGCCGTCCAGCTCGCCGGATCGAACGTGGTGGACCCGGTTCCTCGGCGGTGCGTCGTCGTCGCCGCCCGGTGCTGCCCCGACGCTTTCGTGGGTGGTCATCGTGTGGCCTCCTGATGGTCTCGATGGTCTTCGGCCCGGCACCAGACTGTGATCGGCGCGCATCGAGTGACAACAATCGTTGCCGTAATGGCAACGCGCGCTTCCGGGGCGAAGGAGTACCGCGCGAGCAGTCGCCGGGGATGGCGGAATTCGGGGCCGACTGCGCCTGCGGGCCCGGGAGTTCATCGACCGGGGGGCCGGAATGCCGTCAGTGCGGTGCGGAGGCGTACACGTCCCTCACATTGTCCCTGGGCTTCGGCCTGCTCCGGCCGCACGGGCCCGCGGCGAACGCGTGCAGCAGATTCTCCGTGGCACGGGTGACGAAAGCCCCTGTACGGGCATCCATGCCGTGGTTGCGCCCGTTCTCCCGGGTCCCCGCCATCAGGGCCTCGACCCACCTCATCGTCCCCGAGGCGAAGACGCCCGCTCCGCTCGGGACGGTGTAGTAGGCGGAGTCGGCGTGGCTGTGCGCGCCGTTGCAGACCAGAGGGGAATGGGCGATCACTTCGAGCGGCGCCGGGGTGGGCATCTCCGGGACGACCCGGTCGTACTCCACCCCTACCAGGTGAGCGAAGGAGTCTCCTCGCTTCACGCCCGTTCTCTCGAAGATCCAGTGGTCGCTCCCGTGGACGACATACGGGGCGTCCACCGGATAGCCCTCGTAGAGGACACCGGTCAGGGAGGACTCCGGGGAGGCGCCGGGAGGCCGGCGGAAGTCGTTGGTCGGCATGTCCGCGTGGTCGGCGAGGTACGGATCGTCGCGGTAGTCGGTCTTGTAGCAGACGACGGTGCGGTCGGCTCCGGTGGCGTCCGGCTCCAGCCTGATCCGGCGGAAGCAGGCGTTGGCGCCGAGGAAGGCCACATTGGTGCCCGCATCGCGGGCCCGGGTGACATGGGCCCGCTGCTGCGGCGTCCAGTACTCGTCGTGCCCCAGCGAGAGAGCGGCGACGGCGCCCTGGAGAACGCCGGGATCACGGTGGACGTCCGTTCCCGTGGTGTAGGCGAGCGGGATGCCCAGTCTCTCCGCCAGGACCACCACCGCCCGTTCGTAGACCATGAACTTCTCCGCGCCGTTGCCGTCGTAGGGGCGGTCGAAATCCACGGCGAGCGATCGTGTGCCGTAGGCGCCGTTCTCGCCCTGGTAAAGGCTGTAGCCGCCCCACACGTTGTACGCCTGCCATGTCGCCACGGCGTGCATCAGCACGGTTCTGCCCGCCGCGCTCGCGGAGCGGACGATCAGTGGTACATAGCGCTGGTGGCCGTTGTCCGCATCCAGCCGGAGCAGGTACGCACCCTCCGGCCAGCCGTCGGCGCGGACCCGGAGCGAACGCCGCCAGTCCGCGCGCACGGTCCGGGTGGCCGGAAGGATGCGGGGGCGGGCCTGGACGGCCCCGGCGACCCGGTGCGAACGCCAGACCAGCCGCGCCTGGGCCCCGTCGTACCAGCCGACGCGGTAGGCCGAGACCCGGAACGCAGGGGCGGTGGTGGAGACATGCAGGCCGAACTCCTCACCCGGCAGCACGCTCACCTTGTCCGTATAGCCCTCGACCGCCTCGGGCGGCCCCACCGAACGGATGCGCCAGTCGGCATTCCCCGCCCGGGTCCTCTCCGTGTTCTCGGCGGTACGGGTCGCGCCGGGCGGTACGGACCCGGTGCCGGGCTCCCCGCTCGCGGAGGAGTGGCAGCCGCCCACCGCCATGCCGCCCGCCATCGCTCCGCCCGTCGCCGCGGCAGCGAGGAAGTGCCTGCGGTCCAGGCGACCGGGGAGCCCGGGGCTCTGCGCCTCACCATGCTTCATGTCGCCCGCCAACCCGTGCCGCAGTGCCGTCACGGGCCATCGTCACCCGCCACCTGCCCGGCGACGACCCGGCACGGCCGAATCGGGGACGGGCCACTCCGTCCGGGTTCGTCCGGGGTTCTCGCCGTCGGGTCGGCCGGGCCCGGCCCCGTGGGCCTGCGGCGTCCATGCTTCCCGCGAGCGCCGGTCAGTGCCGGGGGCCGTTCCTGTCGCCTCGACGGATCCAATGCGCCCGGCGCTGGTAGCGGGCGACCGGCGGGGTGATCGGGGGAGAGGGCGGTGGTGCGGACGTGTCGGGGGGTGCGGCCTCACCGGCCGGGGCGGCGGCGTCGCTGGGCGGGCGGAGCCCCTCCGCCGAATACCGCGTCGTCGCGATGCTCTCCACGAGCTGTGCTTCGGTGAAGTTCTCCGAGCCGGGCACATGGGGTACAAAGCCGATGAGCACTCCGTCGCCGACGATCTCCGCGTCCAGCCCCGAGGCCCCGTCGACGTCCCACAGAGCCTCGATTCCCTCGTCGAGGACGACGCGGATCCCGAACTCGTAGACACCCGCCTCCACGACATGGGCCATCACGTCACGGGCGCGGAGCGCCGACACCAGACGGCCGGCACGTTCCGCATCCATACCGGGCGCACCTCCTTCATGCTCGGAGACCGGTGATCGGCCTTCGATACGAGGCAGCGCCCCTTCCGGGGCGCTGTGCTCACTCGGTTCGGCAGCGGGGGAGAAGGGGGAGAAGGAGGAGGGCCTACGCACCCTCCACCCGGCGAACCCCCAGCGGGTCGTCGTCGAACGGATGCCGCTTCTCCGTCAGCTCTCGTTGTCCTCCGCCCGGCGCTCGCCCTCCGCCTGTGACGGCTGGGTGCGCATCGTGGCGGGGTGCCGCTCCTCGGCCGGATCCCTGTCCTCTTCGAGCCTCTCGCCCTCGGCCTGGGACGGGGTCGGATACATGTCCATCTCGCTCATGACCGCCTCCACGGTCGGGACGTCTGCCCACAAAACGAGCCTAACGCGTCATTCGGTGGACGGCCCGGGCTGTGCGTACCGGGCACTCCGTGAGCGCGCGGATGCGTGTGGTGACACTCTCCCGGCGTGCGGTCCCCGGTGCCGGGGTGTCGGCAGTCCGTACGACCGGGGCGTCCCTGACGCCCGTCCGGGCCACGGGTCCAGGACGCCTCGGCGGGAACGCCCGTGTACGGAGCGGCGCCGCGCCGAAGAGGGACCGGCGGCCCGGACCGCGGTCGGCCGACTCGTGCGCCGCCCTGAGGCGGTGCACTGTGGAGGCGTGGGCCTCAGTGAACGGTTTACGGATCTGCGAGAACCATGGCGGCCGAGCCATGCGCTGCTGGCGATTCCCGTCATGCTCATCGTCGTGATCACCCTGGTGGACATCTTCGCGCCGCAGGACATCCATCTGGGGCCGCTGCTGGTCATCGCACCGGCGCTCACCGCCTCGTTCGCCGGCCCGCTCCCGACCGGGGGCATCGGCGTCCTGGCCGTGGCGGCCCAGGCGTACATCGGCCAGCACATCGGCACGCTGTCCTCCCGGAACATACTGGTGCAGATCGTCGCCATCGCACTGCTCTCGGTGCTGACCGTGTTCTTCGCCCTGATACGCGAACGGCGCGGACGGCAGCTGGCACGTGTGCGGTCGGTGGCCGAAGCCGCACAGCACGTCCTGCTGTGGCCGCTCCCGGACCGGATCGGCCCGCTGAAGGTCGCCTCGCTGTACCTGGCCGCGGAGGACGAGGCCCTGATCGGCGGAGACCTGTACGCGGCCACCCGCGTCGAAGGCGGAACGCGCGTGATGATCGGGGACGTGAGGGGCAAGGGCCTGGCCGCCATCGGAGAGGCCGCCCTGCTGCTCGGCGCCTTCCGCGAGGCCGCCCACCAGCACACCGGCCTGCCCGAACTCGCCGCCGCCCTCGAACAGAGCGTCACGCGCTATCAGGCCGACTTCGACTCGGAGGACGAGCCGGGAGAACCCTTCGTCACCGCTCTGTTGCTGGAGATCCCTGACGAGGACCACATCAGCCGCATGACGAGCTGCGGACACCCCGCGCCCCTGGTGCTGGGCCCGGGACACTCCGTCACCGTGCCGGGTCTTCATCCCGCGCCCCCGCTGGGGGTCGGCGGCATGGGCCCTGCGTCCTACACCCTCGACGCGTTCCCCTTCGAGGCCGGTGACACCCTTCTCCTCTACACCGACGGGGTCGTCGAGGCGCGTGACCGGGGCGGGGACTTCTACCCGTTCGAGGAGCGGGCCGCCCGATGGACGGAGAGCTCCCCGGAGGCGCTCCTGAACCATCTGCGACGCGACCTCCTCGCCCACGTCGGCGGGCGTCTGGGCGACGACGCCGCTGTCATCGCGATCCACCGCGCAGCCGTCCCCGACGTGGTTCACCATCGTGGCAGGATCGACCACTCCTTCTGACGGCCCGCCGGTCGGTGCGGCGGCGGCGTGAACCCCGCCGGGCCCGCCCGCAGGCGTAGTCTGGCCGTACGCCTGTGCACCGCGAGTGAGCGACGGAGGCGGCCCATGACCGATCCCCACGGCTTCCTCAAGACCCCCCGCCGTCCCGTTCCGGCACGCCCCGTCCAGGAACGGCTGAGCGACTGGAACGAGGTCTACGCGGGGCAGGCACGGCTACCGCTCGTTTCCGCGCAGGCGGGGCGATGCATGGACTGCGGCATACCGTTCTGCCACAGCGGCTGCCCACTGGGAAACCTCATCCCCGAGTGGAACGCGTATGCGCGGAAGGGCGATTGGTGGGCGGCGGCCGAGCGGCTGCACGCGACGAACAACTTCCCGGAATTCACCGGGCGGCTGTGCCCGGCGCCCTGCGAGGACGCCTGTGTACTGACCATCAATGCCGACCCGGTGACGATCAAGAACGTCGAACAGGCGATCGCCGACCAGATCTGGGAACGCGGATACGCGCCGCCGCAGCCGCCCGAGCGGCTCAGCGGGAAGACCGTCGCGGTCATCGGCTCCGGACCCGCGGGGCTGGCGGCGGCGCAGCAACTCACCCGCGTCGGCCACGCCGTCGTCGTCTACGAGCGTGCCGACCGCATCGGCGGACTGCTGCGCTACGGCATTCCCGCGTTCAAGATGGAGAAGCGCCACCTGGACCGCCGAATCGAGCAGATGCGGGCGGAGGGTACCGAGTTCCGCACGGGTGTGGACGTCGGCGGCGATGTCGACGCCGCGGAACTCGCCGGGCGACACGACGCGGTCGTGATCGCCGTCGGAGCCACCGGGCAGCGGGAGCTGGCCGTCCCGGGCCGCGAGCTGTACGGAATCCATCAGGCCGTGGACTACCTGACCCTGGCCAACCGGGTCACGGAGGGCGACTGCGACGTGCCGGCCGTCACCGCCGAGGGCCGGCATGTGGTGATCATCGGCGGCGGCGACACCGGTTCGGACTGTCTGGGCACCGTGCTGAGGCAGGGCGCAGCTTCCGCCGTGCAACTGGACATCAATCCCGAGCCCGGTGAGACCCGACGGAACACCGAGCCCTGGCCCGTGTATCCGAAGGTCTATCGGATATCCCATGCTCATGAAGAAGCCCGTGGGGGAGGCGGCACGGATCCGAGAGTCTTCTCGTCCGCCACCCTCAGTTTCGAAGGGGATCGCTCCGGTCATGTGCGCGCGCTGCGACTGGCGGAGGTGGAGCCCGAGGGCAGACGGCCGCGGTTGGAGACGGAGCGGGTCATTCCGGCGGATCTGGTCCTGCTCGCCCTGGGCTTCTTCGGCCCCGAGCGGGGCACCGGTCTGATGCGGCAGCTCGGGCTCGTGCTGGACGACCGGGGGAACTTCGCCCGCAACGGCGCCTTCGCGGCGGAAACGGCGGGAACGGCCGAAACGGCTGGTGCGGTGGGGGCGGCCGAGCGGACGGCCCGAGCCGGGACGGGCGGGGTGTTCATCGCCGGTGACGCGGGCCGCGGGCAGTCCCTGGTGGTGTGGGCCATCGCGGAGGGGCGGTCCGTCGCGGCGGCGACGGACCGCTGTCTGAGCGGCTCCACGGTGCTTCCGGCGCCGATCGCCCCGTACGACCGGCCCATGATCGCCTGAATGGATCCGGCACACCCGAGCCGGTGTGACGCCGTCCCGTCACAGCGAGGGCGTGGCCACCGTCGGTCCCTGCCACGTCAGCGGTCCTCGTCACCCCGTGGGACGCGCGCCGCTTCTCACCGCTCCGATGCCGGTCGGCCATCAGGGCCTCTCGTCAGGATCACGCCCCGCGACGGCTCAAGCGCCCTTGCGGCAGCGGGAGGTGACGGCGGCGCCGAGTTCCGGAGTGAGCGGGGTTTCGGCGGCAGCCAGGCCGAGGGCCGTGCAGAGAGCGCCGCCGTACAGGTCGACGGTGGACTCGATCAGGTCCGCGAAGGTCGCCGCAGCGATCCGGGCCCGATACCGGCCCGTGGCGTAGACAGCCACCGCGACGAGCGAGGCGGGCCACCACACGACACCCGCGAACGCGTAGAGAACCGCCCAACCCGCCAGCACCGCGGCGGCGTCGAGCGCCCCGGACGCGGTGCGCAGTTCCTCGCGTACGTCCTCGGGCAGCACCAGCCACAGCCGGGGCCAGCACGCCGCGAGGTCCAACCGGTATTCGGCGAAGACCCTGACATCGGCGCCGGCGAGGCGGTCGCCCATCCAGGTCGGCCGTACCGGCGGGGCGAGGCTGATCCGGTTGCGGCGCCGGGCGAAGCCGGACGGGTCGCGGCCGGCTGCGGCCGCCTCCTCCAGCCCTGCCTGGTGGTTCTGCCACTGCCGCGACCGCCTTTGAGACAGACGGCTCCTGGCCGGGGTGGCCCATTGGGGCCAGTCTCCCAGCCAGACGGCCCGGACCAGCCGGCCCAGTCCCTGCGCGGCCAGCCCGGCGGCACCTGCGCCGAGGAGGGCCGCCAGCCCGGTCAGCAGGACCGTGGCGGAGCCGTCGGCCTGGAGACGACGCGCCATGTCGGTTGCGGCATCGGCCAGTCGGCGCGCCGAGAGGGCATCTCCCTGACCCAGCAGGAGTCCTGTCGACAGCGCCGCGACCAACAGCAGGCCGGGGAGGACCAGGACGGAGAGCCAGCGCTCCGCCAGCCGTCGGCCGACCTCGACGAGGAGACCGGTCACGCGGTCGGCCGCAGGCGCAGTGCGGTGCCGCGCACCGCGCAGACCTCGACGGGTGTTCCCGGCGGCCGGATCCAACTCCGGTCGCAGGCTTCGCCGGGGCACCCGTAGACATCGACGCCGAAGCGGAATTCGGTGGCCGCCGGGTGGACGATGCCGCCTGGGCCACGTACTTCGGCCGACTCCGGAGCGCCCACACTCCGCATGAAGGCGGTGATGCCCTCGGTCCGGCCGGCCGCAGCGGCGGCCACGATCGCGTCCAACCGCGCACCGAGACCGCGTCTCTCCGCTTCGCGGCGCAAGAAGGTCAAGTTCTCGCAGAGCCTGGCGACTTCGTGTCGGTCTTCGCTCATATCCATGGATCCTAGTGGCTGCCGCGAACTACAGTGAGCGGTATGCCACTGCCGTACGCCCGGTCCGTTCCCGAAGCGCACCTGTACATGGAGCTGCACCCGTGCGAGTGCGGTGAGAGCGGAAGCACCGGTTACAGGCACGCGTCGATCCAGACCGACCAGGGGCTCGCGTCGGAGCACTCGTTCGGATGCGTGGGATGCGGCAGGCAACGCCGGTTCGTGTTCCGGATGCCCGCACTGGCACCCCAGCACGCCGACCGGTACGGCGGACCCGAGCCGTCGCAGATCATCGACGCCGGCGAATGGCGCATGATCTCCCTCGCGTACATGGGAGAACTGGACCGCGTCCGCGCCCGGCCGGACGAGCTGCGCAACACGCTCAAGGAGGCACTGGCCGCGTACCAGGAACTGCTCAAGTTCATCCCGGCCGACCAGGAAAGGATGCCCGACTCGGCCTTCTTCACCGAACGTGGGCGGCGGATCAGGGTGGGTGAGCCGCCGAACTCCTTCTCCCGGCACTTCCTGGAAGCCATGGTCGACGGTGTCCGGCGGGACCTGGCGGCCGTCCGATGACGGACCCGGTGCTGGCGGGCCTTCGGGAACGGCTGGAGCGCTACCGCGGCACCGGGGACCGGGAAGCAGTCCTCGCGTTCGATGCGGGCCTGGAGCTGGACGCCCTCCTCGGTCCGAACGAGGGCTTCGACGCCGAGGCGGCCCACGTGGGCGGGACCGTGTACTGGGCGCGCTACCGCGCCGGCAGCACGTCCGACCGGGACCTCGCCGAGGCGCTCAGGCTGCTGGCACTGGTCGACGACCGTGCCGAGGGATACGAGATCCCCGGTCCGGTCCGGCTGATCCTGGCCTGCCGCGATGGCCACTGACCGGACGCGTGCCGCCTTCGACGCGGCGGTCGACGAGCTGAACCGCTCGTCCCTGAGGGTCGTCGATCCGACCCCGGCCCAGTGGCGGCGCATCCTGCGCGAGAACACCGAGACAGAGGTCTTCCGGGACCGGATCGCTCCCGTGTCGGGCCGATTCGACGCCTTCCGTTCGCCGTCGGGCGCTTGGGACCAGGACGACATCGCCGCGCATCTGCGCGAACTGGGCGGCGCCGTGCTGGGGCAGTGGGAGCGGACGCACGACCGGCGCGCTCTGCGCATCGCGGTCGCGCTCTGGCGTGATGTGGTCGCGCGGGCGTGGCTGACCGACATCGCGACGTCGATCGGCGACCTCGCGGCCAGGTTCCTGGACCGCTACCAGGAGACCGCGGCGCTGCCCCTGCTCGACATGGCCGTCCGGCTCGGGCAGGACGCGGTGTTCGACCCGCTCGCCTTCCAGCAGTCCCAGCCGCGCCGGCTGCTCGTCCTGGCCGACGCGTTGCGCTGCCGGTACGAGTACACGGGCGACCGGGCCGCGCTGGTCGAGTCCCTGGCCCGGTACCGGGAGGCGTCCTCCGGCGCCACGACACGGCCGGACGCGCTGGCCGGGATCGTCGCGATGCAGGCCCACCGGGACGTGCTGACGGGCCGCTCGGGCACCCCGCGTCCGGTCGAACTCCGCGCGAGTAATGGGCCGTTGGCCCGTGCCGCCGCTCTCACCGAGCAGAGCGCGGAATGGCTCGACGGATACCGGCGCACCGGCGACTCACCGCGGCTCGACGAGGCGATCGGCGCCCTGCGGTCCGCACTGGAACTCACACCGGCGGACCACCGGGACCGCCCCCTGCGCATGGCCCGGCTCGGCGCCGCATTGCGGCAGGCGTTCCTGCGCCGCCCCCAAGCGCCCGTGCTGGAGGAGTCGGTGGCTCTCTGCCGGGCCGCGCTGGCGTTGCCGATCGACCGGCCCGGTGTGCGGGCCGAGGCGATGACCGGGCTGGCGCTCGCTCTGCGGGACCGGCACGGCGCCGAGGGCGGCACGCCCGAACATCTCGCCGAGGCCGGCCTTCTGGCGACGGAACTGGCCCACGCGTACCCGCCCGGACACCCCGAGCGGGCCGCCGTGCTCGACGAACTGGCCGATCTGTCACCCGATCCGGTAAGGCTCGCCCCGTCGCACGAAGATCCCGGCCGAGCGGGTCGGCTGCTGGACCTGGCGGCGTCGCTGCCCCCTTCGGACGCACACCGGGCCGTGGCGGCGTACGCGGAGGCGGCCAGGACGCCCGGCGCGCCGCTGCGGGTCCGCGGACTGGCAAGCCAGCGCTGGGGCCGATCGGCGGCGGAACAAGGCGACTTCGCCGGAGCCGAGCAGGCGTTCCGGTTGACCGTCGACCTTTTGCCGGACCTGGTGTCGCGGCTGGAGCAACGGGACGACCAGGAGTATCAGTTGATGCCGTTCGGGGGCCTGGCCTCGGACGCGGCGGCCTGCCTGCTGAACCGCGGTGCGGATCCCGCCGAAGCCCTGGACCTGCTGGAACGCGGACGCTGCGTCCTGTTCTCGCATGCGCTGGGGGAGGTGCCCGAGCGGGTCGACGAGGTCGTGCGGTCCCAGGTCGCGGCCGCGGGCCCCGTCGTGGTGGTCAACGTCAGCCGGTTCGGCAGCCACGCCATCGCGCTCACGGCCGCCGGAACAGAGGTGATTTCCCTGCCGGGCCTCACTCCGGACGCGGTCGAGGATCGCCGTATCGCTCTGGACCTGGCCCAGGATCTGATGCGTTCCCCGACCGTCGAGCCGGATCTGCGGTGGGCCGCGAGCCGGTCCGTGACGCGCCTGCTGGGCTGGCTCTGGGACACGGTGACGGGCCCCGTGCTGGAGACGCTCGGCCTCGAACCGGGGCCCGATCCGCTGCCCAGGCTCTGGTGGTTGCCGACCGGGCAGTTGTCGCTGCTTCCGGTGCACGCGGCCGGGCACCACACGGTGCGGGACGGGCGCACGGTGTTCGACTGCGTGGTCGGCTCCTGCACCCCCACGCTGCACCAACTGCTGCGCGCCCGACTCCGCGGCGCGCACCGGCCACCGGACCGCTCGCTCGTCGTCGCCATCGGGGACCTGCCCGACCACCGACTGCCCGCCGCCGAAAGGGAGGCCGAGGTCGCCGGTGCGCGGCTGCCGGGAGTCCGGATGCTGCTGGACGGGGCGGCCGACCCCGACAGCGTGCGTGAGGAGCTGGCTACGGCGGCCTGGGTCCACATCGCCTGCCACGCCACCACGGATGTCGGCGAACCCTCGGCGAGCCGACTGACCCTGGCCGGGGGAGCGCTGTCGGTCGTGGACATCGGACGGCTGCGCATCCCGGACGCCCACTTCGCCTATCTGTCCGCCTGCGGTACGGCGCGCGGCGGCGATGAACTGTCCGACGAGGTCATCCACATCTCGTCGGCGTTCCAACTGGCCGGATACTCGCATGTGATCGGCACCCTGTGGCCCATCGTCGACGATGTGGCCGCCCGGATCGCCGACGACGTCTACGCGGAACTGCCCGGCGGCGCGGACCCGGCGCGTCGCCTGCACGCCGCCGTCAGGGGCGTTCGTGACGAGTACGCCGGCAACAGCCCGTTGCTGTGGGCGTCGCACCAGCACATCGGACCCTGACCGGACGGGGTCCTTCGCGCCGTGCGCGGCGGAATGGCCCTCGGCCGAAGTCCGCCGCGCGGGACGAAGGGACCCCGCCGCGACCCGGCACGGTCGGTGAACGTGTGTCCGCGACCGGCCGGGTCCCTCACTCCCGGTGCGTGCCGGTCCGCGGACCGGGGACCGTCAGGGGCTGGCCCCGTCGAAGCCGTAGCGCAGCGGCTGCTCCTTCGCCCGGGGGTCGAGTCGATAGACGTACAGGGCTTCCACCCGCATGCCCTCGGGTGGCGCCTCGACCTCGCACGGCCAGGTGACCTGAACCACCGGTGGCCGGCTGGTGACCCACATACGCAGCCCGTGTGCGGGGCCGCCGTCGAGCATCGCGATCTGCTGGTTGGCCTGAGTGTCGGAGGTATCGGCATCCATGCCTACACTTTAATGGTTGCGCAATACGTGAATAGTCGTGAGCTGTGTCACGCAGGACGGACTTCCGCGGCGCCGTCCGGCAGTGGCGGACCGTGGAGCAGGTGCGGTCCGGGGCGATGGTCTCCAACGGCGCTGTGGGCACGGGCGTCGGTCGATCAACGCAGGGCGGTCGGCGCGAGGGGCGCCGCAAGAGCCACGCGTACGGTGTCGGCCAGTGCGACCGGGTCGCCCGTGGGTTTCACCGGGTAGCTCTTGCGCTCCAGGTTCCAGGCGTTGTCCCGCGCGAACCAGTCGATCGCGGCCGGGGGCCGGCCGGTGGCCAGGGCCGTGTCGAGGGAGTCGAGATAGAGCGTCCAGCGTTCGGCGTAGAAGTCGCCCACCAGTCCCGACCATTCGCGATTCGCGTAGTCGCGCAGCCCACCGGACTCGCTGCCGGAACGATGGCCCCAGGTGGTCAGGATCGAGCGGGCGTCGAACTCCGCCGCGGCCCGCTCGGCATCGGTGTCGCCCCAGGACCTGGCGTCCTTGAGCCAGGGTCCCAGCATGAACCGCCGGTCGGAGGCCAGCAGCCGGTCCAGCAGGGCGAGATCCCGCTTCCACTCCGTGGCCCGTTGCCGGTACAGGGCCAGGTCCTTCTCCTCGTACGCGGACCTGATCTGCGGCAGCAGCGTACGGCTGCGATTGGCCAGTGCCTGCCGGGCCACATCCACCACGTCGAACCGGTACGCATCCGACTTCCGCAGTTCGGGGGCGACTCGGAGCAACTCCGTGAGCGCCCGCTGCACCGTCGAGGCGTCGTACCGCATGGACGACGGGCTCCAGCTGGCCGCGGAGCCGACCGTCAGTGCGGGGCGTGCGGTGAACAGGCTGTCCTGGGACTCGCTCCAGGTGCCGGACGGTGTGCTGTAGGGGCCCGCCCGCAGCAGTTCCCATGCCTTGGCGGCATGCGGGTCGGCGCCTCCGTAGCGGCGTTCCGCGTAGGCGGCGAACCAGGCCGCGTCGTCGGAAGGGGCGCTCTGCCAGGCGAGTTCCGTGAACAGCTCGTACGCGACGGGGTTGCCGCCGGTGCCCTCCGGCAGATAGGCGATCCCCCGGAGCGCACTGCCCGGCTTGGTGCGCCACTCGTTGAACCGGGTCGTCCAGACCGCCGAGTTGGCCCCGATCGTGGTGTGGCCGCCGAAGTTGGGGATGGTTCCGAAGGCGTACGGCGTGCCGTGCCAGGCGGCCTCCCGGTCCAGACCGTTGTAGCGGTCGGCCAGTCCGTCGACGATGAACAGTCTGTTCCTGTCGACCGCGTCGATGAGCTGAGTCGACGGATTGCTCTGCCAGCCGAGCAGCACCCAGGTGGCGCCCGGGTGCGCGGTCTGCAGAGCGCTCATGACGGCCCGAGCCGCGTCCGCGATGGGTACATCGCCCGGCCTGCCGCCTTCGTGCAACAGATCCATCTTGTACATGGTGGAGTCACCGAACAGCCTTCGCTGGTGACGGTAGAAGGCCTCGGCGACCTTCGGGAACATCTTGCCGCGCGGGTCCAGCCAGTCCGGCCGCTCGAAGCCTACCCAGTCGCCCTGCGGGACCACGGGGCCCGTCGGGTTGCGGTCGGTGAACCCGGGCGGGACCGTGCCGTAGTAGCCGGGCAGGACCGGGGTCATGCCGAGCAGGCGCAGCCGATCGGCGATCCTGCGGCCGAGCGCGGCGCGCCGGTCCAGCAGCTTCTCGCCGACCGGGCCACCGAAGCCGGACATGTTCTGCATCAGCCACCACGGCTGGTGCGCCGGACCGGGAATCCAGGACGCGAGGTCCTTCTTCGCGTACCCGAACTCCCGGAACGTGTCGTAGTACACGGCGTCCGCACCCATCTGGACGAACACCTCGTTGACGCCGTGCAGCGCCAGGACGTCGATCTGCTTCTCGTACGAGGCCCAGTCCCGGTACGCGCCGGAGTAGCCGTCGTCCGTGTCGTTGAGGGCGAACCGGTGCGGCACGGAGGCGTCCCGGCGGACCGTGCCGACGGGCGCGGGGAGCTTCTTCGGAAGTCTCGACGTGCTGTCACCGGGCCAGCCGATGTCCACCTTCGCCGTGTACTTCAGGTACCAGTCGACTCCGCTGAGCAGCACGGCGGGGCTGCTCCCTCGAACCCGCACGTGCCCGGCGGTCCCGGAGACGGCGAAATAGTCACCGGACGCGGGACGGTCCACCGCCACGAGGTCGAACTGCCCGGCGTGCCGGGGGAGAAGACGGCGCAGGGCCGCCTCGGCCGGTCCGGCGGCGAAGGCGGGTCTCCCGCGGGGAGCCGCCTCCGCGGGAACGGCGGGAGCGCTCAACACCGCGGCCAGCACCGTGAGGGCGGTCGTGCAGACGACGATCCAGGATCTGAGGCTTCTCAACGTTGACCTCGTCCGACGAAGGGATGCGGAGGTTTGCCGAGTGCATGGAGCGGACGCGCATCAGACTTACGGTCTCGCCCGCGATGGTCGGCGGCGTCGCGGCGTCCGGGACCTCCGCCTTGGATCCCAAGGCCCCGAACGCGCTCCTTCTCCCGCTGCCCATCGCGGCCAAGGCCGTTACTAACGGAGCATTCGTTAATATGGGCGGACCGTGCCGTGACCGTCAAGAGCGCCGACCGTCCGCGCTCTCGAAGCGCTGGGTACAGTGCCGACAGTGCGGTTCGGCAAGGGAGTTGACGCACATGTCAGTCCACAGAGCGGCGGCCACCGGCCCGCACGTCCTGCGCCGGATGAACGTCGCCGCGGTCCTGGCCGCACTGCGGGAGGGGGACGCGCCCACCGCCCGCGTCACCGACCTCGCCGCGCTCACCGGGCTGTCACGGCCCGCGGTGACCAGGGCCCTGGGCGAACTGAGGGACTGCGGACTGGTGGAGTTCACCACGGCCGTAGGACCGCAACAGCTCGGCCGGCCCGCCCAGTACGCCAGGTTCCGCGCCGAGGCGGGGCACGTCGCGGGGGTCGACATCGGCCCGCACAAGGTGCTGGTGATGATCGCGGACCTGGCAGGCCGGGTACTGGCCACGCATCGCACCGCCGTGGACAGGGGTACGGGAGGGACGCGCCTGTTCGCCACGGTCCGGGCCGCGCTCACGGCGGCGGCGGCCGAGGCGGACGTGCCGCTGTCGAGCCTGTGGGCGGTGAGCGCGGGCACCCCCGGGATCGTCGACCGGGAGCGGGGCGAGGTGCTGCTCGCGCCCAGCATTCCCGACTGGGCCGGGCTGCCGGCCGCAACCCTGCTGCGCGAGTGGCTGCACTGTCCGGTGTCCATCGAGAACGACGTCAACCTCGCGGTGCTGGCCGAGTGCCGGCAGGGTGCCGCGGCCTCCTCGGCGACCGGCAGGGGCGACGGCGCCGGTACCTCTACCGACTGCCTGGTCTTCGTCCAGTGGGGAAGGCGCATCGGCACCGGCATCGTCATCGACGGCCGCCCCTACCGGGGCAATTCGGCCGCCGCCGGTGAGCTGGGATTCATCGATCTCATGGGAGATTCCGGTCCGGTCCCCGGACCGCGTCCGGCCGACGGCATGGGGCCGTTCGAACGGCTCGTCGGCGCCGAGGCCATTCACCGGCTGGCCCTGGAGGCGGGTGCTCCCGTCGGCGCCGCCCACGACATCGCACCACTCTTCGCGGCGGCGAGTGCGGGGGACCGGACCGCCGTCGACGTGGTGGAACGGGTGGCCGCCCGGTTCGCCCGCGGACTCGCCGTGCTCCTGCTCGTCCTCGACCCGGGCCGTGTCGTCGTCGGGGGCGGTGTCTCGCGGGCGGGCGACACCCTGCTCGAACCGGTGCGCAGGCACCTGCGATCCCGCACCCTGGTGCCGGTGGAACTCGACGCGTCGGTGCTCGGTGAACGGGCCGTGGCGCTGGGGGCGGTGCGTCATGCCCTGGACGTCGCCGAAGAACGTGTGACGGCGACCCACCAAGGCGTGACGTAGCGACGGGGCGGGGGTGGTGCCCGGCGTGGTGCCCGGCGGACGGAGAGCGGCGCCGGGCGGAGCGACGGAGGCGTACCGACTGCCGCTGTCACCCGGACGGTCGGCCGGTGTCACCCAGTTGCACTCCGGGCCGTGCCGTCACCGCGGGGCCCGGTGACGCTGGGTCCGGCGCCCTTCCCCCGGTTGAGCGCCCCAATTCCTCGTCGGTGCCGTTCGTTTGCTGGGAGAGCGTGATGGATCTGCGTCTGACAGGCAGGACGGCCGTGGTCACCGGCGCCGGCCGGGGCATCGGCCTTGCCGTGACACGCGCCCTCGCCGACGAAGGCGTGCGAGTGGTCGCGGCCTCCCGGACCCTCACCGAACCGCTGTCCGAGCTTGCGGCGCGCGAGGACGTCCACTTCGTGCGGGCGGACCTCACCCGGCCCGACGGTGCCGAGGGACCGGTGGCGGAAGCGGTCGACCGGTACGGGGGCCTGGACATCCTCGTCAACAATGTCGGGGCCGTGCGTCCGAGAGCGGGCGGCTTCCTGTCCGTCGGCGACGACGAATGGACGTGGGCGCTGACGGTCAACCTCCTCACCGCGGTGCGCACCACACGCGCCGCCCTGCCGCATCTGATCGCAAGCGGCTCCGGATCGATCGTGACGGTCGGTTCGGTCAGCGCCTTTCTGCCCGACCCCTCGGTCATCGACTACGGAGCGAGCAAGGCGGCCCTGAGCAACTTCTCCAAGGCCCTGTCCAAGGAGGTCGGCCCGCACGGGGTACGGGTGAACACCGTCAGCCCCGGGCCCGTCGCCACGGACCTCTGGCTGGGCGAGGGAGGCATCGCGCAGACCGTCGCGGCGGTCGCCGGCAGCGAACCGGACGACATCGCCCAGGGGTTCGCCGCCCAGGCGGTGACCGGGCGGTTCAGCCTGCCGGAAGAAGTCGCCGATCTGGTACTGCTGCTGGCGAGCGGCCGGTCGGGCAACGTCACCGGATCGGAATTCGTCATCGACGGAGGACTCGTCACGACGCTGTGACGGGGAACGACCTGTTGCAGGAGGGGGTCGGCACGGAGAGGACCCGGTGCCGGGGGACGCCGGCCCCGCACCGCTGAGCATCCGGCCGGCCGCGGCGCGCCGGGAGCGCCGACAACCATCGCAATCCGCCCGGGTCCGCGTCCGTGCGGAGAAGGACCCCGAAGGAGAACGGGACATCGCATGCCACCCTCACTCGGCCGACGCGCCCTGCTGCTCGGCACCGGTGGACTGCTCGCGGGACCCATGGGCTGCTCCGCGACCTCCCGGACGGAGGCCGCCCCGGCCACGTCCGTAGCCCGGCCCCCGCTCCCACCCCTGCCGACGACCACGGCCTGGCGACCCGACCGGGGCGATGTGGACCCCGAAGTGAAGCTGCGTGCCGTGCGCGTGGTGGAGGCGATCGGCGCCTGGCCCGCCGGCCGGGGCGGTGCGGCCGCGGCGAAGAAACGGGTGGCCGCGCTGGGGGCGGCCCCGTCACTGGTGGACCGGGCGGGCGCGCTGCGCCCCGACGCCGACCGTGCCGCACTTCAGGTGATCGACGCGCAGTACGGCGGGATCCTGGCCGACTCGGCCAGTGTGCTGGTGGTGTGCCGTCAGTGGACACCCGGCCACGCGGGCGGCACGACCGTCGACGTACGGCTGAGCCGGGCCCGGCCCCACTGGGAGGTCACCGGTCTCCACCCGGCCCGCCCCGGCCCCGCCGCAGCCGCGCTGCCCACGGAGGCCGAGCGGGTGCTGGCCGAACCGCGGATCGGTCTGCCGCCCGCGGCCGAGTCGGACATCCGCAGCGGGCACGTCCACCCGAGCGTGCTGCGGGCCCTGCTGAGCCTGGCCGGAACGTACCGGATGGACGTCAGCGTGATCCGCTCCGGGCACCCGCTGTACGTGTTCGGCACCGACCGGCCCAGTGATCATCCATCGGGCCGGGCCTTCGACGTGGGGCGGATCGACGGGCACTTGGTCGTCGATCCGGCCACGTCGCGCCGGTTGATCGAGTCGTTCATGCGCGACGCGGCGGCGGCCGGCTCGTACAACGTCGGCGGGCCGGTCCGGCTCTCCGGAGGTGCGACGGCGTATCAGTTCTTCACCGACGCCACCCATCACGACCATGTCCACGTGGGATTCACGGGCTGAGGACCGCCCCGCCGCTCAGGCGCGCTGGTCGAGGCCCGCCCCCAGCGGCGGCTGCGGGGCGTCGAGCAGCGAGGTGTCCACCTCGCCGACGCCCCAGCCGTACGCCAGCTTGTGCACTTCCAGTACGAAGAACGAGTCGGTCGAGACGATTCCGTCGATCTGGTGCAGCCTGCGGTTCATCAGATCGGTGAAGTGGTCGGTGTCCCGGCAGATCACCTCCACCATCACGTCGTAGGTGCCCGCCGTCATGATGACGTAGGAAGTCTCGGGCAGCTCCCTCAGCCGTCGGCAGACCTCCTGGGCGCTGCCCGGCCTCACCCGGATGCCGACCATGGCGAACCGGTCGAAGCCGATGGTCAGCGGGTTGGCGATACCGACGATCTGAAGAGTGCCGTTCTCCTCCATGCGCTGGACGCGGTAGCGCACGGAGGAGGCGGGGATGTCGAGTTCCTCGGCGATCTGGCTGTACGGGCGGCGGCCGTCCGCTTGGAGTGCGGCGATGATCTGGCGGTCGGTGTCGTCCAGGGGGCTGCCACCCAGCGTGCTCATGCTGTTGCTCCGGCTCTCATGTACGGCCCGTCACGGTGTGCGGGCCTGGATCTTCGGTCGTGCGGCCTATCCTGCCCGGCTCAGGAATCGAAACCGAGGCCGAGTCGGTCCAGGGTGCGCAGCCACAGATTGCGATGGCCGTGCATGTCCTCGCGGGCCAAGGACCAGCGGGTGGCCTCGACGCCCAGATACCGGACCGGCTCCGGGGGGAAGGGCACCGGGGGCCGGCGGATCATCGCGGGCCGGAGCCGGTCCGTGCGCCTCCGCGCGAGCAGGTCCAGCATGACCTGGGCACCGTACCGGGTGGCGCCGACGCCGAGCCCGGTGAAGCCGAGCGCGTAGGAGATCCGGCCGTGTGCCGCGGTGCCGGCGAACATGCAGAAGCGGGTGGTGGAGTCGATGACACCGCCCCAGGAGTGCGAGAAGCGGACATCGGCGAGGGCGGGAAAGGTCTCGGCGAACTGGGCGGCGAGGGTGTCGAAGGTGGCGGGTCGCTGGGTGAGCCGTTCGTCGACCCGGTTGCCGTAGTGGTAGATGGCGTCGTAGCCGCCGAAGAGGATGCGGTTGTCGTCGGTCTTGCGGAGATAGTGGAATTGATTGCCCGCGTCGGTGATTCCGTGGTCGCCGGTCCAGCCGATGGCGGCGAGCTGCTCGTCGCTCAGGGGCTCGGTGGTCAGGGCGTAGTCGTAGACCGGGATCATGCTGAGCGAGAGGCGCTTGAGCAGGGGCCGGTAGACATTGGTGGCGAGAGCGACCTGCCGGGCGCCGACCGCCGCGTACGGGGTGGCGAGGCGCACCCGGCCGGCATGACGGGTGGTCAGGGCGGTGACCTCGGTGTGCTCGGCGATGCGGACCCCGAGGTCCAGGCAGGCGGCGCGCAGGCCCCGGACGAGCCGGGCCGGGTCGAGGAGCGCGTAGTCGGGGGACCAGAGGCCGGCGGTCCAGCCGGGGGAGTCGACGTAAGCCCGTAGTTCCGCACGGTTCAGCAGCCTGGTCCGCTCGCCGTACCGGTGGGCGAGCGTGTGGGCGCTGTCGAGTCCTTCCGCCTGCCAGGGCGTGGCGGCGACGGTGACCTTGCCGCCGCGCACGAATCCGCAGTCGATGTTGTGGGTGTCCAGGTCGCGCCGGAAGGCCTCGAAGTTCTCCATGCCCAGGCGGTGCAGCAGCCGGGCGTCGGCGGGCCAGCGGTCGGCGCCGTTGGCGAGGCCGTGGGTGAGGCTGGGTGAGCAGAAGCCGCCGTTGCGGCCGCTGGCCGCATGGCCGCAGGTGTTCTGTTCGAGGACGAGGACATCCCGATCCGGGTCGGCGCGTTTGGCGAGCAGCGCGGTCCACAGGCCGGTGTAGCCACCGCCGACGACGGCGAGATCGCAGGTGGTGTCGGCGGTCAGCCGGGGCAGGGGTGTGGGGTGCTCGGGCCGGTCCAGCCAGTAGGGGGCGGCCTTCGTGTCACGCAGGCGGCTGCGGTGGCCGGTGGGGCGCGGGGCGGCGGTGGTCATGTGGCGGATACCTCGTTGCCGGCGTGGTGGGGCAGCGCGGGCCGGGGCCCCGACGCTGGTCGGGGCCCCGGTCGGCGGCGGGCGGGCGCGGGCGGGAGCGGGCGGGGCGGTCAGAGACTGATGACGCCGGTGCGGGTGTCGGTCATGTCCATGAGCGTCCACTTGCCGCCGATGCGGCCCCAGCCGGTGGACCGGCTGCCGGCGCCGCCGAACGGCATGTTGATGTCCCACCAGTTGTTGCTCTCGTTCACGACGACCTGGCCGACGGCCATTTCCTCGATGAAACGGAACGCGGAGGTCATGCTCCGGGTGAAGACGGCGCCCTGGAGGCCCAGCTTGTCGTCGTTGGCGATGCGCAGCAGATCGTCCTCGTCCTGTCCGGTGATGATCGGGACGACCGGTCCGAAGGACTCCTCACGGGACAGCAGACTGTCCTCGGGGACCCCGTCCACCACGGTGAACTCGTAGTAGAGATCGGTGGGATGACCGGAGGCGCGCTTGCCGCCGAGCAGGATGCGTGCGCCCCGCTCGCGGGCGTCGGCCATGTGCCGGTCCATCTTGGCCGCGACGCCCTCGTTGTTGAGGGGGCCGAGCACGGTCTTGGGATCGAACGGGTCGCCGAGGGTGATGCGCTGGGCCTCGCGCAGGACGGCCTCGACGAACTCGTCATGGATGTCGGCGTGCACGATGACGCGTTCGGTGGCGCAGCAGACCTGCCCGGCGCACGGGTAGGCGCCGTCGACGGCGGCCTTGGCGGCAGCCTCGACATCGGCGTCGGCGAGGACGACGAGCGGGCCGTTGCCCGAGCACTCCATGATGGAGCGCTTGAGTCCGGCGGCGGACTGGATCTTCGCCCCGGTCGCGGAGGAGCCGATGAAGCCGATCGCGTGAATGCCCTCGTGACGCACCAGCGCGTCGCCGGTTCCGCCCTCACCGGGCACGATGTTGACGAGGCCGGCGGGCAGCCCGGCGGCGACGAACGCCTCCATCGCCCTGAGGACGGTCAGCGGCGTGTTGGCCGGCGGCTTGACGACATGGGCGTTGCCGGTGGCGAGACCGGGGGCGACGAACTCCGCGAGCATCAGCAGCGGGAAGTTCCACGGCGTGATGATGCCCCATGTGCCCATCGGACGCTGGAAGGTGAACATCCGCTTGGTGTTGTCGGTGGAGGGCAGCGTCTCGCCGTGCAGCCGTACGGCGTCCTCGGCGTGCAGATGGAAGAGCTTGGCCGCCTCCTCGATGTCGGCGACGGACTCGGCGAGCGGCTTGCCCTGTTCCAGGGACTGGAGGCGGGCGAGTTCGTCCACGCGCCTGCCGAGCTCCGTGCCGATGCGGTGACAGAGCTCGGCGCGGGTCCACACATTGGTCGCGGCCCAGGCCGGCTGGGCCTCGTTCGCGGCACGCACCGCGGCGTCGACATCGGCGGCCGCGGGCAGGGGGAAGCTGCCCACGGGTTCGCCCGTCGCGGGGCTGATGACCTCATGGATGTTCCCGGAGGTGCCATCGGTGAACGCGCCGTCGATGAAGAGCTGGTGCCGGTCGGAGGTCGGGGTGGTCATGCGTTGGCCTCTCTGTCCTGTCCTGAACGGGAAAGGGCGCGTCGGCTCGAAGCCGCGCCGTCCCGGGTCCGGTACGAAGCGATGACTGGAGACTCGCCGAGCAATCAGGGGCTGTCAAGACTGCTGAATCAGCAATCAAGCAAGTCGATCACTGCTAGTTCATGAGTATTGACAGGCGATTTTCGCTTCCCTTATAACCGGGCCACATCGGCACTCCTGCCTGCGCCCACCCTGAGGGGAACGCCATGTCATCCCAGCCACAGACACCAGCCCCGCCCTCGTCGGACCCTTCGCACCCGTCGGGAGCGGCGGCCGCCGCGCTGCCGAAGAAGATGAGCTGGTTCGACGGATTCGCGATGTCGCTGACCATGCCCGCGGCGCTGATCGCCTCGCTCGGCGCTTCCATCGGCGGTCTCGGAGCCTGGGGTGCCATCGCCCTGTGGGCCGCCTCGATGGTGCTGGCCACGGCGACCAACTGGATCTACACCGAACTGGCCGCGATGTTCCCCGACTCCTCCGGAGGGATCGCGCACTACGCGACCGAGGGCTGGAAGAGGCGGGCGCCCGTGGTGGGCCCGATCGCGAGCATCGGCTACTGGTTCCCCTGGACCACGGCCCTCGCGGTCTACTCCGGGCTCATCGGCTCCTTCGTCCGGGCCCAGTGGTTCCCCGGCCAGGACTGGAGCGTGGAGTTCGGACCGCTGAAGGTGGACTTCCCCATAGCGGTGGGCCTGCTCGTCATGCTGCTGCTGTTCGGCGCCGCGATGATCGGCCTGCACGTCGCCATGTGGGTCGTCTACGTCACCGGCGGTGCGCTGCTGATCCCGCTCGCCGTCTTCATCGTCCTGCCGCTGTTCTCCGGTGACTGGAGCGCACAGGGCCTGCACTGGAACCTGCACGGTGCCGCGGGACTGCGCGAGGCCCTGGTGTGGCTGTACGTCATGGCGTGGACCTCGTTCGGTGTGGAGGTGTGCGCGACCTTCGCGCCCGAGTACAAGGACACGGTGCGCGACACCACCCGGGCCCTGCGCGCAGGGGTGCTGTTCTCCCTGGGGGTCTTCATCCTGCTGCCGCTGACCCTGTCGGGATACGTCGGTGAGAAGGCCATCGGCGAGGAGCCCACCACCTTCTTCGTCGGCGCCTTCCAGGATCTGGTGGGCGGTGCCTCCGACCTCATGGTGGTCTTCCTGATCGCCTCGTTGCTGCTCATCATGATCACCGGCCTCGCCGACGGGTCCCGGGTGCTGTACGAGATGGGCAAGGCGGGACTCACCATCAAACAGGTGGGGGTGCTGAACCGGCGCGGTGTGCCGGCCCGGGCCCTGCTGGTGGCCCTGGTGCTGAACGTCTTCGTGCTGACGGTGCTTCAGACCCCACTGGCCATCATCGTCACGGGCAACCTGGGGTACATCCTCACCCATGTGCTGGCGGTCTCCGGCTTCGCACTGCTGCGCAGGGACCGCCCCGACGCCGTGCGGCCCATCCGGCTGCCCCGGTTCTTCGTGCCGCTGGCCTGGACGCTCACCGGGTTCCTCACCGTGGTTCTGGTGGTGGGTGCGACCGGATTCTCCATCACCGGGTACGGCGGCTACACCGAACTGGGTGTGGCGCTCGCCGTCCTGGTGGTGGCGGTGCTGCTGTGGCTGTACCGGATCAAGGTGCAGGACCGGCGCTCCGTCGACGACCGGTAGTCCACCGACGGCCGGCCCGGCGCGGGCGGTGTCCGCACCGCGTCGGCGTGCCGGAGAACAGGCGGAAAGTGGTCCTGCGGACAAGAGTTGGCGCTCCTTGGACCGACCGGCACATGGGGGGCGGCGTCGCGGGGCCGGGCACGCACATCTGCGGCGTTGTCGTCGGTCAACAACGCTCCGCGTTGCCTCCCTCCTCCGCCTTGCAGCCGCACGCACCCAGCCCCGCTCCTTCTTCCACCCCCCCCATGTGCCGGTCGGTCTTAGAACTTGCGCGAATAGGCGCGGGTTGGGGGGCGACCGGGGTTGTACTGCAGTCCGATGTCCCGTCACTCACCCTGATCATTCTCGGTGGTCGCGGGGTCTGCGTAGACGCGTGCTTTGCCCGAATGTCGGGCCGGGGTTGGTCGTTGGGGGTGCGTAGAAGTACGCAACTTCGATTCTGGTGTGCGCTTGAGGCGGGTTGGGGGCGGTTACCGTGGCGGTCATGTCTGACGATCTGCAAAATGGCGGCCCGAGTGAGGCTGCGGCGGTGGCCAAGCGCCTGACCGATCCGGAGTGGCTGGTGAACACCGACCCAGCGCGGGTCCTGGCGGTGCTGGACGGCGCGACGGGGCGGGAGGAGGTGTTGGCGGCCGCGGTGTACCGAGTGTCAGCGCATGTGCACCGCGATGCTGACGTTGAGGTGCGGCGACAGTTGCTGGCGCTGGATGCGGCTCGCTACGGGGATGGGAAGCTGGCCGCACGGTTGGCCGCGGCTACGGTGGAGGGGGAACCGGGTACCAGATGGGGTGTGGAGTGGGCCACCGGCTCACAGATCGACCCCCGGCTCCGCTGCAACCTCACCAATCACACCGGCGCTGTGTTGGTGTTGGCGGTGGCGACGGCGGTGGTGGAGGGCCGCCCGGTCGCGGTTACCGGCAGCGACGATGCGACGGTGCGGGTGTGGGACCTGGCCACCGGCCAGCAGGTCGGTGAGCCCCTGACCGGCCACACCGACGAGGTGAACACGGTGGCGACGACGGTGGTGGAGGGCCGCCCGGTCGCGGTCACCGGCAGCGACGATGCGACGGTGCGGGTGTGGGACCTGGCCACCGGCCAGCAGGTCGGTGAGCCCCTGACCGGCCACACCGACGAGGTGAACACGGTGGCGACGACGGTGGTGGAGGGCCGCCCGGTCGCGGTCACCGGCAGCGACGACGGGACGGTGCGGGTGTGGGACCTGGCCACCGGCCAGCAGGTGAGTGAGCCCCTGACCGGCCACACCGGCCCGGTACAAGCGGTGGTGACCTCTGTAGTGGAGGACCGTCCGGTCGCCGTCGGCACCGGCAGCTTCGATACGGCAGTGCGGATGTGGGACCTGACTACCGGTCACCCGCTCGGCGAACCGATCACTGGTTACCCCGAGGAGGAGGTGTGCGCGGTGGCGGCGGGGGTGGTGGAGGGCCGCCCGATCGCCGTCACCGGCAGCCGGGATGGGGTGGTGCGGGTGTGGGACCTGGCCTCCGGCCGACCCGTCGGCGAGCCTCTCACCGGCCACACCGACGCGGTGTGTGCGGTGGCGACGACGGTGGTGGAGGGCCGCCCGATCGCCGTCACCGGCAGCTGGGATGCGACGGTGCGGGTGTGGGATCTGGCCACTGGTGAGCAGGTGGGTGAACCCTTCTCCGGCCATCATGCCAACCTGGTGGGTGCGGTGGCGACCGCAGTGGTTAACGGGCGTCCGGTCGCGGTTAGTGCTGGCTGGGATAGGACGGTGTGGGTGTGGGGCCTTGCTACTGGACAGCCCGTTGGTCAGCCCCTGACCGGCCACACTGGCTGGGTGGGTGCGGTGGCGACGGCGGTGGTGGACGGCCGCCCGGTCGCCGTCACCGGCAGCACCGATGTGGCGGTGCGCGTGTGGGACCTTGCCGCTGGACAGCCAGTCGGTGAACCCCTCACCGGTCACACCGACATGGTAGGAGTGGTGGTGACTGCGGTGCTGGATGGCCGACCGGTCGCGATCACCGCCAGCCAGGATGCGTCGACGCGGGTGTGGGATTTGACCTCCGGTCAGCAGATCGGTGCGGCCTTCACGGGCCTCGCTCGCCTGGCGAGCGGGGTGGTGGGTGGCCGTCCGGTGGTGGTCTCTGGCGACGGGGATGGGACGGTGCGAATGTGGGACCTGGCCACCGGCCAGCCTGTTGGTGAGCCCCTCACCGGCCACACCGGCGCGGTGCTGGCTGTGGCGGCGACGGTGGTGGATGGCCGTCCGGTGGCAGTCTCCGCCGGCTGGGATGGGACGGTGCGGGTGTGGGACCTGGCAACTGGCCAGCAGGTCGGTGAGCCCCTGACCGGCCACACCGGCCCGGTGTTGGCTGTGGCGACGATGGTGGTGGACGGCCGCCCGGTCACGGTTACGGGCAGCCGCGATGGGACGGTGCGGGTGTGGGACCTGGCAACCGGCCAGCAGGTGGGTCAGCCTCTCACCGGCCACACCGACGAAGTGAACGCTGTGGCGACGACGGTGGTGGAGGGCCGCCCGGTCGCGGTTACCGGCAGCAGCGATGCGACGGTGCGGGTGTGGGACCTGGCCACCAGCAAGCAGGCCGCTCCCGTCCTGTCGTTCCCCGAGCCTGTCCGGGCGGTGGCGGTGGCGCCGGGTGGAGGACTGCTGGCCGGCTTCGGCTGGGAACTCGCTCTGTTGTCCCCTCGCTGACTGCCCACACCGTACCGGGCCTGCCCGGAGCAGATGCCGTCGCGCCTTTCAGCGCTGTTCCGGCGGTTGTGACCGCCTGGCACCGGACCAGACCAGACAGCATGTGCCACCGGCGGGAACCTGAGGGCACACGGCGGCGTGTGGGCCCGCCCCCGCCGAACCGGACGCCAAGGCGGTGCTCAACCCACCCGGGCGAGCGCACGCACGTACTCTCAATTGCCGCAACCCCGCACCTCGCATCAGCCGGCGAAGCGGCGCGAGTGTCGCACCACGCCGTCACGGCGAGCTGCACCACCAGCCCGCACCCCCGCCCCCTTCACACTCCTTCCGCACGGGCGCTGTTCGCCTGGCCGGCGAGCCAACCACCAGCGGCCGCGATCACCACCCCCGAGGCGCCGCACGACCGTTGGGAAGCTTCGTGCCCGTACTGCCGTCATGGCTGACCGAACCGCTGTGGGACCAATTCGCCGCCCTGCTCCCGTCACGGCCCGTTTTCGATCCGGCCCACCCGCTGGGCTGCCACCGCCGCCGCATCAGCGACCGCACCGTCTTCGGCAAACTCCTGCAGGCCCTGCGGTTCGGCTGCTCCTACCAGGCCATCGCGGACGCCACCTGCTCAGCCACCACCATCCGGGCCCGCCGCGACGAGTGGATACGCCTGGGGATCTTCGCCCAGCTGAAGCAGATCGCGCTCGACGCCTACGACCGCATCGTCGGCCTCGTCCTCGACCAGATCGCGATCGACGGCACCATCACCAAAGCCCCCGGCGGGGGTGAAGCAGCCGGACGCTCACCTGTCGACCGGGGCAAGCAGGGGATGAAACGCTCGGGCATGACCGACGGCTACGGCATCCCCCTCGGCCGCATCCTGGCCGGCGCCAACCGCCACGACTCTCCCCTCCTCGCCCCCACCCTGGACCTCCTGGAAGAGCTTGGGCCGCTGCCCGACGAGATCACCGTGCACCTCGACGCCGGCTACGACTCCACCACCACCCGCACCCTCCTCAACGAGCGCGGACTGCACGGCCAGATCGCCCGCAAGGGGATCAAAGCACCCATCCAGGCCACCCAGCGATGGCACATCGAACGCACGCACGCCTGGCAGAACGCCTTCCACCGGCTCACCCGCTGCTACGAACGGCGCGCCACCGTCATCGATGCCTTCTTCGACCTCGCCGACACCGTCATCACCCTCCGTAGCCTCATCCGCCGAGCCTGGGCCACCCACCGCTGGGACACACGCCCTCAGCGCCGGCGGTGATCACGTGCCTATTCGTGTGGCCTCTTAGTCTCGGGCCCATGCGTGTACTTTTCGCCTCGACCAGAGGATCGGGTCACTTCCACCCGCTCATTCCCTTCATCGACGCGTGCACGGCCCGGGGCGACGATGTCCTCGTCGTCGCCCCGCCGGGGCTCGAAGCGTCCTTGGCGGCCAGGGAACAGCCGTACCGCATCGGCGGGGAACCGCCCCGCGACGAACTGACACGGGTGATGAAGCGCGTCCTGGAACTGGCCCCGGACGAGGGTGTTTCACTGATGACCACGGAGGTGTTCGGCCGGCTCGGTGTCGCCGCGATGCTTCCCGCGCTGGAGGAGGTCTGCCGCACATGGCGGCCCGACCTCGTGCTGCACGAGGCCTATGAGTTCGCGTCGGTGGTGGCCGCCGAGCGACAGGGCATCGCGCACGCCCGGGTCGCGGTCTCGGCCGCGCGTTTCTCCCGGTCCACCGACGCACTGCTGGCCACCGTGCTCGAACCGTACGGCCCCGGCATCACGGAACGGCTCCGCACGTCCCCGTATCTGACACGGCTGCCGGCCTCCCTGGATCCCTCCCCGTACGCCGTGACCCACCGCTACCACGAGCCCTCGCGGCCCGGTGCGCTGCCGGACCGGTGGGGCGGCAGCGCGGAACCTCTCGTCTACATCACCCTCGGCACCGAGGCGGGCGCCATGCCGACCGCCACCGCCCTGTACCGGGCAGTGCTGGAGGCGGTGAGCGGGCTGCCGGTACGGATACTGCTCACCGCCGGCCGCGGCACCGATCTGCGGGGACTCGGACCGCTTCCGCCCCATGCCCATGTGGAGGCGTGGGTGCCGCAGGCCGATGTTCTCGGCAGCGCCTCGCTCGTGGTCTGCCACGGCGGATCCGGGACGGTCTTCGGGGCCCTGGCGGCAGGTGTCCCGCTGGTCTGCGTCCCCCTCTTCGCCGACCAACCGGCGAACGCCCGGCTGGTCGCCGGGGCGGGTGCGGGGCTCGCCGTCACCCCGACCGGTGGTCCGGCGGACGATTCGGCGGTGCTCGGCCCCGACGACGTCTCCCGCATCCGGTCCGCCGCCGAACTGTTGCTCAAGGACCCCTCGTACCGGGCGCGGGCCGGCCGACTGGCCGACGAGATGCGGGCCACCACCCCATGCCGGGAACTGATCGGCACTCTCGATCCGCACTCCTGAGCCGCGACCGCCTCGGTCGTTCCACCGGCACACGTGCGGAAGGGACGCAGCCGAACCGGACGGGCACGTCCGTACGGTGGGGTTCGGTGCGCAGGGGCGCTGCGACGACGCACCGGCGGGCATGGGAAAGAGATGCCAGGAGTATCCGCACCCGTGATCAAGCTCGTCCGGCGCACCACCGAGCCGGTCGGAGCGCAGACCCTGCGCTCCACGGCAGCAGCCGTCATCTCCTACGTCGTGGCGGTGTGGACCCTTCCGCATCCGGCACCGCTCACGGCACCACTCACCGCGCTCCTCGTCGTGCAGGTCACCCTCTACGCCACCCTCACCACGGGGATCCGCCGCGTGAACTCCGTCGTCGTCGGCGTGCTCATCGCCACTGCGTTCAGCTCCCTGGTCGGCCTCAGCTGGTGGAGTCTCGGACTGACGATCTTCGCTTCGCTGATCATCGGGCGGCTGGTGCGGGTGGACGAGTTCGTGCCCGAGGTGGCGATCAGCGCGATGCTCGTACTGGGCGTGTCCCAGGTCGCCTCCACCGCGTGGGACCGTGTGCTGGAGACCCTGATCGGCGCAGGTGTGGGACTGCTGTTCAACCTGCTGTTCGCGCCGCCCGTTTGGGTGCAGCCCGCGGGCGCCTCCATCGACAGTCTGGCCAGGGCGATGGGGCGGATGTTCCGTGCGATGGGACAGGACGTGGACGGGCACATCTCCGTCCAGCGGGCGGCCGACCGGCTCCATGAGGCCCGTCGGCTGGACCACGACATCGTGGAGGTCGACGCCTCGCTGAGGCAGGCCGAGGAGGGCCTCACCCTCAATCCGCGCGTCAGGCAGGGACTGCTGTACCGGGTCGTGCTCCGTACCGGTCTGGACACCCTGGAGATCTGCGCCGTGGTGCTGCGGGTGTTGTCACGCACGCTGACCGACCTCGCCAAGGCCCGTACCGGCGAGACGCTGTTCCCCGCCGACGTGGCCGAATCCCTCAGGCAACTGTTCGGACAGATGGCCGACGCCATCGAGAGCTTCTCGGAGCTGATCACCACTCCGGTCGCGGAGAACGCCGAGGAGGCCGAGGACCGGCTGGCCCGCGCACTCGCCGTCAGCCGCACGACCCGCGACCGGGTGGCGGATCTGCTCCTCGAAGACGTCTCGGAACATCCCGGGCAATGGCAGTTGCACGGGGCCCTGCTCGCAGAGGTCGACCGGATTCTGGACGAGCTCGACATCGACAAGCGCACGGAACGCCTCGGCAAGGAACTCGACCGGCGCTCCGCGCAGGTGCACGACCGTCATCCCTGGCTGCACGCGGTGTCGCGACGGCTCGGAAGCACCCGGAACTGAGACGGCGCGGGCGGACGGCATCATCCGGAGGCCGCAGGCCCCGTGGACTGCGTCAGCACGGCGACCGCGCCGACGAAGGCTCTCATGCGCGGCCCGGTGAACGAGGCGGCCACCGCGGGTGCCGCCACCAGGAACGGGCCGAGATGCGCATTCGGTGGCGCGATGACATCGACCACCGTGACGACGACGATCAGCGCGAACGGCATCGCCACGAGAGCGTTCCTGCGCGTTCGGGCCTTCCGGAACAGCTGCGGGAACGGCTGGGAATCCATGTTCCCGGGATACCTCCGCCGGTCCGCCGCCGCGCCCCGTGACAGCGGATCGGCGCGGCCCGGCGACACCCGTCGTCACTCTGCGTCGGCCGCTCACCCGGACGGTCGGCCGCTTTCACCCGCCTGCTTCCCGTGTCGCGCCGTTCCGGCCGGGCCTGGCAACGCTGGGCCCACCAACCGCTCCTCGACGAAGAGAGAACAGCATGACCGTCTCGGCCTTCCTCGCCCCGCGGACACGGATACCCGGGCGTCGCGCGCGGATCGTCGCCACCGTACTCACCACGGCGGCCCTCGCCACGGCCCCCGCCGCCGTCGCGGCCGACGGCAGCGCCGATGCGGCCGGCGCCAAGCCCACGGTGGTGCTGGTGCACGGCGCGTTCGCCGACGCATCGAGCTGGAACGGCGTGACGGAACGACTGCAACGTGCCGGCTACGAAGTCATGGCCCCGGCCAATCCACTGCGCGGGCTCGCCCATGACTCCGCGTACATAGCCAGCGTGCTGAAGAGCATCAGAGGCCCGATCGTGCTGGCCGGGCACTCCTACGGAGGTGCGGTGATCAGCGACGCCGCTGCGGGGAACCCGCAGGTGAAGTCACTGGTGTTCGTCTCCGCGCTCATGCCGGACAAGGGGGAGAGGCTCGCGGACCTGTCGGCGAAGTTCGCCGGAAGCGAGCTGAACACGGCGCTGAAACCGGTGCCGTTCCCGAACGCCGAGGGCGGGGAAGGGACCGACCTGTACATCCGGCCCGCAAGGTTCCACGACGTCTTCGCGGCGGACGTGCCGTCGGGAACCACCGCTGTCATGGCCGCCGCCCAACGCCCCATCAGCGGGGCCGCGTTCATGGAGAAGGCGACGGGGGCCGCATGGAGGACCATCCCGTCCTGGGCGCTGGTCGCCACCCGTGACAAGGCCATCGCCCCGGACCTCGAACGTTACGAGGCCAAGCGCGCCAAGTCCCACATGGTCGAGGTCGACTCCTCGCACGTCGCGATGGTGTCGCGCCCCGACGCCGTCGCGGAGCTCGTCCGGAAGGCCGCCGGAGACAACACACCGGCCGAGTCCACCATGGCCTCGACGGGCACCAGCAGGCTGGTCCTGGCCTGCCTCGGCGGACTCGCGGGCGTGACCGTCGTGGCCGGCGCCGGCCTCGTGACGGCCGTCCGCAGGCGTCGGGCCGCCGGCAGCGGGCCCGGAGCATCCCTCTGACACCGGTCGGTGAGGGTTCGGGGGCGGGCCGGTCCGAGGACCGGCCCGCCCGTGTCTCCGTCGGCGATGTCGTGTCCGCCACGGGGTCACGTCGCCCGCCGCGGCGGGCCGAGCCGTCACGGCGGCGGTGCGTGATCAGACGGTCGCCCGGGCTCCCTCGACATACGGCTCCTGCTTACGGGGGCTCCAACTCGCCTTCCACCCGGACCGGTTCGCTCGCCGGGTCGCTGTGCAACGGTAGGCGTGGCCCCTGTGCTTCCTGCCGACGAGCCCCGCTCCGGCCCCGGGCCGGAGCGGGGCCCCGGATGTCTACGGAACCAGCTGGGACTCCGACAGGCGGGGCGAGGGCGGTGCCGCGCCGTCCAGCGTCGCGGAGTACAGCGTGGCGTGCTCCTCGCGGGACACCACCGACCGGCCGCCGCGCAGGGTGAGACGGCGCCCCTGCGGCGTCGTCCAGCGCACCTGTGCGCAGTCGCCGACGCCGTGCACCTCGGGGTCCGGCACCTGCTCCCCGGTCGGCCCCGTGGCGGACGGTACGAGGGAGAGCGACCCCGCGGCGAAGGTGTCGCCCAGCGTCGCCCAGTCCAGCTCCGCCGCGCTCCGGCTCTCGAAGAGGACGACCTCGATCCGTATCCCGTCGGCACGTGGGACCACCCGGACCGTCGGCCTACGGCCGCCGAAGCTGCCCCCGGCCAGCCTGAAGACCAGCCGCGCCGTCCCCAGACCGAGATCGACACCGCCGTCGACCGCGGAGATCTCCGGCACGGGCGGTGCGCCGATCACGTCCGTCACCAGCCGCAGTGACCGCGCCCGGAACCGGTCGCCCGGCCGGATCATGTCGAGGTGGTGGTGCCGGTCGCCCGCCGGGCAGGCGAAGCCCGTCAGCCAGGCGACGTGCGGGCCGCTCTGCACGGTGGAGATCACCCCCGAGGCGAAGTCGAAGTCCTCCGCCCCGTCGTCCTTCAGCAGATGGACGTGCAGATGCCCGGGGGTGCCGTCGGGACGTACCCAGTGGCCGAACAGCGGGCGCCGCTGCAGCCAGGTGTCCTGGTGGTTCACGCTGCCCAGCGTGGTGACCGCGTCCAGCCAGGTGGTTCCCGTCTCCGGGGACGGGCTCCCGGCGAAGAGCTCCCGGTGCTCGCGCTCACCCTCCAGCTCCAGCAGCCGCGGCAGGGCCCAGTCGGGCACGCGGTAGTCCACGCAGGAGTCCACTCCGACCGAAATCTCCCCCTGGACGGGGTGGACCTCCGGGGCGCCCAGCACCCCGCGCACCGCCTTCACCAGGAATGGCGGCACGCCCAGATCATTGCTGTAGCAACGGGCCATCGGGCCGGAGAGCTGACGGGTCGGCGGATGCCAGCGGGCCAGGAAGTGCAGCCAGAGCCGGTCGTGCAGGCGGTCGTTGAGGACCAGCACCTCCTCGTCACGTACGTGCTCCCTGATCAGGGTCAGGGTCTGGAGGACGACGCCCCAGTAGGACGGGCTGTTGAACTCGGTGAAGCTGCCGGTTGTGTCGATCGCCTCGCACAGGCGCACCATACGGTCCTTGCCGTACGCGAACAGCTTCTCGTCGTCGAGGAGTCTGCCGGCCGCGAGCGTGACGAACGTGCCCATCACGGCAACGTTGGTGTACGACATGGGGACGTTCCTGCGGACGATCGACGCCGCCGCGTGCCGTACCGCCTCCCGGACCTCCCGCAGCACCGCGGGGGGCAGGCGGTCGCCGTGCCGGGCGTGCACCAGCAGCAACTGGATCCCGAGGAAGTCCGCCCAGTTCCAGTCGGCCGGGTCCATCTCCGCCGCGGATTCCTCGGCGTAGTAGCCCCAGATGCCGTAGGTGGCGCTCTCCACCGACCGGTCCTGGAGCTCCGCGATCCGCAGGATCACGGCGTGCGCGCGCTCGGCGTCGCCCGCACCGCCCCGTTCCAGCAGGAGCAGCGCGTACTGCAGGGAGTTGCGGGTGGGGTGGGCGGGGCCGCCCTTGATGTGTGTGTGGATGGGGTTGTACGGGGCTTCGATCCGCAGCAGGTTCGCCTCGGGGTCCCAGCAGCGGTCGCCTTCGGAAAGGGCCGCTCGCAGCAGGGTGCGGTCGTACTCGGCGGCCGACCAGGCAGGGTGCACGGGATGTCCTCCAGCTCGCGACCGTCGGGCCGACGATCTCCGGCAATGGGCGGGAAACGTTTTCCAGAGGCTAAGCCGATGTGACCACCCCGGCAAGGGGCTCACGGTCAAACCGGGCTGGAGATCCGCTCCTCACCCCCATTGACGCGGCGATATCGGGCGGTGCAAGGTGACCCCGGCTGGAAAACGTTTTCCGGTCCGTTTCCGGTCTGCCCCTGAATGGAGTCCCCGATGAGACCCTCCCTGCGCACCGCCCTCACGGGCGTCACCGCGGGTGCGCTCGTCTGCGTGCTTGCCTCGTGTTCCGGTTCCGGCAGTGACAACGCCGCCGACGGTACGGTGACCATCACGGTCTCCGGGCGCCCGCCGGCCACCAGCGCGGCCGCACTCAAGATCTTCAACGCGCGGGTGGCGGAGTTCGAGAAGGCCAATCCCAAGATCAGGATCAAGACGAACGAGTACCAGTACGACCAGCAGAGCTTCCAGACCAAGGTGGGCGGCGGCAGTCTGGAGACGGTCGTCCGGGTGCCACTGACCGAGATGTCGAGCCTGGTCAAGCGCAGGCAGATCGCCGATCTCACCACGGACTTCAAGGGATTGAAGCACAGCGAGGACTTCAGCCAGGTGGTGCTCGGCGCCGCGAAGGGCCTGGACGGCAAGATCTATGGCATACCCACCGAGGAGTACGCGCTCGGACTGGTCTACAACCGGGATCTCTTCGAGAAGGCCGGACTCGACCCCGACAAGCCGCCGACCACCTGGCCCGAGGTCCGTGCCGCGGCCAAGGCGATCTCCGAGAAGACCGATGCCACCGGCTACGCCCAGATGACCAAGGAGAACGCCGGCGGCTGGATGCTCACCGCCATGGCCTACTCCTTCGGCGACAACATGCAGGAGGAGTCCGGCGGCAAGTGGGCCAACACCTTCGACCGGTCCGGCAGCGGTGCCGAGAAGTCCCTGAAGGTGCTCAAGGAGATGCGCTGGACGGATCAGTCGATGGGCAGGAACCAGCTGCGCAACCTCACCGACATGGAGAAGGACTTCTCCGCCGGAAAGATCGGCATGGCGATCGCCGGGCCCAGCATCATCAACCACTACATCCTGCAGTACAAGGGCGATCCGGAGACCATCGGGCTCTCCGCCATGCCCACGGACGGCAGCAGCAGGCGGACCCTGGCCGGCGGCGCCGTCGCCGTGGTCAGCCCCAGGGCCACCCCGCAACAGCGCGAGGCCGCGGCGAAGTTCATCGACTTCTACTACCTCGCCCCCAAGTACGACGTCGCGCTCGGCGAGAAGGACGCGGCGTCCATGAAGAAGGACGGTGCCGTCGTCGGTGCGCCGACCGTCCCGTTCTACGAGCCGGCCATCGCCGACCCGGTCCAGGCCGCGATCGACAAGCTGGCCAACGTGCCGGTCGCGCACTTCGCCCCGTACGCCAAGGCGCTCGACGAGTACGAGCTGGCCATCGAGCCGCCCGTCGAGGCGCAGAACGTCTACAAGGTCCTCGACAGCGCCGTGCAGGCCGTACTGACACGCCGGGACGCCGACCCGGCGGAGCAGCTGAAGAAGGCTGCCTCGCAGGTCAAGTCCCAGGTGGAGCGCGCGCAGCGCTAAAGGCTGTCCCGTGACCCCTGGTGGGCGCGCGACGACGGCTACGGCGCCTCGCCGCATTGCCGGAACGTCCGCATACATCCGGTGTGCGGACGTCCCTCCGCCCTGCGATGCACCGCGTCCGACGCCGCGCGCTGCTCCACCAGGGACTACGGGACGGTCCTTGGGCCGTGACTTCGAACTGCCGTCCGCCGCGGGGCCGCCCTTCGGGAGCCGACGGGAAGGTGACGACAGGCCCCAAAGCGCGTCCGGCACATCAGGCACGAGTACAGCACGAGGAGAGGCGAGGAGACGTCGATGAGCAGGTCACACGCACCTGCGGCGCCCGCCGGGAACCGCAACCAGAAGAACCGGACACGGAAACAGCGCCCCACCGACCGCTCCGCGGACCGGTCACGGACAGCGGACGGGCTGCCGCGCACCGCCTCCCCGCGTCGCGGCGGCCCCGGGCAACGCGTCGTCCGCTGGGTCGGGCAAGGAGGTGTCACCACCATCCTGTTCGGCCTGCCGATGGTGCTGTGCTTCGCCTACTTCTCCTGGTGGCCGATCGTCCAGAGCGTGCGGCTCAGCTTCCAGCAGACCAATCTGGTGGGCCCCGCCGCCTGGGTGGGCCTGGACAACTTCCAGCACGTGCTGGACGACCCGCTGCTGTGGACGGCCGTCGAGAACACCGCGCTCTTCGCGCTGCTCGCGCTGGTGATCGGCTTCCCGGTGCCGCTCTTCCTCGCGGTGCTCATCGCCGAACTGCGGCGTGGCGGAACGCTGTTCCGTATCCTCGCCTACCTGCCGGTGGCGATTCCCCCGGTCGTCTCCGTCCTGCTCTGGAAGGTGTTCTACGACCCGGACGCCGGCCTGTTCAACCAGTTGCTGGCCCATGTGGGCCTCGGCCCGTATCCCTGGCTGCAGTCCACCGACACCGCCATGCTGTCGATCGTCCTGGAAGCCACCTGGGCGGGCTTCGGCTCCACGGTGATCATCTATCTGGCGGCACTCGGCTCCGTGCCGGCCGAACTGTACGAGGCCGCCGAGATCGACGCGGCGGGCATCTGGCGCCGGATCTGGCACATCACCCTGCCGTCGCTGCGCGGGGTCATCCTGATCATGCTGCTGCTCCAGATCATCGGCACCCTGCAGGTCTTCACCGAACCCTTCGTGATGACGGACGGCGGCCCGGAGGACTCCACTCTCACCGTCCTGATGCTGATCTACGACTACGCCTTCCAGGACGGCGACTTCGGAGCCGCGACCGCGCTCAGTGTGATGCTGGCCCTCGTGCTCGGCGCGCTCTCGGCGGTCTATCTGCGGGCGACGAGGAGCTGGAGCAACTGATGGCCGTACAGACCCCCCTTCGCACCCGCGACAGCAGCCGTTCCGAGGAGCGCGGACGCGGACTCATATCCGACGCCGACCGGCGGCGGACCTCCGTACGCGTCTCGCTCCGCTCCGTGCAGACCCTCTCGCTCCTGCTGCTGCTCGCCTTCGGAGCCGCGCCTCTCTACTGGACGTTCAAGGGCGCCGTCTCACCGACCCAGGAGCTGCTGCGCGATCCGCTGGCGCTCTGGCCCGGCCACGCGCAATGGGACAACCTCTCCCGCGCCTGGAACGAACTGCAGGTCGGCCAGTACCTCTGGAACACCGTGGTCCTGGTCACCGGCTCGGTCGTCGCACACCTCGTCGTCGCCACCACCGGCGGATACGTGCTGTCCGTGCTGCGCCCCAAGTGGGCGGCGCCCGTGCGATGGATGGTGCTCGCCACCCTCTTCATCCCGGGCTCCATCTCCCTGGTCGCGCTCTACCTCACCGTGCTCGACCTGCCGGGCCTCGGCATCTCGCTCGCCAACAGCCCGTGGGGCGTCTGGCTGCCGCACGCCGCCGGCGCCTTCACCGTGCTGATCGTGATGAAGTTCTTCGACGGCATCCCGCGCGAACTCTTCGAGGCCGCCGAGGTCGACGGCGCGGGCCCGTTCACCGTCTTCCGCCGGATCGTGCTGCCCATGTCGCGGCCGATCCTCGCGGTGGTGACCCTGCTGACGGTCATGAACTCCTGGAAGGACTTCCTCTGGCCCCTGATCGTCATCCCGGACACCGAGAAGCAGCCCATCTCCGCCGCGCTGCCGCGTCTCGCGGAAACGGCGGAACAGTCGCTGCTCATCGCCGGGATGCTGCTCGCCGTCCTGCCGCCGCTCGTGCTGTTCCTGATCTTCCAGCGGCAGATCGTACGCGGCGGGGGAGGCTTCACCGGCCTCAAGGGATGAGTTCCACCCGGGCACACGCGCGGACCCGGTCCGCGCGGCCGACGGCGGCAGCGGTGCGCGCCGACGGCACACGGGCCGGTGCGCTCCGCCGGGGTACAGCCGACGGAGCACACCACCACCCGGGAACCACCGATACGCACCGCGCCGATCCGATCGAGAGGATGCCTCGATGGAAAAGAACGGCACGATCCGGCCAGGTCCACTGGTTCCGGCCAGGGTAACGGGCCGCTCCAGACGGCCCGTCGCATGGGGCGCCGCCACCGCCCTGCTCGGCTGTCTGCTGGTGGCAGCGCCATTGCCCGGTACGGCTCCGGCCGCCCACGCGGCCGGTACCCTCACCGTCACCTCGCCCGATCTGATCTTCGTCAAGGGACAGGCGAAGATCACCCTGGCCTCCGACGAGGCCTCGGTCGTCTGGAAGGCCATGGACGACCAGGGCCTGACCGTCGCGTCGGGCACCGCACCGGTCTCGGGCGGCACGGCCACCGTCGACGTCACCACGCTCGGCAGCGGCTACTACACGCTCACGGCAACCGCGGGTGCCACCACCCGTACCGCCAATTTCGGCGTGCTGACCGCACTGGCCGGCCACGAGCAGAACGACCCCCGCTTCGGCACCGGCATCCACTACGGGTGGAACGACGGCGACGACCAGAAGCTGCTGCGTTCGGTCAAGCTGATGGGCATGCACGGGATACGCTCCGACATCAACTGGAGCGCCATCGAGAAGACGGCCGGCGAGTACACCTGGAGCGGCTACTCCACCGACCAGCACATCCCGTACGCCAAGACGCAGGGGCTGACCGCCCTGCCCATCTCCGGCTACCGGAACCCCCTGTACGACAACAACCGGACACCGGCATCCGACGCGGCGCTGGAGGCCTACGGAAAGTACACCGCCGCCGTCGTGGAGAAGTACCAGCAGTCCACGAAGGAGGTCGAGATCTACAACGAGTACAACTCGACCGGCTTCAACAACGGCACCTGCGGCATCACCGCCGACTGCTACCTCAAGCTGCTCAAGGCGAGCTTCGCCAAGGTGCACGCCAAGGTGCCGGACGCCACCGTCGTGGGCGGCGGCCTGGCCGGTCTCCAGACCGACTGGCTCAAGCGGCTGTACGCGATCGGTGGCCTGGACCACATGGACGCGCTCAGCGTCCACGAATACGGCTACCCGAGGCCGCCCGAGGAAGCCCTGGCGAAGCTGCCGCAGGTGCGCGCCGATCTGGACGCGGCGGGCGGCAAGGACTTCCCGCTGTGGATCACGGAGAACGGGTACCCCACCCACAGCGACGGAGTCACCCCGGCCGTGCAGGCCCAGTACCTGCCGCGTGCCCAGATCTTCTCGTTCGCCTCGGGTGTCAACCGCTACTACTGGTACGACCTCACCAACGACGGCACCGACGCCACCAACAAGGAGCACAACTTCGGTGGATTCAAGCGCCCCACCGCCGAGGTCAAGGCCTGGCAGCCCAAGCCGTCCGTCGTCACCGAGGGCGTCCTGATCCGCCAGATCGCGGGCCGCGCCTACGCCGGCCGTGACGACGCCGGTTCCGACGCCGTCCGCTCGTACCGCTTCGGCACCGGCGCCGACACCGTCCGGGCGCTGTACACGACCGCGACGACACCCGGAACCGTGGAGCTCTCGGCCACCGGCCCGCTCACCGTCACCGACCAACTGGGCCACGCGAAGACCTACACCCCGGCCGGCGGCAGGGTACAGCTCGGGGTCGACGGAAAGGTGCTGTACGTCAAGGGCGCGGTGACCGGCGTCAAGGCCGTGACCGCCCCCGTCTTCTCCCTCGCACTGCCGAAGCGCTCCAACACGGAGGAGACCGTCGGCGCGGTGCTCCAGGTGGACCGCACCGAAGGGCACACCCCGATGCCGCCGCGCGTCGACTTCCGGATCGCCGGGGCCGAGTACCGGCTGATCGCGCGGCCCGGCAAGGTCACCCGCAAGACGGTGGAACTGCCCACTTCGTCCCTGACCGGGGCTCGTTCGGTCAGTGGCACGGTCGGAGCGGGACCGCTGACCCTCGGCCGGATCACCGCCGACACCGAGGTGGTGCCCCCGACCGAGGTCACCTTCGACCCGGTGGTGAGGAAGGCGGCGCCGTTCGCCGCCGGACTCCAGGTCACCGTCACCAACAACCGCGCCCGCTCCGCGCTCGACCTCACCAAGCTGGAGTGGCAGGTGAACGAGGGCACCGCCTATCTGGACCGCGGCACCATCGACGGACCGATCGAGGTCGGCACCGGGTCCAGCACCTCGTACACCGTGGACACGCGCAACATCAAGCCCTGGAACCGCTACTGGACGGCCGCCTACATCAGCACCCCCGACGGCACCAGGACCCCCGTGGGCACCTGGAACGGCTGGGGCGCCGTGCAGCCCGAAGGCACGGACACCACCACACCCATCGACATCGCCGCTCAGGGCAAGCTGTACTTCGCGGGCGGCTACCGGGGTGCGGCCGACCTCTCCGGCACCGTCCGGCCCCAGTACACCGACGCCGGGCTCGTGCTGAAGGGCGAGATCACCGACAACGTCCTGGCCCAACCCGCCACCACCGCCGAGAACATGTGGCAGGGCGACAGCATCCAGTTCGCCGTCACCCCCCAGCTGCCCGGCCGCAGCCGGCAGTACGTCGAGGTCGGCGCCTCGCTGGTGGGCGGCAAGCCGCAGGTCCACACCTGGCGGCCGCCGTCCGGCCAGACCGCCGGGCCGACCCCGGGTGCCACCGCCCGGATCACCCGCGACGGCACCACCACCCGCTACACGGTGACGGTGCCGTGGGCCTCGCTCGGCCTCAGCGGCAGGCCGACCGCGTCCATCGGACTGGCCATCGCCGTCAACGACTTCGACGACGACGGCCGGGGACGCGGTTGGTCCGAGTGGGGTTCGGGCATCACCAACAACTCCAAGAGCGCCACCGGCCTGCGGGCCGTCCAACTGACCGACTGACCCACCGATGAACTGGCGGGGCCGGGTGCACCTGACAACACCTGGCCCCGCCGCTCCATGACCCGCAGTACCACGTCTCACCGTGAGGAGACCGACCCCATGGCCCTGTTCGACCTGCCGCTCCACGAACTGCGCGACTACCGGCCGCAGATCGACGAACCGGAGGACTTCGACGCCTTCTGGTCGAAGACCCTGACCGAGACCCGCTCCCACGACCTCGCGGTCTCCTTCGAACCCGTCGACACCGGGCTCACCGGCCTGCGCACGTGGGACACCACGTTCGCCGGCTTCGGCGGCCACCCCGTCAAGGGCTGGTTCAGCGTTCCCGCGCACGCCGAGGGCCCGCTGCCGCTCGTCGTCCAGTTCCACGGCTACAACGGCGGTCGCAGTCTCCCGCACTGCTGGGGCATGTGGCCGCTGGCCGGCTTCGCCCACTTCATCATGGACGTACGCGGCCAGGGCAGTGGCGGCAACGTCGGCGACACACCCGACCCGGTCGGCTCCGGTCCCTCCCACGCCGGCTTCATGACCCGCGGCATCGAGGACCCGGAGAGCTACTACTACCGCCGGGTCTACGCCGACGCCGTACGGGCCGTGGAAGCGGCCCGCTCCCACCCGCTCGCCGACCCCGCCCGCACCGTCGCGCTCGGCGGCAGCCAGGGCGGCGGCCTCGCCCTCGCGGTCGGCGGCCTCGTCCCCGGCCTGGCGGCCGTCGCCGCCGACGTGCCCTTCCTCTGCCACTTCGGCCGGGCCGTCACCCTCACCGACGCCGACCCGTACGCGGAGATCGCTCGCTACCTCAAGATGCACCGCGGCAAGGAGGAGACCGTCCTGCGCACCCTGTCCTACTTCGACGGGGTCTCGTTCGCCGCGCGCGGCAGCGCCCCCGCGCTCTTCTCCGTCGCGCTGATGGACCAGGTCTGCCCGCCGTCCACGGTCTTCGCCGCCCACAACGCATACCGAGGCAAGAAGAACATCGAGGTCTACCGGTTCAACGGGCACGAGGGCGGCGCCATGTTCCAGGAGGCCGCGCAACTCCGCTGGGTGCCCAAGACCCTGGAGAAGACCGGCTGAGCCTCCCGCGGTCCGGTGGGTGTTGTGGATCACGGACAGACTGTGGACAGCATGTATATGGTCCCCCGGGGCACGTCATGGCCCCGGGACGCGGCAAGGGCGAGGGCGGACAGTGCGGCAGAGAGCCTACGGGCAGGTGATGCGGGCCGTCGCCTGCGCGCTGATGGTGTGGCAGGTCTGGATGATGTGGTACATCGCCAGCCACGAGGCCGTCTCCGTGCAATGGACCTGCGACGGGACCGGCGGCTGCGCCAGCGACCAGTTCGCGGCGGCGGCCCCGATCGTCGGAATCGGCTCGGCCGTCGTCCTCGGTCTGCTCTCCGCCCGTTTCCTGCACCGCGCCGCGCCCGGGGCGATGGTCATGCTCTGTGCCGTCGCCGCGATCGCCGGCTGGCACGACGCGCTGGCGGAGGGCCAGGTCGATCCCGGCACCACCACCTCCTTCCACATCTTCTTCCCCGTCGGTGAGTTCTCCGTCTCCAGCTGGCTCACCTTCCTTTGGTCCGTCGCGGGCGCGGGCTGCCTCGCCGCATGGTGGGGCGCGGCCGTCAGCCTGCGGCGCACCGCGGGGCTGCGCAGACTCTCCCGCCGCTACACCACGGCCGACGCGGTGCTGGAGGGCTGGCGGTCGGTGGGCCGCAAGTACGGCGAGGTCACCGTGGTCTTCGACGACACGGCCGGGGTGCGTCATGAGGTCCCGGCCATCGTGGAACGCGTCGCGCTCAGGCGGGACGTCCTCGCTCTGTACGACGCCGACCGCCCCGACGACCCGGACCGCACCAGGGTCGTCATCCCCCGCCGGAAGGTACTGCGCCTCTCATGACCACGTCGACCTCCACCGCGTCCTCCCTGCGCGGCTTCGTCAGGCTGTTCACCGTGGTGTCCGCGCTCGGCACCGGACTCGCGCTGGCCGCGCTCGTCCAGGGCGCCGTGGACGGCCCCCGCTGGCTGCTGATGCTCGCGCTCCCCGTGACGGCCCTGGCCCTGGCGGCGTACGGCAAGGCGGCCGAGGACACGAAGTCGGGCGTCGCCGCCCTCGGGCTGCGCTCCGGCGGCCCGCGCGCCTTCGCGCCGGCCGTGGTCAACGGGGTGAAGGCGGTCAACAAGGAGAACGGCCGGACGGCCGTCGACGGGCAGGCCGTGAACTCCGTGTTCGCCTTCGATCTGACCGTGGTGACCGACGAGCTGCCCCCGTACCGGATCGAGGTCCGTCACCCCCTCGACCTGCAAGGGCTGCTGCACAGGTCCAGGGCGGTCGTCGAGTACGACCCCGAGCAGCCCTGGCGGGTCGTCATCCCCGACAGGCCGCCGCGCGAGTGGCTGGCCCGCGCGGCGAGCCTCGTCCCGCCGGTGGGCGAGGTGAAGCGCCGGGCCGGCGGTGTTCCGGCCGGGTTCCGCGCGCTGGCGTCGGGCGTGGTGATCGCGGCCGTACTGCTGGTGCTGGTACGGGTGCTGGGCTGAGAGGCCGTCGGGAGGCCTTCGATCGGACGGTCTCCGAGCCGCCGCGGGCTCAGCCGTTGCGCGGGTACTTCTTGAGCACCTTGCCGTTGATGTCGGCGCGCAGATAGGCGCCGCCGTACTCGTCCGAGACGTAGACGCTGAGCGTCGGCTGGTAGTCGTCGAACGGGGACGCCGGGTCGATGTCCACGTAATGGCTGGTGGGCTCGGCGACGCCGAGCTCCTTGTCCGCCCGGCGGATCAGGCCCGGCAAGGCGTCCCAGTTGAACTTCTCCAGGTCCACGGACTTGGCGTCCGGCTGGAGGGTACCGCCCGCGCGCTCACGGGCGGCCTTGCCGTCCCGGTAGGTGTAGACGTCGTACAGGCCCTTGTTCTTCGCGACCGGGGCCTCGACGCTCGCGTGCACGTCGTACAGCGAGAACGACGTGACCCTGGTGCCGCCCATCACCGGCTTGAGCGCCGCGATGACGGACCGCGCGGCGGAAGGCGTCAGCAGATTCCTGGTCGGCGCCGCGGCCTTCTGCGGGCTCTCCTTCTCCTCGGCCGGCGAGGCACCGCCCCGGGCCCGGTCCGGGGCGGACGGAGTGCTGTCGGCCGCCTTCGTGGTCGAGTCGGGCACCAATGACCAGACCAGGACGCCGGTCAGGGCCGTCCCGGCGAGCGCGGTGGTGATCGCGACCGCGCGGCCCCGCCGGACCCGGCGACGGATCTCCCGGGTGCCCAGCGTCGCGGGCCGGGGAGGCGGGGGAGCGGTGACGGGCGGACGACCGGGCCCGTACGCGCCGGACGGGCGTCGCACGGGGGCGGTGGGCAGGACGGTGGTCGGGCCGGCCTGGCCGTAGCCGGCCGGCCGCGCGTCCTGCCGGGTGGGCGGGTCCTGACGAGGCGGTACGGCATCCTGCGGCGCCGCCCGGTCCGGTCCGGGCGCCGAGGCCGGCTCGCTCACCGTGGCCAGCATCCGGTCCAGTTCCTCGGGACGGGGCCTGGCGGAGGTGTTCCGGGTCAGCAGCGCGTTCAGTACGGGAGTCAGCGGACCGGCCTGCCGGGGTGGCGGGATCTCCTCGTCGAGCACGGCCGCCAGCGTCGCCAGCGTGGTCGCCCTGCGCAGCGGATGCACGCCTTCCACGGCCACGTACAGCATCATGCCGAGCGACCACAGGTCCGACGACGGATCGCCCTCCGCACCGCGAATGCGCTCCGGCGCCATGTAGTCGGGGGAACCGATGAGGGAGCCGGTCGCCGTCAGACTGGTCGACTCACGGATCGCGGCGATGCCGAAGTCCGTGAGGACCGGGCTGCCGTCGGTCCGCAGCAGTACGTTGGCGGGCTTGACGTCGCGGTGGAGGATGCCGGCGGCATGGGCGGCACGCAGCGCGGACAGCACCCCGCGGCCGAGTTCGGCGGCCTCGACCGGGCCGAGCGTCCCCTCGGCCAGACGCTCCGCGAGCGAGGCACCGGGCACCAGCTCCATCACGATCCACGGGTACGTGTGCTCGCCGCCGTCCACGATGTGGTGGACCGTGACGACGCCCGGGTGGTCGAGCCGGGCCAGCGCGCGGGCCTCCCGCAGCACCCGCTCCCGCAGCAGCCGCGCCGACTCGGGGTCGTTCTCGGCCAGAGCGGGGTCCGGGGGCCGTACCTCCTTGAGCGCCACATCGCGATGCAGGGCCAGGTCATGGGCCCGCCACACCATGCCCATGCCGCCGCTGCCGAGCCTGTTCACCAGCTCGAAACGGTCGTCGATCACTCGGCGCACAGGCCCCCCAGCGTTCATGGAAAAGAGGGTACGGGGCGGTCCCGCAGCGGCGCGCACCCGCCCCGTACCACTCACACGTCGTCGTTCGGCGTGAGCCGCAACGTCATGATCTGGAACGGACGCAGCCGCAGGCCTACCGCATCGCCCGCCACCTCCGCGGACTCCTCGGCGAGCGGACGCTCCAGCAGATCCGTGACCCTCGCCCCTGCCAGGGGGAAGCCCGTGGTCAGACGCGCCGAGGCCCGTCCGCCGTGGGCCTCGTGGAGCCGGACCACCACATCCCCGCTGCCGTCGTCCGCGAGCTTCACCGCCGTCACGACCACCGCCTCGTGGTCGACCGAGACCAGCGGGGCCACCACCGCGCTTCCCGGCACCCGGCGCTCGGGCAGGCCGAACTGCCAGCCCTCACGCACCGCGTCGCCGATGGTCGCCCCCGGCAGCAGCGCGTACCGCAGCCGGTGCACCCCCTGATCCGTCGCGGGGTCGGGATAACGGGGTGCGCGCAACAGCGACAGCCGCACCGTCGTCGTGGTGGAGCCGTCCTCGCGGACCGTACGGGTCACATCGTGCCCGTACGTCGAGTCGTTGATCAGCGCCGCGCCCCAGCCGGGCTCACCGACGTGCAGGAAGCGGTGGGCACAGATCTCGAACTTGGCCGCCTCCCAACTGGTGTTGGTGTGCGTCGGCCGTCGTACGTGCCCGAACTGGGTCTCCGCCGTGGAGTGATCGGCACGCACATCGATCGGGAACGCCGCCTTGAGGAACTTCTCCTGCTCGTGCCAGTCGACCTCGGTGTCGATGTCCAGACGCCGGGCCCCGGGACGCAGCGTCAGGAGCTGGGTGACGCGGGACGAACCGAAGGTACGCACCACCTCGACGCCGTCGCCGCTGCGTCGCACCACGTCCGCCTCGGTCAGATCGGTGACCGTGTTGCGGTAGAAGGAGTCGACGTCCCAGGCGTCCCAGCGGTTGGGCAGATCCGGATGGACCTGGAGCAGATTGGCCGCGCGGCCCGGGGCGACCGTCTCGCGTCCGGCCACCAGATCGACGACCGAGACCACCAGGCCCCGCGCGTCCACCGTCACCCGGAGCAGTCCGTTGTCCAGCCGGAAGCCCCCTTCGTACGCCTCGGCCTCCACCGGCCGCTCCGGCTGCCCGGACGCGGGGGCCGCCCCTCCCGCGACGACGCCGGCCCGTTCGTGCGGAGCGGAGTTGAAGACGACCGTGCCGCCACCGTCCGGAGCACCCGCCAGGGCCCGCTGCGCCGCCGCGATCACGGCTTCGAGCTCTTCGGCGATCTGGGCGTACGTCGCTTCCGCCTCGCGGTGCACCCAGGCGATGGACGACCCCGGCAGGATGTCGTGGAACTGATGCAGCAGCACACTCTTCCAGATCCGCTCCAGCTCCCCGTACGGGTACAGGAACCCCGTCCGTACCGCTGCCGTGGCCGCCCAGAGCTCCGCCTCCCGCAGCAGATGCTCGCTGCGCCGGTTGCCCTGCTTGGTCCGCGCCTGCGAGGTGTACGTACCCCGGTGCAGCTCCAGGTACAGCTCGCCCAGCCACACCGGCGGCCGGTCGTACTCGGCCTCGGCGGCGGCGAAGAAGTCCGCGGGCCTCTCGATCGTCACCCGGGGCGAGCCCTCCAGGTCCGCGAGCCGCCCTGCGCGCGCCAGCATCTCGCGGGTGGGGCCACCGCCCCCGTCCCCCCAGCCGAACGGCACCAGCGAGCGCGTCGCGTGCCCCTTGTCGCGGAAGTTCCGCTCTGCGTGCGCGAGTTCGGCGCCGGACAGCTCCGCCACATAGGTGTCCACCGGCGGGAAGTGCGTGAACACCCGGGTGCCATCCAGCCCCTCCCACAGGAAGGAATGGTGCGGGAACGGATTGGTCGTGTTCCACGAGATCTTCTGGGTGAGGAACCAGCGCGAACCGGAGAGCGCCACCAACTGCGGCAGGGCCGCCGAGTAACCGAACGAATCGGGCAGCCACACCTCCTCGGTCTCGACCCCGAACTCCTCCAGGAAGAACCGCTTGCCGTACACGAACTGCCGGGCCAGCGCCTCGGAGCCCGGCATGTTGGTGTCCGACTCCACCCACATCCCGCCCACCGGCACGAACTGTCCGGCAGCGGCCTTCTCCTTGACCCGCGCGTACAGCGCCGGCTGATGCTCCCGCAGCCAGTCCAGCTGCTGCGCCTGCGACATCGCGAAGACGAACTCCGGATGGTCGTCCATCAGCGCGACGACATTGGAGGTGGTGCGGGTGACCTTGCGCACCGTCTCGCGCAGCGGCCACAGCCATGCCGAGTCGATGTGCGCGTGACCCACCGCCGACAGACGGTGGGCGGAGGCGTGCGCGGGGGAGGAGAGCACGGCGCGCAGCCGTTCCCGGGCGGTGCTCGCGCTCGCGCCCACGGCGTCCAGGTCCAGCGCGTCCAGACAGCCCTCCACCGCGCGCAGGATCTCCCAGCGGCGGGCCGAACCGAGCGGCAGCTGCCGCATCAGCTGGTCGAGCACCTCCAGGTCCTGCACCAGTTCCCAGACCTGCCGGTCGAAGACCGCGACGTCCATCCGCTCGACGCGGTACAGCGGCTCGCTGCCCGCGGTCTCCCGGTCGCCGAGCGCGCTGACACCGTCCAGGATCTCCGGATTGGCCGCCGCTTCCAGGTAGTACGTGAACTCCTCGCCGCCCGCGACCGGTTCGCCGATCCTCAGCCACGTGTTGCGCGGATTGAGTGCCTTGACCACGCTGCCGTCCGGCCGGTGGGCCAGCGCCTCCGCGGAGAACCCCGGCCGGTCGCGGGCGAACCCGAGGTCGATGACCGCTTCGACGATCTCACCGGCCCATTCGGCCGGGACACGGCCCGTCACCCGGAACCAACTGGTGCCCCAGGCCGGTCCCCAGGCGTCACCGAGCGCGCCGGGCCCGTAGGGGCCGGCCACCGCCTCGGCGAACGGCACCGGTTCGCCCGGGGCGTGCCAGACCTCGAATTCCAGGGGCGCCGTGCGGGGATGGACGGCGGGGCGGATGCGCTCGCGCAGGGCGCGGTCGAGCCGTTCCTCGGTCAGTGTGCGGTCGTCATGCATGAGTGAAAGGGCCCCTCTGAATGAATGTGCGCCATGGGCTGGTTGTTCACGGGAGCTCGTCGAAGCCCACGCAAGGCAGTGACATCCCGTCGGCCAGGGCCAGGAGTCTCTCCAGGCGGGCCGGCGTCACATGGTTGGCTTCCTGGGCGTCGGCGATGCAGTGGGCGTAGAGCGTGGTCACGCCGCCGTCGTCGGCGGTCCGGCGCAGGGCCGTCTCCACCCCGGTCAGATCGTCCCCGTACGCGACGGCCCCGCGCCCGGAGTCCACCGAGCACCCCAGCAGGACCCGCCGGGCGGCGATGTCGCCCGCCGGGACGTGCAGCTCGGCGGCGAGGGACGGATCGGCGCGGCGGTCGGCGGACACACCGCCGCGCAGCCGCTCGAAGAGCGTGAGGAGCAGCCGGTCGGTGCTCGTGTCGCGGGCACTGCACGGATAGCCGAAGCTCCTGGTCGGGAAGCCGAGACGGCGCAGCGACTCCAGCGCGGGCACCACCTCCCGGTCGAGATAGGCGCCCGCGCCGTGCGCGGCGATGAACTCCGGCGCCCGCTCGTGCCGCAGACCGTGGCAGCCGATGGTGTGACCGTCGTCCGCCAGCCGGTGCAGCAACCGCACGTCGTCCCGGTCGAGCCGGTCGGGCTCGCAGATGAAGAAGGTGACACGGGCGCCGTGGCGCCTGAACAGCGGTGCCGCGGCGGCCCACTCGCGCACATGCCGGTCGTCGAAGGTGAGCAGCAGGGCGCGGTCGACGCGATGGTCCCCGCGGTCCGTCATCGCCCCGGCCCCTCGGGCGCCCAGCCGGGGACGGAGCCGTGCAGCGCGGTGTAGAACGGGTCGCCCGGCCCGATCTCACCGGCCAGGACGGGGCGCCCGGTGAGTGCCGCCTTGTACATCGAGGTGATCAGCTCCAGGGAACGGCGGCCGTCCCCGGCGCTCGCCCTCGGCCGCCGGCCCGCCCGCATGTCGGCCAGGAGCGAACGCAGCTGTGCGCTGTGCGAGCTCGGGACGTCCTCGGCGGAGGGGGCCCACCCGGCCGCCCGGCCGGGTTCGACACCAGGCGCAGGGGTGTACGTCCAGTCGCCGTTCCCGTACCCGTACAGATGGTTCAGCTCAATGGTGGCGTCCCGCAGATCGATGCGCAGATGGCTCAGCTGACGAGGCGAGAGGGAACTGTTGACCACGGTGGCGAGGGCGCCCGAGGCGAAGCGCACGGTGGCGGTGGTCACGTCGTCGGTCTCGACGTCGCGGGCCAGCCTGCCTGCCATGGCCCGGATCTCCGCCCAGTCCCCGAGCAGCTCCAGCAGCAGATCGATCTGGTGGATGCCGAGCCCCATGGCGGGACCCGCGCCCTCCGTCGCCCACTTGCCGCGCCAGGGGACCGCGTAGTAGGCGTCGTCGCGGTACCAGGTGGTCTGGCAGTGGGCGACCAGCGGCGCGCCCAGTTCGCCGGAGGCGATGAGGGCCTTGGCGTGCTCGGCACCCGATCCGAACCGGTGCTGGAAGACGATCGGGGCGTACGGGCCCCCCTCGCCCTCGGCCGCGGTCATGGCGTCGTACTCGGCGAGACTCAGCGCGGGCGGCTTCTCGCACCACACCCAGGCCCCGGCCCCGAGGGCGGCGACGACCTGCTCACGGTGGGCGACGGGCGGCGAGGCGACGACGACGAGATCGGGACGGACCTCGCTCAACGAGGCGGCGAGATCGGTGGAGTGGTGGGAGAGCTTGAAGTCGGCGGCGAAGGCGCGGGCCGTTGCGGGATCGGCGTCGACGGCGCCGGCCACGCAGAAGTCCGAGGGGAGTTCGAGGAACGCGGGCATGTGGACGGCGCGGGCGATGTTGCCCGCGCCGACGAGCAGTACACGATAAGGAGACACAGTCACAGAGGGCCGTCCAGGCTGAGGGCGTGAGCCGCGGTGGTGGGTGAGCGGGATTGGTAAGCGTTTTCCAGCAGGTCGGTGAAGTGCCCTTCCCGAAGGAAGGGCAGTGGGTCTCAGAGAGTGGCGTAGAGCGCCCCGGCACTGGTCACGGGTCCGGTGCGGAGCCGGTCCGGCCAGTCGAGGGCCAGGCCGAGTGATTCCCTCAACCGGCCCTGGAAGGAGGCGAGCCGGTGCTCGGACCCGCGGACCGCGCGCGGCGGCAGCCGGTGCTCCAGGCAGTACGACACCAGCGCGCCGACGGCCTCGCCGATGGTCCACTGGCCCGCGTGCCCGCCGAGCGCGGGCGCGCTGAGATGTGTCGCACCGATGTTCCGCCCGGCCGGGAGAAGGTTCTCCACCCGTACCGGCAGCAGGGCGCCCAACGGCAGCTGGAACGGCAGGCACTCCAGATCCAGGCCCGCGCCGCCACCCTTGCCCGGGTGCAAGGTGATCCGGGAACGCAGGGTGCCCACGCTGTCCGTGAAGGTTTCGGCGCCCGGTGTCCCGGCCCGTGCGGCAGCGGTCAGATGGTGCTCCAGCAAGGTGAACTCGGCCCGGATGCGCCGTGATTCGCGTACATGCGGTGTCTTGGCGAACCCGTCGGCCGTGCCGGTGGCATCCGGCCGCAGGCGCAGCTCGGGATAGCCCTGCCCGCCGTCGTGCCGGGGCGCGCGTGTCTGCATCCAGTGGAGGAACGACAGCGCCTGCTCGCGGGCCTCCCGCTCGGCACGAGCGCGTACCTCGTCCCCGCGTCCGGCGAGCGGCAGCCGTGTGTAGGCCGTCTGCTCCCAGTCGACGAGGGTGATGTCGCTGTCGAAGGTGCCGGGCAGGTACCGGCTCCGGGCGAGCGCCCGCAGCCGGTGCCAGCGGTCGTTGGGCGGTGCGGCCCACGGAGGGACCTCGTCCGGCTCGTGCAGGAAGAGCGGCACGGAGCGGGCCGGGGCACCACCGGGTTCCCCGGTGTCCCAGGAGAAGGAGTCGGACCACCGGTCGTAGCCGGCGGGCCGGTCGACGGTGTGGTCCTCGCCGGGGCGGTGGTCGAGCGCGAAGACCCAGGAGACCGGCTGCTGGTCCAGCGGATCGGCGACGGCGGCGGCGTGCGGTTCGCCGGTCTCCTCGCGGGACTCGGCACCGGTGACGTGCTCGACGCCCGCGAGGTCGAGCAGCTCGCCCAGGTCCGTCGCGTCGACGACGTACGGAGCGCCGACCGTCAGCAGCTCGCCGTCCGCGGCCTCCAGAGTGACCGCGGCCACCCGGTCCCCATCCGTCCGGGCCGCTACCGGGCGGTGGCGGAGCAGCAGGGTGAGCCGGCCCGAGGCGAGATGCGGGGTGAGCAGCTCCTGGACGACGGCGAGTGCGGCGCGCGGTTCGTGGCTGAGATGACCGGTGGTACTGAGCCCGGGGTTCAGCAGCGGGTCGGCGTACGGCTCCGGGCGCAGCGGGTAGTTGCGCCGGTAGAAGTCGCGTATCCGTTCGCGCAGATCACGGTATCCGGGGGAGACCGGGTCCAGTTCGATGCGGTGGCCGTCGGCGAGCGGGACCGCCTGAGCGGTGAACAGGCCACCGGGCCAGTCGGTCGCCTCGGTGAGCACGACGCGGTGGCCGAACCGGGCGGCGGTCAGCGCGGCGGCGAGGCCACCGAGGCCGGCACCGACCACCAGGACGTCGGTCCCGAGTTCACGGGTACGGGGTGCGGGGGCGGCGGACACAGGAGTCTCCTCCCTCAGGGCCGACGGGCGGCGACGGTACGGAGCCGGACCGGCACGGACTCGCGCGTCCTGATCCGGACGGGGAGCACGATCTGCTCGGCGCTGCGGTACGGGTCCTCGCCCGCCGTGCGCTCGGCGATCCGGGTGACCAGTTGGCCGACCGCCCGGCTGCCGATCTCCCTGGCGGGCAGCCGGGCCGCGAAGCTGGTGAGCGGCAGCAGATCGTAGGGGCCCACGTCGTCCATACCGGCCAGCACGATGTCATCGGGCACGGCGATGCCGAGCGAGGCCAGATCGGAGGCGGCGGTGGCGACGGCGAAGCCGTGCGCGCACAACAGGGCGGTCGGCGGCTCGGGCGCGGCGAGCAGTTCGGACAGCCACTGCTTGCGGTCGTCCTCGGGCAGTGCCGTGTAGGAGCGCAGCGCGGTCAACTGGGGGAGCAGAGGCTGGTCATGGGCGCGCAGCGCCTGCTTGTGCCCGGTCATCCGGTCGTGGACGCTGGTGCACTGCGTCTCGCCCCAGAGCGTCGCTATGCGCTTGTGGCCGTCGGCCAGCAGGTGCTCGGTGACCCGGTAGCCGACGTCGTAGTTGTCGGCGGTGACGGCGTCGATCGCGAGGCCGGGAAAGTACCGGTCCACCAGGACCATGGGGAGGTGCAGACGCCGGATCTCCGCCAGCAGGTCGAGATCGGGCGCGCCCTGGACGGGGTAGAGGATGATTCCGTCGACCCGGTCCTCGACGGCCTGGCGCAGCGCCTGGTCCTGGCGGGCCAGGGAAGCGTCGTGGTCGGCGTGCCCCGTGTCCGTCATATGGATCACGGAGTCGGAGAAGAAGAGCCGCAGCCCGCGGTCCGAACAGCCGGACTCGACCCCGCGCAGCACCTCGGACTGGTACGGGCCCTGGCCGCTGATGATGCAGGCGACCACACCGGACCTGTGCGCCGGGGAAGGTTCCGCGGTTCGGTCCGAGGGATCGGCGACGAAGGTACCCAGCCCCCGACGCCGTACCAGCAGCCCCTCCGCGACGAGGTCGTTGAGCGCCCGGACGGCGGTGGTGGAGCTGACGCCGAAACGCTCGCGCAGCTGGTTCTGAGTGATGAACGGAGCGCCGGCCTCGTACTCGTCACGTGCCACCTCGGCCCGCAACTCGTCCTTGATCTGCTGGTACTTGGGTCCGGACGTACCCATCCGGCCACCACCCTCTCGGATTTGACGCGTCAATCGGCGTTGATCACAGTGTCGCGGCGATTAATGCATTATTTCAAGGGGGTTGCAGTGAAATAATGAGCAACTTAACGCGTCAAGCAGGGGAGTTGTGGATTCGATGCGTCAATCCGGTGGCCCGTCGGACGGGGTCCTCGGGCGGTCATGCCTCAGTCGGCCGTACGGGGTGGCGGCGCCGTACTGGCCCGCACCACCAGACGCGACGGCACGGCGAGCGTGCGCGGCGAAGCCGTCGCGTCGCCGAGGGCCAGCAGCAGTGCCCGCCGGCCGATCTCTTCGAGCGGCAGCCGCACCGTGGTCAACGCGGGCGTGACGTCGCAGGCCACCGGCAGATCGTCGAAGCCGACGACGGAGACATCGGCGGGCACGCTCCGCCCGAGGTCGTCACGGAGCGCCGCGAGCGCTCCGAGCGCCATGGCGTCATTGAGCGCGAAGAGTGCGGTGATCCCCGGCGACCTGCGGAACAGCTGCACAGCCGCGGCGCGCCCGCCCTCCCGGGTGAAGTCGGCCTCCACGCGATGGCGCTCCTGAACGGAGATGCCCAGTTCGGCCGCCCGCTCCAGGAAGCCGTGCAGCCGGTCCTGTACGGAGACCAGCGCCAGCGGTCCGCAGATGATGCCGATCTCCGTGTGCCCCAGCCGCGCGAGGTGCTCGGCGACCGCCCGGCCGCCCTCACGGTTTCCCGGCACGATCGTGTCCACCGGAAGATCCTGGTGCGCGACCGCGGTCACCCGGCCGCCCTGCGCCGCGAACGCCTCCAGCTCCTGGGTGAGCGCGGGGCTCCCGCCGGTGAAACCCGAACCGGCGAGGACGACGGCACGGGCCCGCTGCGCCCGCAGCCGCGCCACGTACTCCGCCTGGAGTCCGGGCTCGTGGAAGGTGCCGGCCAGCATCACGAGGAGCTTGTGGTCGCGGGCGACCTCCATGACACCGGCCGCGATGGCGGAGTAGTAGGCGTCATTCACATCGTGGACGATCAGACCGACGATGGACGTCGTGGACTGCACGAGCGCGCGGGCCGGCGCGTTGGACACATAGCGGAGCCGGGCGGCGGCCTCCAGGACGCGCTCCTGCAGCTCCTGGGTGACGTTGCGGTCGCTGTCGCTGAGGACGCGCGAAGCCGTGGCGAGAGAGACCCCGGCGTCCTGCGCGACCTGCTGGAGCGTCACGGCGGACGGCGGGCGGGGGCGGGCGGAACGTCGATTGACCTGGCTCTGCATAGGGATACGATAGCTGCACTGAAAGCGTTTTCCCATTGCGTGCGCGAGAGGAACCCGCCGACGGCCGAGGTCGGGCCGGTCCGGCCCGAGACGGCTGTCGATCCCGGCCGAGGCGAGTCGCGGCCGACGGAGCCAGGGGCTCCGGACACCCGGGCGGCTCCGGGACCGCCGAGCGCGGTGCCGGCACCGGTGAGGGTTCGCGCGTCTGTTTCGGAGGCCGTCCCCGGCTCGGCCGACCGTACAGACCCGGGTCCCGGATCGCGCAGGCGTGCGCGACCGGAGATGTCGAGGGGCGGTTCCGGGTACGGGCTGACCCCGTCCACGCCCTTGTTCACCACGGGTGCTCCGCGAGGTACTCGGCGATCCGCTCCCGGTCCCATGCCCCGTCCGCGACGGTGACCCGGTAGCGGCGGGACAGGGTGTCGCCCGGGGCCAGCTCCAGTTCGTCGTAGAACGCGAAGGAAGGGGCGACGGCCGCGAAGGGCTCGTTGCGGACGAACCAGTGCGCCGGGTGGGTCCCGCCCTCTCCCGAGTGGTCGTTCTCCGGGGCGTGCCGGAAGATCAGTGTGGCGTGGCCGTCGGCGCCGTCGTGCTCGCCGCTGTAGGCCAGCCACGGGGCCTGCGTCCCCATCAACTCCGGTCCCGAGCCGTCCGGTCCGAGGATCCGCCCGCCCCGGAAGGCGCGCGGCCCGCGCCAGAACAGACCGGTGTACCCCGCCGCCTCCCGGCCGTGTGTCGTGGGGCTGCCGAAGTGCAGCGGCTCGGTGCGCCGATTGGTGATCGCGCTCGACCAGGTCAGCGTCCAACTGCCTCCGGTGCCTGCCCTGCCGGGGCCGGATTCGGCGTGTTCCACGTCATGCAGTTCGATGCGCCGCCGCTCGTCCGCCCAGTGCGTGCCGTCGTGGTGGTGCCAGCTCAGTCCCTCCGCGATGACCGCGCGTCCGGCATCCGCCGCCACCTCGTCGAATCCGAGGTGTGCCATCGATCCGACCCGTTCGGGCAGCGGCCGGTAGTCCTGGCCGTGCACATAGGTGTTGCCTCCCCACAGGTTCTGCCCGGACAGATGGGAGGCCGTCATCTGGAGGCCCTTGTGCCAGCGGTGATCATTGGGCCGATAGCAGGTGACAACGTTATCGGTCAGTGTGCGCATGGGATGGACGTATGGCTTCGGAGCCTCCCAGGCCGCCTCCGGACGGTAGACATAGCTGATCAGATCGACGCCGCCGCGCTCCTCCGTGACCGTGATCCGATCCCCGTGGGCGTGCGTGACGCGCAGTGGACTGCTCATGTCCCAAGTCTCCCGGGTGAGGGCTGGAAAGCGCTTACCGCAACCTAGGCCCTTCGCCGGATGCGCGTCAACAAGAAGAGAACGGGCGGGTGTTACCGCGCGCTTGGGCGCCGTGGTGCACCCCTGAGGGCTGTCCCGTGACATTCCGGGCACTGCTCTCTTCTGCCGGGGGCAGGGTGGGCGGCCGGGGTCTTCCTCCGCCGGCCGAAGAGCCTCAGGGCGTGAGGTAGGAGTGGAAGACGCCCTCCGGGTCGTACCGGCCCCTCAGTTCCTGAAGCCGTCGCCAGTCGTGCGCCGTGTAGGACCGCTCCGCGCGGGAGGGACCGGCGCCGAGGTCGGCCTCGGCGATGTAGTGCCCCGTCCCGAGGGGCTCCACGGCGCTCATCGTCTCGCGCAGCCAACGGGTGTTGATGTCGTCATCCGCCGCGTCGTCCCAGACGGCGTACGGGACGACGTAGCTCGATCCGAGCACCGAGAACGCCATGTCGCGCAGCAGTTCCTGGTTGTGCGACGCGGGCGATACGGGTGCCAGGACGAGGGACTTGTCGGAGGGAGCCCGCTCCACCGCATCGCTGAACCCGGACAACAGCGTCCCGAGGTCGGAGTCGGACCACAGGGTGTCGGCCGCGTAGCGGTGATGTGCGGGCCATAGGTCGTCGGAGGCTTTGTAGAGGGCGTTGAAGGACGTCGGCCGGTCCGCCTCGCGGAAGAGGGACCGATCGGCGAAGGGGCAGTTCCGGAGCGGCCCGAGGGCCTGGACGGCCTGCCCGCGCGAATCCGCGAAGGCGGTGGCCGCGACGGTGACCACCTTCGGCCGCGGCCTCGCTCTCGTCATGTGCGGGGCGGCTGTTGCGAGCACGAGGGTCAACTCCACGGTCGGTTGAAGGCCGCGTGCGGTTTCGACGGCCCAGTTCGTCACCTCATGAAGATCTGCGAGGGGAAAGACGAACGTGGTCGACATGATCGCTGCGGGAAGCCGGTCCAGGCGGAGGTGAAATCGGGTGACGACGGCGAAGAAACCCGGACCTGCTCCGCGCGCCGCCCAGAGCAGGTCGGGATTCTCGTCCCTGTTGCACCGGACCGTTTCGCCGTCCGCGGTCACGGCCTCGATTTCATGGACGCCCCGGCAGGCCGGCCCCAGGGCGCCGGAGTTCCAGCCGAGGCCTCCGCCGAGGAGATAGCCGCCGACGGCGACCGACCCGCAATGCCCCGTGGGAAAGGAGAGGCCGCGCTCTGCGAGTTCCGGAGCGAGTTCACTGCCGGTGACGGCGGGCTGCACGGCCGCCGTAGCAGAAGCCGTGCGGATGTCGCACTGCCGGAGCCGGGAGAGGTCGATGAGCATGCCGTCGGAACGGACGGAGGAACCGCACCAGCTGTGCCCGCCCGCCCGCACCGCGATGCGGAGCCCGCGGCGACGAGCCAGCCCGATGGCCCCGGGAACATCCCGGTCCGAAGCGGCGCGGACGATCAGTTCCGGGTATCGCTCGGGCTTGCGCCCGTTCCACACCATGCCTGCCAGGATCGCGTCGTAGTCGGCATCGCCGCGCTGGACGAGCTCCCCTTCGATTTCTCTGGCCGGTTCTCTGTCGTGCATCACGGAACTCCCGGACTTGCACAGGCCACGGCCGTGGACGCCGAGGCGCCGTGTCCCTAACCCGTGGTCAGGCCGAAGACCGTGATGATCACCAGGTAGCACACCGCGACGAGCGCGGCGCCCGCCGCATGGGCACCGGCGGATCGCGCCCTGGCGGGCAGCAGCCAGAAGGCGAGCGCTCGGTTGACCAGCGGCATCAGCAACCAGGTCAGCACACTGACACTCAGTACGTTGCTGATGAACAGAGCGAGATACCCGGGCACCCCCAGGCGGCCGAGCCAGTCACCGACCGTCAGGTTCAGGATCATCACCGTGGGATACAGGGCCAGGACCACGGACATGGCCTGTTTCCAGTTGGGCGGAGCCTCTTCTCCCGAGCCCTCGCCGAAGCGGAACCAGGAGCCGAAAGCCGATCCGATCTTGCGCACGTCGTAGGAACCGAAGTACTCGCGTCCTTCCGTCAGAAGCTTTTCGCGTGCCTCGGATCCGAGCCATTCGTCCAAGTGCTCGCGTGTGTCGAAACGGAAGGCGACCACCCAGCGGTCCTGGACTCCCTTCACCGGCCTGAAGAGTTCCGACCCCATGAAACCGGGGCGCCTCTCCTGTTCCTTGAGGATCTTGTCCTGCCAGTGCAGGAAATCCTGCTCGTGTCCCGGTCGCACATCGTGCGACACGACCGCCGTGACGACATCCTCGGTCGGCGTGCCGCCGGAAAGGACCTCTTGCGTGGGGGGTCCGTCGAACAGCGGGCTGCCCTCGTCGAGGAGTTGCCGACGCGCGTTCGAGTCCAGCCATTCGGTCAACTGCTCGACGCGGGAGAAGCGGAAGACGACGACCCACTCGCCTTCCTCGCCGGAGCCGGGCGGGTACAACTCCGTTCCCTGGAACCCGTCAAAGCCTCGCGCGACCTCGTTGGTCTTCTCCTGCCAGCGCTTGTAGTCCTCGTCCCGGCCGGCCCGGACCCTCTGGGAGATCACGACCGTTGCGCTGCCGCTGGAGTCGCGGCTTGCACGGGTACTCATGCGGAGTAGTCTAGTTCTAAAAGGAGTTATCGGACAAATAGGGAAAAGGTAGGGAAAAATTCCGCCTCGCCGAGCGGGAGGATCTTGAGATGGGACACAAGGAGTTCATGGCCGAAGCGGTTCGACTGGCCACCGAGTCCGTCGAAAACGGCTGGGGCGGACCGTTCGGTGCGGTGATCACCAACGACGGCGAGATCATCGCGCGCGGGCAGAATCGTGTCCTTCTCACGGCCGACCCGACGGCGCACGGTGAGGTGGAGGCCATTCGCAAGGCTGTTCAGCTGCTCAATCCGGAGGCGCCCAGCATTTCCGAGGCCCACCAGGACGCGTACACCCTGAAGCTGGTGCCTCGGCCGGAGGGTTCCCCCGACGCGGTGCCCGAGCGCGCTCGTATGCTGCAGGGATGCGCGATCTATACCAGTGGTGCCCCGTGTCCCATGTGTATGAGCGCCATCTACTGGTCCCGGATCAGTGCCGTCTACTACAGCTGTGACTGGAAGGCAACTCAGGAGATCGGCTTCGACGATGTCTTCCAGTACGAAGACTTCGCGAAACCCCCGGACCGGCGGAGCATCACCCTCGAACAGTTCCACCCCGAGCTGGGGGCCACGTCCTACGAGGCGTGGGCGAACAAGGCGAACAAACACCCGTACTGAAGAGACTCGGAACGAGAGAACGACGGTCGCACTGCCGATGCGCCGGGATACCGGGGACCGGGCGGCCGACGGCTTGCCACTCACCCATGGAAGAGCGGCAAGACGTCGGCCGTTCGTGTGAGACAGGTACTACGTGAGACGGGTGCTACGCGCAGCAGGTGCTACTTCGGCGGGCGGATGTTCCCGCCGCCCATCTTGCCCTGCTGCTCGCTCTGCTCCTGCAGCTTCCGGGCCTTCTCCTGAAGCCGCTGGCGCTGCTCAGGGTCAGTGGTGCGCTCCGCGGCCTCGGTCATGTGCCGGGCCTTCTCGCGCAGCTCCTGCGCACGGTCACCGGATTCACGTGCAACGCTCATCATCGCTCCTTGTGCGGTTGGGAAGAGCGGGCTCCATCAGAGAACCAGTGCCGTCGCGTCACCGCACCTCGAATCGTCACTCAGTGTCACGGTGTGCGGGAGGGGTGCTGAGGCGCTGGCATGATCAGGGGCATGAACGAGAGCAACATCGCCGCGTGTGACGGGGCATCGAAGGGCAATCCGGGGCCTGCGGCCTGGGCGTGGGTCGTGGCCGACGCGCAGGGGCGTCCGGAGCGCTGGGAAGCGGGACCGCTGGGGAACGCCACCAACAATGTCGCCGAACTGACGGCATTGCGTGAGCTGTTGGAGGCCACGGACCCGTCCGTGCCGATCGAGGTGCGGATGGATTCGCAGTACGCGATGAACGCCGTGACCAAGTGGCTGCCCGGGTGGAAGCGCAACGGCTGGAAGACCTCCGCCGGCAAGCCCGTGGCCAACCGTGATCTGGTGGCCGGGATCGACGCCCTGCTGACCGGCCGGACCGTGAACTTCGTCCACGTGCCCGCCCACCAGGTCGACGGGGACCCGCTCAACGCCCTTGCCGACCAGGCGGCCAGCGAGGCCGCGGTGGCACAGCGACCGGCCGGTACCGCACACGGCTCGGCGCAGCTCCCGACGCCCGCCCCCGCGAGGGCGACCGAAGGGCGGGGCAGGAACACCCCGGTGAAGAAGGCGGGGAGTTCGGCACGCCCCGCACGCTCCGGCGGCACCGTCCGGGCCAGGTTCGCCGGCCGCTGCCACTGCGGAAAGCCTTATGCGGCACAGGAGATGATCGCCAAGAACCCGAAGGGCTGGGGCCACCCGGAGTGCCGCACCGCGCCTGCCTGAGCCGTGGCCCCCACCCGGGCCCGTGCGGACGGTGCGGCCGCTTCGGGCCGGGCGGGGTCGCGGACGGGAGCGGGCGAGTGGCCACGCGAACGGCGCCCCGCATGCCATGATGCGGCTCCGACGGCGGTGTCCGCGGCGCACCGTCGGCGCTGTTGCCGGAACAGGGACACGCTGGGGGGCGTATGGAAAGCACAGGCACGGTCCTGCGCGAATTGCGTGGCGCGCAGAAGGCGGCCAAGGGGGTGTCGCTGTACTCGCGGTACGTGAACCGTCCGGCCGGGCGGGTGTTCGCGGCAGGCGCGTACCGCATCGGACTGACACCCAATCAGGTCACCCTGATCAGTGCGGTATTCACCGTCGCGGCCATCGCATCGGTGGCACTCGTCCGGCCGTCCTGGGGGCTCGCGGTCACGGTGTACGCCGGTCTGGCCGTCGGCTTCGCCCTCGATTCGGCCGACGGTCAGCTGGCCAGGCTGACCGGCCGGGGCGGCCCGGACGGCGAGTGGCTGGACCACGTCGTGGACTGCGCCAAGATGATCCTCGTACACACCGCTGTACTGATCTCGTTCCAGCGGTTCTCCGTCCTGCCGTCCGACGGCTGGCTGCTCCTGCCGCTGGGCTTCCTGTTCACCGCCGTGCTGACCTTCTGCGCGGGGCTGCTGCGCGAACAGCTGGGCAGGGCGGCCGCACGGCCCGCACCGGACGACGGCGCCCCGGCCCCGGTGTCCCGGATGCGCGCCGTGGCACTGCTGCCCGCCGACTACGGGGTGTTCTGCCTGGTGTTCCTGCTGCTCGGCGACCGGACCGCGTTCCGCGTCGGCTACGCCGCGCTCGCCGTCGTGCACGCGCTGTTCCTCGTGGTGTTCCTCGTCAAGTGGTTCAGGGAGCTGAAAGCGCTCCGGACTGCGGACTGACGAGGGAGTCCAGCGCCCGGCGCAGCTGGGTGCTGGACGTGTGCACGGTGTACGGGAAGTAGACCACCTCGACGCCGACCTCGGCGAAGTCGTGCTCCAGCCGCCGGCCCTTCTCCGTGTCCCGCCAGTCGTCCCCCTTGAAGATGACGTCGAACCTGACTTGCTGCCAGGTCTCGATCTTGTCGGGCACGGTCTCGACGAACGCGGCATCCACATGGCGGACACTGCGTACGATCTCCAGCCGCTCCGGCAGTGGAATCACCGGTTTGTGGCCCTTGGCGAGCGCGGCCATCTCGTCCGAGACGACTCCTGCGACGAGGTAGTCGCATTGACTGCGGGCATGTCGCAGGATGTTGAGGTGCCCTATGTGGAACAGGTCGTAGACCCCCGGCGCGTAGCCGACCCTGTGCACCATCCGTTCTCTCCCCCCACGGTGAACGTGATGTCCGTGTCCCGGGGTGGTTGTCCGGACATGACATCCGGTGCCGCGGGATATCGGTATCGGTGTTGATGGTGCAACGACCTTACTGTGAAGACCACTTGCGTATCTCGTGAACGGATAAGCTCGCTTTTGGGGCTGTTCCTTGGGGGGAACACAGAATGTTCCGGGGGGAAGGCGAGCGTCCATGTCCGATGCCGATCGTCACAAGCCGTTCGAAGGCCGCACGCTGCTGGTCGTCTCGACGAACTACGCGCCGGAGCTGACGGGCATCGGCCCGTACGCCGCGCAGCTTGCCGAGCACTGGGCCGAGAGCGGGGCCGACACCCATGTACTGACCGGCATGCCGCACTACCCGTCCTGGCGGACCGACGCGGCGTACCGGGGTGTGTGGCGGGCCGTCGAGACGCGGGCCGGGGTCACCGTCCACCGGCGAAGACACTATGTGCCGTCCCGTCAGACCGCCCTGCGCAGAGCCGCGTTCGAGGCCACGGTGCTCGGCCATGGACTGCTGGCGCCGCCTGTCTCGCGTCCGCCGGACGCGGTGATCTCCCAGATGCCCAGCCTCGCGGGCGGGGTCACCGGAGCCCGGCTGGCACGCCGCCACCGGGTCCCTTACATACCGGTCGTACAGGATCTGATGGGCGCGGCCGCCGCCCAGAGCGGAATCCGGGGAGGCGGGCGGGCGGCGGCCGTCGCCTCGGCGGCCGAACGGTACGCGCTGCGCGGCGCGGCCCTCGTGGGAGTCATCCACGAGACCTTCGTCCCGCGCGTCACCGCGTACGGAGTGGACCCCGGCCGCATCCGTACCGTCCCGAACTGGTCGCACGTCCGGGCCCCTTCCGGCGACCGCGCAGCTACGCGGGCCAGGCTCGGCTGGAGCGAGGGCACTCCCGTGGTCCTGCACTCCGGGAACATGGGGCTCAAACAAGGGCTGGAGGTCCTCGTCGACGCGGCCCGGCTCGCGCCGGAGATCCGCATCGTGCTGATGGGGGACGGGAACCAGCGCGAGGCGCTGCTGGGGCGCGCGGCGGGCCTGCGCAACCTGGATTTCCTGCCGCCGGCCGACGCCGACGAGTTCACGGACATCCTCGCCGCCGCCGATGTGCTCGCGGTGACCCAGCGGGCGTCCGTGCTGGACATGAGCGTCCCGTCCAAGCTGACCTCGTACTTCGTCTCGGGACGCCCCGTCGTCGCCTCGGTCGCCGACGGGGGAGGGACGGCCCAGGAGGTGCACCGGTCCGGAGCCGGCGTCCTGGTCGCGCCGGAGGATCCCGCCGCGCTGCTGTCAGCCGTACGCAAGCTCGTCGAGACGCCGGCCGGGGCGGACGCGCTCGGCGCCAACGGGCCGCGGTACGTCGCACACCATCTGAGCCGGGAGGCGGGCCTGGCCCGCTTCGACGCACTGCTCACCGAGGTCCTCGCCGACGCACAAGGGAGACCACACCGATGACCCAGCCCATCCGCGCCCTGGAGGACCAGGACGAACCCGCCCTGCTGCGGGACCAGTTCCGCCAGCTCCTGCGCTACCGGGCACTGCTCGCCTCCGGCGTGGTCCTCGGGCTGCTCGGCGGCGGCTGGCTCGCCCTGAGCGGCGAGGACAGCTACACGTCGACGGGCGAGGTGGTCGTCCGTTCCGCCGCCTCGGATCCCTTCGCCGCGGGCGCCTCCGCCGACAAGGGCATCAACATCGGCTCCGAGCGGCAGACCGCGGTCAGCGACACCGTGGGCACCCTGGCCGTCGGTTCTCTGGCCCGGCACGGCGACCGGGTGGACGTCGGAGCACTGCTGTCCGGACTCCAGGTCACGAACCCGCCGAACACCCTCGTGCTCCGCTTCTCGTACACCGGCCGCACCCCCGCCCTGGCGAAGGCGCGGGCCGAGGCGCTCGCCGACGCCTATCTGGAGATCCGCAGACAGCGCACCGAGGACAGCATCGCCAACATGGTCGACGGCTACCGTGCCCAGCTGGTCCCGCTCACCGAGCAGCGGGACCAGCTGGCGCAGCAGGCCGTCGGCAGCAACGACGTGACCAGCGCACGGGCCAACCTCGTGGTCTCGATCTCCGAACTCAGCAGGAAAATCTCGGAGTTGCGTGCCCTGGACACCACTCCCGGCTATCTGACGAAGAGGCCCGTGGCGCCCACGAAGCCCACCGGTGCGGGGCTTCCCCTGCTGCTGGGACTCGGCGGAGTCGTCGGGCTGGCGCTGGGGCTGCTGCTGTCCTGGGTACGCCTGGTCTTCGACCCGGCCGTGCGCTCCACCCGGGAACTGGTGCGTTCCCTCGGTGCCCCGCTGCTCGGCACCCTGCCCAGGGAGCGGGCAACCGCGGGCACGCTGCTCGCCATCGGGCGGAGCGGGAGCCGGCTGGCCGAGGAGTACCGGGCGGTCGCCTTCCGGCTCGCCTACGACCCTTGGTTCGCCCAGCGCCGCAGACTTCTGGTCACGGCCCCGCGCGGGGACAGCACCGCCGCGGCCGCCGCGGCGGTCAATCTGGCCGCGGCCTTCGCCGAGATGGGACGCGACGTACTCCTGGTCGAAGCCGATCTGCGTACCCCCGCACTGGCCAGGGACCTCGGCCCGGCCGTGCAGGGCGCCCGGCCACGCTGGGCGACGGAGGCAGAGCGGGCGTGGCCGTCGGACAGCCGGATGAACGTGGACGTTCCCGGATCGGGTGCCTTCACCCTGATAGCGGGCCGGCGCACGGACAACGTGCCGCGCGCCCTCACCTCCGCGCCCGTCGGGCGGATCGTCGCCGAGGGCGACCGCCCGGACGCCGTCGTCATCGTGCTCGCCCCGCCCGTGCTGTCGTACGCCGACGCCGTCGCGCTGATCGACCGCGTGGAGGGCGTCGTCGTGATCTGCGACCCGCGCGAGGTGCACCGCAGCGACCTGGAAAGAATCCGGGAGATCATCGAGGCGGCCGGCGGAACGGTGCTCGGCGCCCTGCTGCACCCCGGCCGGAGCCGCCACGAGCGCAGGGCCCGCAAGAAGGCGCGCAAGCGCCGCGCGGGCGGTGGCCGGTCCGGCTCCGCGCCCGGCCGGGGCGACGGGGACGGCCACGGTGGCGCCGGACATTCCGGCGATTCGGCGCAGACGCTGGGCCTGCGCACCTTCGACTCCACCGCGGGACACAGATGAAGGCACGTACCGCGATCGCCTGCTCGGTCGCGGACCAGGGTGTGGCGGCGCTCACCAACATCCTGGTGCTGGTGGCGGCCGCCCGGCTCTCCACGGTGGCCGACTTCGCCCGCTTCTCGGCGGTCTACCTCGTCTTCACGGTGCTCCTGGGTGTCTTCGGCGCCTACACCGGGCAGCCGCTCGTGCTGCGGCGCGGCGAGCGCGACGAGATGGGCGGCGCGTGCCGGTCGGCGGTCGTCTTCACCCTGCTCGCCGCGTCCGCGCTCGGCGCCCTGCTCGCCGCCGTCTGTCTGCTGCTCCCGGGGGCCACCGCACGCGCCCTGATGACGCTGGGACTCGTTCTGCCGGTGGTCCTCGGACAGGACACCATGCGCTACGCCTTCTCCACCCTGCAACAGCCGCACCTGGCACTGGGCGGCGACGTGCTCAGACTGGCGTGCGTACTGGGCGCGTTGGCCATGCAGCCGCACGGCGCCCCGGCTGCCCGGCTCGTCGCCGTCTGGGGGCTGTCCGCACTGCCCGCCCTGCTGCTGTCGGCCGCCCTGCTGCACCGCAGGGTGGCCGGCACGCCGCTGCGGCTGAAGACCCTGCTGCGAAAGGGGCACCTGGGGCGGCGCTTCGTGGTGGAATTCGGGGTCGGCAACGCCGCCGGCCAACTCTCCGTGCTCGGACTCGGTGCGGTCGGCAACCCGCTGGTGGTCGGCGCCCTGCGCGGCGCGACCACACTCTTCGGGCCGCTGAACGTGCTGTTCACCTCGGCCACCGGCTTCGGCCCGCCGCTGCTCGGACGACTCTCCTGCGAACGGCGCCGGGTACGCGCCACGGCGACGCTCGCCGCCGTACTGGCGCTGACCGCGGGGGCCTGGGCCACCGTACTCGCCCTGCTGCCCGACGGGGTCGGCCGCCACCTGCTCGGCGACACCTGGCCCATGGCGGCCGCCCTGCTCCCCGCGACCGGCAGCCAGTACGCGGCGATGGCCGTCGGCACCTGCGGACTGCTGGCCCTGCGGATGCTCGACCCCCGCACCACTCTCTCGATCCAGGTGGTCTTCTCACTCGCCGCCGTGGCCTTCCTCACCGGCGGCTACGTGCTCGGCGGGGTGCGGGGCGCGGCCTGGGGCCTGTGCCTGGGATCGGTCTGCAAGGCGGTGGCCACGTGGGCCCGGGTGGCCCGACTGAGCCGTCGCGCCGCGGGCGGCCGGGCGCCCGTCAGCGCGGGCGCCATCCGTTCCGGCTCCTGAAACTGGTGACCAGCAGCAGACAGAGGGCCGCGATCGCCAGCTTCCCGACGGACTGCAACAGCGGTCCGCGCAACAGGATGAAGGTGTACCCGGCGATCAGCGGCGCGGCGATGGCCAGGACGCTGCCGGGGCCCGGACCGTCCCGGGAGACGGCGCGCGCGTAACGCCGGTCGGTGCGCGCCGCGGCATATCCGATCAGCGCGAACGCGCCGACCATGCCTGGAGCGCCGAAGTCGACCCAGAGCTCGGTCCACAGCGGCGCCGACAGGTTGGTCATGTTCATCCCCATCCACTGGCCGACGCGCACCCCCGTGTCCTCAGGCTTGCCGCTCCACACCGAACGGGGCACGAAGAACAGTGCGGAGCCCGTCAGTTGACGCCCATAGGTGTGGCCCCGGGTGTCGACCCAGGTGACGGCGTTGGCGAACATCACCGCCTGGTCGTAGTCCTTGGTGGCCAGCGGCTCGAAGACCGACGACGACTCCACCGGCCGGTACCCGGCGCTGTCGTAGCGGAACCGGTCCGCGTACGGGAACAGCACCAACGCCCCGACCACTCCCATGACCAGCACCGAGCGGTACATCGCAGCGCTGCTCGGGAACGCGGTGAAGAGGAGCGAGACCAGCACGGTCACGAACCAGTAACGAGCGTTGGAGATCGGGTTGTTGACGACGACGTTGAGGACCAGCAACGCACACCAGACAAGCACCGTCGAGGGGGAACGCCGGGCCCTGCGCGAGGTCACCAGCCGACGGGTCCAGAAGAGCAGCCCGAGCAGCGCGGGTACCGTACCGAAGCCCTTGAGGAGGGCCGACCCCACATTGGACTGGTCCGACACCACCCCGCTGGCCGCGACCGAGGCGCTGATCTCCTGGCGACTGGTGAAGAAGACGGCGGGCCCGCCGAGCTTCACGACGTAATAGCCGCTCGCCGCGAAGGCCAGCACCGCCAACAGCCTGAGCCGTACCCGGTGCGCCGTTGCCGGACCGCTCCCGGAGCGTGCGGTGGCCCGGCGGCGCAGCGGGCGCCGGGACGCCAGCAGCGCCCCGAGGTCGAACCCCGCACACCCCACCAGGACCAGCGCGATGGCCGTCACCAGATCCGACCGCGGCCCGACCATCGGTGTCGGCGTCCGCCCGATGACCACCTGCGCGAACGGCGCCACCCCCATCGCGATGTACACGAACATCCAGAAGACGCCCTGCAGCAGGCGGCGCCGGGTGGACAGGATCATCGTGGCGAGCCGGGCCCCCGCATAGCACGTCAGCGCGAGTTGCAGCCAGTACGCGGTGTCCCGGGCGCCGGTGCCCGGCTGCGCGGCGATCACCGCGGGCAGGAAGCAGACCAGGCCGAGGATGAGCGGCACGGCGAGGGCGCGCGACAGCATGGCCCACGCCAGAGGCCTCGCCGGCGGCTGGACCGGGCCTTGCGGGCCGTGCTCCGGTACGGGGGCGGACGGCGCCGCCTCGTGCACGGACGTCATCTGTCCCCCCGCTCCGTGGATCTGTGAACACTCTAACGAATCAACCCACTTGGGGGGTTTGGATGACTATTCTGTAAAAGACCGGCCGAGACCGAGGGGGACTCTGGTGAAGATCCTGCACGTCGTCACACTGCACACGCCGGACCACGCGTTCGGCGGCCCGACAAGGGTGGCGCTCAACCTGTCGAGGGTCCAGCGTGCCGGCGGCGACGACGCCCGCATCATGGCGCTGGGCGACGGCTTCGAGGGGCCGCTGCCGCGCGAGGTCGAGGGAGTCCCGGTCCATCTCTTCCAGGCCCGTCATCTGCTCCCCGTGTTCGAGGTCAGCGGAATCACCTCCGGCGCGCTCCTGCTCGCCGCCCGGCGCATGATGCGCGGCGCCGATCTCGTCCATGTCCATCTGATGCGCGACCTGGTGACGCTCCCCGCCGCGCTGCTCGCGCTGGCCTCCCGTACGCCCCTGGTCGTCCAGACCCACGGCATGGTGGACCCGACCGAGAAGCGGGTCGCCCAGCTGACCGATCTGCTGGGCGTACGCAAGGTGCTGCGCGAAGCCGACGCCGTGCTGCATCTGACGGAGCGGGAACGCCTCGATGTGAACGCCGTCGCCGCACCTGTGCCGTTGACCCGCACCGTACGGCTGGTCAACGGCGTGACGCCGCAGGAGCCCAAGCCCGCCCGCGCGGCGGGGCGGCCGCCGATGGTCCTCTTCCTGGGCCGGATCCAGGAGCGCAAGCGTCCGCAGGACTTCGTCGCCGCGATGCCGACGATCCTGGCGGAGCACCCGGACGCCCGGTTCGTGCTCGCCGGCCCCGACACCGGAGCGCTGTCGGAGACTCTCGAACTCGCCCGCGAACTGGGGGTGATGGACTCCCTCCACCACCTGGGACCGCTCGGCCACGAAGAGGTTCTGGCCGCGGACGGGGAGGCCGATGTGTACGTACTGCCGTCGATCGAGGAGCCCCTGGCCGTCTCCGTCCTCGAAGCGATGTCCGTCGGCACCCCCGTGGTCATCACCCGCACCAGTGGCCTCGGCCCCGACGTCGCGAAGGCCGGGGCGGGACGGGTGATCGACAGCCGGGTCGGCGAGGACGGGGAGAACGCCCTCAAGGTCGCCCGTGCGGTGCTGGAACTCCTCGAACCCGAGACCAACGCACAGGCCGGCAAGGCCGCCTGGGACCTGGTCAATGAGCACTTCACCATCGATGTCGTGACCCGGACCCTCCGGCGGACCTACGAGGACGTGGTCCGCCGGAAGGATCACTGAGTCAAACGGTCTTCCCCTCACGGGACTTGAGCGCGATCTGCCAGCGGTAGAAACTCATCGCCAGCGCGAAGTCGAGCCCCGCCCGGCCGTCCAGGAACCCCCGCCGGTACACATACATGTACGCGAACGACACCAGGGGCTTGAAGGGCGCCTTGTGGAACAACTGCCCTTGGCGGGACTTCACCTTGCGCACCTGCTCCTTGACCTCCGGGTGATGTTCCAGCCACGCCTCCCAGTCCGAGTACCGGTTGTGCCGCTCGAACCAGGCGGTGACCGGGTCGAGATCCTGATGCTCGATCGGATGGCGGAGCGAGCCGACCGACTCGGCGACCGGCTGGTAGTGGCCCTCGACCTCGCCGATGCCCGGCGCCTCCAGATCTCCCACCTCCGGATAGTGGCAGCGGGTGCGATCGGTCAGCGACCGCTTGCGGATGGTGTATCCGTGCCGCAGCCGCTTCCCGGAGAACCAGTAGCCCAGCGGTATGTCGTACGCCGCCGGACCCGGCGCTCCGGGATCGGCGAAGATCTGCCGCAGTTCGGCCAGCAGCCCCGGACTGAGCCGCTCGTCCCCGTCGAGCAGCAGGATCCAGTCCAGGTCCGTGCGGACATGGTCCAGGCACCACTGCTTCTTGCGCGGATGGCCGCCGTCCCAGGTGTACGTGATCACCTCGGCCCCGCACTCCTCGGCGATCTTCACCGTGTCGTCCGTACTGTGCGAGTCGACGACGACCACCGCCTCGAAGTGGCCGAGCACCGACGTGACCGCCTCGGCGATGTTGAGCCCCTCGTTCTTCGTGGGGATCGCCACGGCTATCGGCAGCTTGCTCATCCAAGGTCTCCTTCCGGCAGCCAGGCGTAGCAGCCTGTGGAGGTGAAGGCGCGGGCCGCCTTCGGGACGGTGATCTCGGACCGTTTCCCGGAGGCGGAGGAGCCCGACGCCAGGGTCCTGCCGTTCGCCCCGGTGATCCGCCAGGCGCAGCTCTCGGTCGGGGTGACGTCGCGGTAGCGGCCCGGCCGGATCCGCGCGCCCTCGTACGTGCCGTCGGCGTAGCCCCGCGAGGCCTCTTGCACCAGGTCGCCGTGGTGGGGACAGAGATGTGCGACGGCGGGCTCCGCGTCGGCGATCTCGCCCGTCACGATCGCGCCGACCGCCGTGTCCCGGTCGACCTTCACGAGGTACGTCAGCCTGTCGCAGGTCTCCTGACCGGTCTGGAGCACCGCCGCCGGATCCATTCCCCGGGGAACCCGGTCGACGAGGTACTCCTTCTGCTTCTTGGTGAAGGTGCCGGTGGCCGGGGTGAGTTCGCCGGTGGGCAGCCTGGGCGGTTCGCTCGTGCGCCGGGCCGGGGGACCACCGGGCGCGGTGGCCCCGGGACCGGCCGAGGAGGGGGCGACCGGGGTCCGGCCGGACGCGGGCCCGGCGCCGTTCGCCCCCTCGTGCCCCTCGGAGGACGAGCCGCAGGCGGCCAGTGCCGCCGTCAGTACGACGACGGCGGCACCGGCCCGGAACGGATACCTCATCCACCCGTCCTCAGGGCGTAGTGGGCACTGACCTGAGAGCTGCTCAACGCGGTCGGGTAGACGGCGGTCTCGTCGACCTGCCCCGCGAAGAAGTTGCTCGTCGGCCGACTCGGCCAGTTGTTCAGGTTGTCCCCGCCGACCCGCCAGTAGCCGCTGTAGGCCTCGTTGGTGGTGTAGAGGGCGCTGGAGGCGCGGAGCTGCCCGTCCACGTACAGGGCCATGCCTCCGGTGCCCTGGGTGGCGACGACATGGTGCCAGGCGCCGTCGTTGTAGGCGGCGGGAGTGGTGATGGTCCTGGTGCCGCCGCTGTGGACGCCGAAGACCAGCCGCCCGTCGTCGCGCATGTACACATGCTTGTCGTACTTGGTGCTGTTCTGCATGGTCACATTGCCGAAGCCGATGATCTTTCCTCCCTTGGTGGTCGTCGTCCTGATCCAGGTCTCGACGGAGAACCTGGTGGGCTGCGGGTGCAGCTTGTTGCTGTAGGCGTACTGGCTCGTTCCGTTGAAGCCGATCGCGGTCGAGGGACCCGCGACCGCCGCCGGAGTCTGCCGGTAGGCGGGGGAGTTGCGCAGGAATCCGTTGTCCCGTCCGCCGCCGGTGTCGGCCGCGAAGGTCGAGGTGCCTTCGTCGTACCGCCAGTACAGCGACGCGCCGTCGGCCAGCACCTTGGCGGGGTACTTCTCGGCGGTGGACGCCACGGTGGCGGACAGAGCGGGCGACTTGGCGCTGGTGTTGGTGCCGTCGCTCGCGCTGATCCGGTACGAGTGGGTCTCGCCCGGGGCCACGTCCGTATCGGTCCACCTCAGCTGCGGCCGGTCCCAGAACAGCGAGTATCCGGTCGTGGTGTACACCGGGGTGCTCGCACCGTCCTTGTAGATCCGGTAGGTGAGTTCCCCGTCGTCGGCGTCGAAGCTCGTCTGCCAGTTGACCTCCACCTTGCCGGGGGCGACCGTGGACAGGCTGACGTTCGGCACCCAGGGCGCCCCGGTGTCCGGACCGTCGGCGAACCGCGTCAGGCCCTGCTGCCGCGAGCCGTTGACGGTGGTGAACTCGCCGCCCACCCACAGGTAGTGGTGGCCGCCCTTGTCGGTCTGGGCCATCACCCGCGGCCCGACCGGCTCCCCGATGCCGTCATTGGTGTCCGGGAACCACGGGAGCAGTTTCGGATCGTCGACCGACTGGGCCAGCAGGTGCCTGCGCGGCTGGTCCGGGAACTCGCCCATGCTGGAGCAGTCGTGCGCGTGACTCCCGCTGTACAGCACCCCGTTGTGCACCAGGACGGCCTGCGTGGCGCCCAGGCAGGTGTCCCGCCAGCGCTGCTCGAAGTTGCTGAGGTTCAGCGCGATCCGGCCGTCGAAGACACCGCCTCCGGTGCCCTCGTTGGCGGTGTAGAAGCCGGTGGCGTCCGTGGCCAGGTCCTGCACCGTGGAGGTGTTCGGAATGAAGCCGGCCGGGTAGCTCTTGGCGACGGCCCCGGTGGTGGCGTCCACGACGGCCAGCGCGTGCGACGTGGTGCCGTTGACGGTGAAGAAGTCGCCGCCGAGCAGTACGTGCTTGCCGTCGGGCGTCAGCTCCAGGGCCCGGCCCACCTCGTCGGTGTCGGCCTTCCACGGCTTCAGCGCGGCGCCGGTGGTGACCGCGGCAAACTTGTTCCGGGTCTGCCCCGCCACGGTATTGAAGTCACCGCCCAGATAGACGGTGTCCGCCGTGACGGCCAGCGCCCGCACCGTCGCGGAGACGGAGAACTTGAAGTCCTGGCGCGGGGTGCAGGTCGCGGTGTCGATCGCGGCGATATTGCTCACCCCGACCCCGCTCACCGCCCCGAACTGCCCGCCGACGTAGAGCGTCTTCTGATCCGGGGAGAGGGCGAGCGCCCGTACGGTCGCCGTTCCCGACGACAGCGTGAACGACAGGCTGCAGCCGGTCGGCGCACCGGTCGCGGCGTCGAACGCGGCGAAGTTCACCGCGGGCTGTTCGGAGGTACCGGCGTCCGCGCCCGGCGGCCGGACGGTGGAGAAGGTGCCGCCGGTGTAGACGACACCGGCGTCCGACGCGGCCATCGACCAGACGATGCCGTTGGTCTGCCAGGTGGTGAGATCGTCCGCGGTCAGCGAGACCGGCGGGGTGAGGGCCGCCGCGGGGGAGCCCCCGGACGTGGCGGCGGTCAGTGCTCCGGCGAGCAGGCAGAGCGCGGCGGCCGCGGCCCGTGCCCGGCGGTGTCCGGTGGGTCTGCGCCCCGTACTTCCGTTCATCATTCAGCTCCGAAGGTGAGAACGAGCTGCGGCCGGAAGGCCGCGGTTCCTGCCTCGTCCGGCCGACGGCGGGGACGCTTCGTCCCGCTGCCGGCGAGGGCGAGTGAGTGGCCCGGGACCGGGGTCCGGACCGGTGCGGACGCGCTCGGATCCACCGGGCGGCCGGTGGAGGAGGCCGAGGAGGCGTCCGTGATGGTCCCCGGCACGGTCGTGGGGTGCGACGGCCGGGTGCTGTGGGGGAGCGCCGAAGCGGGCCGCATGACGGTGACCGGCGCCGCGATGCCGCGGTGGAGGACGGCCGTACGGTTCATCGGTCCACCCGTACGGCCGCTCCGGCGAGTTGGTCGGACAGCTGGCGGATGTCCGCCTCGACCATGATCGTGGCGAGCTCCCGCGCCCTCACCGCCGGTTTCCAGCCGAGGAGTTCCTCGGCCTTGGCCGCGTCACCGATGAGCGCGTCGACCTCGCTGGGGCGCTCGTACTTGGGGTCGTAGCGCACATGCTCCCGCCAGTCCAGTCCCGCGTGGGCGAAGGCGTACTCCAGGAACTGCCGGACGCTGACCCCCTCGCCGGTGGCCACCACGTAGTCGTCCGGACTGTCGCACTGCAGCATCCGCCACATCGCGTCGACGTACTCGGGGGCGTAGCCCCAGTCGCGCACGGCGTCGAGGTTGCCCAGGTGGAGGTGGGTCTGGAGACCCGCCTTGATCCTGGCCACCCCACGCGTGATCTTCCGGGTCACGAAGGTCTCGCCGCGGCGCGGGGACTCGTGGTTGAAGAGGATCCCGTTGACCGCGAACATCCCGTACGCCTCACGGTAGTTGACGGTCGCCCAGTACGAGTAGACCTTGGCGACGCTGTACGGGCTGCGCGGATGGAACGGGGTCTTCTCGTTCTGCGGCGGCGGGGTCGCGCCGAACATCTCCGAGGACGACGCCTGATAGACACGGGTGTCGATACCGCTCGCCCGGACCGCCTCCAGCAGCCGGATGGTGCCGAGCCCCGTGATGTCGCCGGTGTACAGCGGTGCGTCGAAGGAGACCCGGACGTGCGACTGCGCACCCAGGTTGTAGACCTCGTCCGGCCGGATGTCACGCAGCAGGTTCACCAGTGCGACCCCGTCGGCGAGGTCGGCGTGATGCAGGACGAAGGATCTGTTCTCCTCCTCCGGGCCCTGATAGATGTGATCGATCCGCTCGGTGTTGAAGCTCGACGAGCGGCGTATCAGTCCATGGACCGTGTACCCCTTGTCGAGCAGCAACTCGGACAGGTACGAACCGTCCTGTCCGGTCACGCCGGTGATGAGCGCGGTCTTCGCCACGCCTCCCCCCTCCTCTGGTCGCCTGAAAGGCTGTTGGTACCCGCCGAAATATCGGGAATTGAGTGATCTGCGGCAAAACATCACCGTGGCCGGTGGCTGCTGGCACAATCCGAGCCATGACGACTGATCTACCCGGCCCTTCCCGGGAATCCGTCCGCCCCCTCCTGCGACCCGGCGCCCGCATATTCGTCGCGGGCCACCGCGGCCTGGTCGGCTCGGCGGTGGTGCGCCGCCTCACCGACGCCGGGCACGAGGTGATCACCCGCGACCGCGACCGCCTCGATCTGCGCGACACCGCGCGGACCGGAGCGTTTCTCCGCGAGATCCGCCCCGACGCCGTGGTGCTGGCTGCCGCCAAGGTGGGCGGGATCATGGCCAACAGCACGTATCCGGTGCAGTTCCTCGAGGACAACCTGCGCATCCAGCTCAGTGTCGTGGCCGGGGCGCACGCCGCCGGGGTCGAGCGGCTGCTCTTCCTCGGCTCGTCCTGCATCTACCCCAAGCGCGCCCCGCAGCCGATCCCCGAAAGCGCCCTGCTCACCGGTCCGTTGGAACCGACCAACGAGGCATACGCCCTGGCCAAGATCGCCGGAATCGTGCAGATCCGGTCCTACCGCCGGCAGTACGGCGCCTCGTACATCAGCGCCATGCCCACCAATCTCTACGGGCCGGGTGACAACTTCGATCTGGAGACCTCGCACGTACTGCCCGCGCTGATCCGCCGCTTCCACGAGGCGCGCCGCGACGGCTCGCCCGCGGTCACGCTCTGGGGCTCCGGGAGCCCTCGCCGCGAATTCCTGCACGTCGACGACCTGGCCGCCGCGTGTCTTCTGCTGCTGGAACGCTACGACGGTGACGACCCCGTCAACATCGGCTGCGGCGAGGACCTGACCATCCGCGAACTCGCCCGTGTCATCAGTGAGGTGACGGAATATCAGGGAATTGTCGAGTGGGATGCCGCCAAGCCCGACGGCACCCCCCGCAAGCTGCTCGACGTCTCCCTTCTCACCTCCCTCGGGTTCACACCGCGGATCGCACTGCGCGACGGGATCGCCCGCACCTACGCCTGGTGGCTGGAGCAGACGGCCGCGCAGGGCTGAGCGGGCCCGACGGGCCGTCCGGCACGGGCCGGCCGACGCGCTGCGACGGCCGCCCGTCCCCCCGGCCCCGTACGGTCGGTCGTCTCGTACTCCTCGCATCGACCGCCGTCGCTCTCAGTACGCTCCGCGGCCGTCGGTGACGGCGCGCAGCGTACGGGCCATGAGTCCCATGTCCGTGACCACCGACCAGTTGTCGACGTACCACAGGTCCAGCGAGACGGTCTCCTGCCAGGAAAGGTCCGAGCGTCCGCTGACCTGCCACAGGCCGGTCAGCCCCGGTCTGACCGCGAGTCGTCGCAGTTCGCGCTCGTCGTAACGGGACACCTCCTCCGGCAGCGGGGGTCGTGGCCCCACCAGCGACATGTCGCCCCGTAGCACATTGACCAGCTGCGGCAGCTCGTCGAGCGAACACCGCCGCAACAGACGCCCGATTCCGGTCACGCGGGGGTCGTGGCGCATCTTGAACATCGGGCCGTCGTTCTCGTTCGCCGTGATCAGCCGCTCCTTGTGGTGCTCGGCGTCCACCACCATCGTCCGGAACTTCCACATCGTGAACGGCCGGTTGTGCTGCCCCTGGCGGATCTGGCGGTGGAGTGCCGGCCCGTCGGAGCCGAGTCGCACCGCCGCCCCGATCAGGAGGAGCAAGGGCGCGAGAACCAGCAGACCGAGCGCGGCGCCGACCCGGTCCACGACGGCCTTCAGGGCCGCCTGCGGCCCCCGGCGCAGCGGGGGAGCGACATGCAGCAGAGTCAGCCCGGCCGCGGCGGCCGGTCGTATCCGGCCGGCCGCGATACCGGAGAGTTCCGACAGCACGGACAGCGGAAGCCCGCCGTCGTGCAGACCCCAGAAGAGCTGCCGAAGCCGCTCCTCGGAGAGCTGTGGTCCGGGCACCACCAGAGCCAGATCGGCGTCATGGGCGAAGGCCCCGCCCAGCACGGTCGACGCGTCGTCGTCGGCGGGTGCCGGTGCGAGCCGGCCCGGCACCTGGACCTCGCACCGCAGTGGTGTGGTGCCCACCGGTACGGCGGCCACCACCGTGTACGGGTGATCCGTGCGGGAACCGAGCACCCGCACCGCTCGTTCCACCCCCGTGGCCTCCCCGACCACCAACACCCGCCGAGCGGCGAGCCGTTGCCGTGTCGACCACGGCAACCGCCGTGCCCCCCAAGCGGCGACGCCCACCAACAGGCCGGGCAGCAGCGCCACGACCGCCGTCGCGGGGTCGACCGAATCGCCGGTCATCGTCCGAGCCACGGCGAGCACGCCGATGAGCAGCAGCCAGTCGCCGATCGTGCTCAGTACCCCCGGCGGACCGCCCGGAGGCCGGTCCGCGTACCGGCCGCGCGCGGCCCGCACACCGGACCAGGCGAGCGCTGCCGCGGCCGCGGCGAACGCCGCCCGCGACTGCCCCCCGGCCCGCAGGACGAGCCATGCCGGAATTCCGAGACCCAGAAGCTCGGCGCCGATGACAGCCGGCGGGAACCGGCCCGTCCTGCACTTCGTCGCCGCCGGTTCCGGACGTTCGCGCTCTACGGTCGGCGCCCTCCACAGTTCGTCAAGTTCTTTGCCGCGAGGCCGATTCGGCACAGACCGCGGACGTGGCACCCCCGCCAGTCCCACCGGTCCTGATCTGTCCGAATCGGGTAGCTCGACATGCCCCATGAACCCCCCAGTCACAGTTGCATCGCCACAAACGGGGCGCATCCGCCGATCCCATGGACTGACGGATGCGCCCTCGCTCGGTGCACGATATCCACACACGTGCCATTTCGCTGGAGTTCCAGTGAAGTTCAGACATGCACACTGACTCGGAACTCGTCCCGTTCCGTGCTGGATCTCTTGGTCTGTGCGTGACTGTTCGCATTTGGAGGGTGCTGGATTCGGATGATGTGCGCTGATGGCCGGGTTCGACCTGTGGGACGTGCACCTCGATGACCTCCTGGCAACACCGTTCCCGGCGGCGGGCGGGCTTACGCGCGCCTTCCGGCCACCCGACGAGCCGCGTCAGAGGCCGTCGGGTTCGTCCTCGGGCCGTGACGGCCAGGCGGTCGGCGCCGCCCTTCCCGGAGCCAGACGTTCCACCAGATCGGCCAGCTCCTCGCAGGCATGCTCGATTCTCCGGCGGATGTTGCTCTGTTCGGTGACGACGGCTGCGAGCAGCAGCGCGGTGAGGGCCACGGAACCGTTCAGCACCGCGAGATTGACCATCACATGAAGGAGGGTGTGGCCCTCGAAGGGGCCCACGCCCTGCGTTCCAGCCACGACCGCAAGGACCGACACCAGGAAGGCGCACGGCGCGCTCCCCGCCAGCTGGAATCGCAGGGCCGCCCAGATGAGCAGCGGAAACACCAGGTAGATCATCGCCAGTGAGCTCCTGGTGGCCACCAGCGAGACCGCGACGGAGGCGGCCGCCAGCGCGCTCGCCTCGATCCACCGGTCGGTGATCCGCGGCATCCGCGCCCTGCGCATCACGAGCAGCAGCGGAGTGACCACGAGCACGCCCATCGCGTCACCCGACCACCAGGCCGTCCAGACCGGCCAGAATCCGCTCAACGGCAGATGGTCGTCCAGTACCAGCATCCATGTGCCCGCGGTCGCGCTGATGGTCATGCCTCCCAGCGCACCGAGGAAGACCAGCATCAGGCCGTCGCGCAGCCGGTCCAGTTCCCGGCGGAAACCGGCCCTGCGGAGCATCAGGTAGGAGCAGACAGGGGCCAGTGTGTTGCCCGCCACGACGACGGCGGTGAGGAAGGACACCGAGTCGTCCAGCGTGGAAATCACGCACAGGGAGCCCAGGGCGATACCCGGCCACACACGCGGGCCCAGGAGGAGCAGGGCACTCAGCGCGATGCCCGTCGGCGGCCACAACGGGGTGACGACCTCACCGTGGACGGACACCCCGCGGATCAGACCGAGACCTCCGGCCAGGTAGTACACAGCGGCGACGGCCAGGATGCGCAGTGCGGCCGAGGACGCACGTCCGGTTCTTTCGCTGCGGATCACACATCTCATCAGACACCCGCCCGGACGGGTGGCGGTTGTGTGACACGCTCGGCCCCGGTCCGGGCCTCACCACGTCCCGAAGGCTGCTCCGTGCCGCAGGACGAGCACAGCCGCGTCGTCCCGGTGCCCGGTCCGTTCCGCCGCGCGCAGCACCGCGTCCGCCAGCTCATCGGCGTCGCCCGCGGCCCGGGAGACCACCAGCCGCATCACCGCGTCCAGTCCTTCGTCGACCGGGAACGAGGGCCCCTCGACGACCCCGTCGGTGACCAGGACGAAGGCTCCGGGCCCCGTCAGCCTGCGTCGGGTGACCGGATAGCGCTCACCCGCCTGGATCCCCAGCGGCAGACCGCCCTCGTCGGTCGTGCAGCCGTACTGCCCGTCGGTCGTGGCCCACACGGCGGCGACATGACCGGCGCGGGCGCTGTGGAGCTCCCGGGTGACCGGGTCGAGACGGACGAAGGTGCAGGTCGCGAAGAGACCGGAGTTCACCGAGAGCAGCAGATCGTTGGTCCGGCCCACGACCTCGCCGGGGTCCGCGGCGGTGGCGGCTATCGCCCGCATCGCGATGCGGATCTGCCCCATGAAGGCGGCCGCCTCGACGTCATGGCCCTGCACGTCCCCGATGGCGAGCGCCAGCGCTCCGTCCGGCAGCACGAATCCGTCGTACCAGTCGCCGCCGATGTCCAGTCCGCTGCGGGCCGGCATGTACCGGGCAGCGGTCTGCAGCCCCGGGAGCGCGGGCAGCGTCGGAGGGAGCATCTCGCGCTGAAGGGCCTCGGCCAGCTCCACCCGTGCCTGATGCACCTCCACCTCACAGCGTGCCCGTGACGTGAGCTGTTGCAGGGTGGTGAGCAGTTCACCGGCGCTCGCCGCACGGGGAGGACGACGCCGGTTCATGGGCCGCTCCGCACTCGGTGGAAGTGACTCCACTCATCGTATTTCGAGGCTGTGATCTCCGCAGGGCGAGACGGAACGCGCGAACGGACCCGGCCGGGTGGATCCTGATGGCAGGACCGCGTCGTGGCGGCGCACCGAGTCCGGGCGCGGTCGCAGGAGGTGCTCGATGACCCGCAAGCTGGAGTGGAACGTCCGTGTCGGTCTGTCCGAGGACGACGGCACGACCAGGGCCGAGGCGGTACTGGACACCGGCTCCGAGAAGCTCGTCGGACACGGGGTCGCCCGTTGCAACCCGCAGGACGTGGACGTTCCCGCCATCGGCGACGAACTCGCGGCGAGCCGCGCCATGAAGGACGTGGCCGCACAGCTGATGAAGGCCGCGGACCAGGAACTGGAGTCGGTCGGAGCCGGGCCCGCGAGCGGCCCCGTCGCACCGCCGTACGCATGGCCCGACACCACGGCCTGAGCCCGCTCGAAGGCATGGGGCCCGCATCTCGAAGGGAGCGCCGGGGCGCGACGGCGGTGCCCCGGCACACAAACGCGCCCGTCGCCGGACACGGCCCACGAGCCATGGAGCGGGCAGCGGTGCGAGGGGAGGCGGCCCATGCGTGAGATCCTCCCGGTGCTCAGCCGCTGGTACACCGCCGGGAAGCCGTTCGGGCTCGCCACCGTGGTCGCCGTCAGCCGCAGCGTGCCGCGAGGCCCCGGCGCCGCCATGGCCGTCGGCCCGGACGACGAGGTCGTGGGCAGCGTCTCCGGCGGCTGCGTCGAGGGCGCGGTCTTCGAACTGGCCAAGGAGGTCGTGGAGACCGGCCGGGCCCAGCTGCGTACCTTCGGCTACAGCGACGCGGACGCCTTCGCCGTCGGGCTCAGCTGCGGTGGCGCGATCACACTTCTCGTACGTCCCGTGACGCCTACGTGCGACACCTCCTTCGGCGAGGTCGCCGCATCGGTCGCCGGGCACCGCCCGGTGGTGGTCGCCACCGTCACCGACGGACCCGGTCTGCGCGGCGCCGCCCTCGCCGTCGGGCCGGACACCGTCTCCGGGTCACTGGGCACGAGCGGCCTCGACGCCGCCGTCACCGCCGACGCGCGAGGGGAACTCGCCCGGGGAGCCACCGGCCTGCGGCACTACGGCCCGGACGGCGAACGGCGTGAGGACGACGTCACCGTGTTCCTCCAGTCCTTCGCGCCACCGCCCCGGATGCTGGTTTTCGGCGCGATCGACTTCGCCGCGGCGGTGGCCCGGATCGGCGCGTTCCTCGGCTACCGCGTCACCGTCTGCGACGCCCGCCCCGCCTTCGCCGACCCACGCCGGTTCCCGGCGGGCGTGGAGGTGGTCGTCGACTGGCCGCACCGGTATGTGCGCGACGCGGAGATCGACGGACGGACCGTGATGTGCGTACTCACCCACGACCCGAAGTTCGACGTCCCGCTCCTGGAGGTGGCCCTGCGCACCCCGGCCGCGTACATCGGGGTGATGGGCAGCCGCCGGACCCACCGCGACCGGCTGGTCCGGCTGCGCGAGTCCGGTCTCGGCGAGGCGGAACTGGCGCGCCTGCGCTCGCCCATCGGCCTCGACCTCGGTGCGCGCACCCCCGAGGAGGTGGCCGTGTCGATCGCGGCGGAGATCGTCGCGCTGCGCTGGGGCGGTACCGGGCGCCCGCTCACCGACACGACCGGGGCGATCCACCGGCCACGGCCCGACACCCGTGCGCCTGCGTGAGCCGCGTGCCGTGCCATCGCACCGCCCGCCCGCCGCGCCGACACCGCTCCGTCAGGGGCCGGGGCGGCGACGCGGCCACCCCGGCCCGCGACGGCCTCAGCCGGCCCCGCCGAAGTGCCGCTCCACGATCGCCCCGGCATCGGTGCCGCGCGGCAGGACGCCGTACTGGTGGCCGCGCGCCTCGCCGAGCCGGGCGGCGACGAATGCCTCGGCCGTGGCCGCGGGAGCGTGACGCAGCATCAGCGAGGACTGCAGAGCCAGCGCCATGCCCTCGACCGTCGCGCGGGCGCGGCTCTGGGCGGCGAGCGGGTCGCTCAGGTCCTCGGCCAGGTCACGGCGCACCCGGCGGATGTGCGCGTCCAGATCGTCATGGGCGCCGGCCGTGATCTCCAGTTCGGCCCAGAAGGCGTCCAGCGACCGCGGGGTCCTGGCGATGCCCCGCAGCACATCGAGGGCGATGACATTGCCGGAGCCCTCCCACACCGCCAGCACCGGCTGTTCGCGATAGCGCCGGGCCAACGGCCAGTCCTCGGTGTAGCCGTTGCCGCCCAGGCACTCCAGCGCCTCGTAGGCGTGGTGCGGGCCGCGCTTGCAGATCCAGTACTTGGACACCGCGGTGGCCAGCCGCCGGAACATCGCCTCGGACTCACCGCTGTCGGCCTCGTACGCGTGCGCCAGGCGCAGGGCGGTCCAGGTCGCGGCCTCCGTCTCCAGCGCCAGATCGGCGAGGACCGCCGTCATGGCCGGCTGGTCGACCAGCCGGGCCCCGAAGGCGCTGCGGTGGTGCGCGTGCCAGAGGGCCTCGGAAACCGACTGGCGCATGCCCGCGGTGGTGCCGAGCACACAGTCGAGCCGGGTGTGGTTGACCATCTCGATGATGGTGGGAACGCCGCGTCCGGGCTCGCCGACCCGCACCGCCCACGTGCCGTCGAACTCCACCTCTGACGAGGCGTTCGACTTGTTGCCGAGCTTGTTCTTCAGCCGTTGGACCCGAATGGTGTTACGGGTGCCGTCGGCCAGCACACGCGGCACGAGGAAGCAGGTGAGCCCGGCCTCGGCCTGGGCCAGGACCAGGAAGGCGTCCGACTGCGGGGCCGAGAAGAACCACTTGTGGCCGGTCAGCAGGTGGGCCCGGCCCTCGGGGTCGGAGGCCAGCGGGACCGCCCGGGTGGTGTTGGCGCGGACGTCGGAGCCGCCCTGCTTCTCGGTCATCCCCATGCCGAACGTCAGCCCGGACTTGCTGCCCGGGGCGATCGGCCGCGGGTCGTACGAGCGGCTGAGCAGCCCCGGCAGCCAGTCCCGTCCGACATCCGGGTCGCGCTGCAGGACCGGGACCACGGCATGCGACATGGACATCGGGCAGCCATGGCCGGGTTCGATCTGGGCGAACAGCATGAACGAGGCCGCCCGCGCCACCGCCGCCCCGGGCTTGGGGTCGGCCCAGCCCGCGGTGTGCGTGCCGTGGCTCACCGCCGCGCCGATGATCTCGTGGTACGCGGGGTGGAATTCGATCTCGTCGACGCGGTTGCCGTAACGGTCGTGGGTGCGCAGGACGGGCGGCGAGGTATGGGCGAGCTCCGCATCGGCCTGGAACCGCTCGGAACCGACGAGGGTGCCGATGTCGTGGAGCTCCGGCTCGTGCCAGGCCGCGCCGAAGGCCCGGACGGCCTGTACGAGCGGCAGATTGGTGCCGTACTCGTCGAGGCCGGTCCGGGGCGGTGCCTGGTTGGTGACCTCATGGGTGGGGTGCGGCGCCGGGGACTCGGGCCGAAGGCCGGTCCGGTGCGTGGTGACGGTCATCGCGGGTTCCTGTCCTGGGTCGACGGTCGGACGGCGGGGGAGTGGGGCGGCTGTGTTCGGCTCACGATCAGGCGTCGCCGGCTCCGACCGCCCTCAGGCACAGCGTGGTGATGCCCTCGACGAATGGCGCCGGGTCGGCCCGCTCACCGACCGGCGACAACGGGCCGAGCAGCGCCTCGCCGACCGCCCCGATCACGGCGGCGGCCGACAGTCGCGCGTTCTGCGGGGGCAGTTCACCCGCGGCGACACCGGCGGCGACGACCGATTCCGCGAGCGCGTGATAGCCGCGCCGGTAGGTCAGGCGCTCCTGCTCGACGAGCGGATCGACGGGCTCGGCCAGCAGCGCCCAGGCCGTGCGCGGGGCACGCAGCGCACGGTAGGAGAAGACCTCGACCAGGGCGCGCAGCTGCTCGGCGGCCCCGCTCCGTGCCCGCACGGCCTCCTGCACCGCGCCGAGCTCGTGCCCCGCGACATGGCGGAAGACCGCGGCGAGCAGCTCCTGCTTGGAGGCGAAGTGGTTGTAGACGCTGCCGGTGGCGACGCCGGCCCGCTCGGCGAGCGCGGAGATGCTGGCCGCCGCGTATCCGCCCTCGGCCAGCAGCTGCCGTGCGGCGTCCAGCAGCCGTTCACGGTGAGCGATCCGCGTCGCCTCCGTGCGGGCGGTGGGTCGGTAGGCCACGATGCTCTGAACCTCGATTCATATCTTTCCCTGCCACTCAAGCACGGTCGGCCTCCAGGTGCAATGGCCCCTCTCCGGCCGGGCGCACCACGGCCATGGGAACGGGTGCCGAGCACGCAGGGCGACGCGTGAGGGGGTCAGGACCCGTCTGCCGTGGACGGGATCTCCTGCTCGGTCCACAGGGTCTTGCCGTCCTGGCCGAACCGGGTGCCCCAGTGGGTGGCGAGCTGGGAGACGATGAACAGTCCGCGCCCGCCCTCGTCGACGGTGCGCGCATGGCGCAGATGGGGCGACACCCGACTGCTGTCGTGCACTTCGCAGGTGAGCGTGCGGTCCAGGATCAGCCGCAGTTGCAACGGGGCGGTGCCGTAGCGGACGGCGTTGGTGATCAGTTCGCTCACGATGAGTTCGGTCGCCTCGATCGTCTCCGCGTCGAGGTTCCAGCCGTGGAGCCGGTCGCGCACGAGCGCACGGGCGATGGCGGGAGTGGTCCGGTCGTGGGCCAGCTCCCAGGTGGCGACCCGGTCGGCCGGGACGACGCCGGTACGGGCCAGGAGAAGAGCGGCGCCCTCCAGGTGGACCTCGGCCGGAAGGCTGTAGACCACGTCGTCGCACAGGTCCTGCAGGCTGCGGCCGGGGGCCGTGAGTGCGTCCCGTACCCGGGTCGGGAGGCCGCAGGGCAGTGGTGTGCCGGCGAAGAAGGCCAGAACGCTGCCCTCGTCGAGCTCGAAGGAGGCGGTGGCGAACGGTGAGCTGTCGTCGGAGAAGAGCCGTGGCCCTTCCGGCACGTCCAGTACGGTCGCGGCGCCGTCGGGCGTGACGAGACCCGGCATCGGATCGCCGGCCCGCGCGATGGTGCACATACGGGTGAACGGGTCGTAGACGGCGTACATGCAGGTCGCCGTGACGGATTGTCCGTGCACCCAGTCGCCGGGCGGCAGCGCGGCCCGCTCGGCGGCCAGACGGTCGGCGGTGTCGGTCAGCCGGGCCAGTACCTCGTCGGGTGCCAGATCGAGACCGGCCAGCGCGTGGATGACGGTCCGCAACTGCCCCATGGTGATGGCGGTCTGGAGACCCGGGCCGTCCACGGCCCCGACGATCAGGGCGGTGCGTGCGCCCGAGAGGCCGATGGCGTCGAACCAGCTCCCGCTGTTGTGTCCGGGCAGCAGGACATGTGCCGTCTCCACGCCGATCCGGGCACCGTCGAGCTGGGGAAGGAGCCGGCGCTGGACCGTCGACGCGATCACATGGTCACGCTCGTACCGCCGTGCGTTGTCGATGCTCAGGGCGACATGAGCGGCTGCCGTGAGAGTGAAGGGGAGATCGTCCTCCCCGAAGGGCTGCGTTCCCCGGCACCGGTAGAAACTCACCAGACCGAGGACCGCGCCGTGCAGCTTCAGCGGGACGACGATCAAGGAGTGGGCCCCGGTCGCCTCGATCAGCCGGGCGCTGTCGGGGTCCGCTTCGAGCCAGGGCGTCCGGGGAGTGATCCGGACGAGCCGGGGCCGCAGGTCCGAGGCGGCCAGCGCGTAAGGGGTACGCCCGGGCAGCCGGCGCATCTCTCCGACGAGACCGTCCCGGTGGCCGTGGGCACCGGGACCTCGAACGGCGGCCCGGCGCAGCGGGAAGTCGGGCCCCAGAGGACCGAGCGGCGGATCCGAACCGCGCAGGACCTCCTCCACCACCTCGACCACGGCGAAATCGGCGAACACCGGGACGACGGCCTCGACGAGGCCCTCGCAGGCCGCGGCCACCTCCAGTGACCTGCCCACCTTCGTGCGGACCGCGGCGAGGCATGCCGCCCTGGTACGCGCCTTCTCCTGCTCGTCGACATCGACGACGGCGGCCAGCAGCCCAAGGGCGTGTCCGTGCGGATCGTCCAGCCGGTAGACGGAGACCATGAGACTGCGGTCGGGGCCCGGGGCGTCCACGAGCCTGCCGCGGATCAGCCGTTCGCGCGTGGCGACGCCGCCGGCCAGTACGTCGCGCAGCATCCGCTCCGCCCTGTCCGGCTGTTCGAGCCGGTACGCGTCGGTGAAATGACGCCCCACGAGGCGGTCACCGGAGACCGCGTCGGAGCGCGGGTTCGCCCGCACCACCCGCAACTCCGTGTCCAGCACATGAAGGCCCACCGCCGACTGGCTGAAGAGGGTGCGCAGAAGCGCCGCCCCCATCCTGTCGAACGGCGTCGTGACAGGGTCCGGCGCACCGGCGTCCGACACGGACTCACCCCCATCGGGCTCCGCCACCGCCCGAATCGGTGGGTAGGGCCAACCGTCGACGCGATCGGCGCGCTCCGCCACCGGTCAGTGGCGTCCGGGTGAGATCCGCCCGGATCCGGTGTGCACGGTCAGGGGCCGAGAAGCGTGGGCACGCCGAGCGGCGCCGGGGCATGCCCATCCGCATCGCGGTCTCACCCCGCCCGGCTCGTACCCGGACGGTCCGCCGCCGCGCCCACCGGCGCGCCGCCGGAGCGACCCCCGCCCGTCGGGCCTGGTTCATCCGATGGTTCCGGAATCAGGAAATCCTCCGGGCGGCGGTCCTGCGATCCGGGCCCCGGGCCGCAGCCGCCCCCGCACGAAGGAGAACGACGCCTCATGTCCCACCCCGTGCCCGAATGGGCCGACCCCCGGGTACCCGCTCAGTCCCTCGACCCCCAGGGACTCAGCCGGCGCGCGCTGATGCGCCGTGCCGGGCTGTTCGGCGCCGCCTTCGCCGCCGCGTCGCTGCCGCTGCCCGCGCTGGCCGACCAGAGGGGAAGCCGGTCCCAGGGAAACGGGCAGGGCCACGCACACGGGCAGGCTCCCGACCTGGTCTATCTGGTCGGTGATCACCACAACCACTCCGTCTACAGCCACGATGCCAAGTACACCTTCTCCCAACTTGCCTCGGCGGGGCAGCGGTTCGGTCTCGACTGGATGGTCTTCACCGAGCACAGCAACTTCGGCCACGCCGAGTTCGGCGCCGCGCGGGAACACCAGGAGATCCTCAAGGCCCGCGCCGACAACCGGCGCATGCTGATCTTCCAGGGGCTGGAGTGGTACATCCCCGGTGCCGAGCACTGCACCGTCTTCTCGCCGCCCGGACGGCACGAGGTCGAGCTCCTCACCCGGTTCGAGGAGGCCTTCGACGGCAAACTGCTCGGCTACACCGCCGGTGCCCCGGCACACCCCGACACCCCGCGCAACGAGGCGCACGCGGTCAAAGCCCTCAAGTGGCTGGCCGAACAGCGCCGCACCCGGTACGTCGACGACGTACTCGTCCTCGCCAACCACCCCATGCGGCTCGGCATCGACTCCCCGCACGAGATGCGCGCCTGGCGCGACGCGGCCCCCGGGATCATGATCGGCATGGAGGGGGCTCCGGGCGCGCAGGCCGGGGCGATCCCGGGCTGGCACCCGGACACCAACATCCGCGGCGAGTACACGAACTCACCGTCCGCCGACTCCTGGCCCGGCTACCCCCGGGAGGCGTACGTCACCTACGGCGGCTTCGACTGGGCGACCGCCACCGTCGGCGGCCTCTGGGACGCGATGCTGGCGGAGGGCAAGCTGTTCACCATCACCTCCAACTCGGACGTCCACCGCGTCGCCCAGGACACCTGGGTCAACGGCCCCTGGCCGCCCGGCCAGAGCTTCGACGACACCGGTCACGTCCCCGACCCGTACGACACCACCGAGCCGCAGCCCGGCGGCGACTTCTGGCCGGGCCAGTTCAGCCGCACCCATGTCGGCGTCACCCGGTACGGCTACCGGGACGTGATGGAGGGACTGCGGGCCGGCCGGGTCTGGGTCGACCACGGCCATCTCATCGACGGCATCGACGTCAAGGTGCGCGGCGAGCACGGCAACAGCGCCACCTTCGGCGGCCGACTGCGCGCCAGACGTGGCGAGAAGCTCACCCTCACCGTCACGGTGACCGCCGCCTCCCGCCGCAATCCGCACGGGCTGCTGCCGAGCCTCGAACACGTCGACGTCATCCGCGGCGCCGTCCGCGGCCCGGCCGCCGACCCCGACGACTGGCACGCCCCGGACACCCGCCTCGCCCACACCAGCGACGTCTCGGGGCGCCGCGGCACGTACACCCTGCGGATCCCCGTCGGCCGTGCGGACGAGCCGTTCTACCTGCGGTTGCGGGGCAGCGACGGCAGGCGGCACGGAAAGGGGTTCCTCGGCGCGGCTGTCGACCCGCACGGACCGCTCCCGCACGAGCCCGGCAAGGGCGATCCGTGGCTGGACACCTGGTTCTACACCAACCCGGTCTTCGTGGACATCGTGCGCTGACCTCCCGTCCGGAGCCGTCCGGAGCCGCCCCGGGGCGGCTCCGGGCGGCTCCGGACGCGCTCAGGTGCCCAGGGCCGCGGAGACCACCGCCCTGGCCTCCTCCTGCACCCGGCCGAGGTGGTCGGGGCCCAGGAACGACTCGGCGTAGATCTTGTAGACGTCCTCGGTGCCCGAGGGGCGGGCGGCGAACCAGGCGTTCTCGGTGGTCACCTTGATGCCGCCGATCGGTGCGCCGTTGCCGGGCGCCTCGGTGAGCACGGCCGTGACCGGCTCGCCGGCCAGGGTGTCGGCGGTGACCTGTTCGGGGGAGAGCCGGGCGAGAACCGCCTTCTGCTCGCGGTCGGCGGGAGCGTCGATCCGGGCGTACGCCGGTTCGCCGAACCGGGCGGTGAGCGCGGCATAACGCTCCGAGGGGGACTTGCCCGTCACCGCGATGATCTCCGCGGCGAGCAGCGCAAGAATGATGCCGTCCTTGTCGGTCGTCCACACCGATCCGTCACGCCGCAGGAACGAGGCCCCGGCCGATTCCTCGCCGCCGAACCCGATCGCTCCGTCGAGCAGTCCGTCCACGAACCACTTGAAGCCGACCGGCACCTCGACGAGTTCACGGCCGAGACCGGCGGCGACCCGGTCGATCATGCCCGAGGAGACCAGTGTCTTGCCGATGCCGGCGGCGGCCGGCCACCGCTCGCGGTGGGCGTACAGGTAGTCGATGGCGACGGCGAGGTAGTGGTTCGGGTTCATCAGCCCGGCGTCGGGGGTGACGATGCCGTGCCGGTCGGCGTCGGCATCGTTCCCGGTCGCGATCCGATAGCGGTCGCGCTGCCCGATCAGCGAGGCCATCGCGTACGGCGAGGAGCAGTCCATCCGGATCCTTCCGTCCCAGTCCAGCGTCATGAACCGCCAGGTGGGGTCGGTCAGCGGATTGACCACGGTCAGGTCGAGGCGGTGCTGTTCGGCGATGCGGCCCCAGTACGCGACCGACGCGCCGCCCAACGGGTCGGCGCCGATCCGCACCCCGGCCGAACGGATCGCGTCCAGGTCGAGCACGGACGGCAGGTCCGCCACATAGCTGCCGAGGAAGTCGTACGTCCCGGTGGTCGACGCCGCCCGCGCGCGGGCGTAGGGCAGTCGGCGCACGTCCTTCATGCCGTCCGCGATGATCTCGTTGGCCCGTTCCTGGATCCAGCCGGTGGCCGCGGACCCGGCCGGGCCCCCGTTCGGCGGGTTGTACTTGAACCCGCCGTCGCCGGGCGGGTTGTGGGACGGGGTGACCACCACACCGTCGGCGAGGTGCGCGGTCCGGCCCCGGTTGTGGGTGAGGATCGCGTGCGACACCGCCGGAGTGGGGGTGTAGCCGTCGGCCGGGTCGACGAGCACGGTCACGTCATTGGCGGCGAACACCTCGACGGCGGTGATCCGGGCCGGTTCGGACAGCGCGTGGGTGTCGGCGCCCAGGAAGAGCGGCCCGTCCGTGCCCTGTCGCGCCCGGTACTCGCTGATGGCCTGACTGGTGGCGGCGATGTGGTCCTCGTTGAACGCGGTGGCCGTGGACGAGCCGCGATGGCCGGAGGTGCCGAACGCCACCCGCTGGTCCGGCTCGGCCGGATCCGGGTGCAGCGTGTAGTACGCCGTCACCAGCCGGGCCACGTCGGTGAGATCCTCCGGCCGGGCCGGCTGTCCAGCTCGTTCGTGCGGCATCTGCCACTCCTCGGTGTCGTCGGTCGCTGCGATCTTCCGCTGCGCCATTTTCGCGGGTGGCCCGCGCCGGCCGGCGACTGCCCCGCCGCCGGCACGGACGGGCCCGCAGGAGCGGCGCCAATTCGGTGGAGACACCGACGGGCCCCGGCATATGTTCGTCCACGACGACGAACAGCTCACCGCCGCCCGCGAGAAGTGGCGGGTTCCGGCCGCACGGGAAGAGACGCAATGGCACCGAACGAGTCCGCACCGGCCGACCGCATCGTGTTGCGCGAGGCCGCCGCCGAGGACGCGGAGCCGCTCACCGGGCTCTTCCTCGCCTCCCGCGCCGCGGCCATGCCGTACCTGCCGAAGGTGCACAGCGACGCGGACACGCTCGCCTGGATGACCCATGTCGTCCTGCCCGGGACAACGGTGTGGGTCGCCGAGACCGGGGCCGGCGAGGCACTGGGGTTCGCCTCCCTCGACGGAACCGAGCTGGAGCACCTGTATCTGCGGCCCGACGCACGGCGGCGGGGCATCGGCTCACTGCTGCTGGCCAAGGTGCGCGAGACCGCCCCCGACGAGCTCACCCTCCACGTCTTCCGACGCAACACCGGCGCCCGCGCCTTCTACGAGCGCCACGGGTTCACCGCGGTCGCGTTCGACGACGGCAGCCGCAACGAGGAGAACGAGCCCGACGTCAGATACCGGTGGACCGCGAACGGCTGAGCCGGCGCGCCGGCCGGGGCGGACACGCGGCTGCGTCCGCGTCACCCGGGCGGACCGTCCGGCCGTTCGGGCTCGGGGGCGAGTGGATCGAGGGCGGAGGACGACCGCCCGTGCGTCGCGGACCTGCGCCGTCCGCCACCGACCCGGGCACTCACGGGGCACGGACGCGGCTGCGTCCACGCCGGGTCTCGGCGGCCCTGCGGCGACTCGTTCTGCCGACCGGCTGCACCGACGCCGTCGCCGGGACACCCGGCCGCGCATGCCGGTGCAGTGCCGTTCCCGGGCCCCGGCGGTCGGCGACGCCGGTGGGTCCCGTTCAGGATCGCGAGGGGACGAGGGCTGCGGCACAGTGGGCACATGGACGATCTGAATGCCCTCGCCGACGAGCATCTCGCCACGGCCCGCACCTCCCCGCACGGCCGCAGCGCCCACCGCCTGCTGCATGAGGAGCCCCTGCGCCAGACCGTCATCGCCCTCACCTCGGGCTCCGCCCTGGACGAGCACAACGCACCTGCCGCGGCCTCCCTCCAGGTGCTGCGTGGCAGGGTGCGCCTCACGGCGGCCTCGGGCGACGTGGAGCTGGGCGCCGGCGGACTCCACCCGATCCCGCAGGAGCGGCACGGGCTGCTGGCGCTGGAGGACGCCGTGGTGCTGCTGACGACCGTCAACGAATGACGGTGCCGGTCCCGCGACGCGCGAGGGAGGCCATCCGGACGCGCTCCAGTACCCACAGGACGAGGCTTCCGGCGGCCAGCGCGCCGCCCAGGAGGCAGATGCCGTTCCAGCCCGCATGCGACCAGACCACCGAGGCGAGTGCGGCTCCGGCCGCCCCGCCCATGAAGAAGAGCGTCATGAACCCGGAGTTGATCCGGTTGCGGGCCTCCGGGCGGAGCCCGTAGATCACGTTCTGGGCGCTGTTGAGCCCCGCCTGCTGGGCGATGTTCAGTGAGATCACCCCGGCCGCCAGCCACAGCAGGGAGGACTCGCCGGCCAGCAGGGGCAGCCAGGAGAGCGTGAGGAGTGCGGCCGCCGTTCCCGACACGGCCTGCACTCGGCCGCGGTCGCTCAACCGGGCCGCGAAGTTCATGCCCACCACCCCGATGACGCCCACCAGCCCGAAGAGCCCGATCGCGGCTGCGTTCCAGCGGAAGGGGGGCCGGGTCAGCAGGAACGTCAGCGCCGTCAGCTGCACGCTGTACGAGGCCATGGAGAGCGCGCCGATGGACGCCCGCCAGCGCAGCAGAGGTTCCTGCCGCAGCAGGGCCAGTGTGGAGCGCAGGAGTCCGGTGTACGGCATCGGGGCCGCGTCGTGCGGCCGTGGCAGCCGGGGCAGCCGGTTGTGCAGAAGAATCGCCATGACGGCCACGAGCAGTGCGTTCACCCCGTACACGGTCCGCCAGCCGCCGAGCTCGGACAGCGCACCGGAGGCCAGCCGTCCGAACAGCCCGCCGAGCAGGACACCGGACATGACGACGCCGACGGTCCTGCCGCGTTCGGCCGGCGCCGCGAGGGCCGCCGCGAACGGCACCACGACCTGGGCTCCGACGGAGGTCAGCGCGGTGAGCAGGGTCGCGGCGATCAGCAGGGGCCCTGACGGCGCCGCGGCCGTCAGCAGGAGGAAGAGGGCGGTCAGCGCGAACAGGACGACGGCGAGCCGTCGGCGGTCCACGATGTCCCCGAGGGGAACGAGCAGGATCAGGCCCAGCGCGTACCCGGCCTGGGCGGCGGTCACGATCAGCCCGGCCGCGGTGACGCCCATGTGCAGATTCAGCTCGATGATGTCGAGCAGCGGCTGCGCGAAGTAGTTCCCGGCGACCGAGAGACCGGCGGCGACGGCCATCAGCAGGACCAGGCCGCGGCCGGCGACGGGCGGATCGGGGAGAACGCGGGGGACGGCCGTGCTACGGGTCCCGTGTGTGGAATGAGCCATGTCCCTCAGCCTCGGGGATCCATCATCCATGAGTCCAACACATGTTTTTCATCTCATCGATCGTGGTTCACGATGGATGGATGGAACTTCAGCAGATGCGGTACGTCGTCGCGGTGGCCGAACTGGGCAGCTTCACACGCGCGGCGAAGCGGTGTCTCGTCGTCCAGTCCGCGTTGAGTCATCAGATCGCCCGGCTGGAGAAGGAGCTGGGGGCCCGGCTGTTCGACCGCACGAGCCGTCAGGTGCGGCTCACCGCGGCGGGCGAGGCGTTTCTGCCGGAGGCCCGGCAGGCGCTCGACGCGGCGGAACGGGCCCGTGCCGAGGTCGCCGCCACGGCGGGGGAGGTCCGTGGCCGCCTCGCGGTCGGAGCCATCCCGACCATTGCCTCGGTCGATGTCCCGGCGGCGCTGCGGGCGTTCCATCTCCGTTATCCGAAGGTGCACATCGTCCTTCGGGACGGGGCGAGCAAGGACCTGGTCCAGGACGTGCGGGACGGCGTGCTCGACGTGGCGTTCCTGGGCGTGTTGCCGCGCTACCGGCCGAAGGGTGTGAGCGATCACGAACTCGCCACCGGTGAACTTGTCGCCGTGGTCGCCCCCGCCCACCCCCTGGCCGGGCAGTCGGAGGTGGGCCTGGAGCGGCTGGCGAAGGAGATGTTCGTCGACTACCCCGACGGCACCGCGGCCCGTGCGCAGTCGGAGGAGGCGTTCGCGGCGATGGGCCTCACTCGCGAGGTTGCCTTCGAGGTCAGCGGCACCGACTTCATCGTCCGGCTGGTCCGCAGCGGGCTCGGGATCGCCATGCTGCCTTCCGCCTTCGCGGCGGAACTGCCCGGCGTACGGGTGCTGTCCGTCCGCGACGCGCCCGCACGCACGGAGCGGCTGGTCTGGAGCCGCTTCCGGCCCACCCCGGCCGCCGCGGCGTTCCTGACCGGGCTGGGGGTGGACGCCGGCTGAGCCCGTGCGTCTCGTTCGGATCAGGCCGGGCTCGCGCGGACCGGTGCCGCGCCCGGTCACGTTGCCGTCGGTGGCGGTGGCGGTGGCGGTGGCGGTGGCGTCCTGTCCGAGCTCTCGGCTCCGTTCGAGCAGGGGAGGTTCCGTCCGGCTCCTTCCTTCGCCTCGCGGTCCACGGCGCCGGGGATCTTCCTCCTCGGACCCGACGCCGGCGCCGTGCCGGTGTCCCACCCTCTGTACGAACGGTCGCCGCGCGGATCGGCACGGAACACGGTCCTGTTCGAGGACTTTCCGCGCGGGACTTGTGGGAGCGCTCCCAGGCCCGGCAGGATGAACCGATGAACGAGCCCGCCCGCTCACGGGCCTACCACCCCGACGACCGTGCAGCCCTTGCGGACATCTGCGTCCGCACGGCCGACAACGGTGGCGACTCCCGGCATCTGTACCCGGACCCGGAGCTGGTCCCGTCGATCTTCGCCGCCCCGTACGCGTACCTCGAACCCGACCTGGCCTTCGTGATCGACGACGGTACGGGCCGGGCGGTCGGGTACATCCTGGGCACCGCCGACACACCTCGGTTCGTGTGTGAGTTCCGCAAGCGATGGCTGCCCCTCGTCCGGGACCGCTTCCCGGCACCGGACGGCACTCCGCGCACCCCCGGCGAGGAGATGGCCGCCCTTCTGCACGCCCCGGAGCGGATGATCCTTCCCGAACTCGCCGACCATCCCGCGCACTTGCACATCGACCTGCTGCCCGCCTGGCAGCGGAAGGGGTACGGCAGAGTGCTGATGCGCACGTTCCTGGCCGCACTGCGGGGCAAGGGGGTCGAGGCGGTGCATCTGTCCATGCTCACCGCCAACACGCCGGCCAGGGCGTTCTACGACCGGCTCGGCTTCGGCGAGATCCGGGTACCCGACCCCGGGCCCCTCACCTATCTGGGACGCGGCACCGAACCGGACCTGTAGCGGACCGCCGGGACCGGCGGGGGCGGTCTCCCGCGCACATGCGCACGGTGCGCTCCATCCACACCGACGGGGCGCCGGTCCCGGACATACGCGGGCGTCTTCGCGTCATCCGCGCCGGACCGGCCGCGAAGAGGGTGTCGCGGGTGTTCGCTGGGCAGGTACTGGTGTACGACCCGGGAAAAGGGGCGAACCGGCCGGTGCCGAGGGGCGTGTGACGTGAGGGAGCAGATCATGTGGCAGTTCTCCGACGACCGTGGACAGTTGTCGACCGCAGAGCGGCGCCCGGCGCGGGTGCTCGCCTACGTCCAGGCCGGGGCGTCCCTGTGGGACCGGGGCATACGCCCGAGCGCGATATTCGGCTCCGATCATGACGACCACGCCGTACCGGACACGGCGAAGACCGGATCACTGCCGTTGACCGAGGTGCGTTATCTCGGCGCGGGCAGCGCCCTGGACGTGGACACCCTGCTGGGCGTCGAGCCGGACCTCGTCGTGGCCGTCAGCTACGGCGGCGGTCATGTCTACGGGCTCGCCCCGGAGACCGCCAAGCATCTGGAGGAACACGTCCCGGTCGTCGTCGTCGACGTGGGGCAGGCGCGCACGCTCGCGGAGATCGGTGAACGCTTCGCACGGCTGGCCCGGTCGCTCGGCGCCGAGGAGCCCGCGTCGGCGGCACGTGACCTGGACGCCGCCCGGGACCGGCTGCGCACCCTCGCCGCCGGACCGGACCGGCCCCGGGTGCTCGCCCTCTCCCCGGCCGGTCGGGATCAGGCGCACCTCGCCCGCCCCCGCATGTGGCCGGAGCTGCGTGCGCTGGCCGAGCTCGGCGTCGACCTCGTGGAACCGGCCGAGGGGCCCGGCGCGAACTGGTCGACGGTCGGCTGGGCGCAGGCCGCGACGTTGCGCCCGGCCATCGTGCTCGCCGACATCCGGTCCAACGCCACCCCTCTCGACGAACTCCGGACCGGCGATGGGTGGTCGGCGGTCGAGGAGGGAGCCCAGGTGCTGCCCTGGAACCCGGAGCCGGTCTGCAGCCCGCAGGCCCACGCGCGGTTCCTGACGTGCGTGGCCGACGCGCTGGAGGCCGCCGCCCCTCGGCGATGACGTGCTCGGCCGCGGAGCGCGGCCGCCCCGCCCGCCGCACAGCGCACGTGTGCCGATGCCCCGTACGGACGCTTCCGATCGCGCGGGCCGCCCTGGTTCGCGAGGCTGGCCAGGAGTGCCCCGAGCCGATTTCGCACGTCCCCAGGAGCAGGCATGCAGCAGGACAAACACCCGCCCTACCGCCCCGTCGTCTTCCGGGACCGTTCGGCGGGTTACGCCTTTCTGACCCGGTCCACGGCATCGAGTGAGCAGACGATCGACTGGGACGACGGCAACAGCTACCCCGTCATCGACGTGGAGATCTCCGCGGAGAGCCATCCCTTCTTCACCGGCAGGGCCCGGGTGGTCGACTCCGAGGGACAGGTCGCCAAGTTCGAGCGCCGGTACGGCGAGGAGGGACGCAAGGACACCACCTGACCCGCGTACGCACCCGCGCGGCCCCGGCGAGAGGCCCATGTCCGAGCAGTGCCCGCGTACGCACCCGAGCACGCCCGTCCGCGCACCCCGGCGGACCCGCGCCGCGACCCGAGTCCCCCGCCCCCTCCCGGAGGGGTGGGGGACTTTGTCCGTCACATCTTCCGACACTCTCGGCCGACTCCTCGTGACGGCGATCCGTAACCGACCGCAACCGTCGGGTCGGGCGGCCCGGACGGCACCGGCGGGGCCGGATCGGTGCCGCTCCGGGCCACGCCCGGTACGGCCGACGGGTACGCCGTCGGCCACGACCCGAACCCGCGGACGGCCCGGCTCCTTCGCGAGGACGACGCAGGACCGTACGCGCCGAGATGTGCCGCTGATCCGTACCGGACCGAGGCCCGCGCCGCGGATCCGGGCCGCGGGCGGCCGCACCGAGACGTCCGTCGACCGCCGGCCGGCCGTCGACGCGACCGACACCCACCGTGCATGAGGCAGGATCGGGCTCGATGTGTTCGGAGGCCGCACCGCTCACCAGGCCTCCTTCGTCGCCGCACTCCAGGAGACCCCACCCCCATGCTCGACAGACTCGACCTGCTGGTCATCGGTGAATGCGTCGCCGACATCGTCCGGCTGCCGGGCGCGCCCGATCAGGTCCACCCGGGCGGCAGCCCGGCCAATGTGGCGTACGGCGTGGCCAGGCTCGGGCACGGTGCCACCCTGCTCACCCAGCTCGGCCCCGACGACAACGGCCGGCTGATCAGGGACCACCTGGCCGGCGCCGGGGTCGAGGTCCGCACCGACGGCGCCACGACTCCCACCCCGTCCGCCGCCGTGACCCTGGACCGGGCCGGCCGGGCGGCGTACACGTTCGAGATCACCTGGACGCTCGCCCCGGTCTCCCTGGACCGGACGCCCCACCACGTCCACACCGGGTCCATTGCGACCGTGAGGGAACCCGGAGCGGCCACCGTCCTCGCCGCCGTCGAATCGCTGCGTACGTCCGCGACCATCAGCTACGACCCCAATGTGCGGCCCGAACTGATGGGGGACCACGACGTGGCCGTCCGCAAGGTCGAGCGGTGCGTAGCACTCAGCGATGTGGTCAAGGCCAGCGACGAGGACCTGGAGTGGCTGTATCCCGGTCAGGAGCCGGAACGGGTCGCCGAGCGGTGGCTCGCCGCCGGCCCGGCCGTCGTCCTGGTCACCCGGGGAGGCGACGGCGCGCTGGCCGTCGCTCGCGGCGGGCAGGTGGCGGTCGAGGCGCTGCCCACCGTCGTCGTCGACACCGTGGGGGCGGGCGACGCCTTCATGTCGGGCACCTTGCACGCTCTCGCCTCGCACGGGCTGCTCGGCGCGGACGGCCGGGAACGGCTGCGCTCGGTGGACCGGGCCACGGTGACCGATGTCCTGCGTCACGCCGCGGCCTGCGCCGCCGTCACCGTGGCACGGTCCGGCGCCAATCCGCCGGACGAGACGGAACTGGAGGCGGCGCTCGCCCGGTGCTGACCACGACGGTGCCGCCGCCCCGGCGCCGGTGCGGCCGGTGCTCGGCATGGGACATTCGGCCCGTACGGTGCACGGATCGTCGGCCGCGCCCCGAGGAGCCGTCGCTCACCCGGGCGCGACGGGCCGGGGCCCGCCCCCGTCGTCGAGGAACTCGACGACGGCGAGCGCGAACAGCGCGCACAGCGCGATCCACACGGTGACCAGGCCCGTCGGCCGGTCCCACGCCACCAGGACCGCCGCGGCCACCACGACCACCGTCCAATTCAGCCAGGCCCTGGTCCGGTGCACCCACCTGCCGACCGGGCCGCCGGTGAATCCGGCCGCGTCGCGCACGGCACCGATGCCGTCGTCCCACATGGCCTTGACACGGGTGGCGGCGCGGCCGTCGCCGATGAGCCATGCCGCGAGAGCCACCACGATGCCGAGTGTGATCACCAGCCGGACCAGGATGCGTACGGGGCCGGCCAGGGCGTCGAAGACGGAACCGGCTGCCGGCTGTGACACCGCGGGCGGAAGACTGTCCAGATAGAACGCCCGGCCCACCCACACGACCAGCCCGAGCACCGCCGCACCCGCGGCGACCGCCAGCGCCGTCGTGACCAGTGCGCGGCGGCGGCGCACCGCGAGGAGCACCCCGCCCGCGGCAGACGCGAGAGTGACCAACGGCAGCCAGAAGCCGATGATCTGCAGAGCCCGGAACCACTTCTTGGCCCTGCCGACGGATTCGGAGGTCAGCACCGTGAAGTCGGTGTGGATCTCGGGGATCTTCGCCGCGATCGCCAGCCCCCGGTCGACGAGGTCGTGTTTCAGCCGGTCGATCACGGGCGCCAGGTCGAGGGTGACGGTGTTGCCGCTGAGCTTCACCGCGCCGCTGGCGCTCCCGGTCAGAGCCTTCAGCGTCGCGGACTGGGCGGCTCGGTTGAGGTCGGTCCAGATCGTCTCGAAGGCGTCGCTGGCGACGAACCTTTCGGCGGTTTTGTGGACGAACTCCGAGACTCCTGTGGTGAGGGGGCCGCTCAGCCGCCCGAGCGCCTTGTCGACCACGGGCCGGTCCGCGGGGGCGACGTCGGCCAGCAGCGCCTTCACGTCGAGGTGTTTCATGACGGCGTCGGTGACGCGGTCGGTCACCGCGGTCTGCACATCGAGGTCGGATGCGAGCGGCGCCATCATCGCCACGTAGTTGTCGGTGTCGCCGAGCTGGTTCTTCGCCCAGGTGGACACGATGCTCAGCGGCGTGAGGACGGCCGCGACGACGATCAGCAGCGCCGCGAGGAACGAACGGGCCCGCAGCCGGTGCCGCTCGGGGGGACGGGCCTCCAGCGCCGCCACCCTGGCGCGCAGCGCCGCCAGTTCCGTGCCTGCCTCGGGGGACTCCGGCCGATCGCCGTCCGCTTCCATGTCCTCAGGGGATGCCCTGCCGGTGCGCACAGCGCGGCGGACTGCTGCGGACGGGCCAACACGGTCACCGGACGCGCGACCACTCGGCCCGGCGATGACCCGTTCGGCTCAGTGAGCGCATCCTCACCGGGGCTACTGCCGTTCGACAACCGGTAGACGTGATCGATTACGAGGAGGGGGCGGAACATGGGGCGGACCGATGTGGGTGTCGCGGTGACGGGCGTGGGGGTGGTGAGCCCCGCGGGCGCGGACGAGCAGACCTTCTGGGCGGGACTGTGCGAGGGCGTTTCCATGGCCCGCGGCTGCGAGGAACTGGCCGGGCTGCCGGTCGACTTCGCCTGCCCCGTGGACGGGATCGACCTGGACGCGGCCGTCGGCGGACGCTCGGTGTGGCGGATGGCGAGGTTCGTGAAGATGGCGCTGGTCGCCGCCCGGCAGGCCGTGGCGGACGCGGGACTGTCACCGGAGCGCTGGGACGGCGAGCGGGTGGGGGTGGTGCTGGGCGTCGGCGTCGGCGGGGTGTCCGTGCTCGCCGACGGTCTGCGCAAGCTGGACGAGGCCGGGCCGGAGGCGGTGTCTCCGCTCCTGGTCCCGATGATGATGCCCAACGCCGCCGCCGGTGAGGTCGCCATCGCGCTGCGGGCCCACGGCCCGAGCCTGGCACCGGCCACGGCGTGCGCGTCCGGGGCGACCGCGATCGCCGTGGCCCGTGACCTGCTGACGAGCGGACGGTGCGATGTGGTGGTGGCGGGCGGCGCCGAGTCCGTACTGACCCCGCTGGTGGTGAGCGCGTTCACGGCGATGGGCGCGCTCTCCCTGCGGACCGGCGATCCGGCGGGGGCGTCGCGGCCGTTCGCCGCGGACCGGGACGGATTCGTGATCGGCGAGGGTGCCGCCGTCCTCGTGCTGGAGCGGACGCCCGACGCGTACGCCCGCGGCGTACGGCCGCGCGCCCTGCTGGCCGGTACGGGGTCCGCCACCGACGCCCACCACCCCACGGCCCCGGATCCGGACGGAGCGGGCGCGCGCAGGGCCGTGGGCGCGGCCCTGCGCGAGGCGGGCTGGGCGGCCCACGACGTCGACCACATCAATGCGCACGGCACGTCGACCGCGCTGAACGACGCGATGGAGACCGCGCTCATCTCGGGGCTCTTCCCCCACCGCCCCTCGGTGACCGCCCCGAAGGGCGTGCTCGGGCACACCCTCGCCGCGGCCGGGGCGATCGAAGCGGTGGCCACCGTACTGACCCTGGAGCGCGGTCTCGTCCCGCCGATCGCCAATCTGGACTCGTTGCCGGACGGGTTCGACCTCGACTGCGTGGTCAAGGAGCCCCGCATGCAGGACGTCGAGCGGGCACTCAGCCACTCCTTCGGCTTCGGCGGACACAACGTCGTGCTCGCCTTCCGGCGGGCCGAAGCGGACGGCCGGTCGCGGACGGCCCCCGGTGTCCTCGCCGTCGACTGATCGTTGTCGTCTCATGACCGCAACGACCGACAGCCCCTCCGCCGAACGGTCCACGGACCTGCTCACCGGCGTGCTCCTCGGCAACGGCTTCCGCCGGGAGCACGCGTTCTGGCAGCGGCTGATCAGCACGGAACCGTTCCGCCGACCGGACCACCGCACTCCCGAGGAGCGCCTGCGACTCGTCTACGAGCGGCTCCGGATCCTCAACGACCGTCTGGACAGCGGCGCCCGGCTCGCCGCCGACCCGCGTGCCCTCGCGGCCCTGCACGAATGGCTCGGCCCGGTCGACCCGGCACTGACCACGGTGGCGGGCATCCACTACAACCTCTTTCTCGGCAGCCTCCTCGACCACGACGGCGACGGACGGCGTGACCTGTCGGACTTTCTGCGGCTGCGGAGCGTCGGCACCTTTCTCTGCACAGAGGTGGCTCACGGCAACGACGCGGCCGCCGTCGAGACCACGGCCGCCTATGACCGCGAACGCGACGGGTTCGTTCTGCGCACCCCCCACGCCGGCGCCCAGAAGTTCATGCCCAACACCAGTCCGGCGGGCGGGCCCAAGACGGGGCTGGTGGCCGCGCGTCTGCTCGTCGACGGCACCGATCACGGGGTCTTCCTCTTCCTCGTGCCGCTCACCGACGCCGTCCGGGCCCTGCCCGGGGTGCGGGTCCGCAGGCTTCCCACGCGCACGGGGAGCCCGGTGGACCACTGCCTGACCTCCTTCGACGAGGTCTTCGTGGCGCGCGACGCGTTGCTCGGCGGGGACCATGGACGGATCGGTGACGACGGCGAGTTCAGCAGCGCCGTCGGCAACCGCAGGCGCCGCCTCCTCGCGTCGATCGGACGCGTCACCTCCGGCAAGATCTCGATGAGCGCCTGCGCGGTCGGTTCCGCCCGCGCGACGCTCGCGATCGCCGTGCGCTACGGCGGCCACCGGTACATCTCCGGGCCCCGCGGCTCCCGTCGGGTCCCGGTGATCGCCCACCGCAGCCACCACGGCCCGCTGGCCCGTGCCATGGCCACCGTCTTCGCGATGAGCCTGCTGCACCGCCGGGCCCTGGACCGCTGGGAGGCGTGGGCGGACGGACCGGGTCCGGACCGCGAGGAGGCGGAACGCCTGGTCGCCGTCGCCAAGGGGTGGATCACCTGGCAGGCCAGGTCCGTGATCGTCGAATGCCGTGAACGGTGCGGTGCGCAGGCGCTTTTGGAACACAACGGCATGAGCGAACTCATCACGGGGGTGGAAGGCGCCATCACGGCGGAGGGCGACAACCTGGCCATCCACGCCAAGGCCGCCGCGGAAATGCTCTTCGCCGCCGAACCGTCCGGCCACGGTGCCCCCTCCGGCGGGGAATCCGGCGACCTCGACGATCCCCGGTTCCTCGGCGGGCTCCTGGCGGCCCTGGAGGGGATCTGGTTCGGCCGGGCCAGGGAGCGGATGAGCCGCGCACCGCAGGGCGATCCGCTGGGACGGTGGAACGCCGCGTCCGGGCCGGCCCTGCGTGGCGTCGAGGCGCACGCCCACTGCCAGGCGGCCGAGGCGTACACGGACGCGGTGACCGGTCTTCCGGACGGTCCCGCCCGTGAGCGACTGGCGGACCTGCAGAGGCTGTTCGCACTCGACCGGATCTCCCGGAACAGCGGGGACCTGCTGGCCGCAGGACATCTGACGGTTGATCAGATCAATGATCTGCCGGACATCGTGGACCGACTGATCACCGCCGTCGCCGCGCACCTGCCCTCCCTCGTGGACTCCTTCGCGCTGCCGCCGGAACTGCTCGCCGACTGGCCCATCGCCGGGGCCGACTACATCGAGGCGTACGACGATCCGGAGGCCGGCTGGCAGCCGGGCGGGGGCCGGGCGACGGCTCGGGGGGAACGGTGAGGACCGTGACGAGGACGGGAACAACTGTGCAATCCCGTTCGGTGCGGGAGGCGGCCGGAGCCCTCGGTGTCCGCGCTGCGCTGCTGGTCTTCTGGGGTACGGCAGCCGTTCTGTCCCGGTGGTGCACGCAGCCGCGGCAGGGCGGTGGCGAATCGGTTCGGCACAAGGCGTAACTGGAGACACGTCACCCAGTTGATTCGGCGTCGGGACGGTGCCCCCGCCGTCACCGGCAGTCGTACCGAATGATGGAGAGGAAGCTCATGAGTGCGATTCATCCCAAGATCACCGAGGTTCTGACACACACCTTCAAAGTGCCCGCTGTCGAGATCCGTCCGGATTCCACGATGGACAGCCTGGAGATGGACTCCCTCGCCGTCGCCGAGTTCGCCGTGCTCATCAGGGAGACGCTGGGTGGCCGGGGAGACTTCGACAAGCTCCCCAAGGGCGCCACCCTGGCCGAGATCACGCGGTTCATCGACGGGGCCGACGGCGGGTCGCCGGTGAGCGGTGCGGCGCAGATGAGCAACGCCCGATGAACAGGCCCGTCATCGCCGTCACCGGCCTGGGCATGATCACCCCGGTCGGCAACGACACCGAATCCACCTGGAAGGGCGTGTGTGCCGGAATCTCGCCGGTGCGTACCGTCGCGGCTCTCGAAGGCTGCGCGATCGATTTCGCCTGCACGGTCGACGGAATCGATCTGGACGCCGCGGTCGGTGGACGCACCTCGTTCCGGATGGGGAGGTACACCAAGTTCGCCGTTCTCGCCGCCCGGGAGGCGGTCGCCGACGCCGGGCTCGACCCGGCGGAGTGGGAGGGCGGCAGGGTCGCGGTGGTCGTCGGCACCAGCAGCGGGGGTTCCGCCTCGCTGACCGAGCAGGCCGTCGTGCTCGACCGGCTCGGGCCCGACGCCACCTCGCCGTCCGGCATCCTGCTCACCATTCCGAACATGCCGGCGGCCGAGATCGCGATCCAGTTGCGGGCGACCGGTCCCAGCATGGCGCCGTGCACCGCCTGTTCGTCCGGCGTCACGGCCCTGTCCGTCGCCCGCGATCTGCTGGTCACCGGGCAGTGCGACATCGCGATCGCCGGAGCCACCGAGTCGATCATCTATCCGGCCGCCATGGCCGGGTTCGCCCGATCCGGTGCCGGGGCCCGGCGGGACGGCGACGCGACCGGGCTGTGCCGGCCCTTCGCCGCCGACCGGGCCGGGCTGGTCATGGGCGAGGGCGCCGCCGTCATGGTGCTGGAGCGGGCGGACGACGCCCGTGCCCGGGGCACGGCACCGCGGGCGCTGGTCGCGGGCGCCGGGGCCACCACCGACGCCCACCATCCCATCAGTCCGCATCCGTCCGGCGCGGTGGCCCGGACGGCGGTGGAGATCGCGCTGCGCGACGCCGGCTGGGCGGCGGGAGACGTCGAGCACGTCAACGCACACGGCACGGCCACCCCGGTCAACGACGCCACCGAGGCCGCCCTCATCGCCCGGGTCTACCCGCACCGGCCGCCCGTCACCGCCCCCAAGGGCGTCCTGGGGCACTGCATGGGGGCGGCCGGAGCGATCGAGGCCGGACTGACCGTCCTGACGCTGCAACGCGGAATCGTGCCGCCGATCGCCAACCTGGACGCCCCGGCGCCCGAGTTCGACATCAACTGCGTCACCAAGTCTCCCCTGCGGCAGCCCATCCGGCGTGCCGTCAGCCACTCCTTCGGATTCGGCGGACACAACGCCGTGATCGCTCTTCAGAGCCCGTAGGCACCAGGCAGGTGGTGCGACGGGAAACGGCCCGGCGTACCACCGGCCACACCGCCCGTGAGCTGCGCAGAGGCCCGTGATAGCTTGCCGGAGCCAGTCGAACTCCACGAAGGAGTCAGGGAATCCGGTGAGAATCCGGAACTGACGCGCAGCGGTGAGGGGGACGGGCGGGGCCACGGCCACTGGGAACACCCTCGGGTGTCCTGGGAAGGCGTCCCGTCCGCAGGAACCCGAGTCCGAAGACCTGCTGGCACCTGCGATCCGGCACCGGGCGCAGGACGCCGTACAACGGGCCCCGCGCATGGGCCCAGAGACGCAGAGGGACTCCGTGCCGTCCATATCCAGCCCCGTCCGCACCATGGCCGCGTTCTCGGCGGGACTTGTCCTGCTGACCGCCTGCGGGGGCGGAACAAGCAATTCCGCCGCGAAGCCCGGTTCCACCGACGGATACCCGGTGACGCTGAAGAACTGCGGACGCACCGTCACCGTCGAATCCGCACCGCGGCGCGCCGTGTCGGTCGACCAGGGATCGACGGAGATCCTGCTCTCCCTCGGCCTCGCCGACCGGCTGGCCGCCACCGCGACCTGGACCGACCCGGTGATGAAAGGGCTGGAGAAGGCAAATGCGGGCGTCCCGAGGATCGCGGACAACCGGCCGTCGTCGGAGAAGGTCCTCGACCGGGAACCCGACTTCATCAGCGCGTCGTTCGAGTCGACGCTCGCCAAGGGCGGTGTCGCCCCGCGCGAACAGTTCGAGGAACTCGGGGTCCCCACCTATGTCTCGCCCGCCGACTGCACCGGCAAGGACAACAGCGGCAGCGGCGACGGCGCCCGTACCGAGCCACTGACCATGGACAGCGTCTACGACGAGGTGCGCGAACTGGCCCGGGTGTTCGGCGTGGCCGGGCGCGGCGACAGGCTGGTCGCGCAACTGCGGGCCCGGGTGAAGAAGGCGGCCGAGGGCGTCGACGCCGCCGACGCCACCATCCTGTACTGGTTCTCCGACTCCAAGGCCCCCTACCTGGCCGGCTGCTGCGGAGCACCCGGCATCATCACCAGAGAACTCGGCGCCAAGAACGTCTTCGACGACACTCGGGACGAATGGCCCCAGATCAGCTGGGAGACCGTCGCCGACCGCAACCCCGACGTCCTCGTCATCGGCGACCTGACCCGTAGGGCACAGACCGCCGAGAGCGCCGCGAAGAAGATCGAATTCCTGGAGTCCAACCCCGTCACCCGGAACATGGACGCCGTCAGGCACCGGCGGTACGTCCTGCTGAGCGGCCAGGCCATGAACCCGTCCGTCCGGACGGTCGAGGGCGTGGAACGCGTCGCCGCCGGGCTGCGCGCCTTCGGACTCGCGGGATGACGGAGACCGGACGCGCCGCGGCCCCGGACACGTCACGGACCCCCGCGGCCGGCGTGCGTGGCACGACGGGGCCGCGGAAGCTGCGCGGCGGAGTCCTGTGGGGCTGCGGCATCGCGCTGCTCGTGCTGTCCGTCGCGATCGCCGTCACCATCGGCCCCGCCCGTATCTCCGTCGCCGACGTATGGTCCACGACCGCCTCCCACCTCGGCTGGGGCCGGTCACGGCTCACGCCGATCCGGGACGGCATCGTCTGGAACCTGCGCATGCCGCGCACCCTGCTCGCCGCGGTGTGCGGGGCAGGGCTCGCAGTGTGCGGCACCGTCATGCAGTCCCTGCTCCGCAACCCGCTCGCCGACCCGTTCGTCCTCGGCGTCTCCTCCGGTGCGTCGACCGGAGCGGTCGTGGTCGTCGTCCTCGGCGTCGGCGGCGGAGCGGTGTCGATCTCGACCGGCGCGTTCATCGGCGCCCTGTGCTCGTTCGCCCTCGTCCTGCTGCTCAGCCATACCCTGGGCGGCACGACCGACCGGGTCGTCCTTTCCGGTGTCGCGGCCATGCAACTGTTCTCCGCGCTCACCTCCTTCGTCGTGATGACCTCCGCCGACGCCGAGCAGACCCGCGGGGTGCTGTTCTGGCTGCTGGGCTCGCTCGGCGGAGTCGGTTGGAGCGATGTGTGGATCTGCTCCGCCGTTCTCGTCGTGACGCTGCTGATCTGCCTGGGGCACGCCCGCACACTCGACGCCTTCGCGTTCGGCCAGGACGCCGCGGCCGCGCTCGGCGTCCATGTCGCGCGCACCCGGATCGTGCTGCTGTGCACGACAGCGCTGCTGACGGCCGCGCTCGTCAGCTCGGCCGGAGCCATCGGCTTCGTCGGCCTGGTGCTGCCGCACGCCGCCCGTGCGCTCGCGGGTTCCGGGCACCGGCGGCTGCTGCCGGTCACCGCCCTGGCCGGGGCCGTCTTCCTGGTCTGGGTCGACACCCTGGCCCGGACCGTCCTCGACCCGCAGGAGGTGCCGGTGGGCGTCGTCACCGCCCTCATCGGTGTTCCCGCGTTCGTCCTGGTCCTGTTCCGCACCCGGAGGATCGCATGACGGACGGAGTCACCCCGGGGCTGCGGGCCGAGCGGGTCAGCCGGGAGGCGGGAGGCCGGCTCGTGCTCGACGGGGTCCACCTCGCCCCGCCGCCCGGCGCCACCGTCGGGCTGATCGGGCCGAACGGGTCCGGCAAGTCGACTCTCCTGCGGGTGCTCGCGGGAGTCCTCGCCCCGGAGACGGGCGTGGTCACCCTCGACGGCCGGCGGCTCGACGAGATCGGCCGCCGAACGGTGGCCCGAAGGGTCGCCGTGGTCGACCAGCACGCCGTGACCCAGGTCGAGCTGAGCGTCCTGGACGTGGTGCGACTCGGTCGCATCCCGCACCGCAGGGCCTGGGCGGCGCCCGGCCGTGAGGACGACGAAGCGGTGCGCGAAGCCCTGGAGCGGACCGGTCTCGCCGACCGCTGCGGCCAGTCCTGGCACACCCTCTCCGGAGGCGAGCGGCAAAGGGTCCAGATCGCGCGCGCACTGGCTCAGCGACCGCGTGAACTGTTGCTCGACGAGCCGACGAACCACCTGGACATCCAGCACCAGCTGGAACTCATGTCGCTGATCGCCTCGTTGCCCCTCACCGGTGTGATCGCTCTGCACGACCTCAATCTGGCCGCGATGTTCTGCGACCGGATCGTCGTCATGAAGCAGGGGCGCGTGGTGGCCGCCGGAACCCCCTCGGAAGTGATCACCGAGGATCTCATCGCCGACGTCTACCGGGTCAGGGCGCGGGTCGCTCCGGACGGCCCCGACGGGCGGCCGTCGGTGCGCTTCGTGCCCGAGCGCCCCGAGCGCTGACGGCGAGAGGACGGACCCCGGCACACACGGGTCCGTCCCTCACTCGCGGTCGCATGGCGGCGGTACGCCACGGTGAGCGGGGGTCAGCGGTGGCGTCCCCGGCCGAACTCGCCGCCCGCGTCCTTGCCACCGATGTCCTTGCTGCCGATGCCCTTGCTGTCGGCGTAGTCGATCTGCTCCTTGCGGAGTTCGGCGGAGATCTCCTTCTGCTCGGTCACCCTCTCGGTCTCCATGCGGACCCGTTCGACCGGCACCGTCTCCTTGCGCATCGTGGCGCGCTCGGCATGCAGGGTTACCTCGACATCCTGCTCGCGGATGTCCGAGCGCCCCGCCGCCGCCCTTTCACCGGGCTGCAGGGGTTCACGGATCACCCGCACCTCCTCGTGCGTCACCGGCACGGTCCTGGTGACGTTCTCGGTGACGACGTACTTGTGCAGGCGGGCCTTGCCGCTCTCGTACTCCTCGGTACCGACGAGCAGTTGCTCCTCGGAGCGGATCAGTTCCTCCTTGCCGGCCAGGTCGGCGGCGGACCGTTCGGAACCCGCCCCGGCGCCGACGAGGGGACGGGCCGCGCCGGCCGTCCCGGTGCCCGCGCCGACCGGGCCGCCCGTCCGCGACGTGGGGGTCCGGGAGGTGCCCGTACCGGTTGCCGGGGTTCCGGCCGCGGTCGGACGCTCCCTCCCGGTCGGGCGCCCGGTGCCGGCGGCTCCCGCCGCGCCCATGGCCGTGGTGCCGGTTTCGGACGTCGCCCTCCCGGTGTCCGCACGGTCGCTGAGCCTGGCGGTGGTGCTTCTGGCAAGGCCGTAGTGGCGGTAGAGCTCTTCCTCCTCCGCCACCGACAGATGCGCGTCCGCGTCCACCCGGGGGGCTTCCTTGACGCGGTCCTTCGGATGTGAAATGTGCAGGTCGGATCCCACACGACGCGCCCCCGCAAGAGGCACGAAGCTCTCCTTCATGCCGAACAGGCCGGTCTTCACCGTGATCCAGTCCGGACGGCCGGTGTTGTCGTCGACATACACCCGGCCCACACTGCCGATCTTCTCGCCCGCGTTGTCGTACACCGTCAGGCCGTCGAGCTCTCCGGAATCCGTGAAACCGTCAGCGGCTCCCATGACCGATTCCTCCTCGCCTGGGCGCGTCCTGTGGCTGGGTCCATCAGGGGAGGCGCGTCCGACTTCCATCGCGCCTCACCCGGATGGCCGCTGCAACCTCCCCACCTGCGGAGCCCGTCCCGCGCATGCTCGGCGCCTCGGTGCTGGCCGCCTGTCACGGCGGTGCGCACGCCGCTCCGGCGTTAGGCCGATCGGGTGAAGCGTGGAGGTGCGGCGGGTGCGCGCCGTGCACCCCGTGCGGCGGCCGGGCATGCGTCGGGGCGCCGCGCCCATCCGGCCGACCGCGGACGGTCGACCCGATGCCGGGCCTCCATGTGCCGTGCCGGGCGAGCCGTCGCGCCACGAATCCGTGCAGCGCCCGGCGTGCCGCCGCATGACGGGACCGAGCGGGGATCCGTTCGCATACCGGGGTGTCCCCGTTGAGGCGACACCCCTTCCCGTCGACGGCGTCGCCCGCCCGGGCAGCTTCGGAATCCTCCCCATCCCTCACGACCGGACCACCGGTCCGTCGATCGGAAAGACACTCCTCAGGGGTGGTGCCGACGACTATCCTGATCATCTGTTCGGACGGTGAGGGGGAGCATGATCGACGTCGACGGGTATCTGGCCGTGCTGGGGGTGGCCCGGCCGGCGGCCCCGACCGCCGAGGCGCTGCGGGCACTGCACAGGGCGCAGGTGGAGCGGGTCGCCTACGAGAACCTCGACATTCATCTGGGGCGGCCGACAGGCATCGGCGCCGAGGAATCCGTGGCCCGGATCATGCGCGGGCGCGGCGGCTACTGCTTCCACCTCAACGGGGCCTTCGGGACGCTGCTGACGGCCCTCGGCTACGACGTCACCCTGCACCGGGCCGGAGTGCAGAGCACCCCCGAGGACCCTGCGGGTGCGGCCGGCGACCATCTCGCGCTCACCGTACGGCTCGACGGCGAGCGGTGGCTGGTCGACACCGGGCTCGCCGGCGCGATGTACGAGCCGCTGCCGCTGCGCGAAGGCAGCTACACCCAGGGGCCGTTCACCTACGCGATGGCCCCGTCGGCGGCGGTGCCCGGCGGCTGGCGGTTCACCCACGACCCCCGCGGCGCGTTCACGGCGATGGACTTCGCGCCGGACCCCGTGGAACTGTCCTCCTTCGCCGCGGAGCACATCCGGCTGTCCACGTCCCCCGAGTCCGGCTTCGTCCGGGTCCTCACCGCTCAGCTCCGCGACGCCAAGGGCGTGGACGCGCTGCGCGGCTGTGTGCTGCGCCGGATCGATGCCGGGGGCACGGAGGAGCGGACCATCGGCTCGGCCGACGACTGGTACGACGTGCTGGCCGACGTGTTCCGGCTGGACCTGACCGACGTCGACGCCCCCGCGCGGGCGGAGCTGTGGCACCGCGTCCACACCGCGCACCAGGAGTGGGAGGCCGCGGGACAGGAGTGAGGGGTGCCCCATGGGGGCCGGCGCTCCGTGCCGTGCCGGCTCACCCGGTCCGTGGGCGGCGGTGGGCCGGCCGTCGCCGCACGCCGGGGGCATCGCGTGGAAGTACCGCACCTGTTCGCCCCGGCGGGATCTCCCGACGAACTCGGCTCCTTCCGGACCGCTCACGAACGGCTGGTCAGGCGGGCCGTCGACGGCACCCGGACGAAGATCCTTGCAGCGCAACACATCGAACGCTGCATCGACCGCTCCAGTCGATGGCGCGACCTGCCACACGACGTGAACTCGCCATCGCCCACCGGGCCGCACTCCGCCCGGCCGCCGTCGTCATCTGGGCACGACGCCACCGATGAGATAGAACCTAGCCATGCCGAGCTTCGAGGTCACACCGATAGGCACGGTCCGGAACAACCGGACGGACGTTCAGCACACGGACAACTGGGGCGCCGTCCGCAGCACGATCACCATCGACGAGCGTTTCGGCGAGGCGTGCCTCCAGGGTCTGGAGGGCTTCTCCCACGTGGAGGTCCTCTTCGTCTTCGACCAGCTCCCGGAACGCGACGACTACCGCGAACCCCGCCCCTACCGCGGTCGCTCCGATCTCCCGCCCGTCGGCGTCTTCGCCGGCCGGGGCCCCCGTAGGCCGAACCGCATCGGGGTGCCATCGAGTCCGTCCACGGACGCGAACTGACGGTGGTGGGCCTCGACGCGGTGTCGGGCACCCCGGTCGTCGACCTGAAGCCGGCGATGGTGGAGTTCCACGCTGTCGAGGTCAAGCAGCCGGAATGGGTCAGCGCCCTGATGTCGGAGTACTTCCAGCCGTAACGGCACCAAGCCCGGACAGATGGTTCGACAAGCGCGCGTACCCCATCAGCCGGGCCCACACCTTGCCCGCAGGCCACTTCGCCGCATCCGCTGGAAGCGACACCGGCCAAAGCAGCCCCCGGATACCGCCCACCGGCCGACGACCTTCAGGAGAGCCCCCGTTGACCAGTACCCCGTACCGCATGGACCCGGCCGGCGGCTGCCCGCACGCGGACAACGCCGAGCTGCTCGCCCGAGGGGCCGTGGCATCCGTCGTGCTTCCGGGCGACGTGGCCGGGATGGTGGTCCTCGGACACGAGGCGCTCAAGGAGTTCCTCGCCCACCCCGACGTGGCCAAGGACGCACGCCACTTCACCGAGCTGGCCGAGGGGCGCATTCCCGACGGCTGGCCGCTGAAGACTTTCGCGACCGTGCGGGGCATGACGACGGCCGACGGCGAGGACCACCGTCGGCTGCGCTCGCTGGTCGGCAAGGCATTCACCGCACGGCGGGTGGAAGCGCTGCGGTCGCGGATCGAGACCGTCACCGCCGAACTGCTCGACGGCGTCGAACGTGCCGCCGCGGAGGGCGACGGAACGGTCGATCTGCGCGCCCGGTTCGCCCTGCCGCTGCCGATGGGCGTCATCTGCGACCTTCTCGGGGTCGACGCCCGGTATCAGGACCGGCTGCACCGTCTCTCCAGCCAGGTGGTCGCGACCGACACCGGCCCCGAGGAGGCGATGGCCGCCAACAAGGAGTTGCTGGCCCTGCTCGCAGCGGTCGCCGCCGCCCGCGCGGAGCAGCCGGGCGACGACCTGGCCAGCGCCCTGATCGCCGCCCGCGACGAAGGCGGTGGCCGACTCGGTCAGCAGGAGCTCATCGGCACCCTGCTCCTGATGATCGTCGCGGGACACGAGACGACGTTGAACCTCGTCACCAACGCGGTACGGGCCCTGTGCACCCACCCCGACCAGCTCGGCCTGGTGAGGTCCGGCCGGGCACGGTGGGCCGACGTGGTGGAGGAGACACTGCGCTGGGACAGCCCGGTCAGCTACTTCCCGTTCCGCTACCCGACCCGCGACCTCACCATCGACGGAACCGTCCTCCCCAAGGGCACACCCGTGCTCGCCGGGTACTCGGCCGCCGGTCGCGACAAAGCCGCGCACGGACCCGATGCCGACCTCTTCGACGTGACCGGACCGGCCAGGGACACCGCGACCCGGCATCTCTCGCTCGGCCACGGACCGCACTACTGTCTGGGAGCGCCGCTCGCGCGGATGGAAGCCACGATCGCCCTGGAACAGCTGTTCACCCGTTTCCCGGAGCTGGACCTCGCCGTCCCCGGCAGCGCGTTGCCCCGGCACGCCGGGTTCGTCGGCAACAGCACGGGGACCCTGCCGGTACGGCTCCGGCCCGGCACGGCTCCGGCCGCGGACTGAAGGCGCCCGCACTCATCCGTGCGGCACGAGGAACCACCGTCCGTGCGGCACGAAGAACCACACCCACGTGTCACCGCGGCACCGCACGGACACCGGTGCCACGGCCGCAGCCCATGCCCTCGGCGCATATGATCGACCGGTCGACTGCCGACCTCGTCCCACCGCGCCACCGGGGGTGCCTCATCCGTTCCGTACGAATCCGGCTGCCCCGACAACGGGGTGAACTGCTCGCCCGGCACGAGGAGGGTCAAGAACTTCACCATCTGGTGTGGCGGCTGGGGCCGGGCTGGCGGGTGTGCAGCAGCGCCGTACTCGGCGGCGGCATCGGCGCACGCGCCTGGATCCTCAACGCCCAGGTGCCCGGCGGCTATCCCCGCCTCGATCCCGACCGTCACCTCGCCGAGATCGCCGCGGCGGAACACCTCACGGGGCCCGGCGTCGGACTGATGACGGCTGCTGATGTCACCGCGTACACCGTCTCGGCCGACGAGGGGGTCACGGCGACCGCCACCTGCGGACTCGGCGTACGCGGCTGGGCCGCCGCCCCGGCCGGGGGCACCGGGGAACCACCCCGGCCGGGCACGGTCAACATCGTCATCACCCTCCCGGTGGCCCTCTCCGACGCCGCACTCGTCAACGCGGTCGCCACGGCCACCGAGGCCAAGGTCCAGGCACTCCTGGACGCGGGACTCGACTGCTCCGGCACCCCCACCGACGCCGTGTGCGTCGCCGCCCCCTCCCCGGGGTCCGTCCCCGGGGAGGCCTTCGCCGGACCGCGCTCCCGCTGGGGCTCGCGACTCGCCAGGGCCGTGCACGTTGCCGTTCTCGAAGGCGCGCTGAGGCAATCCTGAGAACCCACCGCGCCGCGACCGCGCCGGCGCGGCCGACGAAGGGAGTCCTCCCGTGAACCCAAGCGCCGCCGAAACCGCACGGCACCGGCCGACCGTCGCCGTCCTCGGTACCGGAATCATGGGATCGGGCATGGCCCGGAGCCTCCTCCGGGCCGGACTCGACGTCCGTGCCTGGAACCGCACACAGGCCAAGGCGGCCCCGCTCGCCGCCGACGGCGCCACGGTGACGGAGACGGCGGAGGAAGCCGTGCGCGGCGCCGATGTCGTCCTCGCCATGCTCCGCGACGGCCCGGCCGTCGCCGCCGCACTCACCGCCGCGTCACCCGGCCTGCACACGGGGCAGGTACTGCTCCAGAGCTCGACGGTCGGGCCCGAGGCCACCGACGATCTCGTCCGGCGCGCGGCGGATCTGGGCCTGATCTATCTCGACGCACCGGTCTCCGGCACCAAACAGCCTGCGGAACAAGGCAAGTTGACAGTATTCGTCTCCGGTCCGTCAGCCGTCCGCGAGACCGTGGAACCCGTGCTGGACGCGGTCGGGGAGCGCACGGTCTGGGTCGCCGAGGTCCCGGGAGCGGCCTCGCGGCTGAAACTCGTGGTCAACACCTGGGTGATCAACCTGGTCAACAGCGTCGCGGAATGCCTCAACCTGGCCGAAGGCCTGGAGATCGATCCCCGGACTTTCCTCGATGCCATGAGGGGCGGCCCGTTGGACTCCCCGTACCTCCAGGGCAAGTCGGCCGCCGTCCTCACCGGTGACCTCGCTCCGAGCTTCACCCTGTCCACGGCCCTCAAGGACACCCGTCTCATCCTGGCCGCCGCCGAGGCATCGGGTGTGCGGCTGGACCTGGTCGCGGCCTCGGCCGACCGTTTCGTGCGTGCCGAGGCGGCCGGGCACGGCGGTGAGGACATGATCGCCACCTTCTACGCGGGCCGGGCGCCTGGGAAGGACGGAGGCTGACTCCGCCTCCGCCTGCTCGTCCTGCGCAGTGGTGCGGCGGAGGTACGGAGGCGGGGCACCGACCGCCGGACGAGCACGCCCGACTTCGCTCGGCCGCAACGTAAGAGGGCGATGCACGAGCACGGACGCCGGGCCGGGCGGCGAGGCGGCCCGCCGTTCGGCAACGGGCGAAGGCCGCGTCCGGCCGCGTCATTCCTCGACGAACATCCCGCTGCGGAGCTTCAGCAGAATCCTGCTGAGGAGTCGCGACACATGCATCTGCGAGATGCCGAGCTCCGCGCCGATCTGTGACTGGGTCATCTCATGACCGAAACGCATGTCGATGATGCGGCGCTCACGGTCGTCGAGATCGCTCAGCAGCGGCGCGAGCGCATGCAGGTTCTCGACCGTCTCCATCGCGGGATCGGGTGCGCCCAGGACATCCGCGAAGGTGCGCCCCGGTGCCTTGCGCCGTCCCGCGTCCGCCGGGTCGGCCGGCACGTCCAGCGAACCCGCCGTGTACCCGTTGGCCGCGACGATGCCCTCGGTGACCTCGTCCTCGCCGAGCCCCAGCTGCTCGGCCAGCTCCGGGACGGTGGGGTCGCGGTCGAGCTCCGCGGCCAGGGAGTCCCTCGCCCTGGCGATGTCGACCCGCAACTCCTGCAGCCTGCGCGGAACGTGCACCGCCCAGCTGGTGTCGCGGAAGAATCGTTTGATCTCGCCGGTGATGTACGGGACCGCGAATGAGGTGAACTCGACCTCGCGGGAGAGGTCGAAACGGTCGATGGCCTTGATCAGCCCGATGGTGCCGACCTGGACGATGTCCTCCATGTCACCGCCGCCCCGGTGCCGGAACCGTCCCGCGGCGAACCGCACGAGGGAGAGGTTCATCTCGATGAGGGTGTTGCGGGCGTACTGGTGAGCGGAGGTTCCCTCCTCCAGGACCTGGAGGCGCTCGAAGAACAACCGGGACAGCTCCCGGGCGTCGGCCGGAGCGACCTTTCCCGCGTCCTCGATCCATGGCAGCTCGCCGGTATCGGCGGCAGGGTCCGCGATCTCCCCGTCGCCCGGGGCGGTCCCCGGGCACACGCCGGTGTCGAACGGCACGACTGCCGGTGTCGACCGTGCACTCTCCGCTCGCTCCGCACTGGCAGTCCGCGCGGTGTGCGCCGTCATCTCGTCACGCTCCCCTGGTCGTAGGTGAGGTGTATGCGCCTGCCCCCGAAGGCGGTTCTCATGCGAGACGAAGGGAGTTGATCAGGTCACACGGCATCAATGGCCGGGAATGTTTGTGATGGTCCGTCATATCCGCGCGGACACAGTCGCATCGGACCACAGAACCACCCCACCGGTACGGGGGAGCCCGGTGGGGCGGTCACCTCCAGACTGCCACAGTCTGCGGCGCGTCGGGGGCGACCGGCCGATATCAATCGGTAGTTGAGCCGAAATCGGTGGCAGGCCCGGGGAACGGGCGTCTCAGTCGCGCGGGTAACCGACGATGGTGTGTGTGACGGCCGGGGAGTCCTCGGTGGTGTAGTAGTGGCTGCTGAGTCCCGAGAAACGGGCTGTGTCCCCCGCCTCCAGAAGATGCGGGACATCGTTCACCACCAGCGTCACCTGGCCCGACATCACCAGCACGTACTCCACGGAGTCCGCACCGTGCGAGCTGACTTGGCTCTGGGCGTGCGGATGCAGCCGGGTTCGGTAGATCTCGATGCGGCCGTGTTCGTGGCCGGAGAACAGCAGGTTGACCGAGGTCTCGTCCTCCGGTTCGTCCAGCGAGGCGACGCGGACGATCTCCGGCCGGAGCAGCGGCTGACGGAGCAGATCCGTGCAGCTGGTGCCCAGCGCGTCCGCGATCCGCACCAGCACGTCTTCACGGCGGCCGGTCGGGCACTGTGCTCCGAGGTGAACGGCATGTGGGCCGGACCCGTCTGCCGGTGCGTCGAAGCCGCCCACCGGCGCTACGACTTCGAGGAGCGAGCGCCCCGATTCCGGCCGACCGGCGCGGTGTGCGGGGGAGTCGGCGGCCGTACGACCTCGACGCCCCGTCGAGGAGGCGAATCCCGCCCTTTCCCACCGGGGCGGCGGACGTTCGCTCCTTCCGGCCGGAACGGTCTTGCGCTGTCCGGTTGTTAGGCTCCACGGGTGAGATTCGGTGTGAACATACTCAACTTCGGTGCCGGAACGACCCCGGAAGGTCTCCGCCAACAGGCCGTAGACGCACGGGATTTGGGTTACTCCTTCGCGATGATCTCCGACCACATCGCGGTCACCCCCGATGTGCACGAGACGTATCCGGCCCCGTTCTACGACCAGTTCGTGCTCGCCGCGCACATCGCCGGACGGGTGCCGGGGCTGGTGCTCGGCACGACCGTCACGGTGATCCCGTACCGGCACCCGCTGCAGACGGCCCGGCTCGCCGCCAACATCGACAACCTGAACCCCGACGGATTCATCCTCGGCGCGGGGATCGGCTGGTCCAGGGCCGAATACGAGGCGCTGGGCGTGCCCTTCGCGGAGCGGGGACGGATCACCGACGAATACCTCGCCGCCATCCGTGCGGCCTGGGCCGAGGACCCCGCGACGTTCCGGGGCGAGCACGTCTCCTACCGGGAGGTCCGGACCGCGCCGGCACCCGCGTCCGCTCCTTGTCTGCCCGTCTGGGTCGGTGGCAACTCGGCCGCCGCCCAGCGTCGCGCGGCCCGGCTCGGCGAGGGCTGGCATCCGTACCGGCTGCCGCTCGAGGCGATCCGGGCCGGGCTTCCGGTGATCGCCGAGGAGGCCGAGCGGGTCGGGCGCCCCGTTCCCGCGCTCGTGCCCCGGCTGCAGATCCGCGTCACCGACGCACTCCTGGGGAGCGGCCGCCCCGCCGGGCACGGCACGATCGACCGGATCCGGGCCGACCTGGCGGAACTCGGCGAGCTGGGCGCCACCCATGTGCTGCTCGACGTCAACCCGGACACCCCCGCCGAACGGGGGACCGCGGGCGACGACCGGAAGCTGCTCGAACTCCTTGTGAACAAGGTCGTCGACCCGGTCACGGGCGGCATCCGCTGAATCATTGCGGCCCGGTGAACACCGCACCGGCCCGGGAATACGCGCTCCGAATTCGACCTTCCCGCTCCTGTACGAGGTGGTGACAGGGCCGGTGCCCCGGCGGGGAGCGGCCCTGTTGTCGGCGCCGCGAACCGTCGGCGCCATGGAACAGGAGAGAGGGAGCCCATGCCCAAGGCGTACGTGTTCACCCGCAACGGCGGGCCGGAGGTGGAGGCCCTCGCCGAGCAGAAGGTGCCGGTGCCCGGTCCCGGCGAACTGCTCGTCGCCGTCCGGGCGGCCGGGGTCAACCCGGTCGACTGGAAGCTGCGCACGGGGTACACCCGGCCCGGCAGCGAGCCGCAGCCGTTTCCCACCGTCTTCGGCAGCGAGGCCGCCGGTGTCGTCGAGGGCGTGGGCCCGGACGTCGAAGGATTCGCGGTCGGGGACGAGGTCTTCGGCAACCCGTTGACCGGTGGGTTCGCCGAGTACACGCTGCTGCCCGCCGCGGTGACCGCGCACAAGCCGGCCGCGCTGTCGTTCACCGACGCGGCCGTGCTGCCGGTCGCGGCGGCCACCGCGTACGACGGCGTGCGCCAGCTCGCACCCACCCCCGGTTCGACCCTGTTGGTCACCGGGGCCGGAGGAGGCGTGGGAACAGCCGCGGTGCAGCTGGCGCGTCAGGCCGGCGCCCGGGTCGTCGGCGTGGCGAGCGCGGACAAGAAGGACTTCGTCGAGTCGCTGGGCGCGGTGCACGTCGAATCCGGCGACGGACTCGCCGACCGGGTGCGGGCGGCGGCCCCCGACGGCATCGACGCGATCTTCGACCTGGTCGGCGGGGATACCTTGCGTGCCGTGGCGCCGTTGCTCGCGGACCCGGCCACGCTCGTGAGCGCCGGGGGCAAGCCACTGGCGGTGGAGCTCGGAGGCGCGGCCGTCGCGCGGGCTCGCACCGCGGCAGTCCTCGACGAGGTGGCGAACCTCGTCGTCGCCGGTGTCCTGCGGACGTATGTGACCGGGACCTTCCCGCTCGCCGACGCCGGAGCGGCATTGCGCGCCGTGGAGGGCGGACACACGCGCGGCAAGATCGTCATCGAGGTGGCCGCATGAGCGTGCCCCATGCCGCTGCCGGTGACCCGCACCCGCTCGACAACCCGGTCCGCGCCGCGCTGACCGGCCCGCACGCCCATTTCGCCGAGCACCGTGGGCGTGTGCTGCGCTACCCGGCGGACGTGGCCCCGTGGGTATCGGTCCCGGACTCGCCGCAGCCCGAGGACTGGGCCGACGCCGCCGCGCTCGCCGGACCGGGTGGCGCCGTCACGATCACCGCCTTCCACGAGCCGCCGCCGGACGACTGGGAGATCACCTTCCACGCCGAAGGGGTCCAGCTCGTCGACGGCGGGATCGCCGCGACCCCGTTTCCCGAGGCCGTACGGCTGGGACCCGCCGATGTGCCCGAGATGCTCGATCTGGTCGCCCGCACCCGCCCGGGACCGTTCCTGCCCCGAACGGTCGAGCTCGGCACCTACCTCGGGGTCCGGCGCGAGGGGGCGCTCGTCGCCATGGCCGGTGAACGGTTGCACCCGACCGGCTGGAGCGAGATCAGCGGTGTCTGCACGGACGAGTCCGTGCGCGGTCAGGGGCTCGGCGGCGGGCTCGTCCTCGCCGTCGCCCACGAGATCGGGGAACGTGGCGAAACACCGTTCCTGCACGCCTCCGCCACCAACACCAATGCCATCCGGCTCTACGAATCGCTGGGATTCGTGCTCCGCCGCCGGACGTCCTTCCTCTCGGCGCTCGTACCGGGGCACCCGCCGACGCGTCTGCCGGGGTCCGGCGGTGTCCGTGCGGCGGCCGTGCGCTGACGCGCGGCGCGGTGACCTTCGGCCCGGGGAACTCGGGCCGAAGGTCACGCCGCCTCCGCTTCCGGGACCTTCGGCGCCGGCCGAGGGGCCGTAAGCCCCGTGTGCCGCCCCCACCGATCCGGTTGGACTGGGAACGAACGCCGGCGCGGGGCCGGCAGATCCCGGGAGGAACGGGCCGTGACGATCGGGCTCCGGCGCCAGGCGACGAGGGTCTTTCGTTTGGATCAGGCGGGATCGGCCGGACGCGGCGCCGGGACACGCGAGCCCGGCATGATCCGGACGAAACAACCTGGGCGTGGAGCGATGCTCCCGCACACGGACGCGGGGGAGGCGGCCGTCTTCGCCTCCCGGGTCGGCAACGGAGCACTCTTCGGCGGGCTGGCGCTGCTGACCGTCCTGGTCGGCGCCCTCGACATCCGTACCGGCGACGAAATGTATCTCGTGCCGCTGCTGGTGGTGGTGCCGGCACTCGTCTCGGTCTTCGGAACGATCCGGCAGACCGTCGGTGTGGCCATCTGGATCATGATCGTCGCCGTCTGCTCCCGGCTGGTCGACGGCGGAACGTTCTGGTCCATCACCAGCAGTGTCGTATTCACCGTGCTGGCCTGCTTCCTGGGCGTCGGCGCCTGCGCGCTGCGGATCCGCCATGCCGCCGAGATCGCCAGGCTCCGCTCCGCCGCCGTCGCACTCCAACGGCAGATCCTGCGCCCGCTGCCCATCCTGACCGACCAGATCCTCGCCCACGGCATCTATACGCCGATCGAGGAGGACCGGCTGGTCGGAGGTGACATCTACGAGGTCGTCCAGTCCCCCTACGGAACGCGGGCGATCATCGGCGACGTCCAGGGCAAGGGGCTGGCCGCGATCGGGGCGGGTTTCGCCGTTCTCGGCGCGTTCCGGGAGGCCGCCATCCGCGAGCCCGGTCTGACCGGCGTGGTCGACGCGCTGGAGGACGCGGTCGCACGGCACAACGCCTTCTCCGCCCAGACCGGGGAGATCGAACGCTTCGTCACCGCCCTGGTGCTCGGCGTCGACGGGGACGACCGGGTGCAGGCCGTCAACTGCGGTCATCTGCCGCCCCGACTGCTGCACGACGGCGTGGCCCGCGCGGCTGTGCTGCGCCATACATCCGTTCCGCTGGGCATGGCGGAGCTCAGCGCGCAGGCGCGGGTCGCGGAGCAGTTGGACTTCCCGCCCGACGCCACGCTCCTGCTGTTCACGGACGGGGTCACCGAGGCCCGGGACGCGTCGGGCGCGTTCTACCCCCTGGACGCCCGGCTGGGCCAGTGGGCACGGCGGGGGCCGCGCGAGGTGCTCGACGCGCTCCACACCGACCTGGAGGCCTTCTCCGAGGGCGTGCGACGCGACGACATCGCCGCGCTCGCCCTGCGCCGGGCGCCTGCGGGCGGTCATCGACGACGCCCGGCCGCAGGTCATGGTGCCCGCCGCGCAGCCGAGACGTTCAGCCACCGGTAAGGGCACGGGAGGGCGGCCGCGTACGACCCCATGTCCCGATGGGACTTCTGTCGCGATGGGACATTTTTCGGTGTACGGTGCATGTATGAATCCGGAACGGAAGGCCCCGGAGCGACGGAGCCGCAAGGCCCGCAGGACCCGGGACGCACTGGCACAGGCCGCGTTCGAGCTCGTACTCGACCGGGGGCTGAAGGAAGTGACGGTCGAGGAGATCGCGGAACGCGCGGACGTCGACCGGCGTACCTTCAGCCGGTACTTCACGAGCAAGGAGGCCGCCGTTCTGGACTCGATCCGGGGCGACGGCGACCGGATCAACGACGCCCTGCGCGCACGTCCCGCCGACGAGCCCCCGCTCACCGCGTACCGCCGCGCCGTCCTCGACTGGCTCGACGACCCCGGTGCGCAGGCCTGGCACCGCCGCGCCCGGATCTTCGACCTGCTGGTCCTCGCCGAGCAGGAACCGACCCTCTACGCGGCGTTCCACCACATCCGGGTGGACGCCCAGGAGGACTCGGTCGCCATCGTCGCGGACCGGCTCGGGGTCGACCCCCGGCTGGACATCCGCCCCGCTGTCACGGTCGCCGCGGGCGCCGGGGCGCTCCTGGCGGCCCAGGCCGCCTGGGTGCGGGGCGGACACCCGGACGACCTGCCCCAACTGGTCGGGCAGGCCTTCGACGCCCTCTCCCAAGAACTGCTCGCGCGACTTCCCGCCGGGCCGGCGTCGCACAGCACCACGGAAGGAAACACCACCTCATGAGCACCTCCCTCACCCCCGTCGACCAGGAGTTCGCAGGCAGGACCGCCCTCGTCACCGGCGGCGCCTCCGGCATCGGGCTGGCCCTCGCCCACCGGCTGGCCGCGGGCGGCGCGTCCGTGGTCGTCGCCGACCACGACGAGGCCAACGCCCGCAAGGCCGTCGCCGAACTGGAGAGCGCCGGGGCGAAGGCCGCCGCGGTCGCCATGGACGTGACCGACCCCGCCTCCGTCGAAGCGGGTGTGCGATTCGCCGTCGACACCTTCGGCGCCCTGCATCTCGCCGTCAACAACGCGGGCATCGGCGGGCCGAGCAACCCCACCGGGGAGTACGCCATCGAGGACTGGGACCGGGTCGTCGCCACCAACCTCAGCGGTGTCTTCTACTCGATGCGTCACGAACTCCCCGCCATCGTCGCGGCGGGCGGCGGTGCCGTCGTCAACATGTCCTCGATCCTCGGCACCAACGGTTTCGCCGGGTCTCCCGCCTACGTGGCCGCCAAGCACGGCGTCGTCGGCCTCACCAAGACGGCCGCCCTCGAATACGCGGCACAGAACGTCCGGGTCAACGCCGTCGGCCCCGGCTTCATCGACACACCGCTGCTGCGCAACACGGACGGCCCTGCCCGCGACCACCTGATCTCGCTGCACCCGGCCGGGCGTCTCGGTCAGGCGGAGGAGGTCGCCGAACTCGCCGCGTTCCTGCTCTCCGACCGTGCCTCCTTCATCCACGGCAGCTACCACCTGGTGGACGGCGGATACTCCGCCTCCTGAACGGCGTACGGGGGAACGGGGGCGAGCAACAGAAAGCGAAGAGTGAGGAGAACCCCATGAAGGCCGTCCAGTACCGCGCCGTCGGCTCGGCACCCGAGGTCGTCACCGTGCCCGATCCGGAGCCCGGCCCCGGCCAGGTGATGCTCGAGGTCACTGCCGCCGGCGTCTGTCACTCCGACATCGCCGTGATGAGCCGGCCCGCGGAGCAGCTCCCCTTCCCGCTGCCGCTCACCCTCGGCCACGAGGGCGTCGGCACCATAGCCGCGCTCGGCGACGGGGTGAAGGGCCTCTCGATCGGAGAGTCCGTCGCTGTCTACGGCCCCTGGGGCTGCGGTACGTGCGTCAAGTGCGCCGAGGGCAAGGAGAACTACTGTCTGCGTGCCAAGGAACTCGGCATCGCCCCGCCCGGACTCGGTTCCCCCGGAGCCATGGCCGAGTACATGATCGTGGACGATGCCCGTCATCTGGTGCCGCTGGGCGACCTCGACCCGGTCCGGGCCGTGCCGCTCACCGACGCGGGCCTGACTCCCTACCACGCGATCAAGCGGTCCCTGCCCAAGCTGGTGCCCGGTGCCACCGCCGTCGTCATCGGCACCGGCGGTCTCGGCCATGTCGCGATCCAACTGCTGCGCGCCATGACGGCCGTCCGGGTCATCGCCCTCGACGTCACGGACGAGAAGCTGGCCCTGGCCCGTGCCGTCGGCGCCCATGAGACGGTGCTCTCCGACACGAACGCCGCGGCGAAGGTCCGTGAACTGACCGGTGGTGTCGGGGCACAGGTCGTCCTCGATTTCGTCGGAGCCCCGCCGACCGTGGCCACGGCCGGGGCCGCGGCCGCCATCGACTCCGATGTCACGATCGTCGGCCTCGGCGGCGGTGCGCTGCCGGTCGGCTTCGGCTCGCTGCCGTACAACACGACGGTGTCCTCGCCCTACTGGGGATCGCGCGCCGAGCTCGCCGAGGTGCTCGACCTCGCCCGCGCCGGAGCGGTCGAGGTCCACGTCGAGACCTACACGCTGGACGAGGCGCCGCTGGCCTACGAGCGGCTGCACGACGGCAGGATCAACGGCCGCGCCGTCATCCTCCCCAACGGCTGACCGGTCGGGCCGCGGCCCTCGGCACGGTGCGGGCCGTCGCGTGGTGCGACGGCCCGCACCGTCATACCCGCGACCGATGCGCACCGCACCGCGCATCGGCAACACTGTGCCGATGGAATTCGTCGCGCTGATGACACTGCCCGGGCTGGTGATCGGCCTGACCGCCGTCGCCTTTCTCGACCAGCTGATGCTCCGAGCGGGGCGGGCCGGCCTGCTGCCGTGGCGCAACAGTGCCCGCCGGGGCCAGGTGTCGGCGACCGGGTTCGAGCAGTTGCACGCGAACTTCTCACCCGGCAAGCAGAGCGAACTCAAGGAACGCCGGAGCGCCCTGCTGCTGCGCGACGACGAGGAGGACGGCGCCCCGCCCCACCGCTCGACCGTCGACCTCGACGGCGGCCGCGCCGTCATCCGTCTGACCGGGCGCTCCTAGGCTCTCCCGACTGGATCATGTCGGGGTCGCGTGCCCCGGTACGTGCCCTGCGACGCAGCACCGAGTCCGCCAGGCCCGCCCCGCACTTCTGCAGCAGGCTGTACGCGAGAACCGGCAGAAGCACCTGGGGACTGCCGGGCAGATGGGTCGCCGCCAGCACCGCACCGGCGCTGCTGTTGTTCATGCCGCAGCTGAGCGTGATCGCCACGGTGTCCGCCCGATCCGCCCGTACCCCACGGGCCAGGCACCAGCCGATCGCGAAGGAAGCCGCGCACAGTGCCCCGGCCACGACGACGGCCGCGACCAGCAGCACGGGCCGCGGGTGGAACAGGAAGCCGCCCAGGGCCCCGCAGGCGTTGCTGTACGTGAGCAGCACCGCGGCGACGACTCCGAGCAGCCCCGACCAGGGCAGATGCCGTTCGAGCACGGGGCGGGGCGTCAGCCGTTGGACGGCCAGACCGGCGACGCACGGCACGATCACACTGATCACGGCGAATGCCCCGCCGTCCGTCGCGGCCATCCGTGACAGATCGTGGGCGTAGTGGCCGCGTGTCACGGTCGAGGCCACCGAGAGCATGAGGGGGATGGTCAGCGGACTGAGCATCGTGGAAGCGAGCACGATGCCCACGACCAGTGAGTGGTTGCCGCCCGCCCGACCGCCCCAGACCGTGGCACCGGCCGCGACCGGCATGGCTCCCACGAGCGCGAGCCCGGTGATCAGCCCGCTGCAGCCGTCCGCATCGGGCAGTCGCCCCAGGGCCACGGCCAGACAGGGCAGCAGGACCAGTGGAATGAGCGTATTGGCGGCCGTTCCCACCAGGAGCGACAGCGGTCGGCGGGCGAGCCGGGGCAGCCCCCCGGCCGGCACCCGTAACGCCGCGGTGAACAGCAGATAACCCAGCAGGAGCGAGGGCAGGGTGAGCTGCGTGCGCGTGCCGCCGGGGAGGGGCACGGCGGCGACCTGAAGCCGCCGCAGGGCCAGTCCGGCCCCGGGCAGCAGCGCGGCCGCCGCGTAGGCGGCGACCGTCACCCAGGTCAGCCGACGCTGGAGGAGCGAGAGCACACGGGGCACCATCGGCGGGCGGACGGCACGGGTGGGACGCACGGGAGACACGAGGGGCATCGCACGGACCTCGATGTGGGTGGGACCTGAACGGGACCGGTCACCGCGAGAGCGGCAGCACCTTCCGTATCAGCGCCGTCCCGAGTCCCACCCAGACCGCGGCGAACAACCATCCGGCGAGCACGTCCGTCGCCCAGTGCACGCCGAGCAGAACCCGGCTCAGGCCGACGGTCGCGGCCCAGCAGACGACCAGGGCGGCGACTGCGGCACGAAGCGGACGAGGCACCCTCCGGCCGTGCGCCCGGACGCCGATGGCGGTGAGCAGCAGACCGGCCATCAGCGCGGACGTCGTCGCGTGGCCGGAGGGGAAGGCGAAGCCGGAGGCGTGCGTGGCCCAGTCGCCCAGCGGGGGGCGGGGCCGGGCGATCACCCTCATGAGGCCGTAGCGGACGCCCTGCCCGAGCAGCAGGAAGGCCAGTGCCCCCACCACGTGTCCCAGCCGTCGACGCGTGTCACCGCCCGCGATCAGCCCGGCCGTCACCGCCGCGGCGTACGGGAACACCCCGGTGCCGGTGGCCGTGACGGTCCGAGCGGCCGCCACGAGGCCCGACGGCCGGTGCCGCAACGACCAGTCGTGGGCGGTCCGGTCCAGGGCCGGTGGGGAGCCGTGCCGGGCGGCCAGGACGAGAACCGTCAGCCCGACCAGTCCGAGCAGCCCCACCAGCGCGGCCAGCAGCGGAGCGCGGAGCGATAACGCGGCGCTCGCGGACGACCGGCCGCCCGCGAGTGCCGAAGCGTCTCCGGTCACCGGTTGGCCACCAGGGGGCGCAGCGGGCTCTCGCGCAGCCGCACCACGGCCGGGGCGCAGCGTCGTGCCGCGACCGTCAACGGCCAGGCGACCAGCGCGCCGGTGACCAGCCCGATCAGCACATCGTGCGGGTAGTGCACACCGATCCAGACCCGGGACGCCGCCATCAGCAGCGCGGCGGGCACCGCGATCGCCCCGAGTCGGCGGTCGGTCAGCCAGATCGCCACCGCCGCGGCCGCCGCGATGGCGGCATGGTTGCTGGGGAAGGACCAGTCGCCGAGTGCGGGGCACGCCTCCACCGTCACGACATGGAGGGTCTGGCAGGGCCGCTGCTCATGGAAGAGCGACTTCACCACGTCGTTGACGAGATACGCGGCCACCACGACGAGCGGTGCACAGAGCGCCATGGCGGTGCGGGCGGGCCCCGCCGAGCGCGAGCGCCACCAGGACGCGAGCATCAGCAGGGCGAACAGCGCGAGCCCGTAGTCCGACCAGAGGCGGACGACCGAGTCCAGAGCGGCGGGGGAGCGCTGGGCCAGCTCGGTGATCCAGGTGTACAGGCCGCCGTCGATCGAGGTGGCGGTGGAGGCGAGTGGCATCAGCTGTTCTCTCCTTCTGCGGTGCGCCGGCCGCGGGAGCGCAGCAGTTCGGCGGCGAGCGGGATGAGGGAGACCACGACCACGACAGCGACGATCGGCAGCAGGTAACGATCGACGTTGGGCACCGAGGAGCCCAGTGCGTACCCCGCCAGGACCAGCCCCACGGTCCACACCGTCCCGCCGACGACCTGCCACAGCGTGAACAGCCCGGCAGGGACGTTGAGCGCCCCGGCGAGCGGATTGAGCACCGTGCGTACGACGGGCACGAAGCGGGCCAGCACGATCGCCCGCGCATGGCCGTATCTGCCGAGCAGCTCCTCGGCGCGGGCGGCACCCTCGTGCAGCCGCTTGGCGCGGCTGCGGGCGAGAAGGGCCCGGCCACCGCGGCGGCCGATCCAGTAGCCCGCCTGCGCACCGAGCAGCGCACCGGCGACGGCGGCGATCAGCACCTGCGGCAGCGACAGATGGACCGGGCCGTGGGCGCCCGACACGCAGAGAAGGCCCGCCGTGAACAGCAGCGAATCGCCGGGCAGGAAGAAGCCGACGAGCAGTCCCGTCTCGGCGAAGAGCACGACGGCGATGCCGAGCGCACCGAACGCTCCGAGCAGTGAACCTGCGTCCAGCACGTTCACCGCTTGTGGCGCGGCCGCCAGTGAGAATACGGACACGGTGGAGGGTCTCCCATAATGGTGAGCGGGCGGCCCGTCGGAACGCCCGGACTGACTACAGTGATGTAGACGGTCTACGTCACTGTAGACGCCCGGAGGGGGAGGAGAGTTCCCATGTCCCAGGTGAAGGGGATATCGAGCGGAGAACCCGCCCCCCGCCCGCACGGCGAAGCCGCCCCGGGGCCGTCACCGGATACGGCGCCCGGGAGCGCGACGCCGCATCGCGCCGCATCGGAGCGGCGCCCGTCCGGCGAGCTGGAATCCACGATCCTGGCGGCCCTGTGGGCGGCCGAGACGCCGCTCACCCCCGGCCAGGTGCAGGGCGCGATCGGGGCGGCGCTCGCTCGCACCACGGTCACGACGATTCTGTCGCGCCTCTACGAGAAGGGTACGGTCACCCGCACCCGGGCCGGCCGCGGATTCGCCTACACCCCGACCGAGGACGCCCCCGGGCTGACCGCCCGCCGGATGCACAGCGAGCTGCGGAAGGAGGAGGACCGCGGTACCGTGCTCGCGCGATTCGTGTCACAGCTCACCGACGAGGACGAGCAGTTGCTCCGGGATCTGCTCGACGGAGAAGCCCGATGATCTATGCCGTGTGGGTTCCGCTGCTGATGCCCTTCGTCGCGGTACCCGCCGCCCGTCGGCTGGCGGACGCCCTGTCGCCCGTACACGCCGTACGGCTGCTCGCCTCGACGGGCGCCGGTCTCGCCCTGTGCAACCTGCTCGCCCTGGCCCTGCTGGTGGTGCCCGGAGCCACGCGCTTCTCCGCCGTCTCCGCCCTCGGCGAACTCGTCAGACCACTCTCCGACGCCGCCCCCGTTGTCGCCGTCCCCCTCGCGGCTGCGGCACTGGCGCTGCTCGCGGGCTGCACCGCCGCGGTAGCCCGCGCCGCCCACCGCCACTGGGCGGAGCTGCACCGGGCCGCGCGGTCGCCCGGGTGCGCAGAGGGCGAACTGGCCGTCCTGCGCGACAGCCGCCCCGACGCCTACGCCCTGCCCGGGCGTCCCGGCACTCCCGGCCGGATCGTCGTCACCACGGGCATGCTGCGCGCCCTGGACCCCGCCGAACGCGACGCCCTGCTGGCACACGAACGCGCCCACCTCACGGGGCGCCACCACCTCTTCATCGTCGCCGCCGAAATGGCTGCCCTCTGCCACCCCGCGCTGCGTTCGCTGCGCGCCCCCATGCGCTACGCCCTGGAGCGCTGCGCCGACGAGGCCGCCGCTTCGGCGGTCGGCGACCGACGGGTCGCCGCCCGAGCCATCGGCCGCGCCGCCCTCGCCGCCCGAGCCGCCGAGGGGGCCGCCCGGCCCCGTCCACGAGTGGCGCTCGCCGCGGCCGCCGGACCCGTACCCCGTCGCGTCGCAGCGCTGCTCGGCCGGAGCGCCCCACGCCCCCGCGTGGGGCGGATGGCAGCCGCGGCGCTGCTGGCCTGCCTGATCGTCTCCGGGGCCGCCACGCTCGACGCGACGAACGACCTGCACAGCAGCATCGAAGCGGCTCAGGGCGAGAATCCGTAGCACGCCCCTTCCGACTCCTTCGAGTCGGCTCCTCGCGACCTACGCCATGGCCGGCCGTCACCCCGAGCGACACGGTGCGGACGCGGACGGATTCGTTCGCGGACGGATTCGACACCTCCCGAGCCGACCAGGAACACCTGCGCCAACCGGTACGCCTCGTCCGAACCGGTCGGGACGGTCCGAAATTCTCCCGGACGGCCCCGCGATTCGTGGCTACACTCACGCCCATGGGTTCGTACTACTTCTTTCGCTGATTCCGGGCAGGGACGCCGCCACGCGACGTCGAGCGTCGCCGGGTGACCCCGAGGGTCCCCTGTGCCGCGGTCCCTTCCGCCCGTCCGACAGCCCCGCCCAGCCGCGCACCGTCGTGCGCCGCCGAGGCATGTCACCTCAGGGAAAGCAGCCATGACTTCTCAGCACGCCCGCGCCCAGCTGACCATGAAGGACGTCTCCAGGAGTTACGGGGACCGAACCGTCCTCGACCAGGTGTCGCTCACCGTCCGCCCCGGAGACAGAGTCGGAGTGATCGGCGAGAACGGCTCCGGGAAGTCCACGCTTCTCCGGCTGATGGCCGGAGCGGAGAAACCGAACAGCGGTGAGATCGCTGTCCGCTTCCCCGGCGGCACAGGTCACCTCTCCCAGACCCCGGCTCTCGCCCCCGGCCGCACCGTCCAGGACGCCGTCGACACGGCCCTCGCCGAACTGCGCACGCTCGAACAGGAGATCCGCGCTGCCGAGGAGGCGCTCTCCGGAGCCGCGGCCCCGGACGACCACCGACTCGCCGCGTACGGTGATCTGCTGACGGCGTACGAGGAACGCGACGGATACCGGGCCGACGCCCGCGTCGACGCGGCGCTCCACGGCCTCGGACTCGGCCATCTCACCCGTGGCCGGGTCCTCGGCACGCTGTCGGGAGGCGAACGGTCCAGACTCGCGCTCGCCTGCGTGCTGGCGGCCGACCCCGAACTCCTGCTGCTCGACGAGCCGACCAACCACCTCGACCTCCGCGCCACCACCTGGCTGGAGGAACGGCTGCGCGCCCACCGCGGCACCGTCGTCGTCATCACCCACGACCGGACCTTCCTGGAGCGGACCACCGACGTCGTCCTGGAGGTCGACCGTGATCTGCGCCGCGTCGTCCGGTACGGGGACGGCTGGGCCGACTACCGGACGGCGAAGGCCGCCGCCCGCCGCCGCTGGGCACAGGACCACCAGGAATGGCTGGACGAGGTGGCGCGTGCCGAAGAGCTCGTGAGCGCGACCGGACGACGCCTCGCCGGAACGGGGAAGGATCCGGGGGAGGGCTGGGGCAAGCACCGTCGTTCGCACGAGGCCAAGCTGTCCGGCCGGGTCAGGGCGGCCAGAACCCGCCTGGAGGGGCTGCGCGGGGCGCCCGTGCCCGCCCCGCCCCGGCCCCTGCGTTTCCGCGCCGACATCGCCGTCGCCACCGACGGCGGGGCGGAACCCGGACCACTCGTCGCGCTCCGCTCCGTCGCCGTCGGAGACCGGCTGCGGCTGCCGGAGTTGCGCGTGGACCCCGGCCGGCGCCTCCTGGTGACCGGCCCCAACGGCGCCGGAAAGTCCACCCTGTTGCGGGTCCTGGCCGGAGACCTCACCCCCGACGCGGGAACGGTGCTCCGTCGGGCCAGGATCGGTTACCTCCCCCAGGAGCTCCCCGTACGGCCGACGCGCCGCTCATTGCTGGCGACTTTCGCCGCCGGGCGGCCGGGCCACCCGGACGAACACGCCGAAAGCCTCCTCGGCCTGGGCCTGTTCCGTCCCGAGGACCTGACGGTGCCGGTGGCCGCCCTCTCCATCGGCCAGCAACGACGCCTCGCACTGGCCCGCATGGTCACCCGCCCCGCCGACCTGCTGGTGCTCGACGAGCCGACGAATCACCTCGCGCTCAGTCTGGTGGAGGAGGTCGAGACGGCGCTCGCCGAGTACCGGGGAGCCGTCGTCGTCGTCTCGCACGACCGCGGCTTCCGCAGCCGCTTCACCGGTGACCGGCTGGAACTGCGCGAGGGCCGCCCGGCCGTGCCGTGACGCCCGTCGGCCGGGACCGGAAGAGGCCGGCCTGCAGGACCCGTACGGGCGGGACCGGACGCACGACGGCGAACAGCCCGCTCAGGAGCCGTCCTGAGCGGGTGTCACCCGCCCGCCCTCCACGTGCTCCCGCAGCCGCTCGAGGAAGACCCGCTGCCCCGTGACCAGGCGCTCGGCCGCCTCCTGGGGCGCGTACCAGGCGAACCGGTCGACCTCGGGGAACTCCCGCAACACACCGGACCCCCGCGGCCACTCCATGGTGAATGTCCCGGGAACGGCCGCGGCGGCATCGAGATCCGCCTCCAGCGCCCACGCCGTCACGGTCTTGCCGCCGGACTGACGGGCCTCACCGAGCGCCACCCACTCACCCTCCGGCGCCGGGCAGCCGAACTCTTCCTCGAACTCACGACGGGCCGCCGCCGCGGGCTCCTCGTCGGGGCCGTACTCGCCTTTCGGGATCGACCACGCCGCGCTCTCCCGGCCTGCCCAGAACGGGCCACCCATATGGGCGATGAGCACCTCGAACCCGGCCCGGTCGGCCCCCGACGGCCGGCGGAACAGGAGAAGACCCGCACTGCGCGTGGAGCGCTTCCGGGATGACATGTCCTCAAGTCTGCGTGCCGGTACCGAATGTCGCCGCCGACGACACCCCGGTCCCGCTGATCATCTCTGTCATCGAGTCGACGCGTCCTGTTTCCCCCGAGGTCCCCGATGCCCTCTGGTGCGCCGTCGTGCACGCGGACATGCTGTCCGCCGACAGCGCTTTCTGCCCGTGCACCGGGCGGCGCAACCATCGCGATTCCAGGAGGATCTGTGGTCCGAGGCACAGTCGACAGAACGACCCGATGGCGCTCCGGGGCCGGGGGAGGCCACAGGCCGGTCGCGCGACCTCTCGTACTGCTCGCTACGGTCTGCGCCCTGACGGGCGGCGCGATCTCGCCCGCCCTCGCCGATGCGAACCCCGACCCCCGTCCCCGTACCGCCGCCGAGGTCCTCAGACCGGTTGCCCCACCACCCGCGAGCAACCCGGCGGGGGAGCCCGGAGCGGTCGTGGACGGCGACGGGATCGAGACCGCTCGCACGTCGCGCCCCATCGCCCCCGGTGTCCGTCTCAGCTCGTACGACCGGCTGGAATCCGACAAATGGCTACGGGTCGACTCCCTCTCCGTGGACCTCGCCGGCAGCGGGGTGCGCGCCGACTACCTCTCCTCCGGCAAGGTCTCCGAACGGCACACGGTCTCCGAACTCGCCGCGGGACACGACGCGGGCCACGGCCGCCGCACCGTCGCCGCGATCAACGGCGACTTCTTCGACATCAACCAGACCGGAGCGCCGGAGGGGATCGGCATCAAGGACGGGGTCACCGTCCAGTCCCCGGCCCCTGGAGTCGACCGGGCCGTCGGCATCGGCCCCGGCAGCGCGGGCCGCGTTCTGAACCTCTACTTCGAGGGAACCCTCACTCTCCCCTCCGGGCAGCGGCCGCTCGCCGCGTACAACGCAGCCAATGTGCCGGCCGGGGGAATCGGCGTCTACACCTCCGCCTGGGGCAGCGCCGACCGCGCCCTCACCGTGGACGGCGCGACCCCCGTCGCCGAGGCGGTCGTACGGGAGGGCAAGGTCGTCTCCGTCGCGCACGGCCCGGGATCGGGAGCGGTCCCCGACGGCACCACCGTCCTCGTCGGCCGTGAGGCCGCAGCCGCCGCCCTCGACGCCCTGAAGCCCGGCGATCCGGTGTCCCTGACCTACCGGGCACGCCCCGACGGCGGAGCCGTGCCCCGCACCGCGGTCGGCGGCCGTGAACTCCTCGTCGTCGACGGAGTCGCGCAGAACCACGACGGCGAGGGCAACAACACCGCCGCACCCCGCACCGCCGTCGGCTTCTCCAAGGACGGCCGGAACATGCAGATCCTCACCGTCGACGGGAGGCAGGCCGACAGCGGCGGCGTCACCCTCACCGAGCTCGGCCTGATGATGCGCCGCGCCGGGGCGTACAGCGCACTCAACCTGGACGGCGGCGGATCGTCGACCCTCGTCGCGCGCGAGCCCGGCAGCGACGCGCTCCGTGTGGAGAACAGCCCGTCCGACGGGAGCGAACGCACCGTCCCCAACGGTCTCGCCCTCACCGCTCCCGACGGCAGCGGCCGGCTCAAGGGGTTCTGGGTCCAGCCACGCACGCCGGCCGGTTCCGCACCGGGCGTCGATCCGGTCAAGGGCGGCCACCCCGACCGCGTCTTCCCCGGACTCACCCGGCGCCTCACCGCGACCGGATACGACGAGACGTACGGCCCCGCCCAGGGCACCCCGCGCTGGCGTACGGTGCGGAGCGCCGTCGGCACGGTCGACGGCGACGGGCTCTTCACCGCGCGCCGCGGCGGCACCACCGACATACGCGCCGAAAAGGGAGCGGCGCACGGCACCACCACCCTGACGGTCCTCGACCGGCTCGCCCGGATCGAGCCGACCACCCGGCGGGTGGGTCTCGCCGACGCCGACGCGACCGGCACCTTCGGCATCGTCGGCCTCGACGCCCACGGCACCAGCGCCCCCGTCGAGCCGCGCGACATCGCCCTCGACTACGACCACGCGCTCTTCGACATCCGCGACGACGGCCGGGGCTCCTTCAGCGTCACCTCACGCACCGGCGCCGGCGCCGGACAGATCAGGGCGACCGTCGCCGGCACCACGACCGTCCTCGCCGTCAGCGTCGGCCTCGCCGAGCAGGCCGTCTCCTCCTTCGACGACGCGGACTCCTGGAAATTCAGCCAGGCACGGGCGAGCGGATCCCTCTCCGGCACGCCCGACGGACACACCGGCACCGGCCTGAGACTCACCTACGACTTCACCCGGTCCACCGCCACCCGCGCCGCCTACGCGGCCCCGCCCCAGCCCGTCCCCGTGCCCGGCCAGCCCCAGTCGTTCAAGCTGTGGATCAAGGGCGACGGGAAGGGCGCCTGGCCGACCCTCCACCTCAAGGACGCCGCGGGTTCCGACCAGTTGCTGCGCGGACCGTACGTCACGTGGACCGGCTGGCGACAGATCACCTTCGCGGTCCCTCCCGGAGCCGCCATGCCGCTCTCCGTGTCCCGCTTCTACCTCGCGGAGACCGCGGCAGCCCGGCAGTACACCGGCGAAATCGTCATCGACGAGCTCACCGCCCAGGTGCCGCCGACCGTCGACCTTCCCGAACAGGCGGCACCGGCGGACCCGTTGATCGATCCGGCCGCCGTGACCGAGCGCCGGGACTGGCGGTTCGCCGTGATGTCCGACGCCCAGTTCGTCGCCCGTGACCCGGACAGCGCGATCGTCACCCAGGCACGGCGCACCCTGCGCGAGATCAAGGCCGCCCGACCGGACTTCCTGGTGATCAACGGTGACCTCGTCGACGAGGGATCGCCCGCGGACCTGGCCTTCGCGCACCGGATCCTCACCGAGGAACTCGGCGACTCGCTGCCCTGGTACTACGTACCGGGCAACCATGAGGTGATGGGCGGCAGCATCGGCGATTTCGTCACCGAATTCGGACCCGCCCAGCGGACGTTCGACCACAAGGGCACCAGATTCGTCACTCTCGACACATCAGGCCTCAGCCTGCGCGCCGGCGGCTTCGCCCAGATCAAGCAGCTCCGAGCCCAGCTGGACGCGGCTGCGAAGGACCGGACCGTCGACTCGGTCATGCTCATCGAGCACGTGCCGCCGCGGGACCCGACCGTGCAGAAGGGCAGCCAGCTCGGGGACCGGAAGGAAGCGGCCCTGGTCGAACAGTGGCTCGCCGACTTCCGCCGTGCGACGGGCAAGGGGGCCGCCTTCATCGGCGGCCACGTAGGGGTCTTCCACGCCTCGCACGTCGACGGAGTGCCGTACCTGATCAACGGCAATTCGGGGAAGGCACCGGCCGGGCCGGCAGGCGAGGGCGGCTTCACCGGCTGGTCGCTGGTCGGCGCCGACCGCATCGGCCCCGGTGAACAGGCCGTCGCCCGGCAGCGGCCGTGGGAGGGAGGTCCCGACTGGGTCTCCGTGCAGACCCGCGCGCATGTCGACGCGCTGGAGATCGGGGCGCCGCCGGTGCTCGGCACCGGAAGCCGGGCAGAGGTCACGGCGACCGTCGTCCAGGGCGACCGCCGTGTCCCGGTCGGCTTCCCGCTGGCCGCCGACTGGACCGGATCCCCGAACGTCCACATCGGTGACCGCGACGGTGCCCGCCCACGCCACACGGCGGTCCTCGACCCGACCACCGGCACCCTCACCGGGCTCCGGCCGGGCACGATCACGCTCGCCGTCACGGTCAACGGCACGACGCAGAAGGTGCAGGTCAGGATCGGGGCGGCCGGGTCCGCACCGGCGGCCTGACGGCCCGAGAGCCTGCCCGGAGCCGCCCCGCACCCCTGAAATCCGGGTGCGGGGCGGTCTCGCGGACCGTGGATCTCCGGCTGCTACTCCTTGCGATATCCGTACGCCTCGGACGCCGCGGCCTCCACCTCCGCGATGTCGCCGCCCGCCGACGCGGTGACCACGGCGGCCACGGCGCCCTCCAGGAACGGCGCGTCCACCAGTCGCGAACCGGCCGGCAGTTCGTCGCCGTCGGCCAGCATCGTCTTGACCGTGAGTACCGCGCTGCCCAGATCCACCAGTAACGCGACCCCCGCACCGCCGTCCACCGACCTGGCGGCCTCGGCGATCAGTTCCTCACTGGTTCCGAGACCCCCCGCGGGCGTGCCGCCCGCGGCGGCGACCGGCGCCGTCGCACCGCCGGCGGCAAGGCCCCTGGCCAGCTCGGCGACGGACTCGGCCACCGGGCCGCTGTGCGACACCAGCACGATCCCGACCTGCTTCCCGCCACTCATGCGTCACCCCCGTCGGCAGCGCCGGTCTCGGCCAATGCGGCGATCAGCAGTGCGGAGGACGTCGCCCCCGGATCCTGATGCCCGATGCTGCGCTCACCCAGATAGCTCGCCCTGCCCTTGCGGGCCTGCAGCGGCACCGTGGCCAGTGCTCCCGCCTCGGCCGCTTCCCGGGCTGCCCCGAACGAGGTGTCGAGTGCCTCGGCGGCCGGCAGCAGCGCGTCGAGCATCGTCTTGTCCCCGGCCTGCGCCCCGCCCAGCTGCGCCACGGCCGCGACGCCCACCCCGAGCGCCTCCGCCAATTGCTGCGGAGTCACGGTGGGCGCGTCGCCCAGCGCCTTTCCGGTACGTCGCAGCAGCGTCCCGTACAACGGCCCCGAGGCCCCACCGACCGTCGAGATCAACTGACGCCCGGCGAGCATCAGCACAGCACCCGGGGTAGGTGGCTGTTCCTTGTTCAGGAGCGTGGTCACCGCGGCGAATCCGCGCTGCATGTTGCTGCCGTGGTCGGCGTCCCCGATCGCCGAGTCGAGCTCGGTCAGGTGGTCCGCCTCGCGGTCCACTGCGGTCGCGGCCGCGGTCATCCAACGGTGGAAGAAGTCGGCGTCGAGCACATGATCTCCTTGTCGGCGGGTCAACGGCCCCAGCGCAGCGCCGGAGTCTCCACCGGCGCGTCCCAGAGGCGCAGCAGCTCCTCGTCGACCTGGCAGAGCGTCACCGAACAGCCCGCCATGTCGAGCGAGGTCACATAGTTCCCCACGAGCGTACGAGCCGCCACCACACCCCGCTCGGACAGCACCCGCTGCACCTCGGCATTGAACCCGTACAGCTCCAGCAGTGGCGTCGCACCCATCCCGTTGACCAGCACGATCACAGGTGCGTTCGGCTGCAGGTCTTCCAGCACCGCGTCCACCACGAAGTCCGCGATCTCCCGCGACGTCATCATCGGACGCCGCTCCCGTCCCGGCTCGCCGTGAATGCCGATCCCGAGCTCCAGCTCGCCCGACGGCAGGTCGAACGTGGGGGACCCCTTGGCGGGCGTGGTCACGGCGCTGAGCGCCACCCCGAAACTCCGCGACGCCTTGTTCACCCGCCGGGCAACGGCTTCCACCTGTTCCAGTGGCGCACCCTCGTCGGCCGCCGCCCCGGCGATCTTCTCGACGAACAGCGTCGCGCCCGTGCCACGCCGCCCGGCCGTGAACAGGCTGTCGGTCACCGCCACGTCGTCGTCGACGAGCACCTGGGCGACCCGCACCCCCTCGTCCTCGGCGAGCTCGGCGGCCATCTCGAAGTTCAGCACGTCACCTGTGTAGTTCTTGACGACGAAGAGCACCCCCGCCCCGCCGTCGACCGCGGCGGCGGCGCGAACCATCTGATCCGGCACGGGCGAGGTGAACACCTCTCCCGGACAGGCCGCCGACAGCATTCCCGGCCCGACGAACCCGGCATGCAACGGCTCGTGCCCGGATCCGCCCCCGGAGACGAGTGCCACCTTCCCCGCCACGGGCGCGTCACGCCGTACGACGACACGATTCTCGACATCCACGGTGAGCTCGGGATGAGCGGCGGCCATGCCGCGCAGCGCGTCCGCCACAACGGTTTCGGGGACGTTGATGAGCATCCTCATGGGTACCTCCTGGGGAGCTTGGCAGGTGGGCCTATGATCTGTGTTTTCGCTGGCCAGAGCCGGTGCATGCAGTTGTTGATCTCGCGGTCGGTGGCGGTTGGCCGCGGCTTCCGGCGGTACTGATGCTGACTTGATACTGACTTCGGTGACGTTTTGTCAGCTATCTGTGGCGGATCGGATGCGTGTCGGCGGGAACGCCGCTGTCGGCAGTATCGGCCTTGTGGCAGCGAAGGTCACGTGGTCGTCACCCAATGCGTGCTGACGGTGCGTCATCCGGCGGTCCTGGGGTGGGATCGTTGTTGGAAGGCCGTGAGCTGCTGGGCGCCGACTGCGGGGTGGTCGAGGACCGCGCCCGCGATCGACCAGGAGCTGATGCACCGACAGATGACCTTCACTCCGGTGGCGGAGCATCTCGCCGTCGTCATGCCGGTCCATGTGTTGCGTCTGTGCCTCGCGCGCGAGGCGCATGCTCGCTTCAAGGGCATGGTCGGGCAGGGGCCATTGGGGTATTTCACGCGGGACCATGAGTGTGAGTTGCCCGGGCTCCCACGGCCTCGGCCGGCAGGCCGAGATCGCTGACCCCACCGGGCGCAGGAGCGCCACGGAGCGCGGCCGGCCCGGCAGCTTCCTGGGCCGGACCGACATTATCTGACTAGAGTCAGAGAATGGATTCAGTGCAGATCGATCGGGTACGGCGGTTCAACCGCACCGTCACCGAACGCGTGGGTGTGCTCCACGACCACTACTTGGGCCGCGACCGGCCCATCGGAGAGGCCCGGCTTCTCTGGGAGATCGGCGAACAGGGCCAGGACGTACGGCGGCTGCGCGAACGCCTCGGGCTCGACTCCGGATACGTCAGCCGCCTGCTTCGGTCCCTGGAGACCGATGGCCTGGTGACGGTGGAGCCGCAGCTTCGGGACAGACGGGTGCGTACCGTTCGGCTCACCGACGCGGGTCGCGCAGAGTGCGCCGTGCTCGATGGCCGCAGCGACGAGCTGGCAGCCTCTCTTCTGGAACCGCTCAACGCCGCCCAACGCGCCCGTCTGGTCGCCGCCATGGCCGAGGTCGATCGGCTGCTGACTGCCGCGACGGTCACGCTGGACGTCGTCGACCCGGACCATCCCGAGGCCGAGCACTGCTTGCGGTCCTACTTCACCGAACTGCGGGAGCGCTTCGCGGCCGGCTTCGACCCCGCGCGGAGCCTGCTGCCCGACGCCGGTGAACTCCGCCCGCCGCACGGCCTGTTCCTGGTCGCCCGGCTGCACGGCGAGCCGGTCGGCTGCGCCGGTCTGAAGCTGCCGTCCGGCGCCCCGGCCGAGATCAAACGAATGTGGGTCGCCCCGCACGCTCGGAGGCTGGGCCTCGGCCGCCGGCTCCTGGCCGAACTGGAGGCGCGGGCCGCCGAGGACGGCCGGGGCGTACTGCGTCTGGACACCAACAAGGCACTTGACGCCGCGATCGGCCTGTACCACTCCTGCGGCTTCGAGGAGGTCCCCGCCTTCAACGCCGAGCCGTACGCCCACCATTGGTTCGAGAAGCGGATCGTCCCACCGTCGGCGGGATGACGGTGGGCAGCCGCGCGTGAGTGCTCACCGCAGCTCGGTCAGCCATGCCAGATCTGCGCCCGAGCGCTGATCGCTGAGCGACGCCGCGGCGCATTCGGCCGGTGCCGGGTCGCCGCGGCGCAGCAGGCTCATGCGTTCCGGGGCGATCGACGACGTGAGTGTGCTCCGTTCGGCGATCTCGCCGGTCGTCGGTCGTCGGCTCGATGGTGCCACCCGACTTCGCACCCGGGCGCGCTGCGGCCGAGCCCCCGTGATTCGGCCGCGAGTGAACGCCGATCCTTCGGCAGGGCTGTCCCGTATAGCCTCCGGACATGGTTGATCTCCGCTCGGTCGACGTGGGAGGTATCCGGCTGGCCTACGCGGTGTCGGGCCGGTCGGACGCTCCGCCGCTCGTTCTGCTGCACGCGTTGGGAGAGGATGCCACCGACTGGGAGGCGGCGGTGACACCCGGCCTCGCCCGCAGTCGACGGGTGTATGCCCTCGACCTTCGCGGTCACGGCCTGAGCGACTGGCCGGGAGACTACTCGCTCGAACTGATGCAGGCCGATGTGCTCGGGTTCCTGGACGTGCTGGGACTGGACACGGTGGACCTGATCGGGCACTCCATGGGCGGCGTCGTGGCCTATCTGCTCGCGGCGGATCATCCGCAGCGGGTGAGCAGGCTCGTCCTGGAGGACGTTCCGGCCCCGCGCCCCCGGGAGCCGACCACCCCGACCAGGCCGGGCGGCGATCTGTCCTTCGACTGGGAGATGGTGCAGGCCGTCAGGAAGCAGATCGACGTGCCCGACCCCAGGTGGCTGCATCGGCTCAGCGGGATCACGGCCGAGACTCTCGTGGTGGCCGGGGGACCACGCAGTCATGTGCCCCAGGACGCCATCGCCGAACTGGCCCGTCGCATACCGGGCGGTCGGGTGGTCACGATCCCGGTCGGACACCTGATCCACCGCACGGCGCCGGAGGCGTTCATGAAGGCGGTTTCGGAGTTCCTGCTGGTGGCGGAGGACTTCCGTCCTGGCCGCTGACCGGTCGGCCCCGCCTGTGAGAATCCGGGCCGACTCCTCCCGCTGATCGTCGAGTACGACCGGCTCACCAGCTATCGGATCCTGCTCCACGCAACCGACCTGAACGCGGTGCAGGCATCCCGATCCTGCTTCAGGCAACCGAACTGAACGTGGTTCAGGCGTCCGGAGCGTGCTCCGGGGCACCGCCGAGGGCACCCGCGCAGGCTGCCGACGGTCGCCGCCCCTGGTGCCGCCCTGCCGTCCGGCAGGGCGGCACACCTCCGGGTCCGTGAGGCGGAAAGCGCGGATCAGCGGGTGCGGCGCCCCCGGACGAGCCGGTAGACGGCCAGCACGATGACGGATCCGACGACGGCGGCGATCCAGGTGGAGAGATGGAAGAACCCTTTGATCGAGTGCACGCCGAAGATGACCTTCCCGAGCCAGCCGCCCAGCAGGCCTCCGACGATGCCGATCAGCATCGTGATCAGGCAGCCGCCGGGATCCTTGCCGGGCATCAACGCCTTGGCGATCGCACCGGCCAGCAACCCGATCACAGCCCACGCAATAATGCCCATGGCGCACGCACCTTTCATCAGAACGCCCTTGTCGGCGGAGTACCACCATCCCTTGTGTCCCAGCTCGATTTCTGCAAACTCGCTGGCCACCACCGTGGGACAGCACCATCAGCGGCTTGTCGGCCCTCCTGAAGCGCGGTGCGACGCTGCCGGTGTGTCACCGGCCCCTGAACGAAGACCCTGCTGTCGGGCGACGCCCGGTACGCCGCGAGCCTCACACCCGCCCGAGCCCGGCTGAAATCGATCGACGACCGAGCCGCCGGGCTGGGTGGACGTCCCGGCCGAGCAGTCCGTCGATCGGCCCGGCGAACGATCCGGCCACCGCGCGTCCGGCCGGCCAAGTGGCCCGTGCGGCAACGTCATTGGATCGCTCGCTGACGTGGCGAGGGGGCCTGGTAGGGTCGCCGGACGTAGCCGGGCACGATGGAGATGGTTCATGAAGCTGCTCCCGCTGTTCCTCCGACGGCCTATCGAAGCGGTGTACGAGCGTCGACTGGCTGTCACCCTGGAGGGGCTGCCACGCCCGAGACACGTCGGGATCATGGTCGACGGCAACCGCCGCTGGGCACGGCAAGCGGGACACACGGACGTTTCGGAGGGGTACCGGGCGGGCGGTGCCAAGGTGACCGAGTTCCTTGGCTGGTGCACCGCCGCCGGAATCGAGCACGTGACCCTCTTCATGCTCTCCGACGACAATCTCGGCCGCCCCGCCGAGGAGCTCGGCCCGCTGATCGAGATCATCGAAGAGACCGTCCGGGACATCACGGCCGAAGGCCGTCGCTGGGAGGTCCAGGTGATCGGCTCGCTGGACATGTTGCCCGGCGCCAGCTCCCGGGTGCTCAAGGAGGCCGCCGCCACAACGGCCGGGTGCGGCGGGCTCAAGGTGGACGTCGCGGTCGGCTACGGCGGCCGACGCGAGATCGTCGACGCAGTGAAGAGCGCCTTCGAGGAACACATGGCAGCCGGTGGCGACCCGGCCGAACTGGTCGAGCGGTTCGAGATCGAGGACATCTCCCGCCACCTGTACTCGCCAACCGCCGACCACACCGACTTCATCATCCGGACCTCCGGCGAGCAGCGGCTGTCCGGCTTCCTGCTCTGGCAGTCCGCGTACGCCGAGATGCACTGGGTGGACTGCTACTGGCCGGCATTCCGGCGCCTCGATTTTCTGCGGGCACTGCGCTCGTACGCGAATCGCGAACGGCGATTCGGCAGATGACCGTCCGCGGCGCGGGGACGTCCCGCTCCGCATCCCCGTCCCTGGCGACCGGCTGCGCACCGCCCGGTCTGCCGAGGGCTGCTTCGCGGAGCTGCGCGAGCGGGTGCGCCCCCGCGTCACCGAGGCGATCGACACGAGCGGGTGCTCCGCGGTGACGAAGCACACCGTCTCTTGCTGTGCCGGTGACCGCCGGATCGGTCCGGACGAGTGATTGCCGCCCGGTCGTGGGCCGGGGCGTTGGTAGCGTCGGAGAATGCCGCGCCGTCCGGCGCGGAGTGCCGTTCGACCGAGAGAGACCCGATGCCCCCGACGATCCGCAGGGCGGTCATCCCCGCCGCCGGACTCGGCTCCCGCCTCCTGCCCCTGACCAAGGCCACCCCCAAGGAAATGCTGCCGGTCGGCGACAAGCCGGTGGTCGAGCACACCGTGCGCGAACTGGTGGCGTCCGGCATCACGGACATCACCATCGTCGTCTCCGGTGGCAAGTCCCTGATCCAGGACCACTTCCGGCCCAACCCCGCCCTGGTCGAGCAGCTGCGTGCCGACGGCAAGACCGCGTACGCGGACGCCGTGGAGGAGGTCGCCGAACTGGCCCGTCAGGGCCACATCACCTACCTCGACCAGCACGGCCCGTACGGCAACGGCACACCGGTGCTCAACGCCGCCAGGAACCTCGGCGACGAGCCGATGCTGGTGCTCTGGCCGGACGACGTGTTCGTGGCCGAGGTGCCCCGCGCCCAGCAGCTGATCCGCGCGTACGAAGCGACCCACTGCCCGGTGCTGGCGCTCATGCCGATGGACCAGGGCGACTCCCAGCGTTACGGGGTGCCGGTGGTCAAGGAGGATCTGGGCGACGGCCTGCTGCGCATCATCGGCCTGGTCGAGAAGCCCGAGCCCGCCGACGCCCCCTCGGCGTACGCGGCCATCGGCGGCTACGTCATCACCCCCGGCATCATCGAGGAACTGCGCGAGCAGACCAGGCGCTGGCACGAGCACCGCGACGGCGAGGTCTACCTGACCGACGCCATCAACGCCTACGCCGCCGGCCGCGCGGTGTACGGGCAGGTCATCTCCGGCCGCTGGTACGACACCGGCAATCCGGCGGACTACCTCGTCGCCCAGATGGCCTTCGCTCTGGCCCATCCCGAGTACGGGCCCGTCCTGCGCCGCCTCGCCCGCGAACTCGGCGACGGCGAGCACCCCGCCTCCGCTACGGACACCACCCCGGCCTGACCAGCCGCCCCCTTCGGTTCGCCCGCCCACGGGGGGCGGTCGGCCCGGGGGAGCGAGCACCACCCCCGGCCCGTCTGCGCATTCGTGAGTCGTGGTGCCGGCGCGGACCGCTGCGCGCCGGGCCCGGCCACCGACCGCAGGTCGGCCTGGGGGGTGGAACGGGTCGGACCGCTGTGTCAGTCGCGCGGGTGGTCGCCGGTGGCTCCGTCGACGAGTTCCCGGACGATGTCCATGTGACCGGCGTGCCGTGCGGTGTCTTCGATCATGTGAATCAGCACCCAGCGCAGGGACACGGTGGTGCCGTTCCAGGATGTGCCGAGGTCGTCGAGGTGGCGCTCGTCGATCGCCCGGTCGGCGGCGGCTCGGGCGCGGCCGTAGAACTTGACGATGTCCGCGGTGGCCTCGTGCGGCCGCACGTCCATGTCCTCGGTCCAGGGGGCGAACCAGAAGGGCCATGCGCATCGAGGCCTGGCCACGAGCGGACTGCCGAAGAGGTCCGAGCGGGCTTTCATGGGGCACTGCGTGCTCGGGTCGCCCGGTCGGATCGCGGCGCGGACCCACGACGACGTCCGCTGCCTCTGCCGCGTTCCGGCCGTGCCGCGCGTACCGAAACGACACTGCGGGCGCAACGCTGAACGACAGCTGAGGCAAAGGGAGTTGGGGGACTGGTAGGAAAGTTTACTGTTCGCTAGCATCCCGGATGGCGGCTTGGCGCGGTGCCCGACCCCCGTGGGCATGACGCGCTCAGCGAGAGCTCTGCCCCGGCCGCCACGATGCCGCGCCCTGCCCGAACGCGGGCAAGGACGCGAGGTCACGCACTGAAGCCCAGCTCTCGCCACCCCCAAGGCCAGGAGTCCAGGGATGCAACTGATCGGCTCAGCTCCGCCCCTCATGCTCAAACGGCGCCGTACGGTGGGCACGATCGCCGCCGCCGTACTCCTCCTCGTCGGCACCCTTTTGCTCGTCGACCCCGACCGGGCCGGTGCCGCCGCCGACCCACTCATCTCGCGTGGCAAGCCCGCCACCGCGTCCTCCAGCGAAGATTCCGCTCTCGGCCCGCAGAACGCCTTCGACGGTGACCCGGCCACCCGCTGGGCGAGCGCCGAGGGCAAGGACCCGCAGTGGATACGTGTCGATCTCGGCACCGCTGCCGACGTCACGCGGGTGACGCTGAGCTGGGAGGCCGCGTACGCCAAGGCGTACCGGATCGAGATCTCCGCCGACGGCACCACCTGGACCCGGCTCGCCGACGAGACGGCCGGGAACGGCGGCACCGACGAGTGGTCGTCCCTCTCCGGCAAGGGCCGTTACCTGCGCGTGTACGGCACCGCGCGCGGAACCGCCTACGGCTACTCGCTGCACGAGGTCGAGGTGTACGGCACGCTCGGCGGCACACCTCCGCAGACCGGCGCCTTCACCGTGGTCGCCGCCGGTGACATCGCCGCCCAGTGCACCGCCTCCGACAGCGCCTGCGCCCACCCCAAGACCGCCGCATCGGCCCAGAAGCTCGATCCGAAGTTCTATCTGACGATGGGTGACAACCAGTACGACGACGCACGGATCGCCGACTACCGGGCCTACTACGACAAGACGTGGGGCGCGTTCAAGAACAAGACGCATCCGGTACCGGGCAACCACGAGACATATGATCCGGCCGGGTCACTGGCCGGTTACAAGGCCTACTACGGGGCCATCGCGTATCCCCAGGGCAAGAGCTACTACAGCTTCGACGAGGGCAATTGGCACTTCATCGCCCTCGACTCCAACTCGTTCGACCAGAGTGCCCAGATCGACTGGCTCAAGGCCGACCTCGCCAAGAACGACAAGGCGTGCATCGCCGCATACTGGCACCACCCGCTGTACTCCTCGGGCGGGCACGGCAACGACCCGGTCAGCAGGCCGGTCTGGAAGATCCTTTACGGAGCCAAGGCCGACCTCGTGCTCAACGGGCACGACCACCACTACGAGCGGTTCGCGCCACAGAACCCCGACGGGAAGGCCACCGCCGACGGAATCACCGAGATCGTCGGCGGCATGGGCGGCGCCGAACCGTACCCCATCGAGAACGTCCAGCCCAACAGCCAGAAGCGGATCAGCGGTGAATACGGCGTCCTGAAGCTGGACTTCACGGACTCCGGCTACGGCTGGAGCTACGTCGGCACCGACGGCAAGGCCAAGGACACCAGCCCGAAGTACACCTGCCACTGATGTATCTGGCGACCACAGGCCGCCGGGACGCGCCGGCCCCGCCCCGCACCGGCGGAGCGGGCCGACGCGTCCCCGGCACCGTCCTGGCACTCGGCACGGTCAGCCTCGTCACCGACATCTCCTCCGAGATGGTCACCGCGGTGCTGCCGCTCTACCTCGTCTTCGGACTCGGTCTCTCACCTCTCCAATTCGGCGTCCTGGACGGCTTGTTCAACGGCGCCGCCGCTGTCGTGCGACTGCTCGGCGGGCACGCCGCCGACCGCGGCCGACGCCACAAACGGGTCGCCGGGGCCGGCTACGCGCTCTCCGCCTGCTCCCGGCTCGGCCTGCTGCTCGCGGGCGGCGCCACCGCAGGGATCGCGGCTGCCCTCGCCGCGGACCGCATCGGCAAGGGCATTCGTACAGCCCCCCGGGACGCGCTGATCACCCTGAGCAGCCGACCCGAGGCACTCGGACGGTCCTTCGGCGTGCACCGCGCGATGGACACCACGGGTGCCCTGCTCGGCCCGCTCGCCGCGTTCGCCCTGCTCTGGGCGACCGCCGATGCCTACGACGCGGTGTTCGTCGTCAGCTTCTGCATCGGCCTGCTCGGCGTACTGCTCCTCGTCCTGTACGTTCCCGGGCACCGCCCGGCACCGCCGGCGACGCCGACTCCCCGGAGAAGCAAGGCATTCGGAGCGCTGCGCGACTCCGCCTTCCGGCGGATCCTCGGAGCCGCCGCCCTGCTCGGCGCCGCCACCGTCGGTGACGCCTTCGTCTACCTCCTGCTCCAGCGCCGTCTTGACCTCCCCATCGGCTGGTTCCCGCTGCTGCCGCTCGGAGCGGCGGCGTGCTACCTGCTGCTCGCGGTCCCGGCGGGCCGGATCGCGGACCGGGTCGGCCGCCGACTGCCGTTCCTGTACGGACATGTCGCGCTGCTCGGCGTCTACGCCGCGCTCGTCACCACGAGCGGCGGCGCGACCCCGCTTCTCCTCGTTCCCGTCCTCGTGCTGCTCGGTGTCTTCTACGCCGCCACCGACGGGGTGCTGATGGCCCTCGCCGGACCTGTGCTGCCCGTGGACGGCAGGGCAGGCGGACTCGCCCTGCTCCAGACCGGCCAGGCGCTGGCCCGGATGCTCGCCGCGGCGGGTTTCGGAGCCGCGTGGACGGTGTGGGGGCCGCGTCCCGCACTGTGGGCGGCGATATCGGCCCTGCTCGCCGCGCTCGCGGGCGGCTGGGCGCTGCTGCCACGCAACCCCTCCGGCACCCCGGCCTCCGAGGAGCCGGGTGCCCAGATCCCCGACAGGCGGACCATATGAGTGCCGGATTCCCGGGTCCCGCGACCCCGCTGCGCCCTCGGACCCGTATCGCTGTGGTGGTGGCCGCGGTGCTGCTCCTCGTGGGCGGCTCCGTCGGGTATGCCCTGCACGCGAAGCACCGGTCGGACGGGCGACACGGCGTCGCCGACGCGTCGTTCACGCTCGGCGGACCCGCGCTGTACTTCCGTGACACGGCCACGGGACGTGTCGCGCATCAGCCGCTCGCCGGCGCTCCCGGAGCCCGCGGCCCGGGCACCCGCACCACCGGCGGACCTGTCTGCGACAGGTTCTACGCCGCCGGTGACACCGGACTCTGCCTGCGTGCCGAGCCCGGGGTGCTGCCGAAGACATATGCGATCGTCCTCGACGGCAGACTGCGCGAGAAGCGACGGGTCACCATGCCGGGCGTGCCCACCCGCGCCCGCGTCTCCGCCTCCGGACGGATGCTGTCCTGGACGGTGTTCGCCACCGGTGACTCGTACGCCACCACCGCCTTCTCCACCCGGACCGCCGTTCTGGATCTGCGCACCGGCTACCTCATCAAGTCCATGGAGGACATCCCCCTCACCATCGACGGTGCGCGCTACCACGCCCCGGACGTCAACTACTGGGGGGTGACCTTCGCTCGTGACGACAGCCGCTTCTACGCGACCGTCTCCACCAAGGGGCGCACCTACCTCGTCGAGGGGGACATGAGCGACTGGTCGGCGAAAGCCCTGCGGCAGAACGTCGAGTGTCCCTCCCTGTCGCCCGACAACACCCGGATCGCCTTCAAGAAGAAGGTTTCCGACGATCCGGCCGCGCCCTGGCGGTTGTACGTCCTCGACCTGCGGACCATGCGGGAGACACCGCTCGCCGAGACACGCAGCGTCGACGACCAGGCAGCCTGGCTGGACGACGGCACCGTCGCCTACGCACTGCCCGGCGGGGCCGGCCGGGCGAGCGACGTCTGGACCGTCCCCGCTGACGGTACGGGGACACCCCGCGTGGCAGTGGCGGGCGGGTCGTCGCCGGTGACGGTGGGCTGAGCGAGGAGGCCCGGGGCGGAAGCGGCCCACCCGGCGGGACGAGGACGGCCGGTCCGGAGCAGGGACCTCTCCCGGCAGGCGGGCCTGGCCCCCGGTGCTTCCCGGGCGCGGCGGGCCCGCCCGGGTTCCACCCGGCTCGGGCTCACGCCTTTGGCCGAGGTCCGCCCACCTCAGGTCCGGCCGTTCTCCGGCTCGGGTGCCTCGGACCGGGGCGTCTCGGCCGTCGCGGTCCGGGCCGTTCCGGGCGCTCCCGCCCGCAGTCCGTCCATCACGAGGTCCAGCAGGCGTGTCGCACGAGGCTGCCAGTCGCCGTGCGGGTCGATCTGCCAGAGCCCGGCGATGGCGAGCAGGAAGTCGTCGGGGGTCAGACCCGGGCGGACGGTGCCGGCCTCCTCGTTCGCGTTCAGCAGGAGCGTGACAGCACGGGTCACCGGGCCGTGACCCACTTGGGCCAGGCTGCCGTACCGGCTGGTGGTCCTGCGCAGCGCGTCGGCCAGACCGGCCTTGGCCATGGCGTACTGAGCCAGGCGGTCCATCCATTCCCTGAGGGCCTGGTCGGGGGTGCGGGTGCGGAGCAACTGGGCTGCGGTGTCGGAGACTTGCTGCATCTCGTAGCGATAGACCTCCAGCACGAGCGCCTCACGGTTGGGGAAGTTGCGGTAGAACGTCCCCTGCCCGACGCCCGCCTTCCTCGCGATCGTGCTCAGCGGGGCGTCCGCGGCCATTGTCAGTTCGGCGAGTGCGACTTCCAGGATGCGCTCGCGATTCCGTTGCGCGTCCGAGCGCAGAGTGACGCTCTTCTCCTCCGGCACTCGCCCTCCTTCCGGAATCACGGTCAAGTCCGGCCTTGCTGACCGGACAACTGTCCGCTAAGTTCATGAGCAAGCGGACGGTTGTCCGCTTGGGTCCACCATAGTGGCAGATCCGGCCATGTGGCCGATCGGCGCCCATCATCGTCGCCGATTCATCAGCCCACATCACCTCCTTCCTCCCGGACCGCCTGCCGGGATCATCTCGTTCGACGCGCATCAGCAACGCGAAAGAAGGCTGATCATGGTCCCATCGACGTCCAGCACCATTACTTTGAACATCAATGGCGAGAAGTACACGCTGCCCGTCGACCATCGCACCACCCTGCTCGACGCGCTGCGCGAGCATCTCGATCTGACGGGTACCAAGAAGGGCTGCGACCAGGGCCAATGCGGCGCCTGCACGGTGCTGCTCGACGGGCGTCGGGCCGTCTCGTGCCTTCAGCTCGCGGTCGCGGCCGAGGGGCGCGCGATCACCACCATCGAAGGTGTGGCCGATGGTGATCGACTGCATCCGGTGCAGCAGGCCTTTCTCGACCTCGACGGCTATCAGTGCGGATATTGCACACCGGGGCAGATCTGCTCGGCCCTCGCTGTGATCGAGGAACACGCGGCGGGCTGGCCGAGCGCCGTGACCGCCGACGTCCGGCCCGAAGCGGGGGTTCCCGCGCTCACCGCCGAAGAGATCCGCGAGCGGATGAGCGGAAACCTGTGCCGTTGCGGAGCCTACGTGGCGATCGTGCAGGCGGTGGCACAGGCGGCGGATGCGGCGGATGCGGCCGACGGCAAGGAGGAGGCGGCATGAGGGAGTTCGGCTACGAACGCGTCTACGACGTCGCCGGAGCGGTCACCCTGATCGGTGCCGACCCCGACGCCCGGTTCCTCGGCGGCGGTACCAATCTCATCGACCTGATGAAGGCCGGCGTGGAAAGGCCTGCGCTGCTCATCGACCTACGCGAACTCCCGCTCGATGGAATCGAATTCGTTCGGGACGGTGCGTTGCGCATCGGTGCGACCGTCACCAACGCCGATCTGGCCGCCCATCCCGAAGTGCGGCGCCACTACCCGGCGTTGGCGCAGGCGGTTCTGGCAGGCGCCTCGGGGCAGCTGCGCAACATGGCCACGGTCGGCGGAAATCTGCTCCAACGGACCCGCTGCGGCTACTTCACCGACCTCGCCAAACCGTGCAACAGGCGTGCTCCCGGAAGTGGTTGTCCCGCCATCACGGGCGAGCACCACAATCACGCGATCCTCGGCGCCTCCGAACACTGTGTCGCCACCCACCCCTCGGACATGGCGGTCGCGCTGGCCGCCTTCGACGCCGTCGTCTCGTACGAAACGGCCGACGGCACCGGCGAGTTGCCGATCACCGAGCTCTATCCGCCCGTGGGCGACACCCCGCACATCGAGACCGCTCTTCCGCCCGGCGCACTGATCACCGGCGTCACGCTGCCACCGTCCCCGGCCGCCGCCCGCTCGCGGTACCGGAAGGTGCGCGAGCGCGCCTCGTACGCGTTCGCGATCGGCTCGATCGCCGCCGCGCTGGACGTCCAGGACGATGCCGTACGTGATGTGCGCCTGGCTTTCGGGGCGGTCGCGTCCCGGCCCTGGCGGGCCCGTGCGGCCGAGCGGGCGCTACTGGGCGGTCCGGTGGGCGCGGAGGCGTTCGCAGCCGCCGCGGATGCCGAACTGGCGGCCGCCGAGGCGCTTCCCGAGAACGGGTACAAGGTGACCTTGATGCGCAATCTTGTCGTGGCCGTACTGACCGAACTCGCCGAGGAGGCCGCCCGATGACCACGACGACCGGAAGCGCCGCCGTGACGGGAGCCGTGGGCTCCGCCCACGCCCGCGTGGAGGGCCGGGACAAGGTCACCGGGGCGGCCCGGTACGCCGGAGAGATTCCCTTCGCCGACCTCGCCCACGGGTGGCTGGTGCTGTCGACCGTGGCCCGTGGCCGTATCCGATCGGTGGAGGACGCACCCGTCCTGGCCATGCCCGGTGTCCTCACCGTGCTGCACCACGGGAACGCCCCGCGGGTAGAAACCGACTACGTGGGGATGCTGGGCCGGCCGAGCCCGGTCCTCGGGATCTTCCAGCACGATCGTGTGCCCTTCGTGGGCTGGCCGGTGGCGCTGGTGGTGGCCGAGACGCCCGAGCAGGCCAGGGAGGCGGCCGAGGCGCTGGTGGTCCGGTACGACGAGGAACCGCACGATGTCGCGTTCTTCGCCGGCCGCTCGGGTACGTACATACCGCAGGACAACCCGATGGTCCAGGCGGAGACGGAGAAGGGTGACCTGGAAGCCCAGCTCGACGCCTCCGACTTCGTCGTGGACGAGGAGTACACCACTCCGGAGGAACACCACCACCCGATGGAGCCGCACGCGGCGACGGCTCGCTGGGACGGCGGCCGGCTCGACGTCGTCGACTCCAACCAGGGCAGCACCTGGGTGGCGAGCGAACTCGCGCAGCTGTTCTCCCTCGACCCGGCCTCCGTACGGGTGCGGTCCGAGCACGTCGGCGGCGGGTTCGGATCGAAGGGGCTGAGCCCCCATCAAGTGGCGGCCGTGATGGCCGCCACCGTACTCGGCCGACCGGTTCGCGTTGTTCTGACTCGTCGCCAGATGCCCTCTCTCGTCGGCTACCGCAGTCCCACGGCGCAGCGGATCCGGCTCGGCGCCGACATGGACGGACGGCTGCGCGCGTTCGATCACCAGGCGCAGAGTCTCACGTCGACCGTGCACGAATTCGTCGAGTCGAGCGCCGTGCTGGGACGCGTGATGTACGACGCCGACGCGCATCACACGCTTCACCGGCTGGTGCGGCTCGATGTGCCGGTCCCGTCCTGGATGCGCGCTCCGGGCGAGGCGCCGGGTTCCTTCGCCCTCGAATCGGCCCTCGACGAACTGGCAGAGAAGTGCGGCGTGGATCCGATCGCACTGCGCGCGCGCAATGAACCCGGGGCGGGGCCCGTGTCGGGGTTGCCGTTCAGCAGCCGCAATGTGCTCGCCTGCTTCGAGGAGGGTGCCCGCAGGTTCGGCTGGGCGGATCGTGACCCGCGTCCCGGCCTCCGCCGTGAGGGGCGTTGGCTGCTCGGGACCGGGACGGCGGCGGCCTCCTATCCCTCCGGAGCCGGACCGTCCACGGCCGCGGTGACCGCGGAGGCTGACGGAACCTTCACCGTACGGATCAACGCCGCGGACATCGGGACCGGGGCACGGACCGCGATCACCCTGGTTGCCGCGGACGCGCTGGAGGTGGATCCGGACCGGGTCCGTGTGCGCCTCGCGGACAGCGACCTCGGCCCGGCGATGTTCGCCGGGGGTTCGATGGGCACACGCTCCTGGGCGTGGGCGGTGAAGCTCGCCGCGGGCGACCTGCGCGAGCGGCTGGCCCTCGGAGGCGGCATTCCGCCCGAGGGGATCACTGCCCGGTCGAACACGGCCGAGGCCATCGGCGCCCTCGCGAAGCAGGAACGGCACTCCTTCGGAGCACAGTTCGCCGAAGTCGCGGTCGATGTCACCACCGGTGAGATACGCGTGCGCCGACTGCTCGGCATCTTCGCCGCGGGCACCATCGTCAACCCCCTCACCGCCCGCAGCCAGTTCATCGGCGGGATGACCTGGGGGCTGTCCATGGCCCTCCACGAGGAGGCGATCAGGGACGAGGCCTCCGGCGGTCTCGTCGGCGCCGACCTCGCCGGATACCACCTCGCCTCGCACGCCGATGTGCCGCTCATCGAGGCGGATTGGGTGGACGACCCCGTTCCGGGCGACCCGGTCGGGATCAAGGGCATCGGCGAGATCGGCATCGTGGGCGTCGCCGCCGCCGTCGCCAACGCGGTGTGGCATGCGACCGGCGTACGCCACCGGAGCCTGCCGATCCGTCCGGATCGCGTCCTGCGCGCGGCGGACGAAGCCCGGAAGCGGGCGGCGGACGACGTCACGGGTCGCACGGTGGACGAAGCCCGGAGCCGGGCGGAGGGCGGAACCCGGAGTGCTTGACATCGCCGAGGAGCTGAACCGCTGGTTCGAGGAGGGCCGGGACTTCGCTGTCGCCACCGTCGTGGCCGTCGACGGCAGCGCGCCGCGCGGTCCCGGTGCGGCCCTGGCCGTGGACGGTCACGGCACCGTCATCGGATCGGTCTCCGGAGGTTGCGTGGAAGGGGCGGTGTACGACCTGTGCGTCCAGGCGCTCCAGGACGGCCGGACGGTACGCGAACGGTTCGGCTACGGCGACGAGGACGCCTTCGCGGTGGGGCTCACCTGCGGGGGCGTCCTCGACATCCTGGTCACGCCGGTGCGAGGGGGCGCTCCGGTGCTTCGGGCAGGGGTTTCGGCCGCCGCCCGAGGGGAGACGTCGGCGCTCGCCCGGGTGGCCCGGGGGCCGGACGAACTGCTCGGTGGGGCGCTGCTCGTCCACCCCGACGGATCGTACGAGGGCAGTCTCGACGGACATCCGGAACTGGACCGGACCGCGGCGGCGGAGGCCCGCGCGATGCTGGACACCGGCCGCACCGGCTCCGTCGAACTCGCGGAGGACGGATCACGTTGCCCGGACGGTGTGACGGTGTTCGTGGAGTCGAAGGTGCCGCCGCCCCGGATGATCGTCTTCGGTGCCGTGGACTTCGCGACGGCGCTCGTACGAGTGGGCAAGTTCCTCGGCTACCACGTCACCGTGTGCGACGCCCGGCCGGTCTTCACCACCCGCCTCCGCTTCCCGGAGGCCGACGACCTCGTGGTCGACTGGCCGCATCGCTACCTCCGGCGCACCATGACCGACGAACGAACCGTCCTGTGCGTGCTCACCCATGACGCCAAGTTCGATGTTCCGCTGCTGGAGGCGGCGTTGCGGCTGCCGGTCGCGTACGTCGGTGCGATGGGATCACGGCGCACCCACGAGGACCGCGAGCGACGTCTGCGCGAAGCCGGTCTCACCAGAGGGGAGTTGGACCGCCTGCGCTCCCCGATCGGCCTCGATCTCGGCGCCCGCACCCCCGAGGAGACGGCCCTGTCCATCGCGGCGGAGATCGTGGCGGCGCGCCGGGCCGGAACAGGGCTTCCGCTGACCGGTTCGGGAACGCCCATTCACCCTGACGCGGACGGGAGGAAGGAGCGTGACGACCGCTCTCGTGCGGCGGCGTGAACCTGCTCGGTTCCCCGCGCCGGCAGGCGGCCCCGAACCGTGCCGCTGACGTCCGCAGGCAGAGGCCCCGCCGGTGAAGCCGTTGCCGTCGAAACGACCGGGGCGGGTCCGTCGGCAAATCCCGTGTGCCGCGTCGTGCAGCTGGAGCGACGGCGCGGCCCACCCCCTCGTCCGACGCCTGCGCTGCGACCCTGTCGCCGTACCCCCGTCTCACCTGCCTCTCCCGAGGCGTTCCCCGTACGCCCCGCAGCAATTGCCGCCCTCCGTGCTGATCGTCGTGCGAGGCTCGGCGCTGATCAGTCCGTACCGGGTAGTTCCGGCCCTGAGAAGTCGGGCCCTGAGAAGTCGGGGCTCGAAAAGTCGGGAGCGCTGAAGCCCGGCCCCCTTCGCGGCTCCGGCACCGACTTCGCGCCGCTCGTCGCACGTGTTGCGGTCGTTTCGTTCGCATGATCCGCGCCCCCGGGAGGCATGGGCTGGAGCGACTCGGACAGAAAGGGAAGGATCCCGCGTTCGAGCAGGGCCTCCTGCCACGCGTCGCGCGCATGGGTCAGCTCGGGGTCCGTGCCGTCGGCCGTCGAGCGGTTTCGCGTCGCGACCATCAGGAGCCAGACGAGACCGGCGAGTACCGTCGCCACCGCCACGCCTGCCGCCACCAGACCGGCGATGAGCATGACGTCGGCAAGGTGTGAGTGCATGCCAACTGCCCGAAAGGCGAAGCCGATCAGGCCGAAGACTGCGGCAGCCGTTGCGGACAGCCCTGGTACCAGCACGGCCACCGCGTGCAGAGTGCTGCTTCTGGTCGCTGCCGCGCCGTCGGATTCACGCCGTGTGCGACGACGTGTCGTGTCCGACGAGGCCGTGACATCGAGCACCTGGCGGTAGACGCGGTACTCGGAGGCGGCCGAGGCGGCGATGGCGGTGCGCGCGCCGAGCGCCCGGGTACGCAGCTGTTCGTTGTTGAGGGCTCCGGGGGCGCGGCGCCTCTCCTCCTGGATCGTGGGGGAGTTCAGTGCCTGATCCAGGATGCGCTCGAATGCGGGCAGGTCCTCTGCCCGTAGGTGATCCGGACGGTCCACGAGTCTTCCTTAGTCGGTGAAGTGCGCTCAGCGGTTGCTCACGATGATTCCCGGATTGCGCAATCCCTGAATCGTGTTGGCGCAGCCGCCGTGGGCGGACGAGTGCGTCGCGATAGTTGCTATATTACGCAACTGAGCAACTGTGAGTGCGCAATCCATGTGAGCGCGCAATCCGCCGCACGGAGGAGGAACTGCCCATGACTGTCGTACGTCGAGCGCTGTCACGACTCGGCCCGGTCCTGGTCGTGGCGGTTCTCGCCCTGATGGCCTGTGCGGTGTTCACACCCGTCCGGGCCCAGGCTGCCGGGAACAGCGGCCTCGAAGGCGTGGCCGAAGGCCTGAGGAAGAGCCCCGTGTACGTTGATCCACGCGCCCGGGATCAGCTCTCCGAGGCCGGCGCCGAAGCCCTCGTGAAGAAGATCGAGGGCGCGGACAAGCCTGTCTTCGTGGCAGTGCTGCCCGAGTCCGCAGAGTTTCCTCCCGAGACCCTGATGCGGGACCTGCGCACCCGGGTCGGCATCGTCGGGCTGTACGCCGTCCGCCTCGGCGACGGCTTCCGTGCGAACGCGGACTCCTCGGTGATGTCCCGCAACGCGGTCGCCAATCTCACCGGTGCCGTCAAACGCTCGCACGCCGGTGATCCCGAGGGGCTCCTCACCTCCTTCGTCGACCAGGCCACCGAACAGGCCAAGGGGCAGGCGCCGACTTCCTGGAGCGACTCCGGGAACGATGACGGGGGTGGCGGCGGGGGAGTACTGCTCACCCTCGGGGCGGTCGCGGTGGCCGGCGGCGGAGGATATGCCCTCTACCGTCGCTCCCGGAAGAAGCGCCGGCGCGCCGAACTGGAGGCCCTTCGGGTCGTCGTCGACGAGGACATCACCGCCTTCGGTCAGGAACTGGAACGACTCGACTTCCATCCGTCGGAGCCCGGCGCCGACGACGCGATGCGTCAGGACTACTCCCACGCGCTGGACATGTACGACAAGGCCAAGGAGCTGATGGCCGTGGCCGCCGAGCCGCGGGACGTCCAACCGGTGACGGCAGCACTCGAAGAGGGCCGGTACGGGCTCGCCACCCTGGCGGCGCGCCGTGCCGGAACCCCGGTGCCCGAACGCCGCGCACCCTGCTTCTTCGACCCCCGCCACGGCCCGTCGGCCGTGGACGCGCTCTGGGCGCCGCCGGGTGGCGCGCCACGCGATGTGCCCGTCTGCGAGGCCGACGCCGGGCTTCTCGCGGCCGGACATGAGCCGATGACCCGTCAGGTGCAGACGGCGCAGGGCCCCCAGCCCTACTGGAACGCCGGACCCGCCTACGCGCCCTGGGCGGGCGGCTACTTCGGAGGCGTCGGCGGAGTCGTCGGTGGTCTGCTCGCGGGCACGATGTTGGGCTCGATGCTCAGTGCACCCGCTGCCTTCGCCGACACCGCACCCGCCGAAAACGCCCTCGGCGGCGGGGAGTTCACCGGAGCCGACTTCGACCCGGGTGACTTCGGAGGGGGCGGCTTCGAAGGCGGAGGCGACTTCGGCGGCGGAGACTGGTGAGTTGCGCAACCGCATGGTCGCGCGAGGGGACAGAGGCAGCTCTCGACGGAGCGGTGCCATCGCCGTGATCGATCGGCGCGGAACGCGCAAGCGGCCGGCTGGGATGCGGCCCGATGCGGCTCGACGTGGTCGGCCCGTGACCGGTGACGTGCGCGCGTTGCGGGCCGATGTGGCTCGCGGCGCGCGACGTGCCGGTCGCCGGGTGCCGGGCAGGGGATCGACGCCGACGATTGCGGTGTTCCGCAACTTTCAGACTGTAGAAATGCGACCAGCCTGCCGATCGGCGCCCGAAGCGTCCGAGCGGGGGCGGCTCAAGGAGCGGCACGGTGTTCTCTGATGTGGGTCCGCTGGAACTGATCACACTCGTCTGTCTTGCCACTCTGCTCTTCGGCCCGGACAAGCTGCCGGAGCTCATCCAGAACGTGACGGGCTTCATCCGTAAGTTCCGGGAGTTCTCGGAGAACGCGAAGCAGGAGATCCGGTCCGAACTCGGGCCGGAGTTCCAGGATTTCGAGTTCGAGGATCTCCACCCCAAGACGCTCGTGCGCAAGCACGTCCTGAACGGCGACGGCGACGGCCTCGGACTCGACGAGCTCCGTAGCGCTCTCGACCCCAGGCAGGAACTGAAGGAGGTCGCCGAAGCAATCCGCGACACGGCCGATGCCGAGGCCGCGGAGAGCTCCCCGTCGGGATCCGCCCCGCCCTCCAGGGCGCCGGGCGCTGTGTCTCTCAGCAAGGACGGAGGCGGGGCGGCGCCCGACCGGACGCCGTTCGACGCCGATGCGACGTAGGGTCCTTCGTCCGGATCGATCCGGGTCGGCGGGCTGCGCCCGCGAGACCACGGCTCCGGCGAGGCGGTGCCTCGGCTGCGCCGCGAGGGTGTCGGCGTGCCGTCCGCACAGCCGCACCCTCGCCCCGACGGGCGAACTGTCCCCCTGTGGCCGCCGACCTGGGCTGCCGGTGAACGAGCAGGTCCACACCGCTCCCGAGGTCAGTTCACCTGTCGGCGTGCCTGCTTCACCTCGCGGTCGATGGCACAGGCATCGGCGACCGGCCCGATGTGGCCGAGCTTGTCGGGATTGATCACCGCGCGGTGGTTCGGATCTGTCCGTCGGGCACGTCGAGGGTCAGGGCTGTCCGGGGCATCCGCCGGCCACCGCCGCTCCGGCCGGCGGCAATGGATCCGCCCGATCGCTGCGCCGGATCAGTGTGTACAGCAGTGCTCCTGCTGCCTGCAGGACGGCGATACCGGTCAGATACCAGTGTGCGACACCGGTGGTGGCCGGCCCGACGAGGACGGAACCGAGCGCGGCGGCCGAGATCTTCAGTCCGGCGCCGATGGTGAACACCTGGGTCCGCCATTGCGGTGGCGAGTGGTCGGCGCGGATACGGAGGGTCGCTGTCAGTACGAGGCCGTCGCATGCCCCGGCCACGGTGAAGGAGGCTGCGGCTGTCGGTACCGAGGGGGCGAGAGCGGCAGCGGCCAGTCCCATGCCGGTACCGAGCAGGCCGATGAGAGCCAGCCGCTGCGGGGAGGCCGCGGGTCGCAGGCGGGCGATCCCGAGCGTCCCGGCCAGGGCTCCGGCCGCGAACGCGGTCATCAGCAGGCCGCCCGCTCCCGCGCTTCCCAGACGCTCGGCGAGAAGGACGCTGGTCGTGGTGAGCGCGCCGATGCCGATGAAGGCCAGACACGTCGCGGCGGTGATGGCGCGCAGTTCCTGTTCCCGCCGGACGGCCCTCGCACCGGCGGCCAGGTCCTGGCGAAGGCGAGCCGATGAGACCCGCGCGGCAGCGGTATCGGGGCGCAGCGGGAGCAGTGCCATCAGCGCCGCGGCACACGCCGCGGCTGCCGACAGCATGAGCACGGCCGTGGTCGGGGAGAGCACTGCGGAGACCAGCCCGGTGGCTCCCGGGCCGGCGACAGCGGCTGCGTTGTAGATCGCGGCATCCCACGAGTAGGCGCGGTCGCGCTCCGCGCCCGCCGGCAGCAGCCGCGTGATCAGGCTGGAGAGCCCTCCGGAGACGGCCGGCCCGCAGCAGCCCCCTGCCGCTGCGACGGCGAGCACCACGGGGAGGGGAACGCGTCCGATGCTCATCGATAGCGCGGAGATCGCCAGGGCGAATCCGCCGAGCGCGCCGACGTAGAAGAGCCGGGGCCGGCGCGCCCGGGCTGCCACCGCACCGGTCAGCGGGGCCGCCAGGACGTGCGGTGCCATCCAGGCCGTGAGCACGAACGCTCCTTGCGCCGCACTGCCGGTGCGATATGCGGCGAGCATCACCACTGCCACGGCCATGCCCTCGTCGGCCATCCGTGCGCAGAACGCGGTCATCAGATATCGCAGCACTCCTGAGGGCCTCGGCATGACCGTCTCCTATGTAACGGGATATCTCTCAAAGGCGTTACAGTAGACCACGGGAATGCGCAGCGGGCGTCGCCGTCCGGCGCACAGATGTGAGGAGGGCGGACATGGGCCGTCAGGGTTTCGCGGTCGCCCAGCGCCTGATCGACATCGCAAATGCCGTACGGGCCAGTCCCGACCTGCCCCGCAGTGTGGCCGTGGAGGTCCTCGCCCGCCACGGTGAGGCCCCGGAGGACCTGGCCGAAGCAGCACTGACCGACGCGGACCTCCGGGCGCTGCGGGACGCCGCGGTCCGCATGTCCGGCGTCCTCGCGGAGAGCGACACCGACCGGGCGGCCGTCGTCCTCAACGAGATGCTGGCCGAGTGCGCCACCGCCCCCCGGCTGTCCCGGCACGACGGCCACCCCTGGCACCTGCACGTCGACCAACACGACGCCGACTGGGCCAACTGGTTCCTGGCTTCCGGCGCCCTGGCCCTGGCCCAGATCCTCACCGAGCACGGCCGCGCCACCTGGGGCGAATGCGCGGCTTCGAACTGCCGCAACTTCTACCTCGGCACCGGCCCCGGGAGTCCGCGCCGCTACTGCTCGACCACCTGCGCGTCGCGAGCACGGGTCGCCGAGCACCGCCGCCGCAAGCAGGCACGGACGCCGTCTCAGGACGGCGCGGGCACGTCACCCACGGCGTTCACACCCACGTCGAGGTCCTCGTCGATGGACGGGTCGGGGCGAGCGGGGCAATGCCATTGATCGACGCGACCGGGCTTCGTACCATCTCCCGATGGGACATGACGACCTTCCGAGCCTCGAACTCGCCTTTCCCGGCCCGGAACGTGACCGTGGCGTAGCGGCGATCCTGAGCGGCCGGAAGACCGCACTCACGGGACTCTTGGAGATCTTCGAGCACGCCGGGGAGGCGGTACCGCAGACCGGTCAGCGATTCTCGGTGCTCGATTCCCAGGGGCGTCCGGCCGTCACGATCGAGCTCGTCGACGTGCGGGTCGTTCCCATGAAGGAGATCGACGACGACTTCGCGCGATCCGAGGGGCGCGGCTACCGCGACGTCGCTCAGTGGAGGGCGGCCCACGAAGAGTTCTTCCGGAGCGATGGCGTGAGCGAGTTCCTGGGTGGTACCCCCGTCATCGACGACGAGACTCTCGTCGTTGCCGAACGCTTCCGAGTGGTCGAGCCCCCGCAGCCCGTGTAGTCGGTGACCCGTATCCGGCTCGATGAGAGTCCGGGAGCGGCAACCACGGCGGGCCGGCCGCCCGCGAGCATGCCTGTCAGGGCCGTCGCCGAGTACCTCGGCGTCGGCCGTTCTGAGCTGTCGCCGCGTACGGCGAAGCCCGGCCACCGTGCTCGAAGCCCGGCCGCCGTGCTCGAAGCCTGCTGCTGAGCATCGCGAGCGGTACTCCCGGTGTCGGTGGTACCGAACGGGCAAGGTGCCGGAGGAGTCCGTCGAGGGAGAGCGTCACCGTCGACATGACGGACGCGCGAGGCGAGCGGCGTCGCACCGGACAGCAGGGGGCGGGCCCCGGACCAGGCGCTCTCGGCACCGACCAGGAGATCCGTGGCGGACGACCCGTCGGCGGCGAGCACGAACATGTTCGTGACGAACAGGTTCGCCCGACTCCGGCCCCGGCCGTGGCGGACCGGGCGGGCAAAAACACGCGACCGGGTGGAAGGAACCGGAGGCGAAGACTGCGACGTCCATCGATGGACAAGATCGCCAGTGCGTCGAATGGAGCGTGGAATGAACGGCACGGCCACCCGCTACCTCTATCTCGTCAGGCACGGCGAGGCGTTGCCGGACGAGAGCGGGCTGACGGAGAACGGCCGTCGGCAGGCCGTACTGCTCGGTCGGCGCCTGAGGGGCATTCCCCTCGCGGCTGTCCATCACGGCCCACTGCCCCGGGCGGAGCAGACCGCACGCCTGATCGGGGAGCAGTTGGAGAACGTTCCTCTGTACGTCACGGAAGCCGCCGGTGACTACGTCCCTCACATGCCGGCAAGGGAAGAGCTTCCGGCCGATTCCGCGGAGTTCTTTCTCCGCTTTCTCGACGGTGCCACGATCGAGGAGCGGGAGCGCGGGCCGGAATTGGCCCGCCAGGCACTGGACTTGTTCACCCGGCCGGTGGACGGCGAACTGGACCGGCACGAACTGGTCGTCACCCACAACTTCCTGGTCGCCTGGCTCGTCCGGGACGCCATGTGCGCGCCGAAGTGGCGCTGGCTCGGACTCGATCACGGCCACGCGGCACTGACGGTCATCCGCTACGCGCCCGGCCGCCCCGCTTCCGTCCGCGTCGCCAATGACATGCGACATCTGCCCGCCGAGCTGCGCTGGACCGGCTTCCCTCCCGAGTCGCACATCTGAGCCGATCGGCTTCGACCGTCCGATCGTCGCCTCGGTGTGCCGTCGGCCGACGCGCGGTGGCCACGAGGCGTGCCGCCGCTGGCTTGTTTTCCTAGAGGCTCTAGGTTATACCTAGGTGCCCTAGGAACTTGGGAGGGCGCAATGGCGCGAGCCGGGCTGACGGCGGACCGGGTGACAATCGCGGGCGCCGAGTTGGCGGACGAGATCGGGCTCGACCGGGTGACCATGTCGCAGGTGGCGCGGCAGCTCGGTGTGAAGGACGCGAGCCTCTACACGCACGTCCGCAGCCTGGAGGACTTGCGCGGACGGATCGCACTGCTGGCGGCGGACGAGAAGACCATCCGTATCGCGGAGGCGACCGTCGGGCGGGCGGGCAAGGAGGCGCTGGTCGCGTTCGCGAACGCCTGGCGGGAGTATGCCCACCAGCATCCGGGCCGCTACATGGCGACGCAGACCCGGGTCCGGATCGACCCCGAGCTGGCCGCAAGAGCGCCCGGACCGCGGCGCGCGATCGAGCTGACCTACGGCATGCTGCGCGGCTACGGACTGGTCGAGCCCGATCTGACCGACGCGGTCCGGTTGCTGCGCAGCACGTTCCACGGGTTCGTCGCCCTGGAGGCCGCGGGCGGGTTCGCGCACGAGCGTTCGTCGCAGCGTTCCTGGGTCCGCGCCCTCGACGCCCTGCACTCCCTCCTGGAGCACTGGCCCCCGTCCCGAGAAGGAGACCCGTCATGACCGACCCGACCATGGGCAACCTGCGCGTGAACGGTGCGACGTTGCACTACGAAGTGCGCGGCCAGGGCCCGCTCCTGCTGCTGATCCCCGGCGGGACGGGCGGCGCGGCCTCCTACGACGGCGTCGCCGACGATCTGGCCGCCGAATACACCGTCGCGACCTACGACCCACGCGGTATGTCCCGCAGCACCCTGGACGACCCCGAGGCCGAGCAGCGAGTGGCCGAGCACGCCGACGACGCGTTCCGCGTGCTGGAACTGCTGTCGCGCGGTGAGCCCGCCCGGGTGTTCGGCGCCAGTTCGGGCGCGATCGCCGCCCTGCACCTGCTCGCCACCCACCCCCGACGCCTCGAACGCGTCGTGGTGCACGAGCCGCCGGTGGTGGAGGTCCTGCCGGATGTCGCCGAACACCGCGCGCTCATCGCGCGCGTGCAGGCGACGTTCCACGCCCAGGGGCTCGCGCCGGCGATGGCCGTGTTCGCCGAGGGTCTGAAGAAGGAGGACGATCCCACCGAGCCGAAGGCCGAGATCAAGCTTCCGCCACAAGCAGCCGCGCGGGCCGAGCGGACGATGGCCGACCTGCCGTACTTCGTCGAGCGCATCGTGCCCGGCTTCATGTCCTACGCCCCCGACATCCACCGGCTGCAGACACTGTCGGACCGGCTCGTGCTCGCTTGCGGCCAGGACTCGCGCGGTGAGCTGCCCCACCGTGCTGCCGCATTCCTGGCCCAGCGTCTCGGCACGGAACTCCAGTACTTCCCCGGCGGGCACATCGGCCTGACCACGCACCCCGCCCAGTTCGGCGAACTTCTTCGGAAGGCCTTCCTGAGGGCTGTCCCGTAACCCCTGACGGGCGCACGACGGCATACATCCGGTATGCGGACGTCCCTCGCCTTGCGACGCACCGCCTTGGCCCTCAGGGCCTTTCCTACGGCTGCGCGGATACGGACTTCCCGCTCCTGCCCCAGTTGGCGTGCAGCCGGTCCAGGTAGGACTGCGCCTGACTGCCCGGGTGGGCGCCGCGGGCGAACGCCAGCATGTTGCCCGACCCGGTGTTGTACCCCAGCGCCAGAAGTTCGTCCTTCGTGTACGTCCCCGACCGATGGGCCGGCAATTGCGCGGCCAGGTCGTGCAGATGCCAGGCGGCCGCTTCGATCGCCAGGTTCCGGTCGTCGGGCAGTTCCTCCCACCGGCGATTCGCAAAACCATGCCGCCGCTTGGTCTCGTCGAAGGCGGCACGGTGCATGTTCGCGATGCCGAAGGAGGCATCCGGCTTGTAACGCTGCCAGGCCCGCTCCACCTCCGGGTCGTGCGGCTTGTACGACTCGTTGTAGAGGATCGCCATCAACAACTTCGGATCGACGCCCGCCCGGGTCGCGTGGGTGCGTACCTGCGGTGCGTAGAACGCCGGATCGTAGGACCCGGGCAACGGCGCGTCCGGGCCGCTCCCGACAGGTGCCGGAGTGCTCGGTGAGGCGGCGGCGGTCGAGGCCGGCGACCCGCCGGCCGGGGTGGTTCCCGGGCCGTCCGCGGGCCGGGACGCATGACCGCAGCGCACCAGGACCCATGCCGCGAGCACCAGTACCAGCATCCCGAGCCATCGCCGACGCGCCCTGGAGTCCGTCACCGTTCGCTGCCTCTCCCGTGCGCCACCTGAGTTCCCGACAGCCAGCCTACGGAGTCCAGCCGATTTCGGCGCAGCGGAGGCCGGCGCAGTGCCGCCCACCGGGGGAGTGCGGTGGGTTTCCGGTGTCGCTGCGTCCCGCGCAAGTCATTCATGCAACAGGCAAAGCGCCGCCCGGCGGGAGCGGGAGTCCGTGCCACGGTCCGTCCGGCGGGCCGCGCGTGCGCGACGAACCCGATGGGGCGAGCATCGGATCGCACACTCGTGAGCGGGCGTACGCCGGTGTCCGAGGTACGGCAGCGCCTGAAGCGAAGTCGGGTCCCACGGCTTGCGCCGACCGGCCGCTCCGCCGCGGACCGGGGGCGGTCGGCGACGGGTTCGGCACCGGGCCGACGGGCCCACGGTCTCGGACTCCTCAGGCGCCGATCCCGCGACGCCCACGCATCGGCTCGGACATGGTGTCGGCACGTGCAGCCAATTGACGGACCATCAGCCGCACCACGGTCACGATGTCCGGGTCGTCCACGAAATAGACCATCCGCCGGCCCTCGCGACGCGAACGTACGAGTCCCGCGAGCTTCAGCTTCGTCAGGTGCTGGCTGACGGCGGGCAGCGCGCCACCCACCCGCTCCGCGAGACCGGTCACATCGCTCTCGCCCTGGGCCAGTGCCCACATGATGTGCAGCCGTGCCGAGGACGCCAGCAGCCCGAACGCCGCGGCCGCCTCAGCGAGTACCTCGGCGGACGGGTCCTCGAAGCTGTCGACGCCTGTCGCCACCGCCAGTCACTCCCATCTCCGCAGGGTCGCTTGTGAACCTCCCCAGTCTAGGCGGTGTCTTCAAGCTGCCGTCTGCCGTGCGACGCCCGGCACGCACGCCCGCCGCGTTGCCGGAGTCGTCCACATGCGTCCGGCACGAGGGCGGACCGTCGCCTCGCGACCCACGGCACCGGGCCCCGCTCGCCGATCCGGCCTGATCCCGACGAAAGGCCCCGCGCCGCCCTCGGGAGCCCCCGGGCGAGGCCGGCCACCAACGCCGATGGCCCGGTTCGCCGTCCCGCACCGCCGACGACCCGGGGGAACTGTGGTCCTCCGGACGCGACTTGAGAGTCCTGACGCAAGGCCGTTCATCACGCAACCAGCACAGCCCGCGCCGCGTCCTCATCTGTACAGTTGCGCAACCAAGCAACGTACTGCTGCCGGCCCGGGACCGCCTCTCCCGGGCACGGCCCGACGACAGGAACGACGAACATGGGCATCATCGGCTGGATCATCCTCGGGCTCGTCGCCGGAGTCATCGCCAAGATCCTGCTCCCCGGGCGCGATCCCGGAGGCCTGATCGGGACCACCCTCATCGGTATCGCGGGCGCCTTCGTCGGCGGCTGGCTCTCGGCACGCTTTCTCGACCGGCCCGTGGAGAACCACTTCTTCGACCTGACCACGTGGGGTGCGGCGATCGGCGGCTCCCTCGTCCTGCTCGTCGGCTACCGCATCCTCTTCGGCAACTCGCGGGACTGACGAGGACCCGCAACCGTCGGAACTTCCTCGCCCCCTGCCACTCTCCTCATTCTCGCGGAATGCCGGCGGGGCTTCAGGGGGCGCGGGGCCGGGTCGCTCATGGCGCGCTGTACTGCTCGCACTCGGCCTCCGCGCCGCTCGGGTCGGCCCGCAGTCGGAGGCTGCCGCGTCCGGGCCCTTCGGGCACGGCGGAAACCCGGTTGTCCGACACGAACGCCGCTGACAGGCTCCCCGCCATGCCTACCTTCTCCGCCCATGACGGAACCACACTCGCCTATCGCGTGCACGGACACGGTGCTCCCGCGATCTGCCTGCCCGGCGGGCCCATGCAGGCGTCCCAGTACCTCGGGGCACTCGGAGGCCTCTCCGCACACCGGCAGTTGGTCATGTTGGATCTCCGGGGCACCGGCGAGTCCGCGATCCCGCAGGACGCCGCCTCCTACCGTTGCGACCGGCTCGTCGATGACGTGGACGCCCTGCGTGAGCACCTCGGGCTCGACACCATGGATCTGATCGGGCACTCCGCAGGTGCCAATCTGGCGGCGTTGTACGTCGGCCGCCACTCGGAGCGCGTCGGCAGGCTCGCGTTGATCACACCGAGTACCCGGGCCGTCGGCATCGCGATCACCGGAGACGTCCGCCGCGAGACCGCGCGGCTCAGGCAGGACCAGCCGTGGTTCGGGCCGGCGTTCGAAGCCCTGGAGGCGATCATCGCCGGTCAGGCGACGGACGACCGCTGGCAGGCCGTCGCACCCTTCTTCTACGGACGGTGGGACGAGGAGTCCCGAGCCCATCAGGCCGCGGGGGAGAAGCAGACGAACGCGGAAGCCGCGGCCGTCTTCGGCGGCGAAGCAGCTTTCGACCCGGAGGCCACGCGCGTGGCACTCGCACGGTACGCGGCGCCGGTGCTGCTGCTCGCCGGGGAAGTGGACCTGGGTGCTCCTGTGCCTGCGATGGCCGAATTCGCCGGGCTCTTCCCGAACGCGGAGTTCGTCGTTCAGCCCGGAGCGGGCCACTTTCCGTGGCTCGACGACCCCTACCGGTTCGTGGCCACCACCGCGGCGTTCCTGGGACGGACGACCGCCGGTCTTCGGTGAGCGGGCCGTCGTCGTGCTACTTCGCGCCACTTCCGGATCAGGGTGGCTGCCCGGATGTGTCCGTGTCTCCGGTCCTGCTCGCAGCGGACAGTCCGTCGACCGGTCCGTGGCGCACGGGCGGTGGGTCCGAATGCCCTGCGGGATTGAGTCGTCAAGGGGACGACGGGTGCGGTGGCGGGGTGCCGACGCCGGGCGGCGCTTGGGGCCAGACCAGCAGCACGGGACACGAGGCGTGGTCGACGACGAAGCGGGTCACGGGTCCCAGACTGCGAGGCCCCGGGCGGCGGTCGCCGTCGCGGGCGCAGATCAGCAACTCGGCGTCCTCGGCGGCGCGGACGACTTCCGTTTCGATACGGCCGTGGGCCCGGAGCCGTGCCGCGGGTCGGCCGAGACGCTCGGCGGCCGCGTCCAGAAGTGCCGCTGCGGCGCGCGCGGAAAGGGCCGCCACCTGGTCGCCGGGGTCGCGCTCGGCGTGGCCCCGGCCGAGCAGACCGACGAACGCGCCGTGCGCCGCTTCGGCCACGTCGTCGCCGGTGACGTGCAGCAGGGTGATCGCTTCTCCGGCTCGGACGTGGGTCCGGGCGGCGTCCACCGCGGCCCGCCATGTGCCCTCGTCGATCCAGACGAGCACGGTCACGTCGGCCTCCGATGGTCGGCAGCGTCATTCACAGTGCCACAGGGGTGCCCATCGGGGCAGCAGACGCGACCGGACGGCCTGCCCCGGGCCGCCGTGTCCCGGGCCCCTCCACGGACCGCCGTGGCCGTGTCTCCTCCCCCCAGGGGGCGCGGCCGTGTCCTTGTGCCGCCCGTCCGCTGGAACGGACGCCGGAAAAGCCGTCGTCGCGGCCCTGCCGGGATGAGTATCGGGGCGCTTGGTCCTAGGGTGCGAGCCATGGTGGAGAGCGCAGGTCACTGGGGTGCTGCGAGGTGGGACGACGATCCCGCCCCGGGCCCCCGCACCCCGGACCCGCACCGCTGGCAGGCGCTCGCGGTGTGTCTGATCGCCGGGTTCATGACCCTGCTCGACGTATCCATCGTCAATGTCGCCCTGCCGTCGATCCGGCAAGGGCTCCACACGCCGGAGTCCGACCTGCAATGGGTGCTCTCCGGCTACTCCCTCGCCTTCGGCCTGTTCCTCATCCCCGCGGGACGGCTCGGTGACGCGCGCGGACGCCGCGAGGTGTTCATGATCGGGCTGGCACTGTTCACCCTGGCGTCGGCAGCCTGCGGAGTCGCGCAGTCCAGCCAGTGGCTGGTCGTCGCCCGTCTCGTCCAAGGTCTCGCCGGGGGCATGATCTCGCCCCAGATCTCGGCATTGATCCAGCAGATGTTCTCCGGTGATGAGCGCGGCCGGGCCTTCGGCATGTTCGGAACGGTGGTCGGTATCTCCACCGCCGTCGGCCCGCTGTCGGGAGGGCTGCTGATCCAGGCGGCCGGCGCCGAGGAGGGGTGGCGCTGGGTCTTCTACGTCAACCTGCCGCTCGGTGCCGCCTGCCTCCTGCTCGCCCGGCGCCTGCTCCCGGACACCCCCTCGGCCGGACGGGTGCGCCTGCGCGACCTCGACCCGCTCGGTGTGCTCCTGCTCGGTGCGGGTGTGCTCGCCCTGCTGCTGCCCTTCGTCCAGTCGCAGCAGTGGCCCGGGGACCGGAAGTGGCTCCTGCTCGTGGGCGCCGCTGTGCTGCTCGTCGCCTTCGTCGGATGGGAGTCCTGGTGCGGCAGGCGCGGTACCCAGCCCGTCGTGGACCTGTCGCTGTTCCGGGTCCGCTCCTACTGGCTGGGCTGCCTGCTGATCCTGCTGTACTTCGCCGGATTCACCTCGATCTTCTTCATCACCACGCTCTACCTGCAGAGCGGCCTGCACTACTCCGCCCTGCAGGCGGGACTCGCCATCACCCCCTTCGCCGTGGGCGCGGCCGTCGCGGCAAGCCCCGGCGGCCGGCTCGTGGGCCGGTTCGGGCGGCCGCTCGTCGTCGCGGGGCTGGCGACGGTGGCCTTCGGGCTGGCGGTCACCGCGCTCGCCGTCCATCTCGTGCCGGGCCGGGGTGTGGGGTGGGCGATGGCGGCGCCGCTGCTGCTGGCCGGTCTCGGCAGTGGCCTGGTCATCGCCCCCAACCAGACACTGACCCTGTCCGAGGTTCCGGTGGCCGGCGCGGGGAGCGCAGGCGGAACCCTTCAGACCGGCCAGCGCGTCGGTTCGGCGATCGGGATCGCCGCGGTCGGCTCGATGTTCTTCGCGCAACTGAGCGGGGACGGGTGGGCCATCGCGTACTACCACGGACTCGTTGTCGCGGTCGCCTTCGTCGTCGTCGCTCTGGTCATCGGGCTGGTGGATGTGCGCGGGGAGCGCCGTAGCCGGATGCGCGTCCTTCGGTCCGCTCGCAGGCCGTCCGCGGGGAGTACACAAACATAGGGAGAACACCATGAAGCGGCGCGAGACCGGCACGACCACCGGTTCGGATACCGACGGCAACGCGGCCTACGGCCACAAGGCATTCAAACGGTCCAGGAGCCACTTCGCCGACCGCATCACCGCCGACGGCCGGGACGGCTGGCCCGTCGAGGCCGGCCGCTACCGGCTGGTCGTCAGCCGCGCGTGCCCGTGGGCGAGCCGTTCCCTCGTCTCCCGGCGACTCCTCGGACTGGAGGATGCCCTGTCGCTGGCCGTCGCCGATCCGATCCAGGACGACCGCAGCTGGCGCTTCACACTGGACGAGGGCGGCCGGGATCCGGTGCTCGGCATCAAATACCTGGGCGAGGCGTACGACGCCCGGGAGCCGGGCCATCCCGGCGGGGTCAGCGTTCCCGCGATCGTCGACGTACCGAGCGGCAGGCTCGTGACCAACGACTACCAGCAGATCACGCTGGACTTCGCGACCGAATGGACCGCGCTGCACCGGGAGGGCGCGCCCGACCTGTATCCCGAACGCCTGCGTGACGAGATCGACGAGGTCATGGAGGGCATCTACCGCGATGTGAACAACGGCGTGTACCGCGCGGGGTTCGCGGCGGAACAGTCCGAGTACGAGGCTGCGTACCAGGATGTGTTCCGCCGGCTGAACCAGGTGTCCGAACGCCTCGCGGACCGGCGCTACCTCGTCGGCGCATCACTCACCGAAGCGGACATCAGGCTGTTCACCACCCTGGTGCGGTTCGACGCCGTCTATCATGGACACTTCAAGTGCAACCGCTCGAAGCTGGCGGAGGACCGTGTTCTGTGGGCATACGCCAGGGACCTGTACCAGACGCCCGGTTTCGGTGACACGGTCGACTTCCACCACATCAAGCAGCACTACTACCGCGTCCACAGCGGCATCAACCCCACCGGCATCGTGCCCGTCGGCCCCGATCTGTCGGGCTGGCTCACGCCGCATCATCGGGAGGAGCTGGGCGGAAGCCCGTTCGGCGACGGGACCGCGCCGGGTCCGGTGCCGACCGGGGAGCAGGTCCCGCCGTCGGGGCGTCCCTGAACCCGGAGCCCCTGACGGTCGCGCCCGGACAAGAGGGCAGGGCCCTGTCGAGTCGCCGGCGATCACGAGATATCTTGATGTCAAGCAATGTTGCAGACGTGGAGCGGAGCACAGGGTGACTGACTCGACCATCATCTACACACACACCGACGAGGCTCCGGCCCTGGCGACCTATTCGTTCTTGCCCGTGGTCCAGGCGTACGCCTCGACGGCCGGGGTCAATGTCGAGAGCCGCGACATCTCGCTGGCCGGGCGCATCATCGCCGTCTTCCCCGAGTACCTCCAGGAGAGCCAGCGCATCGACGACGCGCTCGCCGAGCTCGGTGCCCTGGCCAAGACGCCGGAAGCCAACATCATCAAGCTGCCGAACATCTCGGCTTCGATCCCGCAGCTGAAGGCCGCCGTCGCCGAGCTGCAGGCGCAGGGCTACGCACTGCCGGACTACCCGGACGACCCGCAGACCGATGAGGACAAGGACGTCCGCGCGCGCTACGACAAGGTCAAGGGCAGCGCCGTGAACCCGGTGCTGCGCGAGGGCAACTCCGACCGCCGCGCCCCCGCCTCGGTCAAGAACTACGCCAAGACGCACCCGCACCGCATGGGCGCCTGGACGGCCGATTCGAAGACGAACGTCGCCACCATGGGCGTCGACGACTTCCGCTCCACCGAGAAGTCCGCGGTCATCGCCGAGGCCGGTTCGCTGCGCATCGAGCTCGCGGGCGACGACGGCAGCACCACCGTTCTGCGCGACTCGGTCCCGGTGCTCGCGGGCGAGGTCGTCGACGCGGCGGTCATGCGCGTCGCGGCCCTGCGCGAGTTCTTCACCGCACAGGTCGCCCGCGCCAAGGCCGAGGGCGTGCTGTTCTCCGTCCACCTCAAGGCCACCATGATGAAGGTCTCCGACCCGATCATCTTCGGCCACGTGGTCCGCGCCTTCTTCCCGAACACCTTCGCCAAGTACGGCGAGGTGCTCGCCGCGGCCGGTCTCTCCCCGAACGACGGCCTCGGCGCCATCCTCAAGGGCCTGGACTCCGTGCCGCACCTGGGCGCCGAGGTCAAGGCGTCCTTCGAGGCCGAGCTCGCCGAAGGCCCCGCGCTGGCCATGGTCGACTCCGACAAGGGCATCACCAACCTGCACGTACCGAGTGATGTCATCGTCGACGCCTCGATGCCGGCCATGATCCGCACCTCCGGTCACATGTGGGGCCCGGACGGCAAGGAGGCCGACACCCTCGCGGTGCTCCCCGACAGCAGCTACGCGGGTGTCTACCAGGTCGTCATCGACGACTGCCGCGCCAACGGCGCCTTCGACCCGTCGACCATGGGCTCGGTGCCGAACGTCGGCCTGATGGCGCAGAAGGCCGAGGAGTACGGCAGCCACGACAAGACCTTCGAGATCCCCACCACGGGTACGGTGCGGGTCCTCGACGCCAACGGCGACGTCGTGCTGGAGCAGGTCGTCGGCGCGGGCGACATCTTCCGCATGTGCCAGACCAAGGACCTGCCGATCCAGGACTGGGTCAAGCTCGCCGTCACCCGCGCCCGCGCCACCGGTGCCCCGGCCGTGTTCTGGCTCGACGAGGACCGCGCCCACGACGCACAGCTGATCGCCAAGGTCAGGGCGTACCTCGCCGACCACGACACCGACGGCCTGCAGATCGAGATCATGCCGCCGGTGAAGGCGACCACGTTCTCGCTGGAGCGTATCCGCCGCGGCGAGGACACCATCTCGGTGACCGGCAACGTGCTGCGTGACTACCTGACCGACCTGTTCCCGATCCTTGAGCTGGGCACGAGCGCGAAGATGCTCTCCGTCGTCCCGCTCATGAACGGCGGCGGACTGTTCGAGACCGGTGCCGGCGGCTCCGCGCCCAAGCACGTCCAGCAGCTCGTCAAGGAGAACTACCTCCGCTGGGACAGCCTGGGCGAGTTCTTCGCGCTCGCGGCCAGCTTCGAGCACCTGGCCGCGACCACGGGCAACGCGCGCGCCCAGGTCCTCGCCGACACCCTCGACCGTGCGACCGGCACCTTCCTCAACGAGGACAAGTCGCCGAGCCGCAAGCTGGGCGGCATCGACAACCGCGGCAGCCACTTCTACCTGTCCCTCTACTGGGCCCAGGAGCTGGCGCAGCAGACCGACGACGCGCAGCTCGCGCAGGCCTTCGCCGCGCTCGCGAAGACGCTGGAGGAGCAGGAGCAGACCATCGTCGACGAGCTGATCGCGGTCCAGGGCTCGCCGGCCGACATCGGCGGCTACTACCAGCCCGACCCGGCCAAGGCCGCGGCCGTCATGCGTCCGTCGGCGACGTTCACGCAGGCCATCGCCACCATCGGCTGACGCGACCGCTACGGAAGGGGGGGGTGCGTCCAGGCGCGCTCCCTCGGCCCTCCCGCCCCGGCCGGCATCCTGCCCGGCCGGGGCGGTTTTGCGATGCCGCGGGCCGGCGCCGCGAGCGCTCGGCGGTTTTGGACATTGTCCGCGTGCTCCCGTACAAGCAGCCGTTCCGCCGGTAGGTTCGACCGACTCGGATCTGCTGTTCTTGAGGAGGACGGACTGTGCTGACGGGCAGGAACGCCGTGGTCACCGGAGGATCGCGGGGCATCGGCCGCGCGATCGTCGAGCGCCTGTGCCGCGACGGGGCACACGTGGTCTTCAACTACGCCACCAGCGACGACGCGGCCGCGGAGGTCGTCCGCGCGGTGCGGGACAAGGGCGGCGAAGCATCGGCCGTCCGTATCGATCTCGCCGATCCCGACGGGCCGGAACAGCTGATGGAGGCCGCCGAGGCGAGGCTGGGCGGCCTGGACGTCCTGGTGAACAACGCCGCGCTGTGCCTCCCTCCGTCCCTCATCGCGGACACCGAACCGGACGTGTTCGACAGGGTGATGGCGGTGAACACCCGAGCGGTCTTCATGACGATCCGTCACGCGGCCCGGCGGATGAGTGAAGGCGGCCGCATCGTGAACATCTCCACGGCCAACACCGTGCGGCAGGGCCCCGGCATCAGCGCGTATGCCGCCAGCAAGGGGGCGGTCGAGCAGATCACCGCCGTCGCGGCCCACGAACTCGGAGCCCGGGGGATCACCGTCAACACCGTCTCGCCCGGTGCGACCGACACCGAGATGCTGCGCGGCGCCAACGAGCCGGAGGCGCTCGAAGCAGTCGCCGGAATGACACCTCTCGGCCGACTGGGCGAACCCGAGGACGTGGCCGACGTGGTCGCCTTCCTGGTCGGCCACGACGGCCGGTGGATGACAGGCCAGAACGTACGCGCCACGGGCGGGCTGGCCTGAGCGGCACAGCAGCGATCCCCGGAGCCGGTCACCGGTCGGGGTGTTCGCCGACTCCTGCGACAACCGCGCCGTCCCGTGCAGGAGTTGGCGACGCCTCGCGGGGATTCCGCGACTCTGGGACATGAACCGCTTTGCGGGCATTGCCGGTTGAGCGGATGAGGGTGTCGCGCCCCGTGCTCCGGGCCACGGCGTCGGCCGTCGCCCGCACGGGAGCCCGCACCGGCGCCGACGGGGTGCCGGCGGGCCGGGCCGTCGGCCGAAAACGCCCTGACGAGTGAAAGTCGTGCGACGGCGGGCGCCGGGCCGCACATAGTGGCCCCGCGGCTGATTTGCTGCACCTGGAATCTGGCGTGACGCGCGCGGGAACGGCCGGCCGGCCGTCCCGGTGGAGTCGGAGCCCCTGCCGGGTGCCCAGTCCACCCGCGCGAATGAGATCGAAGGAGCGTCCCAGTGACGACGACGGGCACATCAGGGGCAGCCGAGGAAGACGAGGCGTACGCGAACGAGCTCCCGGTACGCGCCAAGCAACCGGGCAACGTCGTCGTCAAGTGGCTGACCACCACCGATCACAAGACGATCGGCACGCTCTACCTGGTCACGTCGTTCACCTTCTTCATCGTCGGTGGTGTGCTGGCCCTGGTCATGCGAGCCGAGCTGGCCCGCCCCGGGATCCAGATCATTTCGCCGGAGCAGTTCAACCAGGCGTTCACGATTCACGGCACGATCATGCTGCTGATGTTCGCGACGCCGCTGTTCGCCGGCTTCACGAACTGGATCATGCCGCTGCAGATCGGCGCGCCCGACGTGGCGTTCCCACGGCTGAACATGTTCGCGTACTGGCTGTACCTCTTCGGCTCGCTCATCGTGGTGGCCGGCTTCCTCACCCCGCAGGGCGCGGCCGACTTCGGCTGGTTCGCCTATTCCCCGCTGACCGACGCGGTCCGCTCACCGGGTATCGGCAGCGACATGTGGATCATGGGTCTGGCCTTCTCGGGCTTCGGCACGATCCTGGGCTCGGTCAACTTCATCACCACGATCATCGGCATGCGTGCCCCGGGCATGACGATGTTCCGCATGCCGATCTTCGTCTGGAACGTCCTGCTGACCGCCGTACTCGTCCTGCTGGCCTTCCCCGTCCTCGCGGCCGCCCTGCTGGTGCTGGAAGCGGACCGGAAGTTCGGCGCGCACGTCTTCGACCCGGCCAATGGCGGGGCGCTGCTCTGGCAGCACCTCTTCTGGTTCTTCGGCCATCCGGAGGTGTACATCATCGCCCTGCCGTTCTTCGGGGTCGTCAGTGAGATCATCCCGGTCTTCAGCCGCAAACCGATCTTCGGCTACATCGGTCTGATCAGCGCGACGATCGCCATCACGGGCCTCTCGGCGACCGTGTGGGCGCATCACATGTTCGTCACCGGCGGTGTGCTGCTGCCGTTCTTCTCGTTCATGAGCTTCCTCATCGCGGTGCCGACCGGTGTGAAGTTCTTCAACTGGATCGGCACGATGTGGAAGGGATCGTTGTCCTTCGAGACACCGATGCTCTGGTCGATCGGCTTCCTGGTCACGTTCCTCTTCGGTGGTCTGACCGGTGTGCTCCTGGCGTCGCCCCCGATGGACTTCCATGTCTCGGACTCGTACTTCGTCGTCGCGCACTTCCACTACGTCGTCTTCGGGACCGTGGTCTTCGCGATGTTCGCCGGATTCCATTTCTGGTGGCCGAAGTTCACCGGCAAGATGCTGGACGAGCGGCTCGGCAAGATCACGTTCTGGACGCTGTTCGTGGGCTTCCACGGCACGTTCCTGGTGCAGCACTGGCTGGGTGCCGAGGGCATGCCGCGTCGTTACGCGGACTACCTCGCCGCGGACGGCTTCACCGCGCTGAACACGATCTCGACCATCTCCTCGTTCCTGCTCGGTCTGTCGATGCTGCCGTTCTTCTACAACGTGTGGAAGACCGCCAAGTACGGCAAGAACGTCGGGGTCGACGACCCGTGGGGCTACGGCCGTTCGCTGGAGTGGGCGACCTCCTGCCCGCCGCCGCGGCACAACTTCCTCACCCTGCCGCGGATCCGTTCCGAGTCCCCGGCGTTCGACCTGCACCACCCCTCGGTCCGCGCCCTCGACGAAGCGATCAACCGTCCCGGCACCGGCACGATCGCCGCCCCGGGGGACAGCGGGGCCTGAACAGAACGGTCCCGGGAGAGGAGCATCGAGTGGACTCGGACAAGGACAGTGCGCGCGGTCTGGCACAGCTGGAGGGCTATCTGCTGTGGACCGCCGAGGTCGAGGAGGCCCGACGGCAGGCGGACCGCTTCACCGACGAGCTGCCCTGGCTGACCAGGGCACAGCGCGAGGAGGTGGAACGGGTCTATATCGCGGACCGTGTCACCACTTCGCGGGCCATGCTCTGCCGGATCTCCGCGCGTGCCGGCCAGCTGCGCGGCGAATTCGACGCGCGCTACCGCGAGCTCAGGGCCCGCTGCGTCGCGGCCGGTCTCGTGCTCGTCGGCGCGGTCGGTGGCACCTGCACGGCGGTCGCCCTGCTGGCCCGCTGACCCGGTGGTGTCGTCCGTCCGCCGTCCCCAGCAGGCGAAGTCGGCCGCGGCTCGTGAAGATGAGAGATGACGGGCGCGTGCGACGGGGCAGGCGAACGGACGACCGTGCAGGCCCGAGAAGGGACGAACACCGTGGCACGACCCAGGATCCTCGTTGTCGGTGCCGGATTCGCCGGGGTGGAGTGCGTGCGCCGTCTGGAGCGCGGGCTCGTCCCGGGCGAGGCGGACATCACGCTCGTCGCCCCGTTCTCGTACCAGCTCTATCTGCCCCTGCTGCCCCAGGTGGCGGCAGGGGTGCTCACCCCGCAGTCGGTCGCGGTGTCGCTGCGACGAAGCCGCAAGCACCGCACCCGGATCATCCCGGGCGGTGCCATCGGAGTGGATCCCAAGGCGAAGGTCTGTGTCATCCGCAAGATCACCGACGAGGTCGTCTACGAGCCCTACGACTACATCGTGCTCAGCCCCGGCAGTGTCACCCGTACCTTCGACATCCCCGGCCTGCTCGACAACGCCCGGGGCATGAAGACGCTCGCCGAGGCCGCGTACGTACGGGACCACGTGATCGCCCAACTCGATCTCGCGGATGCCAGTCACGACGAGCACGAGCGGGCTTCGCGGCTCCAGTTCGTGGTGGTCGGCGGCGGATACGCGGGCACCGAGACGGCCGCCTGCCTGCAGCGCCTCACCACCAACGCGGTCAGGCACTACCCGAGGCTCGATCCCAGGCTCATCAAGTGGCACCTCATCGACATCGCCCCGAAACTCATGCCCGAACTGGGGGACAAACTCGGCCGGAGCGCCCTGGAGGTGCTGCGCGCACGCGGCATCGAGGTGTCGCTCGGGGTCTCCGTCGCCGAGGCCGGGCCGGAACAGGTGACCTTCACCGACGGCCGGGTGGTGCCTTGCCGCACACTGATCTGGACGGCGGGCGTTATCGCGAGTCCACTGGTCTCCACCTTCGACGCGGAGACGGTACGCGGACGGCTCGCGGTGACGCCCGAGATGAGCCTGCCGGGCTTCGACGGCATGTTCGCGCTCGGTGACGTCGCGGCCGTACCGGACCTGAGCAAGGACGCCGGGGCGGTCTGCCCGCCCACCGCGCAGCACGCCATGCGCCAGGGCCGCACGCTCGCCGACAACCTCATCGCCACGCTCCGCCACCGGCCGCTGAAGCCGTACGTGCACCGGGACCTCGGGCTGGTCGTGGACCTCGGAGGCAAGGACGCGGTGTCCAAGCCGATCGGCCTCGAAATGCACGGAATCCTGGCACAGGCCGTCGCCCGTGGCTACCATTGGACGGCGCTGCGGACCAATGTGGCCAAGGTGCGGGTCATGACCAACTGGATGCTCAACGCCGTCGCGGGTGACGACTTCGTGCGTACCGGATTCCAGGCCCGCAAGCCGGCCAAGCTGCGTGACTTCGAGTACACGGACTCCTATCTCACACCGGCACAGGTCCGCGAGCACACCGCATCGCTGCACACCGGTGTCTGACGCCGTGCACAGCCCGGATCGGTGACCCGCGCACGGCTCGGAAGGAGTGCGGTCGAGGGGCGGGGTCCGTCGTCCGGCGGGCCCTGCCCCCTTCACCGTGGACGGTCGGGTCAGCTGTTGCTCTCGTGACCGGCGGTCAGACCGGAGTCCAGTTCCGCCACCGGGGACAGGATGTCGTCCATGCTCTTCAGCAGTTCCGCGTCGAGTGTCACACCCGCCGCCCCGGCGTTCTCCGTCACCTGCTCGGGCCGGGAAGCGCCGATGATGGCGGCGGAGACATTGGGGTTCTGCAGCACCCAGGCGACCGCGAGCTGGGCGAGGCTCAGACCGGCCTGGTCGGCGAGCGGCCGCAGCTGCTGGACGCGCTCCAGCACCTCGTCGCGCAGCCAGCCGGCGACCATGTTCGCGCCGCCCTTCTCGTCCGTCGCCCGAGAACCGGCCGGGAGCGGCGCGCCGGGCTTGTACTTGCCCGTGAGGGCGCCCTGAGCGATCGGTGACCAGACGATCTGCCCGATGCCCAGTTCCTCCGACGCGGGTACCACCTCACTCTCGATGACCCGCCACAGTGCCGAGTACTGCGGCTGGTTGGAGATCAGCGGCACCTGCAGTTCGCGGGCGAGACCGTGTCCGGCGCGGAGCTGGTCGGCCGTCCATTCGGAGACGCCGATGTAGAGGGCCTTGCCGGAGCGGACGACGTCGGCGAACGCCTCCATGGTCTCCTCCAGCGGGGTCGAGTGGTCGTAGCGGTGCGCCTGGTAGAGGTCCACGTAATCCGTCTGCAGGCGGCGCAGCGAGTTGTCGATGGACTCCATGATGTGCTTGCGTCCGAGCCCCCGGTCGTTGTGGCCGGGGCCGGTCGGGAAGTACACCTTGGTGAACACCTCAAGTCCCGCGCGGCGCTCGTTCTTGAGTGCTCGGCCCAGCACGGCCTCGGCCCGCGTCTCGGCGTAGACGTCCGCGGTGTCGAAGGTGGTGATCCCGGCGTCGAGGGCCGCGCGGATACAGGCGACCGCCGCGTCCTCCTCCACCTGGGAGCCGTGGGTGAGCCAATTTCCGTAGGCGATCTCGCTGATGGTCAGACCACTGCGGCCGAGTCGGCGGAATTCCATGTGCCTGCTCTCCCTGTGCTCGTTGGGGGCGGATCGTGCAGGAGCGGTCCATGCTATTGCGCCGTCCGGCCCCGGTCGGACAGGCTCAGGCGCCGGGAACGGTGAGGTGGACCGTACGGAGGAAGGCCGCGTTGTCCGGGGTGCGGCGGATCCGGTTCAGCAGCGTTTCGAGCGCCGTCTGCGGATCCCTGGAGTGCAGCGCGCGGCGCAGTCCGCGCACCGTCCGCAACTCGGCTTCCGGGACCAGGAGTTCGTCACGCCTGGTGCTGGACGCCGGGATGTCGACGGCCGGGTGGATCCGTCTGTCGGCCAGCGAGCGGTCGAGCCGGAGTTCCATGTTGCCGGTGCTCTTCAGCTCTTCGAAGAAGTAGTCGTCGGCACGGGATCCGGTCTCCACCAGAGCGGTGGCCAGGATGGTGAGCGAGCCGCCCTCCTCGGCGAGGCGAGCGGCCCCGAAGAGCCGCTTCGGGCCGAGCAGCGCGGCAGCGTCGACGCCGCCGCTGAGGGTGCGTCCGCCCGCGCCGGACGCGTTGTTGTGGGCGCGGCACAGCCGGGTGAGGGAGTCCAGCAGGACGACGACGTCCCGGCCCTGTTCGACCAGACGCTTGGCGCGCTCGACCGCGAGTTCGGCAAGGGCGATGTGTTCCTTCGCCGGCCGGTCGAACGTCGAGGCGAGCACCTCGCCCCGCACGGACCGGCGCATGTCCGTGACCTCCTCGGGGCGTTCGTCGAGCAGCACCACCATCAGGTGGCACTCGGGGTGGTTGGCGGCGAGTGCTGCTGCGATCTGTTGCAGCAGCACGGTCTTGCCGGTTCTGGGCGGTGCGACGACGAGCCCGCGCTGTCCCTTGCCGATCGGGGACACCAGATCGACGAGGCGCGTCGCCGGACCGCCGGACGGCGTCTCCAGGCGCAGCCGCTGCCGTGGGTGGAGCGGGGTGAGATCGCGGAAGTGGGGCCGGCCGCGCAGCGCCTGCGGGGAGAGGCCGTTGATCCGTACCACCTCGGACAGGGCGCGGGACCGGTCGCAGAGGCCTTCGACGACATCACCCTTGCGCAGGCCGTGGCGGCGGATCAGGGCGGCGGGCACCTGCACGTCGCCGGGGGAGGACCGGTCGCCCTGGAGGCGCAGTGTGCCGTGCCCCTGGCGGGTGAGGTCGAGGAGGCCAAGAGCCCCTGTGGGCAATTCCTCCCGGTCGATGGGTAGTTCGAGGGTGCTGGTCATGCGGGTGGTCCTTTCGCGGACATGGCGAATGAAAGGGCCCGGACGGTACGGGGGCGGAAGGCGGCGCACCCCGGACGACGGGCGGGAAAGCCCGGACGGGGAAGACCTGTACCGGACTGGAGGAAGTGGAGCCGAAAGCCGGATCGCCGGTCGGAGAGGGACGGGCGCAGCAGCTCTACGAGAAGAAGACGACACCGGTGCCTCGAACCGAGACGTACACATGTGTCGACTGCATCGTACCACGGTGAGCGCACCGGGTCGGCGGCGACGGCTGCGAAATCCGGTTGCCGTGGCGCGTGCGGGGTGATGTGGTTCCCCGGGCCGCACGCCCGCCCACCCGTCCTGACCGGCGCCCTCGGCGCGGAGGAGTCATCTTGTCGATACGCATCACCGCACTGACCGACCCCGAACGTTCCGATGCGAGCCACCGGTTGGCGTGGCTGGCCTCCGACCTTGCGGGCAGCCCGGTCGGTTCGGCGCTCCTGCGCGTCTTCACAAGCGGGGGCCAGGACCACCTCGCTGAACTGGAACTCCATGTCCACCCGGCGCAGCGCCGCAACGGCATCGGCTCACAGCTGCTGGACACGGCTGTCGCCGCTGCCCGCGAGGAGGGCCGACGCAGTGTCATCACGCAGGTCGAGGCAGGCTCCTCCGGTGATCATTTTCTGCTGGCCAAGGGGCTGCGCAAGGTCCTTGCCCTGACCTACGCCCGCCTTCCGCTGGCGAAGGCCGACACCGCGGCGCTCCGCGACATCGTCGACCAGCCGCATCCGGGCTACCGCCTGGTGTCCTGGGACGGTACGGTCCCGGACGACCTCGCGCCGACGTTCGCGGCATCGCGCCGCGCCATGGACGACATGCCCATGGACGACACCGACTACGGCACGGTCGTCTGGGACGTGGCACGAGTCCGGGCCGCGGCGGCTGCCGTCGCGGCCCGGGGCGAGCTGCTCCACACCGTCGCCGCCGTCGACGAGTCCGGCTCCGCGATCGTGGGCTTCACCGAACTGGTCGTACCGGCCGACGGAGAGGGCGACGGTCAGCACTACGGCACCGGTGTCCTCCCCGAACACCGGGGGCACGGCCTCGCACGATGGATGAAGGCGCAGTCCATCCTGCAGGCCCGCGAACGCCACCCGGCCCTCGACGGGCTGCTGGCGGACACCGCGGACAGCAACACGTACATGCGGAGCGTCAACGACGCCCTCGGCTACCAGCCGACGCACAAGTCGGTCGAGTACCAGCTCGATCTCCAGGATTCCCCGCAACCCTGAGGGCTCGTAGATCATTCCGGAGAACCGTGACAGGCACCTCCACCGACCGCCACGAGGGATCCGCCCGGATCCGGCTCCGGATCCGGATCGCCGGGACGATCGCGGTGCCGGGGCACGCGGGCCCGGCGTGATCCGGACGAGAGGCCCTAACCCGCCGAGTCACCCGCCTCCGCCGCCGGGAGTGTGCCGCGGAACGCGGCCAGGATCTCCTCGGCCGCCAGCGTGGCCGTCAACTCGCCTTCCCGTACCCGCTGTTCCAGGCTCGGGGCGAGAGAACGCACGCCCGGATGGCCGCGCAGACTCTCCAGCAGCTCGTCCCGGACCATCGTCCAGGTCCAGTCGACCTGCTGGTCCCGCCGTTTGACGGCGAGTCGGCCGGTCGAATCGAGCAGCCCGCGATGCTGCTCCAGCCGCTCCCACAGCGTGTCGAGACCGGTCGACTCGCGGGCGCTGCAGGTGAGCACCGGGGGCGTCCAGGCCGCGTCCGCCGGGTGCATCAGCCGCAGCGCGCCCGCAAGTTCGCGTGCGGCCGCGCGCGCGTCGCGCTCGTGCGGGCCGTCCGCCTTGTTGACCGCGATGGCGTCCGCCAGCTCCAGGACCCCCTTCTTGATGCCCTGGAGCTGATCGCCGGTACGGGCCAGCGTCAGCAGGAGGAACGAGTCGACCATATTGGCCACCGCCGTCTCCGACTGGCCGACGCCGACGGTCTCGACCAGCACCACGTCGTATCCAGCCGCCTCCATCACCACGATGGACTCCCGGGTCGCCCTGGCCACCCCGCCGAGCGTTCCGGCGGTGGGGGAGGGGCGGACGAATGCGGCAGGGTCCACCGCGAGGCGTTCCATCCTGGTCTTGTCGCCCAGGATGGAGCCGCCGGTACGGCTGGAGGAGGGATCGACGGCCAGCACCGCGACCCGGTGGCCGAGCCCGGTGAGCATCGTCCCGAGGGCGTCGATGAACGTGGACTTGCCGACTCCCGGCACGCCGCTGATGCCGATGCGCCGGGCGTTGCCGGAGTGCGGGAGCACGTCACGCAGCAACCGCTGGGCCAGCGCCCGGTGATCGGGGCGAGTGGACTCGACGAGCGTGATGGCGCGAGCGATGTACGCGCGCCTCCCGTCGAGGACCCCCTTCGTATAGCTGTCGATGTCGATCTTCACTGGCATCGGATCAGCTGCTCACAACTCATGGCCGAGCGCGGCACCGAGCCGCGTCACCAGGTCGTGCGCGGCGTCCGGGATCACCGTGCCGGGCGGGAACACGGCCGTTGCCCCGGCCTCGTGCAGCGCCTCGATGTCCTGCGGCGGAATCACCCCGCCCACCACGATCATGATGTCGTCGCGGCCCTCGGCGGCCAGTTCCTCACGGAGCGCCGGTACGAGCGTGAGGTGTCCCGCGGCCAGTGAGGACACGCCCACAATGTGCACGTCCGCCTCCACGGCCTGCCGTGCCACTTCGGCCGGCGTCTGGAACAGCGGGCCGACGTCGACGTCGAAGCCCAGGTCGGCGAAGGCCGTCGAGATGACCTTCTGGCCGCGGTCGTGGCCGTCCTGCCCCATCTTGGCGACGAGAATGCGCGGACGGCGCCCCTCGGCCTCCTCGAAGCGGTCCACCAGCTTGCGGGTGCGGTCCACGGAAGGAGACTCACCTGCCTCGTTGCGATACACACCGGAGATCGTACGGATCTGGCCCGCATGCCTCCCGTACACCTTCTCCAAGGCGTCCGAGATCTCGCCCACGGTCGCCATCGCACGTGCCGCGTCGACGGCGAGTGCCAGCAGATTGCCTTCGAGGCCGGGGCCGGGGGCCCGCTCCGCCGCCGCTGTCAGCGCCCGCAGCGCCGCCCCGCAGGCCTGCTCGTCGCGTGCCTCGCGCAGTCGGCGCAGCTTCTCGATCTGCTGGGTGCGCACCGAGGAGTTGTCCACCTTGAGCACATCGATCCGCTCGTCGGTCTCCACCCGGTACTTGTTGACACCGATCACCGGCTGGCGGCCGGAGTCGATCCGCGCCTGGGTGCGCGCCGCCGCCTCCTCCACACGGAGCTTCGGGATGCCCGCGTCGATGGCCTGCGCCATGCCGCCCGCCGCCTCGACCTCCTGGATGTGCTGCCAGGCCCGGCGCGCCAGGTCGTACGTCAGCCGCTCCACATAGGCGCTGCCGCCCCACGGGTCGATCACCCGGCCGGTCCCCGATTCCTGCTGGAGCAGCAGCTGGGTGTTCCGGGCGATACGTGCCGAGAAGTCCGTCGGCAGGGCGAGGGCCTCGTCGAGCGCGTTGGTGTGCAGCGACTGGGTGTGCCCCTGGGTGGCGGCCATCGCCTCCACGCAGGTCCGGGTGACGTTGTTGAACACGTCCTGCGCGGTCAGCGACCATCCCGATGTCTGCGAATGCGTGCGCAGGGAGAGCGACTTGGCGTTCTTCGGCTCGAACTCCCCGACCAGCTTGGCCCACAGAAGCCGGGCCGCCCGCAACTTCGCGATCTCCATGAAGAAGTTCATGCCGATCGCCCAGAAGAACGACAGGCGCGGCGCGAAGGCGTCCACGTCCAGCCCGGCGCCCCGCCCGGCCCGCAGATACTCCACCCCGTCCGCGAGGGTGTACGCCAGCTCCAGGTCGGCGGTCGCACCCGCCTCCTGGATGTGATAGCCGGAGATGGAGATCGAGTTGTAGCGCGGCATCTTCTGCGAGGTGTAGGCGAAGATGTCGGAGATGATCCGCATCGAGGGCTTCGGCGGATAGATGTAGGTGTTGCGGACCATGAACTCCTTCAGAATGTCGTTCTGAATGGTCCCGGCCAGTTTCTCGGGCCCGACGCCCTGCTCCTCGGCGGCCACGATGTACAGCGCGAGGACGGGGAGCACCGCGCCGTTCATCGTCATGGACACCGACATCCTGTCCAGCGGGATGCCGTCGAAGAGCTGACGCATGTCGTAGATCGAGTCGATGGCCACCCCCGCCATGCCGACGTCGCCGGTCACCCGCGGGTGGTCGCTGTCGTAGCCGCGGTGGGTCGGCAGGTCGAAGGCGACCGAGAGGCCCTTCTGCCCGGCGGCGAGGTTGCGGCGGTAGAAGGCGTTGGACTCCTCGGCCGTGGAGAAGCCGGCGTACTGCCGGATCGTCCAGGGCTGGTTGACGTACATCGTCGGATACGGGCCCCGCAGATACGGGGCGATACCCGGATACGTGCCGAGGAAGTCCAGCCCCTCCAGGTCGCGCCCGGTGTACAGCGGCTTGACCGTGATGCCCTCCGGGGTCTCCCACAGCAGGTCGTCGTCGGAACGGCCGGAGGACTCCTTCACGGCCGCGCGCCACTGGTCCTCGGACACCTCGGCGGCGTCGCCCGGTCCGAGTTCGATGTCGGAGAAGTCAGGGATACGCATTACGCCACACCCATACGGTCGAGGACGGAAGAGAGCACGGCCACCACGTCGGAGCCCGCGAAGACGTACTCGTCGACACCGGTGTACTCCCCGGGCCGGCCGGCGAGGAACACCCGCTGGGCACCGGCCGAGCGCAGTGCCTCGGCGACCGCACCGGCCTGCTCGGCGTAGAGCGCGTCGCTGGAGCACAGGCACGCCACGGCGGCCCCGCCGGCCCGGAACGCGGCGGCGGCCGTGGTCGCGTCGACGGAGACCGGGTCGTGCACCGGTTCGATCCCGCCCGCCTGGAACAGGTTGGAGGCGAACGACACCCGCGCGGTGTGGACCGCGGCCGGGCCGAGTGCGGCCAGGAACACCCGGGGCCGCTGCCCGGTCGCCGCGAGATGCGCGTCCGACCGGGCGCGCAGCACCTCGAACGCCTCGTCGCGACGGACCCTGGGCAGACCGCCCGACGCCGCTGCGGACGCCTCGCCCGGGGCGGGCTCGCGCTCCAGCGGGCGCTCCGCCAGCTGCGGGAACTCACTGACCCCGGTGACCGGCTCCTTGCGCCGTGCCAGATCCCTCGCACGTGCCGCCCAGGTCGCCGCGAGGCGCTCGCCGATCATTCCCGAACGCAGAGCGGCCGCCTGGCCGCCCGACCGCTCGATCTCCTGGAAGAACGCCCAGGCGGAGTCGGCGAGTTCGGCCGTGAGCCGTTCCACGTACCAGGAACCGCCCGCCGGGTCGATCACCCGGGCCAGATGCGACTCCTCCAGCAGAATGGTCGATGTGTTGCGGGCGATGCGCCGGGCGAACGCGTCCGGCAGACCCAGGGCGTGATCGAACGGCAGCACCGTGACGGAGTCGGCCCCGCCGACACCCGCACCCAGACATGCCAGCGTCGTGCGCAGCATGTTCACCCAGGGGTCGCGCCGCGTCATCATCACCGAGGACGTCACCGCGTGCTGGCGCTGCGCCCCCGCAGCGGCGGCCCCGCACACCTCGGCCACCCGGGCCCACAACCGCCGCGCGGCCCGCAGTTTGGCGACGGTCAGGAACTGATCGGCCGTCGCCGCGTACCGGAACTCCAGCTGCGCACAGGCCTCTTCGATGGTGAGGCCGGCCTCCGTCAGCGCCCGCAGATAGGCGACACCCGTCGCCAGCGAAGCGCCCAGCTCCTCGGCGGCCGAACCGCCGGCCTCGTGGTACGGCAGCGCGTCGACGGTCATGGCCCGCATTCCGGGACACTCCCGCGTGCACCGCCGTGCCCAGTGGACGGCGGCCGTCAGATCGGCTTCGGCACCGTTGCGGGCGGCCAGTCCGAGCGGGTCGGCGCTGAGGTTGCCGCGGGCATTGCGCACCTCGACGCCCCGCTCGGTGTGGAGCCGCAGCAACTCCGTCGCCGCGGCGTCGAGGTGACCGCCGGCGTCGAGCACCACGGGAGCCAGATCGAGGAGGACGCCGTCCAGCGCCCCCGCCAGAGCGGACACCGGCACGCCATCGGTACCGCCCACGGTCAGCCACAGAGAGGTGACACCGTTCTCCAGATCCGCGAGCACGGCCTCATTGAGGCGCGCGGGATCCGGCTGGGCGTGCCGCTGCCGTACGTCCCAGCCGCCCGCCGCGTTGCCCCCGGCCGTACCGCCGCGGGTGAAGGGGGCGAAGCCCGGATGTCCGGCATCGGGAGCGCTGTCGCGCGAGGTGTAGAGAGGGCGGGTGATGAGCCCGTCCTCCACCGTGGTGGACAGCGCTTCCTCGGCGGCCGAACCCGCAACGTCCTTGCCCGACTTGCGCAGCACGCCTTCGACGAGGCTCTGCCACTGCTCATGGGCGGGTCGAGGGAAATCGGCGGCCAACGTAAGCCCGTCGGCAGGCTGGACCGTCATGCCCAGATGCTAGGTCAGGTCTCAGACGAGCAGCAGGGGCTCCGTCTGTGACCTTGCCCTCTCCGAGAGCACTCGACCCTTCACGCACGGTCGCGCAGCCGACGCCGATCCGAGAGTTGGCACTTCCTCCAAGCAGACTGGCATTTGCTCCACATATCAGCAGGATGGATTGCAGCTGCGAGAACAATCCGAATATCTTGTCGCACATGCAGTCCTACACAATCGGGCAGGCGGCGCGTCTCCTGGGGGTCAGCCCCGACACGGCCCGCCGCTGGGCGGACGCCGGAAGGGTCGCGACCCATCGCGACGAAGGCGGCCGCAGGCTCATCGACGGCCGCGATCTGGCCGCGTTCTCCATCGAGATCGGCCAAGGCGGCGGAGGCGAGGAGGAGGCCTCGTACACCTCGGCCCGCAACGCCTTCCCGGGCATCGTCACCGGACTGAAACTCGGCGACGTCGCGGCCCAGGTCGAGATCCAGGCAGGCCCGCACCGGCTGGTGTCGCTGCTCACCCGGGAGGCCGTCGAGGAGCTCGGACTGGAGGTCGGCATGCGGGCCACCGCTCGTGTGAAGTCCACCAGCGTGTACATCGACCGCGCCTGATCGCGCATCACCTACGACGTGCCTCACCCTCAAGGAGCCTTCGGCAACATGACGACCACCCTCACCAGACGCCGCGCCGCCGCCGCGATCGTGACCGCAGCGCTGCTCGTCCCGCTCGCCGCCTGCAGCGGCGGTGACGGCAACAAGAAGGACTCGGGCGACAAGTCCGCCTCGTCCTCCGGCGCCCCGGCGGCCCGGCTCACGGTGCTGGCCGCGGCCTCTCTCACCGACGTGTTCAAGACCGCGGGCGCCGCGTACGAGAAGGAGCACCCGGGTACGAAGGTGACGTTCTCCTTCGCCGGGTCCCAGGAACTCGCCGCGCAGGTGAAGCAGGGCGCCCCCGCCGATGCGCTGGTCACCGCCGACACCAAGACGATGGACGGGCTGAAGTCCGACACCGGCGCCCCCACCGTCATCGCCAAGAACCGTCTCGTCATCGCCACCGGGGAGGGCAACCCGGAGAAGATCGCGAACCTGAAGGACCTGACGAACCCCAAGCTGAAGGTCGTCCTGGCCGCCCCCGAGGTGCCGGTCGGCCGCTACAGCCAGCAGGTCCTCGACGCCCAGAAGCTCACCGTCAAGCCGGTCTCCCAGGAACCCAACGTCCGCGCCGTCCTCAGCAAGGTCGAGCTGGGCGAGGCCGACGCGGGCATCGTCTACAAGACGGACGCGGCCACGGCCACCGACAAGGTCGACGCCGTCGACATCCCCGACGCGCAGAACGCGGTGGCCTCCTACCCGGCGGCCACGCTGCGGCAGTCCAAGAACTCCGAGGCCGCCACGGCGTTCGTGAAGTGGCTCAGCTCCCCCGAAGCGCAGAAGATCCTGCAGGACGCGGGCTTCCAGCAGCCGTAGCCGGCGCGCCGAACGCACCGCACGAGGGCCGCCCGGGACGGGGGGACCGGGCAGCCCTCGTGCGATCGAGCCAGTCCCGCACCCACCGACCGATCCCGGGAACCTCCGATGAGAGCCCTCCGCAGCCGCGTGCCCGGCGCGCGTACCCCTGTCGCCCTGGCGCTCCCCGCGCTGCTCGCCGTCGCGTTCCTGCTGATGCCGTTGATCGGCATCCTCGCCCGTACCTCCTGGACCGACCTGGGCGCCCATCTCACCACCCCGGGTGTCACACAGGCGCTCAGGCTGTCCCTGCTCGTCTCGTTCTGGGCCCTGGGCCTGTCGCTCCTGCTGGGCGTTCCCCTGGCCTGGCTGCTGGCCCGGGTCGACTTCCCGGGCAAGGCGATCGTGCGGTCGCTGGTCCTCCTGCCGATGGTGCTGCCGCCCACCGTGGGAGGCGTGGCGCTCCTCCTCGGCTTCGGCCGCCGGGGCCTGCTCGGCCCCTGGCTGGAGGACACCTTCGGGATCACGCTGCCGTTCCACACCTCGGGCGCGGTGGTCGCGGCGACCTTCGTCGCGATGCCGTTCCTGGTGATCAGTCTCGAAGGGGCGCTGGCCGGGCTGCGACCCTCCTACGAGGAGACCGCGGCCTCCCTGGGGGCCTCACCGGCCCGGGTGTTCTTCACCGTGACCCTCCCGATGGTCGCCCCCGGCCTCGCCGCCGGAGCCGCACTCACCTGGGCACGGGCGCTCGGCGAGTTCGGCGCGACCATCACCTTCGCGGGCAACCTGCCGGGCAGCACGCAGACGCTGCCCCTCCAGGTCTACCTGCTGCTCCAGGACTCCCCGGAGGCCGCCACCTCCGTCTCGCTCCTGCTGCTCGCCATAGCCATGGCCGTACTCGTAGGGCTGCGCGGGCGCTGGACCGGGACCCCGCGCGACCGCTCGCGCGACGCCGGACCCGCCGCGGACGGCGCGGACGACACGGACGGAGCACGCACGCCGGCCGCCCGGCCGGGCCACACGACGCCCCCGGTCCCGCAGCAACGCCGCTCGCTGCACGCCGAGGTCACCGGCTTCAACCGACTGACTCTCGACGCGGCACCCGGCACCACGATCGCCGTCGTCGGACCCAATGGCGCGGGCAAGACGACCCTGCTGCGGGCCCTCCTCGGCCTCACCCCGCGCGCCCGCGCCCGGCTGCGCCTCGGTGACACCGACGTCACCGCGCTGCCCCCGCACCGTCGCCAGGTCGCCTGGGTGCCGCAGAACGGCGCGCTCTTCCCGCATCTGAGCGCACTGACGAACACGGCGTACGGACTGCGGGCGCACGGCGTCCCCCGGGCCGAGGCCCGCCGCGAGGCGCGGCAGTGGCTGGACCGGCTGGGCGTCGGTCATCTCGCCCACCGCCGGCCGGCCCAGCTCTCCGGCGGCCAGGCCCAGCGCGTGGCCCTGGCCCGCGCGCTCGCCGCCCGCCCCTGGCTGCTGCTGCTCGACGAGCCGCTCGCCGCCCTCGACCAGACCACCCGGGCCCATGTCCGGCACACCCTGCGTACCCATCTCGCCGGGTTCGGCGGCGTCTGTCTGATCGTCACCCACGACCCCGTCGAAGCGGTGTCCCTGGCCGACCGGGTCCTGGTGCTCGACGAGGGCCGCACCCTTCAGGACGCCGCGCCGGCCGAGGTGACCCGGCATCCGCGCTCGCCCTGGGTCGCCCGGATGCTCGGTCGCAACGCCTGGCCCGGCACCGCCGCCCCCGACGGCACCCTCGCCCTCGTCGGCGGCGGCCGGCTGGTCGTCGCGGACTCTCTGGCCGAAGGGACGGCCGCCCTCGCGATCATCGCGCCCGAAGCGGTCTCCGTGCACCACGACAGGCCCGGCGGAAGCCCTCGCAACGTGTGGCCGGGCACGGTCCGTGAGCTCACCGCTGTGGGGAGCCGGCTCCGGGTGGTGATCGTCTCGGACGAGGTCCCGGACCTGGTCGCCGAGATCACTCCCGAAGCGGCGACCGAGCTGGGGCTCGGTGAGGGGACGGCCGTCTGGACCAGCGTGAAGGCGACCGAGGCCATCGCCGTCGCTCTGTGAGTCGATCGACTGTGCGTCCGACGGTGTTCACCACCGCGCGGCGCCGAAGGGTCGATGTCATGCCTCCGGCGGTCCATCCGTGAGGGAAGGGCGTACCCGTGGCCGGGGCGAGCGCGGAGCATGTCGGCATCGACCTCCGGGCGCCGGTCCACTGGTCCCCTCGCGCGGGCGTACGCCCGAGGTGCTCGTCCCCAAGGAGGTGCGGGTCCTTTCGAAGGATTCCGACGGACCGCCCCGATCGCACCGCGATGAGGAATCGGGTGGCTGGAAATCCAACAGCCTTCGGAGCGGTCGCGCACACCACGGGTTCTCGTCGAGCGCGATGTCCGGGAACGCGGCACGTCGAATGCGTCACCTTCCTGACCTGGTGTTCCTCCGTTCCGGTGTTTTCGGCCCGGGGGACGTGGTGGCGATTTCATTTTCTTCCCCGTCTGCCGCGGGGGCCCCGATCGGTGTCCGTGCGGCGTTTTACTTTGTCGAATTCCTGACCGCGTGCGACGTTTGATCGGGCCAGATCTGATCAATTCGCCCACGTGTCGGGAAAAGGGGAAGTTCATCGTGCAGACCGCCAGGGCAGTCCCGGCATCCACCGTCGTCAATCTGCGGGATCTGGGCGGCATCGCCCTGGAGGCCGGACGTCGGGTCAGGCCGGGCGCGGCACTGCGCTCCGGCCAGCTCAGCGGGCTGGACGCGGCGCAGGACAGGGCGGTGGCCGCGCTCGGCATCCGCACCGTCGTCGATCTGCGGACCGCCGACGAGCGCGCGGCGGCACCCGACCGGTTGCCTCCCGGCGCCAGGCTCTTCGTCGCCGATGTGCTCGGCGACAACCCGGGTGTGGCCCCTGCCAGGCTGCGCGCGCTGCTGGCCGATCCGGTGGCGGCGGAGCAGTTGCTGGGGGGCGGGAAGGCGGAGGAGCTGTTCGCCGGGACCTACCGGCAGATGGTGCTCTCACCGGCGGCCGCCGCCGCGTACCGGGCCTTCGTCGAGACGGTCGCCGACGACCGTGCCCGCCCGGTGCTGTTCCACTGCACGACCGGCAAGGACCGTACCGGCTGGGCCACCGCGCTGCTCCTGATGCTGCTCGGTGCGTCACGGGACGTGGCGCGGTCCGAGTTCCTCGCCGTGAATCCGGTCGTACGGGTCGCCTACGCGCCGTACGTACAGGACTTTCTCGACGCGGGCGGCGATCCGGAGATCGCGTCCGCGATCATCGAGGTCCGCCCCCGCTATCTCGACATGGCGCTCGACGCCATGGACGAGAGGTGGGGCGGCCTCGACGGGTATGTGCGCGACGGTCTGAGGGTTCCGCAGGCCGTCGTGGAGCGCCTGCGCAGCGGGCTTGTGGTGCCGGCCTGAGCCGAGCGCCGGGATTCCGGTCCCCGGCCTGTTTCCTCGGCGGGTTCTTCGCGGGAGCGGTGAGAGGTGGCCTCGCGTACTCCTGGGTTGACTTGATACCCCCAGGGGGTATGTTGGAGTCCATCGGGGGGGCGCTGCCTCCCGTGGACCCGCTGGAGGACACCGTCATGAACAACGCACTGAGGATCACCGCCTTCGCCGCCGCGCTCGCCGCGACCTTCGGTACCGCGTACGGCGTGGGCCGGGGCCTCGACCCGCTGGTGGCGGCGGAGGACCGCCCCGCGCAGCGGCACGCCGAGCACGGTGCGGGGGAGGAGGGCGGGGAGAAGGGGGCATCGGGCCGCGTGGCCGGCGGACTGCAGATCTCCGACGGCGGCTACACGCTGGCCCTCGAAACGCCCACGATACGAGCCGGGGACCGGACCGGGATCCGATTCGCGATCACGGACGACAACGGTCGCAAGGTCACCGACTACCGGCGCGAGCACGGCAAGGAACTCCACTTCATCCTTGCTTCGAGCGACCTCACCGAATTCCGGCACCTGCATCCGGTCCGGGCGGCCGACGGAACCTGGGCCACCCCCGTCGACCTGCCCAAGGCCGGTGGATACCGGGCGTTCGCCGACTTCACCCCCGCCGCCGAAGGTGCCGAGAACCTCACGCTCGGAGCGGACTTGGCCGTCTCCGGCACGTACCGTCCCGCGGCGCTGCCGGTCCCGCGCGCCACCGCCGAGGTGGACGGCTACCGTGTCGCACTCGACGGCGAACTCCGTGCCGGCCGGGGCGGTGAACTGAAGCTGACCGTCAGCCGGGACGGCCGGCCCGTCACCGATCTGCAGCCCTATCTCGGGGCGTACGGGCACCTGGTCGCCCTGCGCTCGGGCGACCTGGCCTATCTTCACGTCCATCCGAACGAGGGCGGCCCCGGCCCCGTGGTGTCCTTCTCGGCGACGGCGCCCAGCGCGGGTACGTACCGGCTCTTCCTCGACTTCCGGCACGAAGGGAAGGTGCGCACCGCGGCGTTCACCGTGCGCGTGGCGCCGGAGAAGGGTGCCGCCGAGCCCCAGGAGAGCGGAACCGAAAAGTCCGGAGCGCATGCGCACTGAAACGGCTCGGGGGAGCGCCCCGGACCTCCGAAGTGACGCCGCGCAGGCGCCCGTTGTGGAGCGACGGTCGCGGTGCGGCGGGCGCCCCGCCGGCCCTGGGTATGGTGAAGGTGCCGGATTGCGCATCTCCGAGAGGGGCCTACGGTGACCGAACGCAAGCCTGCGGGCGTCAGCTTCGAATCATGGGTGGACAAACAGATCCGCGAGTCCGAGCAGCGCGGCGAATTCTCGCAGTTGCCGGGTTTCGGCAAACCGCTCGACGGTCTCGACGCCCCCTATGACGAGACCTGGTGGATCAAGCGGAAGATGCAGCGGGAGGGAGTGTCCGTGCTCCCGCCGACCCTGGCGCTGCGCAAAGAGGCGGAGGACGTGGCCGAAGCCGTGTCCGGGGCGCGGACGGAGGCGGAGGTGCGGCGCATGCTGACCGAGGTCAACGAGAAGATCCGGGCAGCCGTCAGGCGGCCGCCACCGGGTCCGCTGCTGAACCTCCGGCCGTTCGACATCGACGCAGTCGTCGAGGAGTGGCGCGCCACGCACCGTCCGTCGTAGTCCCGGGGCCGCGGATCGGGGAACGAGCGCTGCGACTCCGGATGCGTAATACTCCCTGCATGACATCGAGCATTACCCTGGATGGGGTGCGCCGCGAGGCCATAAGGATCAGACGGGCGACCGTGCGGGACGCCAAGCGGCTCACCCGGCTGGTCAGGACCTCGCGTGCTTATGAGGGGCCCTACGCCGCCATGGTCGCCGGATATCGGGTGGGACCCGACTACATCGAGACCCATCGGGTCTTCGCGGCCGTCGAGGACGGCACGGACCGGCTCCTCGGGTTCTACTCATTGGTCCTCGCCCCGCCGGAGCTCGACCTCATGTTCGTCGCCGACGCTGCGCAGGGACTCGGCATCGGGCGGCTGCTCATCGGGCACCTGCGCGACGAGGCGCGGCGCACCGGTCTGACCGCTGTCCGGATCGTGTCGCATCCGCCCGCCGAGGGCTTCTACAGGAGCGTCGGCGCCCGGCGCACCGGCACCCTTGCGGCCAGCCCTCCGGCCGTGATGTGGGACCGGCCCGAACTGGTGCTGCCGATCGCCTGATCCGGCCCGCAGGGGCCCGGCCGGGCCCGCGTGCGGATCCCGGCCGGCTCCCTTCTCCCGAACGCCGTGCTACGGGGTCAGCCCCCGTACGGCCGCGTGATGATCTCCATGGCGTGACCGACGGGATCGAGGAAGTACATGCCTCGGCCACCGTCGTTGTGGTTGATCTCGCCCGGATGCTTCTGATGGGGATCCGCGTAGTACGTGATCCCGAGCTCCTTGATGCGGGCGTACGCCGTGTCGAACTCCGGTTCCGAGACGAGGAAGGCGTAGTGCTGCATGACGATCGACGCTTCGGGAATGGTCGCGAAGTCCAGGGTGACCCCGTTCGCGGTGGCGACCGGTATGAACGGGCCCCATTCCGCGCCGACTTCCAGACCCAGTATGTCTGCCAGGAACTCGGCGGACTCCCGGTTGTCCCGGGCGTGAATGATGGTGTGGTTCAACTCGACTGACACTGTGGAATGCCTCCAACGGGCATCTCACGGGCACCTCCACGCCTCACCCGGCCGGTGACCGACGCGCGATGCCGTACTCAAGATCCTAGGCGGGGCCGTGCCGGTCGTCGAGACCCCGGCGGGTGTCCGCCCCGAGGTCTACGGTGGGGGCAGGGGGAAGGTGGAGTACTCCGCGTATCGGGACGGAGGCATACGGTGACCCCGGCAGATCACCTCCCCGGCGGCGGGCGCCGCGACCCGGGCCGGCACGAGACGTCCGAGGAACGGGCGGACCGGCAGTGGGCGGAACTGCTCCAGGAGCTGCGGGTCGCCCAGACGGGCGTCCAGATCCTGTTCGGCTTCCTGCTCGCGGTCGTCTTCCAGCCGCGTTTCGCCGAGCTGTCGGCCGCCGACCGGACCATCTACGTGATCACCGTGATGCTGGGATCCGCCACCGCCGCCGCCCTGATCGGACCCGTGTCCTACCACCGTCTGCTCACCGGACGACGGCTCAAGCCGCAGACGGTCGCCTGGGCCTCACGGCTGACCCTGCTCGGACTGGTCCTGCTGTTCTGCACCATGTGTTCCGCGCTGCTGCTCATCCTGCGGGTGGCCCTGCACAACTCGCTCGCCCTGTGGCTGGTCGGCGCCATGGCGCTGTGGTTCCTGGTCTGCTGGTTGGTGTTCCCGGCGCGGGCGATGGCCCGCTCCTCGCGCGAACGCCGGAAATGACCGCCGCACGGGGCCATCCGTTCAGCCGGAACCGCTCACGACGGGGCCCCGGACGTCCGTGACCGTGAACAGCCCGCCGTCCGGGTCCAGCAGGGTCGCCTCGCCGCCCTCCCCCAGCGCGCTCTGCTCGACCAGGCAGCCGCCGTTGCGCCGCGCCGCCTCGACCGTGGCCGCCAGATCCGTGACGGGGAAATAGACCTGCCAGTGCGGGCGGACCAGTGGATCCGGTGCGGCCTCCACCGCGCCGGAGCTGATCCGGGCGAGCTGCCGCCCGTCGCAGTCGACGATGACCTCGTCCGTCTCGTACGACACCTCGCAGGAACCCGGACGTCCGCTCGCCCAGTCGAGCACTCCGCCGTAGAAGATCGCGGCATCGAAGGCGTTCCTGGTGTGCAGCCGCAGCCAGGCGTGCGAGTGGCCGTCCGGTGCGGGCGGCGAGGTCGACGGCTCGGTCCGCTCCCAGATGCCGAACACCGCACCGTCGCGGTCCGCGGCCAGCGCGCCGCGCCCCTTGCCGAACGCCAGCGGCCCCACCGCGACCGTCCCGCTGCGCTCACGGATGCGCGAGGCGGCCGCGTCCGCGTCGGGAACCGCGAAATAGGGGGTCCAGGCAACGGCCACCCGGTACGCCGCCGCCACCGCACCGATGCCGGCGACCGGCACGTCGCCGCGGCGGGCGACGGAGAACTCCTGCCCCAGCCTGCCCGGCCGGAAGGACCAGCCCAGCACGGCGGCGTAGAACGCCTGCGCCGATTCCAGGTCGCGAGTCATGAGATTGACCCAGCAGGGCGCTGCGGATCCGGTCAGCGGGGCCGGCATCGACACCGCTCCAGGATGGCTTCCGGTCATGGTCCTACTGCCTTCATCGGTTCTGCGGCCCGCGTGTGCCGACGGCCGTCGACCCTCACCAGCCTCTCCGCGGGCGGTCGCTCCCGCAACACGCGGCAGACGTCCGGGCCTCCGGCAGGTCAGTCCCGCCGCTCGTCGCTGTCGCGATGGATGGTCTCGCTCCCGTGGTCGCCGAGCTCGTAGGGGGACAGGCCGCGTCCGTCGGGCGGGAAGCTGTCGTCGCCGTGGACATCGCGCTGCTCGATGTGGCTGCGGTGGTCCGGCCGCGGCGGCTGCTCCTCGGGCCGGGGTGGAGGAAGTTCCTGGTCGCGACGCCGCCTGCCCAGCCACACGGCACCGATCAGCATGCCCACCAGCGCCACTCCGACAATGCCCATCACCGCCCCGGTCGCGCCCCGCCCGTCGGCGAGGTCGAGGGCCAGTGAACCGAGGTCTCCGTTCGATACGTCCATGCCTCCCGAATACCCCGAGGCGGAGGCATCACTCGATATGGGACAGGAATTCATATTTTAAGTGGATATAAAGCTAAAAGCGTTTTGATCACACAAGGGCAGCCGGTGTCGGTCACCCGGCTCGGGCTCCCGGCCCTTTGCCGGTGGACGTCCTCGTGTCGCCGTCGACCGGCCGTGGGGCGAGCCTGGAGATGATCCTCGAATCGCCGGAGGGAGGCCAGGGGAGCGCCGAATCCGCTCGGTCGACGGCCGGCCCACCGGCATTCGGCCCGCGGTGTCCGGTTGGACGCGGGGCGTGCCACGACGCACACGCTTTCGGGACCCACGCGGCGGAGATGGCCGCCGAGGGCCCGGTCCGCACCTGCGGTTCCCCCGGCGCGTGGATCGTCCCACCATGCCGAGCGGAAGGAGCCGCGGTGAACAGCACCAAGGAGAGGCAGTCGGAGCAGGCCCTGCACGGTCAGGAGGTCACGGTCGTCATCAGCGGGTGCGACACGGGCGACGCGCGGATGGTCTTCGACGCGCTGAGGGCCGCATTCACCACCGATCGGGCATCGGTCGACGTACCGAGGAAACTCGCGGAGAGGCGCCCCACCGCATGGGTGGCGACCGTCGATGTCAGCGAGGAGCGAGTGGTCTCGGGGCCGGTCTCGCTCGGTGCGCCCGTATCGGTCGACGTGCTGGGCGGTTACTGGGCGGTCGAACGCCTCCGCAGGAGCCTGGCCCACGCCTTCGACGTACGGGTCGTCGGGACGGTCTCCGGAGACCAGGAGGAGGAGGTGCGGCTGCGCCTGCGGAGCCGGTCGGCGGACCACGGCCCGGCGACGGAGCAATGAAGCGGGAAGCGGCGATCCGTCTGGTAGAAAACGGGCAAAAGGCCACCCCTGAAAGGTGCGAGTGAGTGGACCCCTCACACGGGCGGGACGACGGCGCGCGACAGCCGGTAGCGACCGCCGACCGTTCCACCCTGACCCTGCACATCAACGGAACCGAGCGGACCCTGACGCTCGATCACCGCACCACGGTCCTGGACGCCCTGCGCGAGCACCTGGACCTCACCGGAGCGAAGAAGGGCTGCGACCACGGACAGTGCGGGGCGTGCACCGTCATCGTCGACGGGCGGCGCGCCAACAGCTGCCTGCTGCTCGCCGTGGCCCACGACGGCGCCCGCGTCACCACCGTCGAGGGCCTCGCCGACGGCGACCGCCTCCACCCCGTCCAGGAAGCCTTCCTGGGCCGCGACGCCCTGCAGTGCGGCTACTGCACACCCGGTCAGATCTGCTCGGCCATCGGCCTGCTCGGTGAGGCGGCGGACGGCTTCCCGTCCCACGTCACCGCACCTGCCGCCACCGTGACCGCCCCCGCGTCGCTCGACGCCGCCGAGATCCGCGAGCGGATGAGCGGCAACCTCTGCCGCTGCGGCGCCTACCCCCGCATCGTCGAGGCGATCGAGGACGTGGCGCCGTGAAACCCTTCGCCTATCTCCGCGCCCGGTCCGCCGCCGAAGCGGTCCGTGAGGGCTCCGCGCACCCCGGCGCCGCTTTCCTCGGCGGCGGCACCAACCTCGTCGACCTGATGAAGCTCGGGGTCGAGACACCCGCCCTGCTCGTCGACATCAGCCGACTGCCCCTGGACCGGGTGACCGAGGCCGCCGACGGCGGCCTGCGCATCGGTGCCACCGTACGCAACAGCGACCTGGCCGCCCATCCCGCGGTACGCACCCGCTACCCCGCCCTGTCTCAGGCACTGCTGTCGGGTGCCTCCGGGCAGCTCCGCAACACTGCCACGACCGGCGGCAACCTGCTGCAGCGCACCCGCTGCCCCTACTTCCAGGACACCACGAAACCGTGTAACAAGCGGGAGCCCGGCAGCGGGTGCCCCGCCCGTGAAGGCGCCCACCGGGATCTCGCGGTGCTCGGTCACTCCGAACACTGCGTCGCCACCCACCCGTCCGACATGGCCGTCGCCCTGTCCGCCCTCGACGCCACATTCCAGTTGCGCGGACCGGACGGCGAACGGACCGTACCCGCCACCGAATTCCACCGGCTGCCGGGCGACACCCCCCAACAGGACACCGAGATCCGGGCCGGTGAGCTCCTCACCGAAGTGGTCCTGCCGCCGCGCCCGGACGGCGCCGGCTCCCTCTACCGCAAGGCCCGCGACCGTGCCTCGTTCGCCTTCGCCCTCGCCTCCGTCGCCGCGGTGCTCAGCATCCGCGACGGCCGGATCGAGCACGCGGCGCTGGCCTTCGGCGGACTCGCACACCGGCCCTGGCGCGCACACGCCGCCGAGGACGTGCTGCGGGGCGCACCGGCCACCGACGAGACCTTCGCACAGGCCGTGGACGCCGAACTCGCCGCGGCCCGGCCGCTGCGCGACAACGCCTTCAAGGTGGGCCTCGCCCGCAGCCTGGCCGTCACGGCACTGGCCGAACTCGCCGCCCGCAGCTGAGCAACCGCAGACACGACCCGCAGACGTGAGGACCCCGTCATGAGCCAGGCCCCTCCACCACTGGGCACCCCCGTCGTCCGCCGCGAGGGCCGGGACAAGGTCACGGGCACCGCCCGCTACGCCGCCGAACACACCCCTGAGGGCTGCCTGTACGGCTGGCCCGTCCCCGCCACGATCGCCCGCGGCCGCGTCGGCGCCGTCCACACCGCCGCGGCACTGGCCCTGCCGGGTGTGCGCGCCGTCCTCAGCCATGACAACGCCCCGGCGCTGAAACAGCCCGACGACCCGATCCTCGCCCTCCTCCAGGACGACCGGGTCCCGCACCGGGGCTGGCACATCGCACTCGTGGTGGCCGACACGCTCGAACACGCCCGTGCCGGGGCCGAGGCGCTGCGCATCGACTACGAGAGCGCGGCGCACGACGTCGTGCTGACCGAGAACCACCCCGGCCTCTACACACCGGAGATCGTCAACGGGGACTACCCCGCCGTCCGTGAACGCGGCGACGCCGACCGGGCCTTCGTCGCGGCGCCCGTGCAGGTCGATGCCACCTACACCGTCGGCGCCCTGCACAACCACCCCATGGAGCCGCACGCGGCGACCGCCCGGTGGACCGAGGACGGGCGACTGATCGTCCACGATTCCAGTCAGGGCTCCACCAAGGTCCGCGACAGTCTCGCCGCCGCGTTCGGACTCCGGCCGCAGCAGGTCACCGTGGTCTCCGAGCACGTCGGCGGCGGCTTCGGCTGCAAGGGCACCCCGCGCCCGCAGACCGTCCTCGCCGCCATGGCCGCGCGCCACACCGGACAGCCCGTCAAGATCGTCCTGCCCCGGCGCCAGCTGGCCGCCGTGGTCGGCCACCGTGCCCCCACCCTGCAGCGCGTCCGGCTGGGCGCGGAACTCGACGGCACCCTCACCTCGGTCATCCACGAGGTCGTCACCCACACCTCCACCCTCAAGGAGTTCGTGGAGCAGGCAGCCGTACCGACCCGCGTCATGTACGGATCGGGCCACAGCCGTACCGCCCACCGGGTGACCGCCCTGGACGTGCCGAGTCCCTCCTGGATGCGCGCACCGGGCGAGGCCCCGGGCCTGTACGCGCTGGAATCCGCCATGGACGAACTCGCCGCGGCCCTCGGCATGGACCCCGTCGAACTGCGCCTGCGCAACGATCCGGTGAACGAACCCGATTCGGGCCGCGCGTTCAGCAGCCGCGGCCTGGCGGCCTGCCTGGAGGAGGGGGCGGCGCGCTTCGGCTGGTACGACCGCGATCCGCGCCCCGCGGTCCACGAGGAGGGGCCGCTGCTGCTCGGCACGGGGGTCGCCTCGGCCACCTACCCCGTGTACATCGGGGCCTCCAGCGCCTCGGCGCACGCGGCACCCGACGGCTCCTACCGCGTCCGGGTGAACGCCACCGACATCGGTACCGGCGCCCGCACCGTGCTCGCGCAGATCGCGGCCTCCGTGCTGCACACCCCGGTGGAGAACGTCCGCATCGACATCGGCAGCAGTGACCTGCCCGACGCGCCACTGGCCGGAGGCTCCTCGGGCACGGCCTCCTGGGGCTGGTCCGTGCACAAGGCGGCCACCGCTCTCCTGCGGCAGCTGAGCGAGCGCACCGGCCCTCTTCCCGCCGAGGGGCTGACGGCCCTCGCGGACACCGAGGAGGAGACCTCCGAACAATCCCCTTACGCGCGCCACGCGTTCGGAGCGCACTTCGCCGAGGTCGCCGTCGACTCCCGCACCGGAGAAGTGCGGGTGCGCCGGATGCTGGGTGTCTTCGCCGCCGGGCGCATCCTCAATTCCAGGACCGCGCGCTCCCAGTTCATCGGTGGAATGACCATGGGAATCGGCATGGCCCTGACCGAGGGCAGCACGATGGATCCCGTCTTCGGCGACTTCACCGAGAGCGATCTGGCCTCGTACCACGTGCCGGTCTGCGCCGACGTGCCGCGGATCGAGGTGCACTGGATCGATGAGGAGGATCCGCATCTCAACCCGATGGGCAGCAAGGGCATCGGTGAGATCGGCATCGTCGGTGCCGCGGCGGCCGTCGGCAACGCCGTCCGGCACGCCACCGGCGTCCGGCTGCGCAACCTTCCGCTCACCCCGGACACCCTGCTGCCGTACCTGCTCTGACCTGGACCGATTCACCCGAACGGCCGGACCGCCCTGTCCTGTGTTGCGCAACCGGCTCTGCCGGGTCACTCTGTGGAGTGACCTATCAGTGACATCCGCTCACTCTTCGTGTTCGGGGGGTCGTTGGTTCAATGAGGCGAAGTCAGTGGGCCTCGATGTGAGGAGCCTCGACGATGACCGTTCAACTCGACCGGCACTATCTGGTCGAACTCCAGGTTTCGGCAGAGCGTGTTTCCCAACTGCGGCGAATAATCGCCGCGCACCTCCGCCACTGGAGTCTCGAACTTCACATCCGGCCGGTGTGCCGGGGTGTGGAGGAGCTGCTGACCAATGTCCACCGGCATGTCGGTGACGACAACAATTGCGTCGTCGAACTCCGCTGGTCCGGGCGGCATCTCACGGTCTCCGTCGCCGACAACGGCTCCGAGATGCCGCGACTGCTCAGCTCCGGCGGCGGCGGCCTCAGCCGCGTGATGGCGCTGAGCGACAGCTGGGGGACCTGCCGCACCGCCGAGGGCAAGGTGGTCTGGTTCACCCGGTACGCGAAGGAGCCGCGCACCGTCGGCCTGGTGCCGTCGGCGCCGCTGCCCGGTGTGGGCGAGTTCCGCCGTCACCCCGTCGCGGTCCCGGACGTCGTCCCGGAGACCACGACGGCGTCCGGCGCCGCGCCCGCTCTCGTCTGAAACGGGCCCCGGGACCGGTACCGCCGGCTTCCGTACCCGCTGAACGCTTTCACCCTCCCGGCGCGGACGGCGTGCACATCGCACGCATGGTCCGCGCCGGTCGGGTATCCGCCCGGCAGGGCCCGCGTTGCGGCACGACGCAGGGCGCGGCACGGTCGAAGTACCGAGGCAAGGAGACCACTGTCATGCCCATCGCGACGGTCAACCCCGCGAACGGCGAGACCCTCAGAACGTTCGACGCGCTGGGGGCGGCGGAGATCGAGCAGAAGCTCGCCGTCGCAGACACCGCGTTCCGGGAGTACCGCACCACCGGATTCGGTGAACGGGCCCGGCTGCTGAAGCTGGCCGCCGCCCTGCTCGACGACGACCAGCAGGACATCGCGCGCACCATGACCACCGAAATGGGCAAACCCGTCAAGGCGGCCCGCGCGGAGGCCGCCAAGTGCGCGAAGGCGATGCGCTGGTACGCGGACCACGCCGAGGAACTCCTCGCGGACGAACATCCCGCCGATGCCGATGTGCGGGACTCCGGCGCCTCCCGCGCCTATGTCCACTACCGCCCCCTGGGAGCCGTCCTCGCCGTGATGCCGTGGAACTTCCCGCTCTGGCAGGTCGTGCGGTTCGCCGCCCCAGCGCTGATGGCCGGGAACGTCGGGCTGCTCAAGCACGCGTCCAACGTGCCGCAGACGGCGATGTACCTGGAGTTCCTGTTCCGCCGGGCGGGGTTCTTGGAGGGATGCTTCCAGACCCTGCTGGTGGGATCCGGAGCGGTCGAGTCGATCCTGCGCGACCCCCGGGTCGCCGCCGCCACCCTCACCGGCAGTGAGCCGGCCGGCCGCTCGGTCGCGGCGATCGCGGGCGACGAGGTGAAACACACCGTCCTGGAGCTGGGCGGCAGCGATCCGTTCCTCGTCCTGCCGTCGGCGGACGTCGCCAGGGCCGCCCGCACGGCCGTGACCGCCCGGGTGCAGAACAACGGCCAGTCCTGCATCGCCGCCAAACGGTTCATCGTGCACACGGAGGTGTTCGACGAGTTCGCGGAACGATTCACCGTGGGCATGCGTGATCTGACCGTCGGCGATCCGCTGCGGGAATCCACCGACGTCGGCCCCCTCTCCAGCGAACAAGGGCGCGCCGACCTGGAGGAACTGGTCGACGACGCCGTGCGGCAGGGCGCGCACGTGCTGTGCGGCGGCGGCCGGCCCGACGGCCTGGACCCGGAGCTGGAGCGCGGCTGGTTCTACGCCCCCACCGTCCTCACCGGGATCACGCCCGCCATGCGCATCCACCGCGAGGAGACGTTCGGCCCCGTCGCCACGCTCTACCGGGTCGAAGGACTCGACGAAGCCGTGGCACTCGCCAACGACAGCCCCTTCGGCCTCAGCTCCAACGTATGGACCCGCGACGCCGACGAGGCCCGCCGCTGCGTGAGCGATCTGCAGGCGGGCGGAGTCTTCTTCAACGGCATGACCGCGTCCCATCCCGCGCTGCCCTTCGGCGGCGTGAAGCGCTCCGGCTACGGACGTGAACTCGCCGGGCACGGCATCCGTGAATTCTGCAACGCGACCACCGTCTGGTACGGCCCCGAGCCCGTCGGCGCCTCGTCCTAGGAGACGTACATGAGCCACGCCGCCCATCCGCCGGCGACGCCCGGCCCCTCCGACGAAGAGATCGTCGCACTCGACGCCTACTGGCGGGCCGCGAACTACCTGACCGTCGGGCAGATCTACCTCATGGCCAACCCGCTCCTGAGCGAGCCGCTCGCCCGGGAGCACATCAAGCCCCGCCTGCTCGGCCACTGGGGCACCTCGCCCGGCCTCAATCTGGTCCACACCCATCTCAACCGCGTCATCAAGGCCCGCGGTATCGACGGGCTGTGCGTCTGGGGCCCCGGACACGGCGGGCCCGCGGTCCTCGCCAACTCCTGGCTGGAGGGCAGTTATTCGGAGACGTACCCCGATGTCGGCCGGGACGCCCACGGGATGGGGCTGCTGTTCAAGCAGTTCTCCTTCCCCGGCGGGGTGCCCAGCCATGTGGCGCCGGAGACCCCGGGCTCCATCCACGAGGGCGGCGAACTCGGCTACGCCCTCGCCCATGCCTACGGCGCCGCTCTCGACCACCCGGACCTGCTCGTCACCTGCGTCATCGGTGACGGCGAGGCCGAGACCGGGCCGCTCGCCGCGTCCTGGCACTCCAACAAGTTCCTCGACCCGGTGCACGACGGAGCCGTCCTCCCGATCCTCCATCTCAACGGCTACAAGATCGCCAACCCGACGGTGCTCGCCCGTCTCCCGGAGCCGGAACTCGACGCCCTGCTGCGCGGTTACGGGCACGACCCCCTGTACGTCGGTGGCGACGACCCCCTCACCGTCCACCGCGCGATGGCCGCCGCGATGGACCGCGCCGTCGACCGCGTCCGGGAACTCCAGGCCGCGGCCCGGACCGGCGGTACGACCGAGCGCCCGCACTGGCCGATGATCGTGCTGCGCACCCCCAAGGGCTGGACCGGCCCGGCCGAGGTCGACGGCGTGCCCGTCGAAGGAACCTGGCGGGCCCACCAGGTCCCGCTGCCCGGTGTCCGGGACAGCCCCGACCATCTGCGGCAGTTGGAGGCGTGGATGCGCTCCTACCGGCCGGAGGAACTCTTCGACACGGCGGGCCGTCCCCGTCCGCAGGTGCTCGCCTGCGTGCCCGAGGGCGCGGCCCGGCTCGGCGCGAGCCCCTATGCCAACGGCGGTCTGCTCCTGCGGGATCTGCCCATCCCTCCGCTGGAGGACCACGCGGTCGAGGTCGCCAAGCCCGGAACCGTGCTGCACGAGCCGACCCGGGTGCTGGGCGGCCTGCTGGAGGCCGTCATGGCCGCCACCGCCGAGCGCCGCGACTTCCGGGTCGTGGGCCCCGACGAAACCGCCTCCAACCGGCTCGACGCCCTCTACGAGGCCACCGGCAAGGCGTGGCAGGAGCGGACCCTGCCCACCGACGAGCACCTCTCCCGCGACGGACGCGTCATGGAGGTCCTCTCCGAGCATCTGTGCCAGGGCTGGCTGGAGGGATATCTCCTCACCGGCCGGCACGGTCTGTTCTCCTGCTACGAGGCGTTCGCCCATATCGTCGACTCGATGGTCAACCAGCACATCAAGTGGCTCAGGACCTCCCGCCGGCTGGCCTGGCGCCGCCCCATCGCGTCGCTCAACTACCTGCTCACCTCGCACGTCTGGCGCCAGGACCACAACGGGTTCTCCCATCAGGACCCCGGATTCGTCGACCACGTCCTCAACAAGAGCCCCGAAGTCGTCCGCGTCTATCTGCCGCCGGACGCCAACACCCTGCTCTCCATCGCCGACCATGTGCTGCGCAGCCGCGACTACGTCAACGTGGTCGTGGCCGGCAAACAGCCGAGCTTCGACTGGCTGACCCTCGACGAGGCCCGCGCGCACTGCGCCCGCGGCGTCGGTGTCTGGGCGTGGGCGGGCACGGAGGACGGCAGCCGCGATCCCGACGTGGTGCTCGCCTGCGCCGGTGACGTGCCCACGCTGGAGACGCTGGCCGCAGCCGATCTGCTCCGCAGACATCTGCCGGAACTGGCGGTACGGGTGGTCAATGTGGTCGACATGACGCGGCTGCTGCCCCAAGGGGCGCACCCGCACGGAATGCCGGACTCCGAGTACGACGCGGTGTTCACCGGGAACTCCCCGGTGATCTTCGCGTACCACGGTTACCCGTGGCTGATCCATCGCCTGGCCTACCGGCGGGCGGGTCATGAACATCTGCATGTGCGGGGCTACAAGGAGGAGGGCACCACCACCACGCCCTTCGACATGGTGGTCCGCAACGATCTGGACCGCTACCGACTGGTCATGGATGTCATCGACCGGGTGCCCGGCCTGGGTGTCCGTGCCGCGGCGGTGCGCCAGGCGATGGCGGATGTCCGCACCCGCCACCATGCCTGGATCCGCGAGCACGGCACGGATCTGCCCGAGGTGGCCGACTGGACCTGGAGCGGCTGACGCCGCCCCGGCCCTGACGGTGTGGGCTCAGAGCCTGTCGGGTGACCTCCGACCGGGCGGGCGCGGTCCGGTGCGCACGCTTCCCGCGTCGTCGTCGGTCGCCGACGTTCCTTCCCCGGGCTCTCAGCCGCGTTCGAGCAGGGGAGACCCCGTCCGACTCCCTCCTCCGCCTCAGAACCGCACGCACCGGACCGCGCCCGCCATCCGGTCCGAGGCCACCCGACAGGCTCTCAGCCGCGGCCGACCGCGCGCGCGAGCTCGGCCTTCGTCATGTTCGAGCGTCCGTGGACGTTCTTCTTCTTCGCCTCTTCGTAGAGCTGGTCGCGGGTCGGTCCCCCCGCTCCGCCGTGGGCGCGCGGGCCGCCGCGCCGTGAGGACGACATGTCCTCGACGGACGTACGGCTCGTGGTCCTCGACTCGCCGGCGCGGGCACGCTCCTTGTTGACCGTGCGGGCCGCGATCTCCTCCGCCCGGTCCTCGCTGACCCCCCGCTCCTGCGCGCTCTCCTTGATGTGTTCGTACTGCCGTTCCCGTCTGGCATGGGATCCACGTGGCATGGTGCGGTCTCTCCTCTCGTCAGGACTTCTCCCGGGGCCCGGAGGCTCGTGCCGGGACGCGATCGGGGCCCTCTTCAGTCTCCCAGCGGCCCCTGGGGCCCGCATGCCTCGTGCGGTGGCTGACGGGGCGTGCGGCGTGTGGTCGCGGCCCGCTCAGTAACGCAGGGCCGCCGCGATCCCCCCGTGCTCCGCCAGTGATCCGTCCGCGAGGAAGACCACATCGGAGCCGCTGTCCAGAGCCCTCTCGACGAGCTCGTCCACGATGTCCTCGCGGACCGAGCTGTCCGTGAGGTCCGCGGCTTCACCGCTCACGGGTTCGAGGTGCTCGTCGCTCACCCGCACGGTCTGCTGGAAGTGCTCCTCCACGGCGACCAGCCCTGCCCGGCCCTCCCGTACCGCGGCCCACACCTCGTCGAGACCACCGGCGAAGGCGCGGCGACCGCGCGCCTCGTCCAGCATGCCGTCGATCTCCGCCGAGAACCTCTGCTGACGATGGTCGAGCGCGGGCCGCAGCTCCTTGAGCAGGCCGCTCGGCGTCATGTCGGCCGGTACGCCCTTGGTGACGCGGCCCACGGCCGCCCCGGCGCTCTCCCCGACCTCGTCCAGGAGGGCGAGCGCGGGGGCGAGGCCGACCAGATACAACGGGCGGGGGTCGGCGGCCAGTACCGCGCGCAGTTTCTCGTCGACGGTGCGCAGGAAGGTGCGTGTCTCCTCGTCGCTGAAGGTGCTCGGGGTGTCTCCGATCCGCTCCTCGCGCTGCGGGTCGGGCGCCTCCCGCGGCGCCGTCAGCGGGAACCCGCCGGTCTCCTCCTCGTGCACGACGTCCGCCGTGCCGCTCCACAGCGCGGCGTGCTCGGCGGAGACGGCGAGCGCCCAGAACGGCTGGGCCTGGGCCTTCGCGGCGACCAGGTTCCGGGTCAGATAGGTGTCGCTGAGCACCACCCGATCGGGCGCGGTGCGCGGGAGCTGCCAGACGTGGTGCTCGTCGGCGGTGACGAGGAGCACCAGGGAGTCCAGGGCCCGGCGGGGGTCCACCTCCGCGACCGCCCGGTCGAGCTGTTCCCGGACGGCGCTCCGGGCCTCGCGGGTGACCGCCGGGTCCGCCTCCAGCCGGTTGCCGGCCTCGGCCACCAGGTTGCGCAGCCGTACCGAGTCCTGGGCGTTGTCCGGAGCGCGGCGGTGCGTCGGCATGGTCAGGGACACGGCTGGATAGGGCTTGGCCGCCCGCAGCTCCTTCAACAGGCCGGCGGTCAGGGCATCCGCGTCCATCGTTGTCTCCCAGGGGCTCGGCTCCGCTTGTCCGCTCCCGAGCGGAGCGGGTGCACTCGACGAGTCAATTCATACCTTTTGAACCTAATATGAGCGAGTTGTCTGCAGTTGGTCACAGGAGGTGCGCGATGTCCACACTCACCGTGTGGAAGTTCCCGTCGGCCGAGGGCGCCGACCGCGTGGAGGCGACACTCAAGTCCCTTCAGAAGGAGGGGCTGATCAAGATCCTCGACGCGGCCGTGGTCAGCTGGCCCGCCGATCGGCCGAAGCCCAGGACCAAGCAGTTGATCAATCTCGTCGGTGCCGGGGCGCTGAGCGGCACGTTCTGGGGGATGCTCTTCGGCCTGATCTTCCTGATGCCGCTGCTGGGCGCCGCGATCGGCGCGGCAGCCGGGGCGCTGGGCGGCAAGCTGGCCGATGTCGGCATCGACGACGACTTCATCGCGGAGGTCAAGGAGAAGGTGACGCCCGGGACTTCGGCCCTCTTCCTGCTGACCATGAACGAGGTGCCCGACCGGATCGGCGCGGCGCTGCCCGATGGAGGCGCCGAACTGCTGCACAGCAACCTGGACACGCGGAGCGAGGCGCGGCTGCGCGAGATCTTCGGCGAGGAAGCCGCTTGACCGTCCGGGCCCGGCGAACCGGGCCTTCGCATTGCGCCTGCCCTGACCCCCATCTCCCCAAGTCCTTACGAGCAGACGGAGCGTCCGTGATTGCGACCAGACCCCTGCGGCACGCCCCCGGCGGCCGCGCAGCCCGTAGCCTGGCCCTCGCCGCGCTGGCTGCGGTGATGATCTCCGGTACCGCCGCCTGCGGCGGCTCCGGCACCACTTCGCCGGGTACGGCCAGGAGCACCCGCACGATGTCCCCGGAACCGTCCCCGACCCCCTCCGGCAGCGCCAGTCAGCGCTCCCAGCAGGAGTTCGCCGCATCGGTCTCCGCGGCCGCCGAGCGCAACCGGCAGAAGGCCGTCAAACAGCTCGAAGGCGTCCGGGGGACGGGCAACGCGGTCGGTGACGTCTCCGTGACGGGGCTGGCGGTCGAGAAGTCCGAGCAGTTCCGCAGTGCCCTCGTACGGGTCACCAACCGGACGGACAAGGCCGCCTTCTACGCCGTCAAGGTGGAGTTCGTCGATGCGTCCGGGAAGGTGCTCGACACGGTCGTGCTCGGTCTGGCGGACGTTCCGCCCGGCCGGACCGTCAGCGAACACGCGAACAGCCGCAAGGCGGCCGGCGTCAAGACGTTTCCCCGGATCGCCCAGGCCGAGCGCAGCTGACGGGCGGGCCCGGGGACTCGGGGCCCTTCGTTCGGATCAGGCAGGATCGGCGAGGCGCGGCACCCCGGCGCGCGAGCCCTGCGTGATCCGAACGACAGGCCCCGGGGGCCGAGCCGTCAGCGCCGATGACCTGCCCTCCGCCCGGCCCGTCCCACTCCCCGGTGTCGGGCAGCGGGATGGCATGGGCGGCCTTCGGTGCCCCGCCTCGCACGAGGGGGCCACGGCCCGGTGTGCGAGCGGCATGGCCGGCCGGGGCGGCGAAGTGGGTTGGCCCGGCCCGCCTACCAGATGGACGCGACCCACTCCGGGTGGTCGATGAACGGGTTCCGGTTGTGCTGGTACTGGTTGAATATGACGTCGTTGCGCCGCTTCTCGAAGCTGTCCGGCGGGTCCTCCTGGCTCCACGCCTTCAGTACCGAGAGGCGGCCGATGTTCGGCGCGGAACCGTTGGACACCTTGTCGTTGGGTTCGAGGTCGGGGAAGGCGTCGTCGCCCTCGTAGCGCACCGCCATGTAGAGGATCATGCGGGCCACATCGCCCTTGACCGCGTCGCGCGGTTCGAAGGAGTCGCTGTCGGTGTAGTTGCCCGGTGCGCCGCTGACCGCGCTGCCGCCGTTGTCGAAGTCCTTGTTGCCGCGTATGGAGTTGACGGTGACGTCCTCCGGGCGCAGATGGTGGATGTCCGTGCCGGGGCCGGTGGCGGTGCCGAAGTCGCCGTGGGACTTGGCCCAGACGTGCTCGCGGTTCCACTGGCCGACCGAGCCGCCGTTGTTGCTCTTGGGAGTGGAGCGTCCGGAGTAGAGGAGGACCACGTTCGAGGGGTTGGCGGGGTCCTCGTCCGTGTTCTTGAGGGCGTCCCAGACCTGGCTGTAGGAGATCTTGGTCTGGCTGCTGATGATCGTGTGCAGCGCGCTCTTGAGCGCGGTTCCGGACTTGCCGACGGCGTCCTGGTAGTACGTGTCGTCGAGAGTGCTGAGCGGTGTCGCTGCGACCGGTGCGGCCCGGGGTGTGGTGGCCGGCGCGGCGGCGGCGGTGCCGGCGAGTACCGCGAACGCGGCGAGGGTCGCCAGCAGGGGGCGCCGGTAGGGGACGTGACGACGGGACATGTGGGGTGTCCTCTCCGAGAATGCGGGCACCGCGAAGCCGCCGCGAGGTGGGAGACGGTGCCGCGGTGGTCGTGTGGTACTGGGTCAGCGGGAGCCTTCCACACGCACCGTGACCATGGTGTGAACGCTGTGTACCTATCATGTGCAGGTCAAGTGACGGGTCCCTGTGCGGCGCCGGGGGCGGGGCGGGGCCCTCGGATGCGGCGGGCCGGACGCGGGGCGAGAATGACCGAAAGGACGAGGAGGCGGCATGAGCGACGAGCCCGAATCCGTATCCGCAGCTCGGGGAGTGACCCCCGACAGCCTCTTGCACACCGGCGGGAGCGACAATCCGTCGGCAGAGGACCTGGTGCTCGCCTCCGGGCGGGACCTCACTCCGAAGAATCTTCAGTGGGCCGAGCGCAGGCTCGCCCGGGAGGGGCGGTCGGCGATCGACAAGGCGCTGCCCTGACGCGTGACCCGGTGACCGGCCCGGGGAGTGTGTGGGCGCTCCCCGCGGCTCGGCTAGCCTGGGTGAACAATGAACCGTTTGACGACGTCAGGGGCCGGGTACGACCTCGCCCGCTTCCCCGAGGACCCGCGCGACCCCTTCCGTGCGTGGGACGCTGCCGATGAGTACCTGCTGCGGCGGCTGGAGGGGACCGAGGAGTCGGATCCGGTCGACCTGACCGGCTCCGTGGTCGTGGTGGGCGACCGCTGGGGTGCCCTGAGCACCGTTCTGGCCGGGCATCGTCCCGTACAGATCACCGACTCCTACCTGGCGCAGCGCGCGACCCTGGCGAACCTGGACCGCAACGGTGCGGCCGCCGATTCGGTACGCCTCCTGTCGGCCAGGGACACGCCGCCGGACCGTGTCGACGTCCTGCTGGTACGCGTACCGAAGTCTCTCGCGCTCCTGGAGGACCAGCTGCACCGGCTCGCGCCGGCCGTCCACGCGGGCACCGTGGTCATCGGCACCGGTATGGTCAAGGAGATCCACACCTCCACCCTCAGGCTCTTCGAGCGGATCATCGGCCCGACCCGCACCTCCCTGGCGGTCAAGAAGGCCCGTCTGATCTTCTGCACTCCGGACCCGGATCTGCCGCGTACGCCCAGCCCCTGGCCGTACCGCTACGACCTGCCCGAAGATGTCGGCCCGGTCTCCGGCCGGACGGTCACCAATCACGCCGGGATCTTCTGCGCCGAGCGCCTGGACATCGGCACCCGCTTCTTCCTCGGTCATCTACCCGAGCGCAGCGGCCCCGACCGGGTCGTCGACCTCGGCTGCGGGAACGGCGTCGTCGGGCTGTCCGCGGCGCTCGCCAACCCCGAAGCGACGGTGACCTTCATCGACGAGTCGTACCAGGCGGTCGCCTCCGCCGAGGAGACCTTCCGGGCCAACACCGGTCCGGACGCCAAGGCCGACTTCGTGGTCGGCGACGGGCTGACGCGGCTGCCGCCCGCCGGCGTCGACCTGGTGCTCAACAATCCGCCGTTCCACTCCCACCAGGCCACCACCGACGCGACGGCCCGCACCATGTTCCACGGGGCGCGCACCGCACTGCGGCCGGGCGGTGAGCTGTGGGTCGTCGGCAACCGGCACCTCGGCTACCACACCCAGCTGCGCCGCATCTTCGGCAACTGCACCACGGTCGCGGGTGACCCGAAGTTCGTCGTGCTGCGCGCAGTCAAGCGCTGACGTCCGCCCGGGGCGTTCTGGCCCTTCCGGATTCTTGCAACACGTTCTACTGTGTGCGCCGCCGCACACGGGCGACGCGAACGCGAGACTCCTGGAGGGGCCGTGCACCTCGAATACACGCCTGAACAGCAGCAGTTGCGCGCCGAGCTGCGTACGTACTTCGCCGGACTGGTCCCCGACAACGCCTACGCGCGCTACGCCGACCCCGCCGCCCAGAAGAACTTCTACCGGGAGACGATCCGACGCCTGGGCACCGACGGCTGGCTCGGCGTGGGCTGGCCCGAGGAGTACGGCGGCCGGGGCCTGTCGCCGATGGAACAGTTCATCTTCTTCGACGAGGCCGCCCAGGCGGGCGTACCGCTGCCGCTGATGGCCCTCAACACCGTCGGTCCCACGATCATGCAGTTCGGCACCGACGAGCAGAAGGCGTACTTCCTCCCGAAGATCCTGTCGGGCGAGATCGACTTCGCGATCGGCTACAGCGAACCCGACGCGGGCACCGACCTCGCCGCGCTCAAGACCCGCGCCGTGCGCGACGGCGACGACTATGTCGTGAACGGGCAGAAGATCTGGACGACCAACGGAGACACCGCCGACTGGGTCTGGCTCGCCGTACGCACCGACGTCGACGCCCCGCCGCACAAGGGCATCACCATGCTGCTCGTCCCGACCACGGACCCCGGCTACTCCTGCACCCTGATCAACACCCTCGCCTCGCACGACACCACCGCCAGCTACTACGAGAACGTCCGTGTCCCCGTCGCCCACCGCGTCGGCGCCGAGAACAAGGGCTGGCGCCTCATCACCAACCAGCTCAACCATGAACGCGTCACCCTCGCCGCCCATGGCACCATGGCCATCCGCGCCCTCCATGACGTCCAGCGCTGGGCGGCGGACACGAAGCTGGCCGACGGCCGCCGCGTCATCGACCTCGGCTGGGTCCGCGCGCTCCTCGCCCGTACCCACACCAGGCTCGACGCCATGAAACTCCTCAACTGGCAGATGGTGTCCGCGGTCCAGAACGGAACCCTCACCCCGCAGGACGCCTCCGCCGTCAAGGTCTACGGCTCGGAGGCACGCCGCGACGCCTATGCCTGGCTGATGCAGGTCGTCGGCTCGGCGGGACCGCTGAAGGAGGGGTCGGCGGGCACCGTGCTCCACGGTGAACTCGAACGCGGCTACAGGTCGGCCGTCATCTTCACCTTCGGCGGCGGAAACAACGAGATCCAGCGGGAGATCATCTCGTGGATCGGGCTGGGGATGCCACGTGTACGGCGGTGAGCGGCTGCGCCGGGCAACAGGCTGAGTCCGGACCGTTCCGTCGTCGACAGACCACACTCCGGTTTCACCGTTGACCGAATGTCTACGCCGTCCCGGTGAGGGACTCCTGTTGAGGACGTCCCGCCCGCCGGGCCGCGCCGACAGCGCGGTGCCATTCCGTTTGCGGAGCGGTGGACATCGAGTTTGAGTGTGAGGGACCCCCCTCGCGCTTCAGGAGCTGACATGTCGATGGCGTTCGGTTCACCTTTCGGTTCGGCCGATCCGTTCAGCGATCTGCTGAATCGATTCTTCGGGATGTCGCCCGGAACGTCGCCCCCAGCCGTGCAGCGCGTACCCATCGGGCGGCTCCTGACCGAGTCGTCGCACGAACTCCTCAACACGGCCGCGCGAAAGGCGGCCGAGGACGGCACGGCCGACCTCGACACGGAGCACCTCTTGTGGGCGGCCACGCAGGTCGATCCCGCACGAAGGCTGCTGTCCCAGGTGGGAGTGGACCCCGGGGCGCTCGCGGACCAGATCGCCGAAGTGCTTCCCCGGGAGTCCGGCACGCCCTCCGCGGAGCCGGGACTCACGCCGGCGGCAAAGCGCACCCTGGCCGCCGCCTACGCCGATTCGCAGGCGGCAGGGGTGTCGTACATCGGCCCCGAGCACATCCTCGGCGCGCTCCTCGGCGACCCCGAATCCGGTGCCGCCCGTTTCCTGCGTGCGGAGGACCTGGACGTCCAGAAGCTCCGCGGCCTGACGGAACAGGCGAACCGCGCGTCGGGCGGTGCTCCCGCTGCCGCGAAGCAGCCGTCCACGACCCTGGACGAGTTCGGCAGGGACCTGACCGAGGAGGCGAAGGCCGGAAAGCTCGATCCGGTGGTGGGCCGGGCGGACGAGATCGAGCAGACCGTCGAAATCCTCTCGCGGCGCTCCAAGAACAACCCCGTGCTCATCGGCGAGCCCGGTGTCGGGAAGACCGCCATCGTGGAGGGACTGGCCCAGCGCATCGTGGCGGGCGAAGTGCCCGACACACTGAAGGACAAGAGGGTCGTCGCCCTGGACCTCTCCGGCATGGTGGCCGGCGCGCAGTACCGCGGACAGTTCGAGGAGCGCCTGAAGAAGGTCATCGAGGACGTCCAGGAGGCGAGCGGCGACATCATCCTCTTCATCGACGAACTGCACACCGTCGTCGGCGCGGGCGCGACCGGTGAGGGCTCCATGGACGCGAGCAACATGCTCAAGCCCGCGCTCGCACGCGGCGAACTGCACGTGGTGGGAGCGACGACGATCGACGAGTACCGCAAGCACGTCGAGAAGGACGCCGCTCTCGAACGTCGCTTCCAACCCGTCCTGATCCCGGAACCGACGGTCGAGGAGACGGTCCAGATCCTCGAAGGGCTGCGGGACGCGTACGAGGCCCACCACCAGGTCCGCTTCGCCGACGGGGCCCTGGCGGCAGCGGCGGAACTCTCCGACCGCTACATCGGCGACCGGTTCCTGCCCGACAAGGCCATCGACCTGATGGACCAGGCGGGCGCCCGTGTGCGACTGCGCAGTGCCGGACGTTCCACCGAGGTCGTCAGCCGCGAGGACCGCCTCGCGAAACTGCGGCGGGAGAAGGACCAGGCGGTCGCCGGCGAGGAGTTCGAGAAGGCCTCCGAACTGAAGCGGCAGATCGCCGAGGTGGAGGGCGAGCTCGCGGGAATCGAGGAGCGCCGGGAAGGCGTCGTCTCGGTCACGGCCGCCGACATCGCCGACATCGTCTCCCGCCGCACGGGGATTCCGGTCTCCCAGCTCACCGCCAGCGAGAAGGAGAGGCTCCTCAGGCTCGAAGAGGAGATGCACGCCAGGATCGTCGGCCAGAACGAGGCGGTCACCGCGGTGTCCGAAGCCGTGCGCCGGAATCGAGCGGGCATGGGGGACCCCAACCGCCCTGTCGGTTCGTTCCTCTTCCTGGGGCCGACAGGCGTCGGCAAGACCGAACTCGCCAAGACCCTCGCCGAGTTGCTGTTCGGCGACGAGAACCGCATGGTCCGGTTCGACATGAGCGAGTTCCAGGAGAAGCACACCGTCGCCCGGCTCGTCGGAGCGCCCCCCGGATACATCGGCTACGAAGAGGCCGGCCAGCTCACCGAGAAGGTTCGGCGCCACCCGTACAGCGTGGTGCTGTTCGACGAGGTGGAGAAGGCACACCCCGACGTCTTCAACACACTGCTCCAGATCCTCGACGACGGTCGTCTCACGGACGGACAGGGCCGCACGGTCGACTTCCGCCACTGCGTCGTCATCATGACGTCCAACATCGGTGCCCATCGCATCCTCGCCCACAAGGGCGACGCGGCCGAGCTCAAGGACGTACTGATGGAGGACCTGCGGGGACGGTTCCTGCCCGAATTCCTCAACCGCATCGACGACATCATCGTCTTCCACAGTCTCACCGAGGAGGACCTGTCGGAGATCGTCGAGCACCTCCTGGGCCGGAGCAAGCAACGTGTCCACGCGCAGGGCATGACGCTGGAGGTCACCGAAGCGGCGAAGAAGCTGCTGGTCGCTCACGGCTACCAGCCGGAATTCGGCGCCCGTCCGCTGCGCCGCACGATCCAGACGGAACTCGACAACCGTGTCGCCTCACTGCTGCTCAGCGGTGAGGCCGGGCCGGGAGACACGATCGTTGCCGATGTGCGGGACAACTCGCTCCACTGCACGGTGCGCCACGACCACTCCGGAGGCAGCGCGGACCGAGAGGAACCGGCGAGCACCGGCGTGGCCTGAGGGCCGTACACGGTGCCGATCCGGGGCTGCAGGTTCGGGGTGCTGGTCCGGGCCGTCCTGAAGAGGACCCTGTCCACCCCGATTCCGTCACCTGACAGATGCAAGGAGACCCGATGCTGTGGGTCGCCCGGGTGCGTTTCAGTCATGCCGCCGTACGCCATGGGCTCTACGGCAGGCCCGTCGGGCCCGTGCACACCGTCGACCACCGCCTGCGCACCACCGGAACGGCGCCGTGTCGCACTCCCTCCCGGCTCCGCCGGCAACTCCCGCCCGGTCACATTCTGAACGCAATGGCCCGGCTCGGTCCCGGCAGCCGCCCCACCCCGTACAAACTGCGAAGCCAGGCCGCCATACTGGACGGGCCGGGGAGGGCAAAGCGGCAGGCGGACCGACGGGGGCGACAGCAGGCGATGGCGGACACCAGGCTGATCCAGAGCCGGTACCGACTGCTCGATCTGATCGGGCGCGGAGGCATGGGCGAGGTGTGGCGCGCCCGCGACGAGTCGCTCGGCCGTCATGTGGCCGTCAAATGCCTCAAGCCGATGGGCCCCCAGCACGACCAGTCCTTCACCCGCGTCCTGCGTGAACGCTTCCGCCGCGAGGCCCGCGTCGCAGCCGCACTGCAGCACCGCGGCGTCACGGTCGTCCATGACTTCGGCGAGTACGAGGGTGTCCTCTATCTGGTGATGGAACTCCTCGACGGCCGAAACCTCAGCCAGCTGCTGGACGACAACAAACAGCATCCGCTGCCGGTCTCCGACATCGTGGACATCGCCGAACAGGTCGCCGACGCCCTCGGCTACACCCACCGGCAGGGCATCGTGCACCGCGACCTCAAACCCGCCAACATCATGCGGCTCACCGACGGAACGGTGAAGATCTGCGACTTCGGCATCGCCAGGCTCGGCCACGACATCGGCTTCACCTCCCGGCTCACCGGTACGGGCATCGCCATGGGCACCCCGCACTACATGTCGCCCGAGCAGATCAGCGGCGGCCATGTGGACCACCGCAGCGACCTCTACTCCCTGGGCTGCGTCCTGTACGAGATCGCCACCGGGGCACCACCGTTCGACCTCGAAGACGCCTGGGCCGTTCTTGTCGGACACCGCGACACCCCGCCCGAGCCACTGCGCACCCACCGCGCGGAACTCCCCGGATTCTTCGACCGCGTGGTCCTGGAACTGCTGGCCAAGGCCCCCGAGGAACGGCCCGTCGACGCGAGCGACCTGCGGCAGCGGATCGCCGTCGGCCGTACCGGCGAGCAGCCGCAACTCCCGTCCACGGGACAGGTGCGGCTCGCGCCGCCCGTACCCGTCACGCGTCCGGGACAGCAGTTGCCGCCCTGGACCCGCGGCATGACCGGCGGACACAAGGCGTCCGGCGCCCACCGCGGACTCGCGCTGCCCGACCATTCCGCGGGTCTCACCGGCGAGTGGACCACCGGCACCGACCTGCGGCGCCGGACCGGAGAACTGCCGGTGCCCGGGGCCGAGCGGCCGACCCCGTCGCCGGAACTCCTCGCCACCCTCGCCAACCGGCACAGCGCGGGCCTGCACCTCGGCCGGCTCGGCCATTGGGAGGAGGCCGGCGAGGTGCACCGCGCGGTCGCCGCCGAACGCGAGTACGCCCTCGGCCCCGACCACCCCGACACGCTCTCCAGCCGGTACGAGGTCGCCTTCACCCTCAGCCGCACCGGGCGGGCCTCCGACGCCCTGCGGGAGTTCGACCGCGTTACCCGGGGCCGTGAACACGTCCTGGGCCCCGACCACCCGGAGACCCTCGCCGCCCGCCAGGAGACGGCGTACGTCCTCGACCGGCTCGGCCGCCATTTCGAAGCCCATCAGGTGTACGCGACCGTCCTCGCCTCCCGGGAACGGTCCATGGGTCCCGACCACCCCGACACCCTGCGCTGCCGCCACAACCTCGCCTTCAACCTCAGCAGGCTCGGCCGCCTGGAGGACTCGTACCGGATGGCCAGGGACGTGGCATCGGCCCGCACCCGACTGCTCGGTGCCGACCACCCCGACACCCTGGTCACGCTCTACGAAGTGGCGTACACCCTCGGCCGACTCGGCCGCTGGACGGAGGCCCTGCAGACCTACCGGGAGGTCGCGCGCGCCCGGTCCCGGTCGCTCGGCGCCGACCACCCCGACACCCTGTCCGCCCGTTACGAGGTCGGCATCAGCCTCGGCCGCCTGGGGCGCAGCGCGGAGGCACTGGAGCTGTACCGCGCGCTCGTCGACGACCGGACCAGGGTGGGCGGTCCTGCCGACCCCGAGACCCTCCGCGCCCGCCACGGCCTCGGCGTCAACCTGGGGCGTCTCGCCCGCTGGGAGGAGGCGCTCGCCGAGGCACGCGACGTGTGCGAGATCCGTGGACGCGTCCTCGGCCCCGACCACCTCGACACCCTCGTCAGCCATCGTGAGGTCGCCGTCGGCCTCGGCTGGCTCGGCCGCTGGGCCGACGCCCTCACCGTCTACCGCCAGGTCGCCGAGGCACGCGAGCGCGTACTCGGCGCCGACCACCCCGACACCCTGGCCGCCCGCAACGACGAGGCGCACTGTCTGGAACAGCTCGGCAGAGGACCGGAGGCCGTCGAGCTGTACCGCCGGGTGGCGGCGCTGCGCCGCGGCCGGGAGGCGTCGCCGCCCGGACCGGACACCACCACCTCTGGTCAGGCGTGATCGTCCCGTGTTACGAAGGGCCATGCCCGCACCCGACAGCTATGACGCAGTGATCGTGGGCGGCGGCCACAACGGTCTGGTCGCCGCCGCCTATCTCGCCCGCGCCGGACAATCCGTCCTGGTCCTGGAACGCCTGGACACCACGGGAGGAGCGGCCGTCTCCACCCGCCCCTTCGACGGGGTCGACGCACGTCTGTCGCGCTACTCGTACCTGGTGTCCCTGCTGCCACGGAAGATCGTCCGCGATCTCGGCCTGGACTTCGCCGTACGGAAGCGGACCGTCTCCTCCTACACCCCGACCGTGCGCGGCGGCCGTGCCACCGGACTGCTCGTCGGCGGGGACCGCACCCGGGACTCCTTCGCCGCTCTCACCGGATCGGACCGGGAGTAGGAGGCCTGGCGGCGTTTCTACGGCATGACGCGGCGCGTCGCCGAACGGGCCTTCCCGACGCTCACCGAACCCCTGCCCACCCGCGACGCTCTGCGCGAGCGGATCGGCGACCAGGAAGCCTGGCGCACCCTCTTCGAGGAGCCCATCGGCGTCGCCGTCGAGGAGAACTTCCACGACGACCTCGTACGCGGAGTCGTGCTGACCGACGCCCTGATCGGTACCTTCGCCGACGCACACGACCCGTCCCTGCTCCAGAACCGCTGCTTCCTCTACCACGTCATCGGCGGTGGCACCGGCGACTGGGACGTCCCGGTCGGCGGCATGGGCGCACTCACCGACGCCCTCGCACGGGCCGCCCGCGAGGCCGGGGCAGAGATCCGCGTACGGCACGAGGCGACCCGTATCGAAACCGACGGAACACGGGCCGAGATCACCGTCCGCTCACCCGGGGCGGAACATGTCGTCGCGGCACGCCGGGTCCTCGTCAACGCCTCCCCGCAAGCGCTCGCCGCTCTCCTCGGCGACGAGCCGCCCACCCCGGCCGAGGGCGCGCAGCTGAAGGTGAACATGCTGCTCACCCGGCTGCCCAGACTGCGTGACCGCTCCGTCGACCCGCGCGAGGCCTTCGCCGGGACGTTCCACATCGCCGAGGGGTACGGGCAGCTCGCCGACGCCTACCGGGACGCGTCGGCGGGCCGGCTGCCGGCCGCCCCGCCGTCCGAGATCTACTGCCACTCACTGACCGACCCGTCGATCCTCGGACCCGACCTCGCCGCGCGCGGCTACCAGACCCTCACCCTCTTCGGTCTGCACACCCCTGCCCGGCTCTTCGCCGCCGACAACGCGGCGACACGCGCCGAGCTGCTGACGGCCACGCTCGCCGAACTCGACGCGCATCTGGACGAGCCGGTCACCGACTGCCTGGCACGCGACGAGAACGGTGGGCCCTGCATCGAGGCGAAGACGCCGCTCGACCTCGAACACGACCTGCGGCTGCCCGGCGGCCACATCTTCCACCGGGACCTCGCGTTCCCGTACGCCACCGGATCCACCGGGCGGTGGGGGGTGGAGACCGCGCACGCCAACGTGTTGCTCTGCGGGGCGGGTGCGGTCCGCGGCGGCGGGGTCAGCGGGGTCCCCGGCCACAACGCCGCGATGGCGGCGCTGGGCCGGTGACCTTCATCGCTGGTGCGGTGGCCGGAAGGGCTGCTTCGCGGCAAGCCTTTCCGGCCACAGCACTACAGGCCGAAGACGCCTCTCAATGCGTCGCGCTTGCGCGGCAGGTCGTACTCCGCGCCGCCCTCGTGCCCGTTGTACGTGAACACCTCGATCTCGGCCGGACCCGCGTAGCGGTGATACGCGGCGAACACCGTGGACGAGGGGCAGATCCGGTCCATCAGACCGACCGAGAACCACGCCGGGGCGGTCGCCCGTGCCGCGAAGTTGACCCCGTCGAAGTAGGACAGGGTCTCCATCGCCTCGTCGATCCGGAAGCGGTGCCCGGACAGCCAGCGGGCGATCTCCGCATACGGTCCGGCATCGGTGATCCGCGAGGCACGCCGGTAGTGGCAGAGGAACGGCACATCGGCGAGCGCCGCCGCGATGTCGTCCCGCAGCCCGGCGACTGCCAGCGCCAGCCCGCCGCCCTGGCTGCCCCCGAGCACCGCGACCCGGGACGCGTCCACCGCCTCGTGAGCCTTCACGGCGTCCACCGCCCGCACGGCGTCCGTGATCAGCCGCCGGTAGTAGTGGCGGTACGGGTCCTCGATGCCGCGGGTCAGGAAGCCGGGGGAGGACGAGCCGTGCCCGTCCGGGTCGATGTCCGGGGTGTCCGCGGTGTTCTTGCCACCGCCGCCCTGGCCCCGGTTGTCCATCACCAGGTGCGCGTACCCCAGTGCGCTCCAGGTCAGCCAGGAGTACGGGATGCCCCGGCCGCCGTTGTACCCGATGTACTGCACCACGGCGGGCAGCGGGCCCGAGCGCGCCTCGGGCAGCAGCAGCCAGGCCTTCACCGGCTGTCCTCCCCAGCCCCGGAAGGTCACGTCGAACACATCGACCGTCGCGAATCCGGCGTCGTACGGGGCGAACTCGGCGTCCAGCGGGTGGCGGGCCGTCTCGGTGAGGGTCTTCTCCCAGAAGGCGTCGAAGTCGGCCGGCTCCTCCGGTTCCGGCCGGTACGCGCGCAGCCGGTCCAGATCCATGTCGAACAGCAAGGGTCTAGCTCCTCTTCAGGGTGAGGTTGCGGGTGGCGCCGTGGCTTCCGGCGGTGTCGGCGGTGATCCTGATGCCGTCGGTGGTGGGGGCGACGCGCACGCCCGGGTCGGCCCGGACGACGGTCAGACCGCGCTGTGCCAGGTCCAGGACCACCGATGAGCGCAGTTGCGTCGGGTCCGACAGCGACACCTCCACCGTCTTTCCGTCCGGTCGTACGAGCACCGAGGCGGGGCCGTCCGACGTCAGGTCCTGCGCCGTGCCCGCGGTCCAGAAGTTCGCGGCGACCAGTCCGTCCGCGCAGCGGCGTACCGCATGCACGGCGGTGGAGCGTGCGATCGGCTTGACCGGGGGCGCGGACGACCACTGCTTCGTACGCTCGGCGGAGGCCGCCGGGGCCTGCAGCCAGAAGTAGCCGGCCCCGCTCGGTGCGGCGCCGTGGTCCTGCCACAGCGTCAGATAAGGCCGGGTGACCGGGGTGTCCGTGCCGTACTTGAGGTTGATCTCGCGCCAGGTGGCGGTGCGGTCCTCGCGCAGACCGTGCAGCGTGGCGGGCTCGGGGAAGACGTAGCCGCCGGTGCCGGCGACATGCAGCCACCGCACCTGGTCGAGCCGGTCCGACCAGCCGGTGTCCGTGGGCGCGGCCGTGCCGTTGACGAGGAGGGCCGCCCTCGGGTCGCGGAGCTTGCGGTTCTCCACGACCGTCTCTGCCGTGCCCGCGTCCGAGGTGATGCCCGAGCCGACGCACGCGATCACGTCGTCCAGGCAGAACCAGCTCTTCAGCCCGTGCAGCGTACTGCCGTACGCGCGCAGTTCCATGCCGTACGCCCCGAGCGTCGTGCCCGGCAGCGTGGTGCCGCCGGCCCAGTCGGCCGTGCTGGTGGTGCGCTGACCCGCCGCGTCCGCGGGCCGTCCGGCGATGACGGTGGTGCCGGGCAGCCGGGTCGGGTCGACGGTCGGCCAGTAGTCCTCGCTGTAGTGCCCGAGGTCGTCGGTGTAGAGGAGGACCATGCCGTCGGAGAGGTGCCAGGCATGCAGGTTCTCGTTCTGGATCGACTCGTAGTTGTAGATCCGGGACGAGTACGCGGAGATGCCGAGTGCGAAGGACGGCCGGTGGTGGGCGGCCTTGTCCATCCGGGGATGCTGCTTGTGCGTCACCAGCGGGCCGCGTGCCGGGACGGGGGAGGCGATGACCCGCTGGGCGGCGACGAGCGAGGCGAGGTCGGTGACGGCGAGGAAGTCCCGGTAGGTGTCCTCGGCGATCCACTGTTTGACCAGGGCGGTGAACCGGTCGGCCGTCTCGCCGGGGAAGCTCGGGATCAGCCGTACCACCGCCTCGATGACGGTCTGCGCCGAGACGTGCCCCTGTTTGCTGGGGCGGGCTATCTCGCGCCCGCACACCGACGCCATCACGTCGCCGCGGGCCAGCAGCGGGTCGAAACCGTCGTCGACCCAGGAACGGACGTTGTCGAGATCGGGGTCGGTGACCGTCCATGCCGTACCGGCGAGGAGGTTCAGCAGCCGGGACAGGTTGTTCAGCAGCTCCTTGCCGTATCCGCCGTTGTACGGGTGCTGGTAGTGCTGGAGGAACGATCCGTCGGAGTAGAAGCCCTCGCCGGTGCCCTCCGCCGCCGTACTGACGTCGTTGAAGGCGAGGACGCTGTTGGCACCCGAACCCTCGACGTCCGAAAGAGCGTCACGGACGCGTGCCAGATCGTCGCCGTTGCCGGTGAGGACGGCGTTGACGGCGACGACGGTGGAGATCCACACCCGGTTGGCGCCGGTGGCGATCTGCCGGTCGGCCCGCCAGAGGTTCGGGTCGGGCGTGTAGTGCCGTACGGCCGTGGTGATCCGGCCCAGCCGCTCCGGCCCGAGCACGTCGTACAGCAGCACGGCTGCGTCGTTGAGGGCGAGCGCGGAGCCGATCTCCCAGTCCCAGTCGTTGTCGAACCGGGTGTGGCCGGGACCGTAGCGATTCGTCAGCATCCAGTCGAGGCCGGCCGACAGCAGATCGCGCAGTGTGGTGTCCCCGTACTGAGGCGTGCCGGGCACGGCCCACGCGGTCGCGACGGTGGCGAGCCGCTTGAACGATGTCGTGACGTGGTTCGAGAGCGTGGTGCTGGTCAGATCGGGGAACAGCCCGTCGGTACGCGTCGGGTCGAGGCCCTTCGCCGAGGTGGTGGCGGCCTTGCCGATCCTGGCCACGGCCGCGGCGATCCGTGGGTCCGTCAGGTCGAGCCCGGGGCCGCCGGTGAGCAGGGTGTGCCAGCGGGTGCGCAGGGCGGCGGCGTCATCGACGGCGGTGTCGCCGGCAGCCGCGTGCGCGGTGGCCGCGGCGAGTGTGAACGGCAGGGCGGCGGAAGCGCCGAGCGCCGCCGCCCCGGCGAGAACGGTGCGCCGGGTGGTTCCCGGAGTGTCGGTGCCTGGGTTCATGATGCGGCCCTCACAGAAGGTGTCGATGGTCCACGGCCGCGGCCAACGCGGCATGACCGGCGGGGTTGGGATGCAGTCCGTCGCCGCTGTCGTACGACGGCAGCATCCGGGACGGACGGTCCGGGTCGCGCAGTGCCGCGTCGAAGTCGGCCACGGCGTCGAAGACCCGCCCGGTCCGCAGCGCCGCGTTGATCTGCTGTCGTACCGCTTCCAGTTCCGGTGTCCAGCGGGTCCAGCCCTCGAACGGCGTGACGGTCGCGCCGACCGCCCGCAGTCCGGCGTTGCGGGCGCGCAGCACCAGTTGCCGGTATCCGGCCAGCACGCGCGCCGGGTCGGTCTGGCTCGGCGGCTGCTGGAGGTCGTTGACGCCGAGATGGACGAGTACGGTCCGCAGCCCGGGAAGGGACAGCACGTCGCGGTCGAAGCGCGCCTGCCCGCTGGGCCCGAACCGGGCGTCGTCCAGCAGGATCCGATTGCCGCTGATGCCGAGATTGGCGACGGCCGAACCGGGAAGGCGCCTGGCCAGTTGGTCGGGCCAGCGCAGATCGGCGTCGTCCGGTGTGCCGACGCCCTCCGTTATGGAGTCGCCCAGCACCGCGACCACCGGCCCGTACGCGCCCGTCACCTCGACTCCCGTCAGCAGGAACACCGAGGTGGTGCGCACGCCGTCGACGGTGTGCGAGGCGTGGGTGTTGCGGTGGAAGGACAGCGGCCCGGTGGGGCCGGGGAGCCGCGTCTCCACCGTCAGCCGTGCCGCCTCGAAGGCGCGCAGGCCGGCCACCGGGTCGCTGGTCAGCGAGGCGCCCGCGGCGATCCACGCGTGCGCTCGCCCGCCGAACGTCACCGGCCGGCCGCCCGCCGTCACAGGGCCGATCAGGACCGGAACCGTACCGAAGGCGTGCCCGTAGCGCAGCCGGACCGCGCCGCCCGCCGACAGCCGTACGCCGGCGGTGAACGTGCCGTCGGTCAGACCGGCGCTCGCCACCGTGTCGGTGGCGGTCGGCGCGGTCTGCGCGGTCGCCCAGGACGTCGTCCAGCGCGGCCGGCGCGTGCCACTGTTCGACGCCTCGGCGGCCTGCGCCCCCGGCGCCGTCGCGGCGACCGCCGCCAGCCCGGCCGCCGCTGTCAGTACCCCGCGTCTCGCGGGTCCCCGGCCGCTCACTCGGGGCACGCACCGGTCGGCGTGTACTCGCTGCCGTAGGTGCCGACCGCGTCGCCACCGGTGTTGCCGCTCATCGTGTTGGTGCACACCGGACCCTGCGGGGTGCGCATGAACTTGATGCCGCCGCCCCCGTTACCGGTGATGGTGTTGCCGTAGACACTGGTGTCGATGCCGTCGGTCGCGGTGTCGCCGCCGAGCCTGATGCCCGCGCCGACGTTGTCGTGAACGGTGTTGTAGCGGAAGATGTTGCCGCTGCCGCGTGCGTCCAGCCCACCGGAGCTGGAGTCCTTCTGACCGCTGCAGTCGTTGTACTCGATGTAGTTGTTGGTCGAGTTCTCCTTCACATCGACGCACTCATTGCCCTGGGTGGCGATGGTGTTGTGGTGGATGCGGTTGTTCTTGCTGATGTCGGGGGCCGCGTCCGGGGCGCCGTTCGCCCCCTGCTGCTCGGGGGCCGTGCCGAGGTAGATGCCCTCGCCGTTCTTGCCGCCGCCGCCGAACTTGAAGTCGTTGACCCCGCAGTCGGTGATCGTGTTGTCGGAGATGTCGGCGCCGGTCACCAGATAGCGCACCCGCAGGCATTCGTCGGCGGCGTTCTTCAGCGTCATTCCGGTGATCCGCAGACCGCCCACACCATTGCCGGGAGTTGTGCTCATGACATAGATGAGCTTGAGGCGGTACCCCGACACATCGGTGGACGACCCGTGCAGCCCGTCCACGGTGAAACCGCTGAGCGTCGTCGAGTCGTGCCGCACCTGAATGATCCGGGCGTCGCCGGCCCCCTTGACCACGGCGTTCGACGGTCCGGTGACGGTGACTCCGGCGCGCTTGGTCACGACATCCTGCTTGTACGTGCCGGCGGCGAGGTTCACGACCGAGCCCGCCGGAGCCAGGTCGACCGCTTTCTGGATCGTGGCGAGCGGCGCGCTCGCCGACGTACCGGCGTTGGAGTCGCTGCCGGACGGCGACACGTAGTACGCGGTGGCGGCCTCGGCGGCCCCGGACACCGGGGGGAAGGCCAGTGGGGCGCCGACGGCGAGCGCGGCGACGAGAGTGGTGCGCAGTACACGGCTCATGGGGTGTGCCTCCTGGGGTCTGCGAAGGACAGAGCGAGCAGTACGGGGACGCTGGGACCGAGGAGCACGGGACCCAGCGGCACGACGAGAGAGAGCAGCGCGGCGGAGACCACCGCGCCGAGCAGTGCGGTGCCACGGGCCGCGGACCCGAAGCCGAGGGCCAGCGCGCCGCGCGACCAGGTGCGCGCCGTCCCGTGCGGCGACCGGCCCGCCTCGGCCGCGAGCGCCACATGATGGATGACCAGAGCGGCCGCGATACCCACCTGTGCGGCGAGCAGCACGAACGTCCACGGCTCCGAACGGCCCAGCAGATGGACGATATTGGCGATCAGGACGACCCCCGCCGCGGTGGACGCCAGGCAGTGCCGCCACAGGGCCCGCCAGTACTGCGGGAAGGCGCCGAACGCGTTGGTGAAGCAACGGCTGTCACCCTCCGCCCGCCACCGCTGCAGGGCGTGCCCCATCGCGGCGAGCGCGGGCAGCCAGGTCACGACACCGAGCGACAGCACGGTGAACGCGGCCCCGGCGGCGGCCGGGTAGGCCACGAACTCCAGGCGTCGCAGCAGCGTCGGCCAACCGGACGAGAGGGTTGCCTGCATCATCGGCCGACCTTTCCTGTGTACGGCTCCGGGACATCGAGCAGCACGCGGCCGCCCAGCTCCAGCCGGGTGGCCGCCACCACATACGGGCCGTCGCCGCCGAGCAGCACCGCCGCCGCGTCGGCCGAGACGGCGGCGGTGCGGATGCGACGGGCGACGGGGGAGAGGAGCACGGTCTCCTCGTCGAAGGCCACGCCCTGGCCCTGCGCACACACGATCCGTTCCGCCAGGGCGGGTTCGGCGCCCGGGACGATCGCCGTGAGGAAGAGACCGTGCGCGGACCGCGCGGTCGTCGCACGCAGTGTGTGCAGCGTGCGGGTGAGGCGCAGCTCCGGCGTGCTGGACGTCGGATTGGCCTCGACCTCCGTGACCTCGGAGACGACCGAGGCGTCGAGCGGCGCGAACCGCCGCACCAGAGCCGAGGCCGCCCCGGACCGGATCAGCCGGCTGCCGTCCGGCTGCGGCTCGGTCGGCCGGTCGGTCTGGAGCAGAAACGTCCACTCCCGTTCCGTGTCCGCCTCCGCCAGGTCCAGCAGGACGAGCCGACCCGACGGCGTGAACACCAGCGTCCGGTCCAGCCGCCGCACCCCGAGCCCGGGGTCGTACATCGCGGCGATCTCCGCCGTGGCATGCGCCCAGCCGCAGTCGGGGGCGGCGAGCACATCTCGCTGCCGGGCCTGCCGCTCGTACGGGATGTCCTTGTAGACGTGGTAGCGGTCCTCGTCCGCGTACCCCTGTCCGTCCACCAGCAGCAGATTGTGATGCGCGGCGCGCTTGCGGTTGCTGTAGCCCTCGTCGACCGCGAGGAAAGCACCCTGCGAGACGAGGACGAACGAGCCCGAATCGGGGTGATGATGCCCCTGGTCGAGGGTTTCCCAGCCGCGCTCGGCCCGATGCTTCGCCGATGTCTCCCACGCCTTGTGACCGCCGCCGGGGCTCGCCTTGAACGAGACGAGCGTGGCGTCGTCGTCCCATCCGGTACGGGCCGCCAGCAGTCCGAGATCCGGGAAGAACGCCCTGGTCTCCGTGGGGCGGGCACGCGGCACGGACGGGTCGTACCAGAGGTGTTCGAGATACGCCTCCGGCAGGATCCCCGGCCGCACCCCGCTCTCCGCGGCCTCCTGCCACAGCAGTTCACCCGAGGCGAGATCACCCATCCACTGGGCTTCCGGGATGCCGTACTGGGAGGCGAGACGGTAGTACAGGGCGGCACTGTGCCCGCTGCGCCGGTCGTGGCAGTCGCCGTGGTCGACGTTGAACGCGAAGCCGGGCGCCATCTGGTGCAACCGGTAGCGGAACGTGCGGGAGAGGAAGCCGCCCCGCCCCCACCAGTCGATGCCCTCCGCCTCCTGGAGGAGATCCAGATGGATGGCGAGGAAGGGCACTCCGTAGCGCCAGTACACGACACCCTCGGCGTGCGAACCGTCCTCGGGCATCAGGTCGAGGACCGTGCCGAGGTTGTCCTTGGCGCGCTCGGTCCACTCCTCCTTGTCCAGCACGTAGCCGGCCGTGGCCAGGCCCGCGTAACAGATCCAGTTGTGGTTCTGCCAGTACGAGGACGACCACCAGCCGCCCTCGCTCGCCACCGCGTACTCGTACATCCGCCGCCCCTGGAGCAGCAGCTTGTACCGCAGCAGCGCCCGCGCCCCGTCCGGGAGGGCGTCGCCGATCCACCGGTAGGCGAGCGACAGATGGTGCAGCAGCCAGCCCGCGTCCAGGTCGTGGTCCGGCATATGGGCCTTGCCCCAGTGCGGCAGCCGCACCGCGGCCTCGATCCAGCGCCGGCTCTCCGCCAGATGGGCCGGGTCCCCGCCGACCCGGTGGGCCAGCGCCGGGTTGGAGGCGGCGGGGCCCAGCCAGGTGATGCTGGCCAGGGGGTGCGTGCGGGGCGGGGTCAGCCCGCGGTGGCGGGCGGCCTCCTCGTACAGCCGCGCCTGCTGTGCGGGGCGCGGCCCGGGCGGCGGGGTCGCCGAGAGCAACAAGGGTCAGTCCTCCGTCCGGAATCGTGCGGCGCCGCCGTCGGCCAGCGTGACCGTCAGTACTCCGTCACCGTCCAGCTGTACGTCGGTCACGGCGGGGCCCGCCGAGGCCGCCTGGTACACCGAGGCGAAGGTGATCCGGTCCGACTGCGCGGTGAAGTCGACCCGGGTGCGCACGCGCTGCGGATCGTCGGCCGGACCGGGGCCGGGCCGGGCGACCGGGCGCACGGTCCGCCCCGGCGTGTGGGTGTGCCAGCCGTGCAGGGTCTCGTCGCCGTACCAGGTGGTGCGCACCGGGCCCGTGCCCTGGAGCTGGATGTCCAGCGCGACGCCGGGACGCAACTGCGCGGTGACGTGCCGTTCGTCCTCGGCCGTCACGGTCAGCAGATCGACCAGATAGCCGTCGCCGAGCGCGACCCGCCGTACCGCACGCACACCCTCGTACGCCGTGGTCACCCCGGCGGTGACGGACGAACCGTCCGATCCGAGCAACTGACCGGTGCACTCGGCCTGTTCGGCGCCGTCCACCTGGAAGGCGGGGTGCGCCTCGGTCGACGCGTACAGATCACGGAACTCGGCGTGCGCGTAGGGAACTTGACCGGGGTCGGGCTGCCACGGGGTCGTGTCCCCGTACAGATACAGCGACAGTTTGTCGCGGTGCCCGTGCGACCCGCCGTGCGGACCGAAGTCCAGCAGTGCGTGGACGCCCGCGTGGCGCAGCACCGCGTATCCGGCCGTGGGGAAAACGGTGACCGGGCCGGGTGCCGGACGCCTCGGCAGCGGTGGGCCGGCGAACCAGCCGCCCAGTTCGCGGTCGAGCCCGTCGTCGTGCGCGCCGAGCTCGTCGCGAGCCCGCCCGGCCACCGCGTCCAGGGCCGGAGAAGGCACCAACTGCTGCGCCAGTGCCACCAGTTCCAGCCACTCCAGAGCGAGCGGAGCGCGCAGATACGGGCCGTCGTGCAGCGCGGGCAGAATGCCGCCCGGCGTCGCGATCGCGGCCAGTACGTCGGTCATCCCGGCCAGTACGTCCACCACATCGGACGGCACGGCCGCGGGGTCCGTGCCGCGCAGCGCGAGCAGGGCGGCGCGCAGCACGAACCCGTGGTAATAGGTGCTGCCCTCCCACTCCCAGCCGTCGTCGGCGACGGCCACCCGCAGATGCGCGTACAGCCCGTGCCCGCCGTCCAGCCAGCGCTCGGCGCCGTCCCACTCCAGGCCGCGGACCGCGGCGGCGCCCCGGCTCGCCGCCACTCCGGCGGCGTTGAGCCACGCGGTGTAGTTGGACGCGAGATGCCCCTGACCGGTCAGTACGTCCCGGGCGTCGAGCGCCGCCCGCTCCAGGTCGTCCAGGAGCGGCAGCACCGCTGAGAGGTGCTCCGTGGGCTCCTCGGCGAGTGTGATCACGGTGTGCCCGATGGTGACGGCCCAGATGGCGTCGGTCAGCGCCTGGTGGAAGAGGCGGCCGCGCAGCATCCAGGACTGCGCCTCGCCATGCCGTTCCGTGGCCAGCTCCGCGTACAGACCGGCGTACTCGACGAGCCGCTCCACCGCCTGGGCGCGCTCGCCCCGGTGGGCGAGGACCCTCAGGTGCCGCGCCCACGCCTGGTGCGACAGCACCAGCCAGGCACCGCGCACCGCCTCGTCGTCCACCCGGCAGCCGTACGCGCAGCGCGCACCGCCGGCCGGGAACACCCCGGCGAGCAGATCACCGTGGTCGAGCTCCACACCGTGCGCCGGGCAGACGAACGCGTGCCACCAGCCGCCCCGCTCCCGGGGGATCCGCCTCAACGCGGCCACACGCCACCGTCGATGTCCACCGTGGTGGCGGTGAGGAAGCCGGACGACGGCGAGGCCAGATGCACGACCGCCGCGGCGACGTCCTCGGGTGTGCCGGCACGGCCGACCGGGATGCCCGCCTCCATCGCCTGCTGCGCCTCGGGCGCCGTGAACGTGTCGTGGAACGCGGTGCCCTTGATGAAGCCGGGCGCCACGGTGTTGACCGTGATGCCGGTGGGGCCGAGCTCCTTGGCCAGGCCCTTGGTGAAGCCGCGGACACCCGCCTTGGCAGCCGCGTAGGCGACCGAACCGGGGCCGCCGCCGTTGTGCGCGGCCAGCGAGGACATGGTGATGATGCGCCCGGCCGACGACTTCGTCAGATGCGGCAGAGCGGCCCGTACGGTACGGAAGGCCGACGTCAGATTGGTGGAGAGCACCTGCTCGAAGTGGTCGTCGGACATCTCGGCGATCGTCGCCCGCCCGATCAGATGTCCCGCGTTGCAGACCAGGACGTCCAGACCGCCGAGGAAGCCGGTCGCCTCCTCGACGAGCCGGTCCACATCGCCGGTCACGGTGACATCGGCCCTGAACGCCTTCGCCCGGCGGCCCAGCGCCTCGATGGCGGAGACCGTCTGCCCGGCCTCGTCGGCGGAGGAGTGGTAGTGGACGGCGACATCGGCACCGGCCTCGGCGAGGGCGACGGCGATGGCGCGGCCGATTCCGTGACCGGCCCCGGTCACCAGCGCGCGGGAGCCGTTGAGATCAGCAGACATGAAGTGAGTACCTTTCGAAGAACAGTCGTTCGGGCGAGAACCGGTGGCTGTGGGCCCGCTCCGGTCGACGGGGACCGGAGCAGGTCACTTGAGGCCGGAACGGTCCCTTGAGATCGGAGCGGTCACGTGAGGACGGAGCAGGTCACTTGAGACCGGCGGTCGCGAAGCCCTGCACGAAGTAGCGCTGGCCGATGAGGAAGAGAATGACCATGGGCAGGGTGGCCAGCGTGGTGCCGGCCATCAGGAAGTGCCACTGGGGGCCGTTCTCCGTCTTGAAGACGGAGAGTCCCACCTGGATCACCCGCAGGCTGTCCGTGCGGGTCACCAGCAGCGGCCAGAGGAAGTTGTTCCACGACGACTCGAAGGTCAGCAGCGCCACGGTGGTGAGCGCGGGCTTGACCTGCGGCGTCATGATCCGGGCGTAGATCCGGAACTCGCCCAGACCGTCGAGCCTGGCCGCCTCCTCCAGTTCCACCGGGAGGTCCAGATAGAACTGGCGGAAGAGGAAGACCGCGAACGGGGTGACGGCGCCGGGAACGATGAGCGCCCACCAGGAGTCCAGCCAGCCGCTGCCGCCCTGGCCGAAGAGGTCGTTCCCGCCGGCCAGCGGCATGAAGCGGACGATCAGGAACTCCGGCAGCACCTTGGTGTACGTGGGGATCATCAGCGCGGCGATGAAGAGGTAGAAGATGACCTCGCTGCCCCTGAACCTGATCCGCGCCAGCGCGTACCCGGCCATCGACGCCACGACCACGTTGATGAGGGTGTGACTGAAGGCGATGATGAAACTGTTGCGCGCGTACGTCGCGAACGGGGCCGCCTTCAGCGCGTCGATGTAGTTCCCGAACTCCCAGTGTTCCGGCAGTAGTCCGGCGTCCTGGGAGGCGATCTCCACCGGTGTCTTGAGCGAGGTGAGCACCATCCAGACGAACGGCACCACCATCAGCAGCGAGACGACGGTGAGGGTCGCGTAGAGCCCGATCCGGCCGACGGTGAGCGGCTTGCCGTTCCTCCCCGGCCGGGACTTCTTCACGGCCCCCGGTGCGTGCAGCTCAGTTGTGGCCACGGGTGCCTCCCATGATCCGCCGGTTCACCAGGGTGAAGCCCATCAGCAGCACGAACAGCACCAGTGACTGCGCGCAGGCGTAGCCGACACGGAACTCCCGGAAGGCGGACTTGTAGATCTCGTACGTCATCATCGTGGTGCTGTTGGCCGGGCCGCCGTCGGTCAGGATGTAGATCTGGTCGAAGGACTGGAACGCGCTGATCATCGATGTGATGAGCACGAAGAACGTCGCGGGCTTCAGCAACGGCAGGGTGATCGAGAAGAACTGCCGCACCTTGGACGCTCCGTCCACCGAAGCGGCCTCGTACAGCTCCTTCGGCAGGGACTGGAGCGCGGCCAGGTAGATGAGCATCTTCATGCCGATGCCCTGCCAGACACCGACCAGGATCACCGACGGCATCGCCCACGAGGTCGACGACAGCCAGGCCGGTCCGTCGATCCCGAGGAACGACAGCAGTGTGTTCAGCAGCCCGTTGCCCGGGTTGTATATCCACAGCCAGACCAGTGCGATCGCGACGGTCGCCGTCACCTGCGGCAGGAAGACCGCGGTACGGAAGATCCCACGCGCTTTCAGGCCGGTGTGCAGGGCCAGGGCCACGAGCAGCCCCAGCATCATGCCGAACGGCACGGTGAAGAAGGTGTAGATGACGGTGTTGACGACGGACTTGCGGAAGACCGCGTCGTCCATCATGTCCCGGAAGTTGTCCAGGCCCACGAACTGCGGCGCCGTCAGCACGTCGTACTTCGTGAAGGCCAGGACGACCGACGCGACGACCGGCAGTCCGATCCAGAGCGAGGCGTGCAGCAGCGCGGGCGCCACCATCAGCATGCCGGCGCGTTGCCTGCGACGGCCTGGACCGGCGGGCGCCCGGCCGGAGTGCTTCTTCGCGACCGTGTGGTGCGCGGTCGGGGAAGGGGGCCGCGCGGGCCGCGCCTTCAGTACGGATGTCGCTCCCACAGTGACGGGTCCTTACATCCGGCCGATGGCGGCCTCGGCGAGCCGGCCGAGTTCCGCGATGGCGTCCTTCGCGGACTGGCTGCCGACGATCGCGGGCTCCAGAGTGGGCTTGATCTTCTCGCGGATCTCCATCCAGGCGGCGGTGCCGCCCTCGGAACAGGCATCGCCCATGCTCTGCAGGGAGAGATCGACGAACTTGTTCTCCTTCACATAGCTGGTGTCGCTCAGATCCTTCAGTCCGGGCACCGAACCACGCTGCTTGGCCGCACCGAGGATGGACTCGGGCGTCGCGAGGTACTCGACGAGCGCACGCGCCGCCGCCGGGTGCTTGGTACTGGCGGACTGGGTGACGAGGGTGCCGCCCTGAAGCATCGCGGGCTTGCGGTTGGCGAGGATGAACGCACCGAGCCTGTCGTCCTTCAGCAGATCCGGGGACTGGTCCCCGACCTGCTTCCACAGGGCGCTGGTGGTCATCATCATCGACGCTCTGCCGGTCTGCACATTGGACGGCGCACCGGCGTCCGTCTTCTTCGTGTAGTCGGCGGAGCCGTCCTTGATCAGATCCTTGAAGAACTGCAGCGCCTCGACGCCGCGGGCATCGGTGAACAGCACCTTCCTGCCGTCCGAGCTGAACAGCTGGCCGCCGTTGGCGAAGAGGAAGGTCTCCCAGCACTGGCGCAGATCTATGGAGAACGGGTCGAACCCGATCCGGCCGTCCTTGGTCAGCTGCTTCGCCACGGCGCGCAGTTCGGCCCAGTTCGCGGGCGTCTTCTTGATGCCGGCCTCGGCGAAGTGGTCCTTGCGGTAGACGACGATGCGGGTGTCGAGGACGACCGGCAGCGCGTACAGCTTGCCGTCGTACCGGGACGGCTCCAGGACCCGCTTCTCGTAGTCGTGCGCGGTGGCGAACTTCTCGGGCAGCTCGGCGATGGCCTTCTTCGCCGCGAACGGCGGGATCCAGCCCACACCCATCATCAGCACGTCGGGCAGCAGACCACCGGCCAGCCCGGTGGTGATCTTCTCGTTGAGCTGCGCGTACGTGGTGTAGTCCACGTTGACCTTGACGTCCGGATACTTCTTCCGGAAGCCGCCGAGTATCTCCTTCTCCAACAGCGTCTTGCCGTCGGCGCCTTCGTAGATCGGGGTGAGCAGTGTGATCTCACCTTCGGCGGGACCGTCTGCGGAGCCGGCCGCCGAAGTGCCGGTGCCGCATCCGCCGAGAGCGGCGACAGCGGTGCCGGCACCGATGGCAGCGAGCAACGACCGTCTTTTGAGTTCCATGGGACACCCCTTTTGAGGTGGAGGCTGTGGATCGATCCAGCGATGGCAACCCGGCCATGGCTGGGAAGCGCTGGTAAATCGATGCAGTGATGCTAGGAACGCCACGAGAGGGACGTCAACAGCTGATGCACATGAATTTTCAGGGATGTTAACGGGTGTACCGGTGAACAGAGTTCAGTAAATCGATACACTGATAGGGTCAGTTGCGTTCCGAACCGGAGGTGGCATGAGCGGGGTAACGATCCATCAGGTCGCGGAGGCCGCAGGGGTCTCCGCGAGCACGGTCTCCAACGTCCTCAACGGGCGTACGGACCGTATGCAGGCGGCCACGCTGGCCCGCGTGGAGCAGGTGATCGAGCAGCTCGGCTACCGGCCCAACCGCGCGGCCCGGATGCTGCGCACCGGCCGTATCAAGGTCATCGGTCTCATCGTGCCGTCCGTCGCCAACCCCTTCTGGGGGGCGCTCGCCCGCGAGCTGGAGGCCATCGCGCTCGCCGAGGGCTATCACGTACTGCTCTGCAACAGTGAGCGCGATCCGGCCCGCGAGCTCAAGTACGGGGAGGAACTGCTCGCCGACGGGGTCAGCGGAGTGGTGCTCTGCTCCTCGCTCCCGTCGCTCGACCATGTGACACCGCTGCTCAGCCGCGGTCTGAAGATGGTCGCCTTCGACCGCACCGCGCAGGCGGGCGATCCGCCGTCACTGGCCTCCATCAGCGTCGACAACGCGATGGGGGCCGAACTCGCCACCCGTCACCTGATCGAACTCGGGCACCGCCGACTGGCGTTCGTCTCCGGCTCGGTCAACAGCGTGAACCGGCGCGAGCGCCTGCGCGGCTTCCGGGCCGCTCTGGAGTCGGCCGGTCTCGACCCGGCCGACGCGATCGTCTGGCCCGGCGCCGACACCGCCGAGTTCGGTGACAAGGACGCTGCCGAACTCGGGCGGAACGCGGCCAGGGAACTCCTCGGCGGACCGCGCCCGCCCACCGCGTTCGTCGCCATCAACGACATGTGCGCGATCGGGATCTGCCGGGGCGCCAAGGACGCCGGACGCAGCGCGGGGCAGGACGTCTCCGTGGTCGGCTTCGACGACATCCTCCTCGCCGACCTCTTCGAGCCTCCGCTGACGACGGTCCGCCAGCCGCTGCCGGAGATGGCCGCCGAGACGTTCCAGCAGTTGCGGGCGCGGATCGACTCGGCACCGGTGGCGGGGCGGTCGCTGCTCATCCGGCCGAGACTGGTCGTACGGGAGTCGACGGCCCCGGCCGGCGTGGCCGCCGCGATCCCCGGGCCGAGTGGACCCGGGCGGCAGGTGGCGGACCGGACGGCATAGAGGCGTTGGCCGGACTGCGGTGCGGCACGCCGCTGCTGTACACATCACCTGCCCGGCCCGACCGTTGCTCATTGCGCATCCGCATGACGAAGGAGCGCAACGGAGTTGGACGGAGCATCTCGGGACGTCCAGTCGATCAGGCTGCCGCGCTGGGGGCGAGTGCCTGAAGGGGCAGGAGCAGCGCTCTGGCCGGTCTTCGATGAGAAGGGAAGAGCGGGAACAATTGTCAAGCGCTGTGGGTCAGGTGATGTGTGAGGTGGCGGTGTCTCGCTGAGTCCTGATGAAAGCCTTGTGCCGAGCCTGGCCTGCCGGCTCGGAAGGGCTTGCCGACGGGACGCGGGACTTCAGGGGTCCGACGGCGGTGTCTCCTATGCTCAGCCCATGAGAGAGCCTCATCCGGTCGAGCCGTCCGGGACGTTCGTCACCAGGCGCGATGACCGTTGGTACGGGCGGTTCCGGTTGCGTTTCCCTCAAGTGTCGCCGTGGCCCGACCTGTCCACGGCCTTTGTTCGAATACGTCCGGGGTGGCGGTCTTTGGCCGAGGAAACGCTGGCACTGGTGACGGCCGAGATGCCCAGGCAGACCTGGCCGGTCCATCTGCTCAACCAGAAGGCCCATGGGAGAGGATGGAACTTCGACCTGGGCCCACCGGAGGCTGACTACCTCTGCCTGGAGATGCTGTCGGACGTCTGCTACATCGACATACGCAACCTGCACCAGCTCATCGACCTCCTGGCACCGGCCATGGAGGACGCGCACTTCTTCGTCTACTCGATGGGTGACGGCCTCGACCAGTGGGTTGACGAGGTGCGCATCCACGACGGGCGGAGCAGCTTTACGCGGTGGGCTGTCGCGGGGGAGGCGTGGGCCGAGTTCCCTGCGCTGTGCGCGGAGCTCGGCGACAGTCGCGCAGGGGACGAGACTTTTGGCCGATTCGTCACGTTGATAAGTGATCGGTGAGCCGTTTGATCGGCAGGCGCGAGGGGGCCGCGGGCCGGAGGGGCGGATCTCCAGCCGTGCCAGGCTGAGCTCGGCCGGACGATGTGGTCAGGTCGGCATGTCGGCGCGCTCGGTGGGGCGGTGCGGTCATGCCGTCATGTCGGCGCGCTCGTCCAGGACGCCGTTCTCGAAGCGGGCGCCCGCGTGCACGAGGCGGTGTCGGCGTCCATCTCGTCTGCCTGCCCTGCCGCCAGTTCGGCCAGGACCTCCGGCAGTGCCGGGTCGTCGATCGCGGTGACGGGGGAGACGGGCGGCTTCGCGCCCCGGCGGGTGGGTCCGGTCGGCGCCGGTTCGCCGACGAGCATCCCCCACGTCGTCAGTGAGATCCGGTGGATCCGTGCGGAGGGCTTCGCGACGCCCGCGTCGGCGAGGTACCGCTCGGCTGCCACGGTGTACGGCGAGGGAGGGGCGGACAGAGGCGGTAGATCCGGCATCTGCTGCGATCGGAAAGGGGGACGTCACAGATTGCAGCGGTGATTACCGACAACTGCTTGTCGGGGGTGACGGCTTATGACGAGCAACAGAGCGGATCCGGCTGCCTGATGGCGCCACTCCCCTTTTCCCTCGCGGGTCGAGTGGAAGAGTTCGTCGAGCCGCCGCGACGTCGGGGCTGGTTTCAGTCTTCTACGGCTGGGTGCGTGTTGCGAGCTCCGTTCAGTACGGAGTCGAGCAGGCCGGGGAACAACGTGTCCAGGTCGTCGCGGCGAAGCCGCACCAGCCGGGATCGGCCCTTGACGGTGGTCCAGGTGATTCCCGCTTCGCGCAGCACCCGGTAGTGGTGGGACAGCGTCGTCTGGTGAACGTCCAAGTCGCCGCCGATGGCGTTGCAGCTCTCCTCGCCGGTCATGGCGAGCCGTTGGATGATCTCCAGTCGCACCGGATCGGCCAGCGCACGTAGCACCTCCACCATCCGGATCGCCTCGGTCGCCGGTTGAGAAACCTCACGCATCGCTTCCCTCCATCTGTGTCAAGACCGGAGCCTACCCATTCATTGATTCATGGACAAGTATCCATGTATTGCTTACAGTGCCGATCACCTACCCACGCGGCACTCCGGAAAGGCGGAACGATCCTTGTTGAAACGACTCCTTCCCCTGGCCCTGGCGACGTTCGCCGTCGGCACCGACGGCTATGTCATCGCGGGCCTTCTCCCCTCCATCGCTGCCGACCTGGGAGTGTCCACCCCGGCGGCCGGTCAGTTGGTGACGGTCTTCGCCCTGACGATGGCGTTGTCGGCGCCGGTGATGGGGGCCCTCACCGGCGGCCTGGATCGACGGTCGGCGTTGCTGATCGCCTTCAGTGTGTTCGTGATCGGCAATGCCGTCACCGCGTTGGGTACCAGCTACGAGGTGGTGATGGCCGCCCGCATCGTCACCGCCGCGGGAGCGGGCATCATCACCTCCGCCGCCTCCAGCACCGCGGCGGCCATCGCTCCGCCGGAACGCCGCGGCCGGGCCCTGGCCTTCGTATTGGGCGGCCTGACGTCGGCGACCGCGCTGGGTCTGCCTCTCGGCACGCTGATCGGCCGTACCGACTGGCACATCACCCTGTGGGCCGTCGCCGGGATCGGCCTGCTGGCGGCCGTCGGCATCGCCGTGGGCCTCCCCAGGGTGATGCTCCCCGCCGCCGCGCTGTCCGACCGCCTTCGTCCACTCAAGCAAGGCCGCATACTGGCCCTGCTGGCGGTCACCTCCCTCGCCTTCCTCGGCGTCTACACCCTCTACACCTACATCGCCCCGGCTCTGCGGGAGGCCACCGGCGGCAACGAGTCGCTCCTGACCCTGATCCTGCTGGTCTGGGGCGTCGGCACCCTGGCCGGGAACATCATCGCCGGACGCCTGGTCGACCGTCACGACTCCACACGCGTCCTCGCCGGCACCCTCGTCCTCGCGACTCTCGCACTGGCCCTGACCCCGCTGGCGACTCGCGCCCTCGTCCCCACCCTGGTCTGGGCGGCAGTCTGGGGTGTGACCGGCGGCGTCATCGTCGTCCCCCAGCAGCACCGGCTCATCGCCCTCAGCCCTGCCGCCGCACCAGTCCTGCTCGGCCTCAACGCCTCCGCGCTCTACATCGGCGTCGCCCTCGGCGGCGGCCTCGGTGGGCTGGCACAAGAATGGTTCGGACTTGCCCCGGCCGAACTCGGGCCGGTGGCCGCCGGTATCACCGCCCTCACCCTCCTCTGGCACCTGGGAACCACGCGTCGCCCCGCCCGGCTCGCCCCCATTCTGGCGGCGTCGGCCTCGGCCGACCCGGAGAAGTCCAAGGCGTGACCGGTCCCTCCTCATGGTGTCCCCGGGGCCGATGCCCGCTCCGGGGCACACCGTTCCACACGGACGGCCTCAACAGTTGGAAGGCGCTGCAACCGGCGTCCGCCGCCGGCGGCGGCCCGCAGTCGGTCCTCCAACTGGCCGCGTAAGAAGGCGAGACAGGTGAAGACCATCGCCTCGAAGTGCTTGCGGACGAACTGCGCCCACGCCGCCTCCTCCCGGGGCGGCGCGGAGAACGGATGCAGCTCATGCTCATGCGCGGTGATCAGCCGCTCGAACCGCGGATACGTGGTCCGCTCGATCGAGGTCACAACCCACTCCGGGCGAGACGACAGTTAACATCGCCACCAACGACACTGGGTTGAACGGGTGACGGCCGACGATCGTCGAACCCCGAGATCAACTACTGGCGGCTTCTCGGCTTACCCCGGCGAACCCCCCACAATCGGCCCGCAAATGAGGAGTGCAACAGTGAAATTCGACAACCACCGCGTTGTCATTACCGCTGCCGGCCGCGACTTCGGGCGGACTCTGGCGATCCGGCTCGCGGACCTCGGTGCCGAAGTCTTCCTCTCCGCACGCAGTCTCGCTGCCGCCGAACGCGTCCGTGACGAGATTCGCGATCGCGGTCATGAGCGGGTCCACGCCTTTGTCTGCGATCTGACGGACCCCGCCTCGATCAGCGACTTTGCGTCCAGCGTTGCCCATCACACCGACCGCGTCGACATCCTGATCAACAACGGTTCCCGCTACCTCCATGGCCCGGATCTCCAGTCAGCCTCCGACACCGACATCATCGACACCATCGCGTCCGGTGCCACCGGCACTGTCCTGACCGTGAAGCACTTCCTCCCTCTCCTTCTCAACTCGGACAAGCCGGATGTGGTGACGATGGTCTCCGCCTGCGGAACCGCCGGCCATCATCGCTCGGACGCGCACGATGCCTTCTACGCGGCCAAGAGCGCCCAGGCCGGATTCACCGAGATCCTCTCCAAGCGCCTGCGGCCCCAAGGAGTCCGAGTGATATCGCTCTACCCGCCCGACTTCGACAACGCCGACCCGCTCTCCGCGGAGTGGGAGACCACCCCGCGCGACTCCAAGGACCCGCTCACCGCGCAGTCGCTCGTGGACTGCATCCTCTTCGCAGTCGCCCAGCCCCGCGACTGCTTCATCAAGGAATTCCACTTCGAACAGGTCTGACTGGCCCTCGCAGAAGCGGCACTGACGTCAGGCTCAGCCATATGCACTCCGGGCCGCAGTCGTTCAGCCAGTCCCAATACCCGACTCCGCCTTTGCACGTCCGCGGCACCCATGTCGAAGACACCTGGGCCGCCGGACGGCAGCGCGCCACCGACCGATGGCACGGACCGGCCCAGTGAAGTGGAACCTTCGTCCGGCGGCCGCCAACCGCGACATCCGGAAGGCCGGCGAACTCCAGCGGATGCTCGCCGAACGTGGCGTGGTGATCAGCGCGGGGAGATGTCGGGGCTGGTCCCGCACCGCCGCGAGCCGCTACGCGACCACCGTCCAGAACCTGCTCGACGACCACAGCGGAGTCCGCCGAGATGCGGTCGGAATGGAGAGCGGGCGCTCTTGACGGCTGCCCGTGAGGGGATCCCGACCGAACGATGCCGGCGGAGCAGACAGAGAAGAGCGACACGGCTGCTGTCGAGGAGCTGCCGTCAAACCAGTGGCGTCCCCGTGGACGAGCCTCATAGTTTGTGCGCTCGTGACAGATCACCCGAAGACGCGCCCGAATCGCCATGACCTCGGTCGGGTGTTCAACGAGGTGCCGGAACTCTACGACCGGGTCCGGCCGGGATACCCCGACAAGCTGTTCGCGGACCTTGTCACCGTCACCGGCATGGACGAAAGGTCGTCGGTGCTGGAGGTGGGCTGCGGTACCGGCCAGGCCACGCGCTCGCTGGCAGCGCTCGGATGCTCAGTGACCGCCATCGAGCCGGGCGAAGAAATGGCCGTCCTCGCTCGCCAACGGATGGCCGGCTTCGGCAACGTCGAAGTCGAGACGTCGACGTTCGAGGAGTGGGACGACCGCGGTGGACGCTTCGATGTCCTCGTGGCTGCGTCGTCGTGGCACTGGGTCGACCCGTCGATCGGCCGGCAACGAGCGTACGACGTGCTGTGTCCCGGAGGATGGATGGCGCTGCTCGACAACGTCGTTGTCCGCCGACCGGGAGAGCCGGAGGTGTACGCCGAGACCGCCGATCTCCACGAGCGGTTCTGCCCCGGGAACCCCGACTGGGGTCATCCTCCCCTGGAGGACCACGTGCGTACCACCGACGAGGGCTGGGGCCCGGTCGGCGGTCCCGGAGGATTGTTCGGCCCAACGATCGTTCGCTGGTGCCCGACCGTTCAGTGGTTCCACGGGGACGGCTTTGCCGATCACCTTCGCTCGTTGTCGCTGTACCGGAGGCTCGACCGCGACGTCCGCGAGCCCCTGCTCGACGCCGTCGCCGAGCGCATCCGCACGCGGATGGGCGACCGGGCATCACGCCGTTATCTGAGCGTCCTCCGTGTCGGACAGCGCGCCGAGTGAGCCCAGTGGTAAAGGACCTGCCGATTCAGCGGCAACGGACCCACCGCACTTTCATGCCTGCCTGCCTGCCTGCCGAAGACGCCGTGGGTTCCCCTCGACGTCGCTGGCGGAACCGACTGAGCGGCCTGATCCTTTGACGCCGCGCCTACCCGTCGGCGGCCAACGCTCGCACCGCGCGCTCCACTGCGGCTTGGCGCCCCTCGGGAGTTCGGGCTTGGAGCAGGGGCAGCAGCACCAAGTACTTCGCGGTCTTGTCGAGTGCCCCGAAAGCTCTTGTCGCCCGGGTATCCGCCGCCAGTTCGTCGGGCACCGTGGCCGTCGACTGCGGCGCGTATGCGGCGGCCCAACGTCCGTCCGCCTGCGCCTTGCGTACCTCCGCCAAGCCCGGCTCGCGCATCCGGCCCGCGGCCGCCAGCGCGGCGACCTTGTCGACGTTGACTTGCGACCACAGGCTCTTGGGGCGCCGCGGCACATACTTCTGCAGGTAGTACGAAGCGTCGAGCGACCGGCGCTGACCCGAGATCCAGCCCCAGCACAGCCCCGCGTCGACCAGTTCGTCGGCTGTCACGGACGCGATCCCGGAGCCCTTCTTGGCGACCTTGACCCACACGCCGTCGTGCCGTGCGTGGTGAGCCGCCAACCAGCCGTCGAACGCCTCGCCGTCCGCGAAGGCCACGACCTCGACACCGCCGATCTCGTCCATGGCCCCATGCTATGCGGCCACCGGCCCGGCGCCGGGCCACGCGTTCCCGTCCGCCTCGCCCAGGTGTTCGGGCTCGACGAGAAGACCGCGCTGCGCTACGCCGACTCCGCACGAGCCCTGCTGGAGCGGGCCACCGAGACGTCCCGTGAGTTGACCGCGGACCCATGGGACCACCCATCAGGATCAGGGAAATCCACCTTCGGGTTCGGGCTGAAGAACCTTCAGTTTCCATGAACTCCGCGAGCCTCCCCGGCCTCGGTACTGGTGGGCTCGCGTATTCAACTGTCGTCAATTCACCATGGAATCCACCCTGTTAATGACCGTGTGTGGTCCCCGGAGGCATGCTGGTTCCGGGGACCACCGAGCTCGGATGCGAAACGGGATGTGAGGGCGCGGTGGCAGACAGGGGTGGCGACGGAGGCGGACGTCCCGGGGTCTGCTTTCGGATTGCTGCGGTGCGGCCGGCAGTTCTTGGGGGACGCCGCGATGGTCGATCAGCTTGGAGAGCGCGAAGGGATGCAGCGGCTGACCGGCCCGCCGGCCGGGAAACAGTCAGGGCTCAAGAAGGCTCAGACCGAAGGGTCTTCGGCCTGAGCCTTCTGCGCTTGCTGGAGGTTGGATGACCCTCCCGAGAGTTACTTCACGTCGACGTAGTCCGCCGTGGAGGCGACCGCCGGGGTGGTGGACGTGCCTGCGAAGGAGTAGCGGAAGTAGCCGTCCGCCGTGGCCGTCGTCGTCGTCCTCAGGTTGCCCTTGCTGTCCGTCGTGACGGTCTTGAGGGTCTTGTAGGTGCTGGTGCCCTTCTTCTTGAACTGGAGCTTCACCGGCTGCTTGGTGTAGCCCCCGTACTTGTAGGTCTCCCAGTTGGCGCGGGTCAGGGCGCCCGTGACGGTGATCGTCTTGTTCTTCTTCACCGGTTCCGGCGAGGCGTTGACCGTCAGCCTGGAGTTGCGCAGGACCTTCGCCTTCGCGGCGGAAGCCTTGGTGATGTAGTCACCGTCGTTGGCCAGGGCGTGTGCCCTCACGGTCCAGGTCCCGGCCGTGGTGTTGTCGTGGGTGTGGATGCGCGGGTTGATCTCCAGTGTGTAGGTGCAGGTGGTCGTGGTGAAGCTCTGGCGCACACACTTGCCCGCGATGTTGTCGGGCACCACGAGACCGTAATACTCCCCGTTCGGGAGGGACGTGTGCCACATGACCGGGAAGGTATTTCCGACCTCGATGCCCGAGTCGTCCGTGGCGGTCACCGCGATGGTGAACGACTTCACGGCCGTGGTCCCCAGGACGATGTCCTTCCCTCCGTTGACGACCACCTTCGTGATCCTGATGTCGCCCGAGAAGTCATCCGCCTGGGCGGCCACCGGAATCGTGAGCGCGGACAGGGCGAGAGCCCCGGCGAAGCCTGCCACGGTGGTGCGGTGATACATGAAGGCGTTTCCCCCATGTTCCAGCGCCTCAGGAACGTCCCGAGGCGGAGCTGACGATGCCCACCCAGTACGCGGGTGGCACAGGCATGACCATCAGGTCGCAGGAATGGTTGCCCATCGATCACAGGGCGGCCAGGACGAGCGCGGAGCTCATGCCCTCTTCCGGACTCGGTTTACTGACGGGCTCTCCTGTCCAACTTTCGTCAGTTCGTCCCGGTGTCCGGCCGGATGGTGATCGTCGGTGGCGTACCGGCTCCAGATTCCATCGCTCTGCCGTTGGGGTTCGGCGGGACGGCGCCGGGCGGGGCCGAGTTCTGGCCAGGGTCAGGCCGTGCAGGTGGGGTTTTTGGAGGGGCAGGTGACGTCCCAGGCGGCCTCGATCATCCGGAAGATCTCGTCCACCGCGGTCTGCGGATCGGCCGCGTCACGGGCCAGGGAGTAGGCGTCGATCACGAACCTCGCGATCGTCCGGCAGGCCGTTGTGGTCTGTGACAGGTCGGGATCGGCGGCGATGGCCGTCGCCAGCGACTCTGCATGGCGCAGCCTCATCGACTCCTCGTACTCGCGCAGGGCGGGTGATTCGTTGATCATGTGCCAGATCGGGGCGGCGCTGTCCGCCGTGCAATGTCGCACCAGGGCCTGGATCTCCCGGCGCAGCGCGGGGATGAGCGGCTCGTGCGGTGCCCGGATGGTGACCGCCTGCGTGAGGCGTTGCTCGAAGTCTTGGTCCTGCTCGAACACCAGGGCCTCTTTCGAGGCGAAGTGGGAGAAGACCGTGGTGACGGCGACGTCGGCCTCGGCGGCCACGTCGCGGATGCCCACCGTGTCGTACCCGCGTTCCAGGAAGAGCCGCAGGGCGGTATCGGCGATCTTCTGACGGGTCGCGGCCTTCTTGCGTTCGCGTCGCCCGTGCGGCTCGGTCATGCCATAACGCTATCAGATGCAAGACTGGAACTGTTGTTAAATGCTAACCGTTAGGGTTATGGTCGACGGCATGAAGAGAGTGAGCTTTGCTGAGTTCGGCGGTCCGGACGTCCTGCGACTCGTCGACGCCGACGAGCCCCACGCGGGACCCGGTCAGATACGCATCGCCGTGCGGGCGGCGGGCGTGAACCCCGTCGACTGGAGGATCCGTGAAGGCCAGATCCTCAAGGCCCATCCGATCGAGTTGCCCTCCGGGGTCGGGCTGGACGCCTCTGGGGTGGTGGACGAGGTCGGTCAGGGCGTCGAAGGGGTCGAGGTCGGCGACCACGTGTTCGGTGAGGGCTCGAACACCTATGCCGAGTTCGCCGTGCTGTCGGCCTGGGCCCGGATGCCCGAGGGACTGACCTTCGAAGAGGCGGCCGGGTACCCCTCCGTGGTGGAGACCGCGCTGCGGATCATCCGCGAGGTCAGCGTGGAGGCCGGGCAGACGCTGCTGGTCAGCGGTGCGTCCGGGGGAGTCGGATCGGCGGTGCTGCAGATCGCCCGCGACCGCGGCATCAGGGTGATCGGCACGGCTGGGGCCGCGAACCAGGACTACCTGCGCGGCCTGGGTGCCCTCGCCACGACGTACGGCGAAGGCTGGGTCGAGCGGGTGCGGCGGCTCGGCCATGTCGACGCAGCTCTCGATCTGGCCGGCTCGGGCGTGATCCGCGAGCTCGTCGAGCTGACCGGGGATCCGCAGCAGGTGGTCTCCATCGCCGACCTCGCCGCGCCGGAGTTCGGTGTCCGATTCTCCGGTGTGGCCGGGAGTGTGCCGGAAGCGCTCGCCGAGGCCGTCGGCCTCATCTCACGGGGAAGGCTCCGCATCCCGGTCGAGAAGTCGTACACGCTCGCCGAGGCCGCGGCGGCGCACATCGACAGTCAGGCCGGTCACACGCGCGGGCGCCGGGTCCTGGTCGTCTGAAATCCGGCTGCGCGTCGTGCCCAAGCAGAAATTGAGGACGATGCCGGCCTTGCGGCTGAGTCAGCCCGTATCACGCGGCGGCGGCCGGCGCGGAGCCGTGAGGCATGGGTCGTGTGTCAGGGGGCTTAGACCGACCGGCAAATGGGGGGCGGCGTCGCGGGGCTGGGCACGCACATCTGCGGCGTTGTCGTCGGTCGACAATGCTCCGCGTTGCCTCCCTCCTCCGCCTTGCAGCCGCACGCACCCAGCCCCGCTCCTTCTTCCACCCCCCATGTGCCGGTCGGTCTTATAGCTCCGATTCGTCATTGAGACCCGGGCGGGCATCAACGACCGGACATGTCGTGGCGGCGCTTCACTGGTGGGCTCGCATCTTGAGGTATCGCCTATTCCATGAGCAACGGGCCGAACCCGTCACCGCAAGTGAGTGCGAGGGCCTTCGGCTGACTCGCCATAGCCAGATTGAGGGTGGTCAACTACTGGGGCGAATCAGGTACTTACGACACTCATCGCAGTGGCAGGAACTCTCATCGGATCACTGCTGGGGTACCAGTTCCAGAAGCGAGTCGCGGACCGCAGTGAACGCCGCAGCGCCGTTCTTGCCCTCACCAGCGCCGCTAACGAGTTCTTACGGAGCCAACACGACTGGTGGCGTAAGCGTGAGGATCAAGGCGGCCCGGCGCACGTCGCAGCCAGAACGGAAGCCTTCAGCTGCGCGGTCTGGTCTTCCAGGCCGTTCACCAACTACACGCTCTCGTTCACGTCGTACGGCCCGAATGGGCCCGCGACGTCGTCGCCGGGACGGATGCCGACCATCGGGCCGCCACCCTTCGGACGATGAAAGCCAGGGATCAAGCGTTCACCGTACGAGCGAGCACCGACATCCTCCAGCAGGGGCGCGAACTTCACGCTCCTGCGACCTTTCGAGGTAGATGACACCGCTCTTCAGCGCGACTTGGACTACAGGAGCGGGTGCCCGAACGGCCTCCGCGCGTACTCGCCGTGCGCAGAATCAGGGCCTGAACAACACCTTGACCGCGGTGATCATCGACTGTCCGGTACCGACGCACGAACGGCGCGCCACAGGTCGGAGCCACAGATGCAGGAGGCAACGACCTCACGTCAGGCCGGCACCGGCGCGGGCTGGATCCGCTTCGCGTCCCAGGCCAGCCACACGCAGGCGGCCGCGAGCAGTGCGCCGTGCGCGATCCGCAGCGCGGGCGGACCGAAGAACTGCGGCAGGAACAGTGCGAACCCGACCGCGAACAGGATCGCCGGCACCGTGCGCATCCGGGCTGCGACGAGGATCGCGGCCGCCGCCATGGTCAGCAGCCCGAGCCCGAACATCGTCATCGCGAACGGGTTGTAGCGCACGTCCTCGGCCAGGTCGAGGACGTTCGACTGGTTGGCCATAGCATGCAGGCCGAAGTCCTCGGCGCCGTAGTACGGCAGCGTCAGGCCGGCGCCGATCCAGAACACGATCGCCGCCACGCGGTTGATCGGCAGCAGTGCAATCGCGACCAGGATGAACCCGATCATCGCGCACAGGTGCGCGACGATCCACGCGGTGGAGCCCATCGCGGCGGCGGCACCCGAGGTGGTGGACTCGTCCTCCCATGGACGGAGGGCGGGGTAGAGCAGGAACAGTACGCCTGCGACGGACAGCGGGATCCTCATGATTCGCTCCTCAGGCCGGCGAGATACATCTGGATGAGCTGGTCGTAGGTGTCGTCGAGGTCTTCCGGCAGGCCGAAGCCGCCCGCGGATTCGATGGACGCGAAGCCGTGCACGAGCACCCGCAGGCGCCGGGTCGCGTGCACGGCCGCCGAGCCCTCGAGTCCGTAGCCGCGCAGCGTGGCGTACATGACGCCGACGAGCTTCGCGCCGGCCGCCTCCTGGATCGGGTCGTGCAGCGGGTCCATCGGCAGCGCGGCGTACCGCTTCGGGTGCGCGGCGACGTACGCACGGTAGGCGTGCATCAACCCGGTGACCGCCTCGTTGCCGGCGGTGCCCAGGACGGTCGTCGTGAGCCGGTCGGTCATATCCTCCAGCACCCGCACTCCGACGAGCCTCTTCAGTTCGCCGAGGCTCGCCACGTGCTTGTAGAGCGACGGCGTGGCGACCCCGCAGCCGTGCGCCACGGCGGCGAGCGTGAGGCCGTCCGGCCCGTGCTCGTCCACGATGCCGAGCGCCACATCGACCACGGCGGCCGGCGTCAGCGACCTCTTATTAACCATAGCCCAGAGGCTATTGTCATTAGCCAAGGATGTCAATCGGCACCGGAGCCGGCGAGTGGATGATTCAGACCGTGGCGTAGCGGCCGCGACGGCGGACCAGGGCCACCATCGTCAGGGCCGCGGTCGGGCTGCCCGCACCCCGGGTGACCTTGGTCCGGAGCTTCACCGAACTGAAAGTGGATTCGATCGGTCCCGCCGTGCGGGCATCCAGCCGGACGACTCCGGGCCGGTCTGAGACGGTTACGGCCTGATCCACTCTCCGTCGTGCACCAGGCCGTTACCCACCGGGTGCGCCGTCGAGTGCATCCCTGCACGCTCGGACGCGATTGACGCGGTACACGTCCCGCACACAGAGATTGAGGATCGTGGTGGCCGCGATGGCACCGGCACAGACCAGGAGCACGGTCCGATCGTCCCAGGCATGTGCGGCGAGCGCGGTGACGAGGTAGCCGAGCGGGATGGCGACGCGCTCCCCGACACCGTTGAACGAGCTCAGACGGCCCAACTCCGCCTGCGGCACGTGCTGTTGGAGTGCGGTGTTCCATGCCACGATGGCGACATCCAGACCGATGCCCGCGAGCACGGCACCGAGCAGCACCCAGGGCAGGTCCAGCCCTGTTCCCAACGCCGCCGGTGGCAGGCAGAGCCCGGAGCCGGTGATGACGGCAACGGTCAGCAGGCGGTGCGGCCTCCACCGCAGACACACCACCGTGCCCGCCAGCAGGCCGAACGCGAAAGCGCCCTGTACGAGCCCCCAGGAACGCGCCCCCGAGTAGTGCTCCGTGGCGACGACCGGGCCGAGGAGCTGAAAGCCCGCCAGCCAGGCGGCGACCACGACCGTTCCGGCGGCGGTGTACGTCCACAGCCAGGTGCGCGCGCGGAATCCGGCCCAGCCCGCCCGCAGATCGGCCAGGGCGCTCGCGGTCGTGACCGGTGCGTCCAGGCGCAGCCCGAGCAGCAGGAGCGCGGCGACGAGGAAGGTGAACGCATCCCACGACAGGGCCCATGCCGGACCGCCGACCGCGACGATCACCCCTCCGACGACGGGCCCGAGAACCTTCACGGCGTTGTTCGGCAGCCGGACCAGCGCATTGGCCTGTTGCAGATGCTCCGCCGCGACGAGCTGCCCCACGACACCCGTCGCGGCCGGCGCGGTGAAGGCCACGGCGATCCCCGACACGAATCCGCACGCGGCGATCGACACGGTCGTCGCGTGATGCGTGGCCACCAGCACGGCGAGCGTCGCCTGGGCCGCGGCGGACAGGAGGTTGCCCAGAAACAGGATCCGGCTGCGTGACAGTCGGTCCGCGAGGACGCCGCCCGCGACGGTGAAGACGATCGTCGGGACGGAGTTCGTGGCCAGTACGACGCCGAGCGAGCCGGCTCCGCCGCCCTGCCCGATCACCGCATAGGCGAGTGCGAGGGGCGCCATCGCGGAGCCGGTGGTCGAGACGAGATTGGCGAGCACGAATCGCCGGAAGGCCGCAACCCTCAGTGGTGTCAAGGATGTTGCCGGGTGCGTGGCAGCGGCCTTCATGATCCTCCCGAGGTTGGTCCAGCGGGGCACCCTACCTGTCCGCGGGGGCGGGAGCGGTCGACGCGGTGCGCGAACGACCACCCTGGGAGGGCGGGGCAGTCGAACCGAAACGCTCCCGAGGCCGCCGGTGCGTCCCTCGTCACTGCGCGGGGGGCAATACGAGGTGTGGTGTGCCGTGTGTGCCGTGCGAAGCTGCGGCGACCCGGCGAGCCGTGCCGCAGGACCCGCCCCCGGGTCCATCCGCGCTCATGGGAAGGTCACACGCGCTGCTCGGCCAGATCGAGCCAGTGCTCGACGTCCCCGGGAGCGAAGTGCCGGATGGCCCAGTCGGCCATCCGCAGGCTCATATGTGCCCAGGAGGGCCGCAGGATGTCGTCGGGCAGGCCGTCCAGGATGTCGTCGAGGCGGCTCGTGACTCCGGGCGCCTGCTCGCTCGCGTGCAAGCCGAAGCGCAGGGTGACCAGGTCGAAACGGCGGTCGCCCCGGCCGGAGCCGTCCCAGTCGATGACACCGGCGACCGAGCCGTCGACGGCGAGCAGGTTGCCCTGGTGAAAGTCCTGGTGCACGACGTCGTGGCCGGGGAGCCGATGAGGGTGGTCGAGGCCGACCGACCTGATCCGGCGCTCCAGATCACCGCCGCGCCGACTGTGCCGACGCAGCGGCTCGTGAAGACAGTAACCGGGGCCGTCGTCGAGCAGGTACAGGTTCATCGACGGGACATCCGTACGCCCGGCCAGCAGTCCTGCCTGCGCCTCGTTGAGGGCGAGGGCCCGGTCCAGCCCACGGTGGTCCAGACACCGCACCGGTGTGCCCGCCAGCAATGTCTGGACCAGCACGACCGCGTCGTCCACCTGGACCGCCAACTCCGTCGACGGGCAGGGATACCCCTGTGCGAGCAGGACTTCGCACACTGCCAGCGGCCCCGCTCCCAGATCCTCGATCCGCGTGTTCGGCCGCCACTTCAGCACGGACCGGTGACCGTCCGGCCATCGGACGTAGGCGGCACCGATCTCGCCCCCCGGACACGGCCCCTCGACCACCAACCGGACACCGGCCTCGGCATACAGCGCCTCTGTCAGCCGGTCGGCGTCCAGTCGTTCGGCACGTGTCCAGTCCTGCGGCGACGGGGATGGGGTCATGGGAGCATCATCCGTCCCCGGGCCCGTCCCCGTCGAAGCGGGCGCCGATGCCGCGCCGTCGGAAGCGGACCGATCGCGTCGGCGATCCACGGCGGCACCGGGGCGATCACACGTCACCGGCCGCGGCGCACGGCGGCCCGGAACGGGACGGAACCGGCCGGCCGACCGGGCACGGTCGCCTCCGGTGCTGTTCGGGACGGCCGTGGCGGACCCGGCCACCGTCGTCCGCCGCCGTGAGCCGTGGCGGACCCGGGGGCCCGTTCCATCCACCCCGGTCCTCGCGGCCCGCCCCGTCCGCCACGCCCCGTGCAGTTCGCCTCAGTCGGCCGAAGCGGTCCATCCCAGCGCCTCGATGCGTGCGGCATCACCGGACCGGGCCTCGTCGAACACCGTCCGGTTGCCGTCCTCGACCCGGACGGCGTCCACGTACACCCCGCGTCCCACGTACAGCTGGTCCGTGGCGTAACGCCACCGCAGTCGCACCTCCTTGCCGCGCCATGCGGCGAGATCCGCGTCCAGACGGTGCCAGACCCGGCCGGACCAGCCGGAGACCGAACCCGTCGGATGGGGATCGGGCTCACTCCGGTGATGACCGTCCATCGGCACGGTGGTGAACGGCACCGGCTGCCAGCTCGCCCCCGCGTCCGCCGACGCCTCCAGGAAGAGGAAGTCGGACCCCGGCTCGGTGTCCCACCACAGGGCCGAACTCAGCGTCGCCCGTGACGACGCGAGTCGCAGCGCGGGCAGTGTGAGCGTGGCCGTCGTGGCGCTCGCCAGTCCGGAGAACCACGCCGTGCGTCCCCGCGTGGGACGGACCGCCACGGCGCGCGCCATCTGATTGGCGGCGGCGACGCGCGGCGCGCTCCCGGAGCGCCAACCACGCACCGGGTGGACCGAGTTGCCGAGGACGATCAAGAACGAGTCGGTCGTGGGGTCCAGGACCAGACTGGTGCCGGTGAAACCGGTGTGGCCCGCCGTACGAGGAGTCGCCATCGCCCCCATGTACCAGTGCTGGTACAGCTCGAAACCGAGACCGTGCGCATCACCGGGGAACGCGGTGTTGAAGTCGGTGAACAGCAGATCGACCGATTCCGCGGAGAGAATCCTCGCGCGGCCGTACACCCCGCCGTTGAGCAGCGTACGGGCGAGGATCGCCAGGTCCCAGGCGCAGGAGAAGACCCCGGCGTGGCCCGCCACGCCGTCCAGACTGTAGGCGTTCTCGTCGTGCACCTCGCCCCAGACCAGTCCGCGGTCGAGGCCGGACCAGGGGAGCCGCGCGTCCTCGGTCGCGGCGATCTTCGGCTTCCAGGCGGCCGGCGGGTTGTACCGGGTGCGCTGCATCCCGAGCGGAGCGGTGATCCGCTCACGGAGCAGTACGTCCTGCGTGCGGCCGGTGATCTTCTCCAGGACCAGTTGCAACGAGATCAGATTGAGGTCGGAGTAGAGGTACACCGTGCCGGGAGGGTTGGCCGGCACCTCGTTCCACAGCAGCTCCAGCTTTCCCTCCCGCGTCGGCACCTTGTACAGCGGAATCCAGGAACGGAAACCCGAGGTATGCGTGAGGAGCTGACGGACCGTGATGTCCTGCTTGCCGCCACCGGCGAATTCGGGAAGGTACGAGGCGACCTTCGCCTCCAGCTCCAGCGTCCCGAGCTCGATCTGCTGCACGGCCAGGATCGAGGTGAACAGCTTGGACACCGAGGCCAGGTCGAAGATCGTGTCCTCGGCCATCGCGATCTGCTGGTCGGGCGGGAACTCCACCCCCGTGTCGGTCTTCTCGTCATAAGCCGCGTAGCGCACGGCCTTGCCGATCGGGCGGTGCAGTGCCACCGTGCCGCCCCGCCCGGCGAGCAGCACCGCACCCGCGTACCAAGGGTGCTTGGGGGAGTCGGAGAGGAATTTCTCCGCATCGGCGACCAATTGGTCCAGGGGGCCCTGCAACAACCCGGCACGAGCGGCCGATCCGCGCCGCAACGTCGGCTGTCCTTGCTTCGACGCCGCGTTCGTTCCGGCCCCTGTGCGCATGCCCGACGACTCCGCCTCCGGCTCCATGGCCGCCGCCCGCTCCGCGAAGGGGATCGGCGCCAGGGCGAGTGCCCCGCCCAGAGCCAGCATCCCACCGCCCAGCCTGCGTCGGCTGATCCCTCTGCCGGCCGCGTCCTGACTCATCCGGAACCCCTTCCCGCTGCCTGAAAATAATTTTCGAAACTTCGTCCGGTGGTGAAACTTCCTTCCGCCGCAGACACTACTGTCACCACCGCCGTCACGGAGCACCCCGACGTCACAAAGAATCTGACACTGCATCAGAAAATGTCTTCCCTCGAATGTCCGACTGCGGCATCCTGCGGCCCATGGAGACGGAGCTGAGCAAGAAACTGGGAGTCGAGCACGCCATCTTCGGCTTCACGCCGTTCCCCGCCGTGGCCGCGGCCATCAGCCGGGCCGGCGGATTCGGCGTGCTCGGCGCGGTCCGCTACACCGCCCCCGACGACCTGGCCCGCGATCTCGACTGGATGCAGAAGCACGCCGGCGGCAGGCCGTACGGCCTCGACGTCGTCATGCCCGCGAAGAAGGTGGAGGGGGTGACCGAGGCCGATGTCGAGGCGATGATCCCGGCCGGGCACCGCCGGTTCGTCCAGGACACCCTGGCCAAGCACGGCGTACCCGAGCTCGCCGAGGGCGACGAGTCGGGCTGGCGCATCACGGGGTGGATGGAGGAGGTCGCGCGCAACCAGCTCGACGTCGCCTTCGACCACCCCATCAGACTCCTCGCCAACGCCCTCGGATCGCCACCGGCCGATGTCGTGCGGCGCGCCCACGACCAGGGCGTGCTCGTCGCCGCGCTCGCCGGAAGCGCCAAGCACGCCCGCCACCACGCGGACGCGGGCATCGACATCGTCGTCGCCCAGGGATACGAGGCGGGCGGCCACACCGGTGAGATCGCCTCCATGGTCCTGGTGCCGGACGTGGTCGATGCAGTGGGACCGCTCCCCGTCCTGGCCGCCGGCGGTATCGGCAGCGGCGAACAGATCGCCGCCGGACTCGCCCTCGGGGCCCAGGGCGTCTGGCTGGGTTCGCTCTGGCTGACCACGGAGGAGGCCGACCTCCACTCCCGCGCGCTGACGCGCAAGCTTCTCGCCGCTGGCTCCGGTGACACCGTCCGTTCCCGCGCGCTGACCGGCAAGCCCGCACGCCAGCTCCGTACCGAGTGGACGGACGCGTGGGACGATCCGTCGGGTCCGGGCACGCTGCCCATGCCGCTCCAAGGGCTGCTGGTGGCCGAGGCCGTCTCGCGCATCCAGAAGTACGAGACCGGAGCCCTGCTCGGCACCCCCGTCGGCCAGATCGTCGGCAGGATGAACAGCGAACGCAGCGTCCAGGCCGTGTTCGACGACCTGACCCGCGGCTTCGAACGTGCCGTGGACCGGATCAACCTCATCGCCGGACGGAGCGCCTCATGAACCGGCCGCCCAACGGCTTCTGGGCCCAGGCCACCGCCGATCCCGGCCGCACGGTCCTGATCGCGCCCGACGGCGAGAACTGGACGGCGGGCAGGCTGCACGCCGCGGCCAACCGCCTGGTCCACGGACTGCGGGCGGCCGGCCTCCGACGGGGCGACGCCTTCGCGGTCGTCCTGCCCAACGGGGTCGAGTTCTTCACCGCCCACCTCGCCGCCGCCCAGGCCGGCTTCTATCTCGTACCCGTCAACCACCACTTCGTCGGCCCCGAGATCGCCTGGATCGTCTCCGACTCCGGCGCCAAGGTGCTCATCGCCCACGAGCGGTTCGCGCAGGCGGCCGGCGCCGCCGCCGACGAGGCGGGACTCCCGGCGAGCCATCGCTATGCCGTGGGTGGCATCGACGGCTTCCGCCCGTACGCCGAACTGCTCGAAGGCCGGTCCGACGCGCCGCCCGAGGCCCGCACCCTCGGCTGGGTCATGAACTACACCTCGGGCACCACCGGCCGACCGCGCGGCATCCGGCGTCCGCTCTCCGGCAAGCTACCCGAGGAGAGCCATCTCGGTGGATTCCTCGGCATCTTCGGCATCAAACCCTTCGACGACAACGTCCACCTGGTCTGCTCGCCGCTCTACCACACGGCCGTCCTCCAGTTCGCGAGCGCGTCCCTGCACATCGGGCACCCACTGGTCCTGATGGACAAATGGACCCCCGAGGAGATGCTGCGGCTCATCCACACCCACCGCTGCACCCACACACACATGGTCCCGACCCAGTTCCACCGCCTCCTCGCCCTTCCCGACGAGGTGAAGCGGACCTACGACGTGACGGCCATGCGCCACGCCATCCACGGCGCAGCGCCCTGCCCCGACCACGTCAAACGCGCCATGATCGACTGGTGGGGGGGATGCGTCGAGGAGTACTACGCGGCCAGCGAGGGCGGCGGCGCCTTCGCCACCGCCGAGGACTGGCTGAAGAAGCCGGGCACGGTGGGCAGAGCCTGGCCGATCAGTGAGCTGGCCGTCTTCGACGACGACGGCAACCGCCTGCCGCCGGGCGAACTCGGCACCGTCTACATGAAGATGAACACCGGCGGCTTCAGCTACCACAAGGACGAGGCGAAGACGCGGAAGAACCGCATCGGCGACTTCTTCACCGTCGGGGACCTGGGCATCCTCGACGAGGACGGCTACCTCTTCCTCCGCGACCGCAAGATCGACATGATCATCTCCGGTGGTGTCAACATCTACCCCGCCGAGATCGAGGGCGTGCTCCTCAGCCATCCCGCGGTCGCCGACGCCGCCGTCTTCGGCATTCCCCACCCCGACTGGGGCGAGGAGGTCAAAGCGGTGGTCGAACCGGCCGAGGGACACGGGGCGGGGGACACGCTCGCCGCCGAGATCCTGAGTCACTGCGCACACCGGCTCGCCGGGTACAAGCGTCCCAGGAGCATCGACTTCATCGAGGCGATGCCCCGCGACCCCAACGGCAAGCTGTACAAGAGGCGCTTGCGCGACCCGTACTGGGAAGGGCGCAGCCGGGCACTGTGAACCACGGTCCGCCTCCGCGCCGGCCGCGCACGCCCCGGGTGGGCCGCGCCGGACGGGCCGACGTCGTCCGACAGCGACGGGGCCATGGCCCCCAACGGCTCAGAAGCGCTGTTTCTCGGCAGGTACCCCTGCGCTAACGTCGATGGTCGAACACAGCTTCGCCTTGCACGGCGCCGGCAGCGCTCGCTGCCGCACACCGATCGGGAGGTACCTGTGCGCGCACTTGTCTATCTGGGCCCCGGTTCCGTCGAGCTTCAGGAGCGCCCGGCGCCGCGTGTCGGCGCCGATGACGACGTGGTGGTGAAGGTCGTCGGCACCGGGATCTGCGGGACCGACCGCAAGATCCTGCACGGGCGCTTCCCGGCCAGGCCGGGTGTGGTGCTCGGCCACGAGTCGGTCGGCCTCGTCCAGGAGGTGGGTGCCGGGGTGCGGTCGCTCGCCGTCGGGGACCGGGTGGTGGTCAACCCGACGCTGTACTGCGGCTGGTGTCCGCCGTGCGTGCGAGGCGCGACGAACTTCTGCCGCAACAAGACCGGGACGGAAGTCGGCGTGGACCGTGACGGGACGTACGCCGACGGTGTGGTGCTGCCGGAGCGGTTCGTGCAACGCGTTCCGGACGGGATGCCGTTTCGTGGCGCGGTACTCATCGAGCCGCTCGCCTGCGTCCTCAACAACGTCCAGGCGGCCGGTCTGACGGTCGACGACACCGTGGCGGTCCTGGGCGCGGGGCCCATCGGGATGCTCGTCGCCCAGGTCGCCGCCCGCACCGCACGGTGCGTGGTCGTGGCCGAGACGGACGACTACCGGCTGACCGCGGCGCGCGACGCGTTCGAATACGTGGTGGACGTGTCGCGGACGGATCCGGCCGAGGCCCTCGTGAAGGCCTTGGGAGGCGATCGCCCCGGCGTGGTGTTCGACACCACGGGAAGCGGACTGGAGGACGCCCTGCGGCTGATCGACGACGGCGGGCGGGTCGTCCTGATGGGCTTCGACGACAGCTACGACGTGCCGCTGCGCCCCCTCCGCCTGACCAATCGCGGGATCCGGCTGATCGGGGCCGGTGACTTCCGCGGGGACACCTTCCCCGTGGCCGTCGACCTGGCGGGCGGTCTGGGACTGGAACGCCTGGTGACGCACGAGTTCCCGCTGGAGGCGTACGAGGACGCGCTCGGCACGCTCGGCGGGGTCGGCGGAGGCGGCACGGACAGGCGGTACGACGCCATGAAGGTCGTCATCCGGTCCGACACCGGCCCGGCCGGCGCCGACGGCTGGCCGGTGGGCGCGTGAACGGGCCGAGGCTGGGCTCGATCGAGTCCGGCGGGACGAAGTTCGTCTGTCTCGTCGGATCGGCGCCCGACCGGATCGAGGACGAGATCCGCTTTCCCACGGGTGAGCCCGGACCGACGCTGGCCAGGGCGGTCGCCTTCTTCGAGGACGCCTCGGCGAAGGGGCCGTTGGACGCCGTGGGCATCGCGTCGTTCGGCCCCCTCGAACTGCGTCGCTCGCATCCCGGGTACGGACGTCTCACGGCGACGCCGAAGCCCGGGTGGTCCGGAGTGGACGTGGCGGGGACGATCGGGGCGGCGCTCGGCGTGCCGGTCGGCATCGACACCGACGTCAACGGTGCGGCGCTCGGCGAGGGACGCTGGGGCGCCGCGCGTGACCGGGACACCTACGTATATCTGACGGTCGGCACCGGCATCGGCGGTGGCGCGGTGATCGACGGACGTGTCATCAACGGCCTGGTCCACACGGAGATGGGGCATCTGAGCGTCCCCCGGATTCCCGGGGACGACTTCCCGGGGTCGTGCCCCTTCCACGCGGACTGCTGGGAGGGCATGGCGGGCGGCGAGGCGGTCGCCGCCCGCTGGGGACGACCGGCGGAGGAACTGAGCGGCGACGTGCTTCGACGGGCCCTGCGGATGGAGGCCGTCTACCTCGCCGCCGGGCTGCGCGACATCATCTACACCACCGCGCCCGAACGCATCGTGATCGGGGGCGGGATGGCCGTGCTTCCCGGCCTGTTCCCTCTGCTGCGGGCGGAACTCGCCCGGACACTGGCCGGTTATCCGGGGCTGCCGGAGCACGCCGCCGACGACTTCGTCGTCCCCGCGGCACTCGGCCGGCTCGCCGGACCGGCCGGAGGACTGGTACTGGCCGAGCGGGCCGCCGAGGAAGCGCGGCGTGGGGCACGCGACACGACCGCGTGATCCTCCCGGAGGGCCGGGGCACAAAAGTCCCGCCGTTGGAGGCAGGGACCGCGTGAGCGGGGCCACGAACGGGAAGGCTGGCCGGCATGACGACCGGTGATCACGACGGCCTCGACACCCGGACCCGTGCGTGGCTGATGGAACGGGCGCTGCCCGGCCTCGACCTGTCGGCCGTGAGCCCGCTGCCGGGCGGATTCACCAACGACATGCGTCTGGTGACGACGCGCCAGGGGGAGCGGTACGTCCTGCGCCGATACCGCTCCAGCGGGACGCGGATGCGCCGGAACACCTGTGCCGTGGAGACGGCCGTACTGGAGCGGGCGGCGCCGACGGTCCCGGTGGTCCACGTGGTCGCGTCCGATCCGCACGGGGACGCCACGGGCAGGCCCACGCTGGTCTACCGCTTCGTCCACGGTGTCCCCCTCGGCCAGGTGCTCGCCGGGAATCCGGCCGCGGCCGAGGCGGCCGGGCTCGGTGTCGCGGTGGGTGCGGTCCTCGCAGGCATCGCAGCGGTCCGGCTTCCCCGGCCGGGCCCCTTCCACGATGTCAGCCTCGTGCCGGCCGAGGGTGATGGGGAGGCCGCCGACCTGCCCGGTTTCGTCGAGCGTTGCCTGGCCACCGGCAACGGCGATGCCTTGACGCCCGACGAGACCGACGCGTTGCGCGGGCTCGCCGCGAGGACCGGTCACCGGGTCGCGGACGTGAGCGGGCACAGCCGGCTGGTCCACTGCGATTTCAACCCCAAGAACCTGCTGGTCTCGCGGCAGGGCGGCCGATGGGACGTGGCGGCCGTGCTGGACTGGGAGCAGGCGTTCAGCGGCTCGCCCCTCTACGACGTCGGCAACATGCTGCGCTTCGCCCATCTGTATCCGCCCTCCTTCGTGGACGGATTCGTGTCCGGCTACCGTGACGCCGGCGGTCCCCTGCCGCGCGACTGGCGTGAACTCAGCCGAACCCTGGACCTGTTCACCCTCGCGGACATTCTCACCGCGCCGCCCGACGCCGAATGCCTCGCCGGAGCACGGACGGTGCTGCTCCGCCACCTGGCACACGAACAGGGACCGGCGTCGGACCGTACCCGCTGAGTTCCACGCTTCCGGGCTCGGAGCGCCGGGCTCGGAACACAGGACCCGGAACACGGGGCTCGAAGAACGCGTGGCTCCCAGAAGGTGCCCGTACGCGTTGCGTGGAACCCGCGGCCGCCGCGGGAATGCGGAACACCCGCACACGGAAACACCGGACAGGGAACACCCCACGCGCGCCACCGGACGCCGTCCACAGTTTTCTCACACGTCTCTCCCGAATCGCTTTCCGTCTCCAGTCGCATCGCGGCTTTCTCCGGGGCGAAAGTGCCTTCCCCATATGCCTGAGTAATTCGTTCGGTGAGAATGCGAAGATCGTGAAATGAATCCTTTGATGTTCTTGGCCGATATCCACTCCCCGGCAGGCTGATTCGTTCTGGTCAGTGGAAAGTTGGGCCGTTAAGCTGCCATGAGTCGAAAGATCCTTGAACAAGGGAGAATTTCGCAGTGGAGAACACGAGGCCGGAAAGCGTCCTGCAATCCACTTCCGGGGAAGGGGTTTCGGGAGGATCCGACGGGAACCTGACGCCGACACCGACGGTCAGGTGCAACGGAACCCCGCCCACTCCCGAGCAGAAGGAGGGGCCCTTCTACAAGCCCGACACCCCGCACAAGCCCGACTTCAGGGGCGATGTGGAGGGCGGCACGCCGCTTCTGCTCCACGGCGGCATCGTCACCCCCGAGGGCAAGCCCATCGGCGGCGCACTCCTCGACTTCTGGCAGGTCGGGGACGAAGGCGTCTACGACGAGGAGGGGTTCCGGCTCCGGGGCCACCTGTTCGCCGACGGCGACGGGAACTGGAGACTGGAGACGGTGCTGCCCGCCGTGTACCCGGGCCGTACGCGCCACGTGCACGTCAAGGTGCAGCCGCCGGGCGGCGAGGTGCTGACCACGATGCTGTACTTCCCCGACGAACGGCGCAATCATCTGGACAAGTATTTCCGGCCGGAGTGTCTGATGGATGTCCATCGGACCGAGGACGGCTGGGACGCAGCGTTCACCTTCGTGCTGGACATCTGAGATTCCAGCACCGGGATTTCCCGGTCCCCAAGGGAAGTCCTGATGGGCGGTGGCCGTTCCGATCGGAACGGCCCCGTCGAAGGGTACTTGCCGGGCACGTCGAAATACCACGTCGTGAGCATCAGGAGACACATGGTCGACTTGACGCACGCCCAAGAGCTGATCTACTACCCGGTCAGCGACTATCTGATGGATCACGGAGAAGGGATCCATCTGTACGACGCGGACGGGAACCAATACATCGACTGCGCGTCCGGCACCTTCAATCTCAGCCTCGGCTACAGCCATCCCGAAGTGGTCAAGGCGATGCGCGACCAGATCGAGCGACTGGTGCACGCGACATCGACATTCCAGACCAAGCCGGTCAACGACCTGGTGCGACGTCTGGTCGAGATCACGCCCGACAACCTCACCAAGGTGCACCTCAAGGTCTCGGGCGGATCCACCGCCAACGAGGGCGCGGTCAAGATGGCCCAGATCAGTACCGGGCGGCGCGATGTCATCACCCTCTTCCGCAGCCATCACGGCCAGACGATGATGACGACCACCATGTCGGGCGAATCCTTTCGCAAGGCGCCCTTTCCGCATCTGATGCCGGGCGTGCTGCAGGTCCCTGACCCCTACTGCCTGCGCTGTTTCTACCGGCAGACCCCCGACACCTGCGGGCTGCTCTGCGTCGAGCGGATCAACGACTTCCTCGACCACGCCAGTTCGGGCAGTGTCGCCTGCATCGTCGTGGAACCCGTCTCGGGCAGCGGCGGCAACATCGTGCCGCCCGAGGGATACCTCGCCGCGCTGCGCACCCTCTGCGACGAGCGGGGCATCGCGCTGATCTTCGACGAGATACAGACGGGCATCGGCCGCGTCGGCCGGATGTTCGCCGCCGAGCACTACGGCGTGCGTCCCGACATCCTGACCACCGGCAAGGGGCTGGGCGGCTCCGGAGCCCAGGTCGCCGCCATCGTCGCCGACGAGCGGATGTCCGGACTCAGCAGCGACCACCACTCGTTCACCTACGGCGGCAACATCCTGGCGGCGGCCGCCGCCGCGACGACCCTCGACGTCATCGGCCGCCCCGGCTTCCTGGAGAACGTCCGAGAGGTGGGCGCCCACATCATGGAACGGCTGCGGGGGCTTGCCGCGGTTCATCCGTCCATCGTGGACGTGCGCGGGCTCGGACTGATGATCGGCATCGAGATCGGCGACGAGGACGGACGTCCCCACAGCGAGCGGGCCCAGACCCTGGCCCGGCGCGGGATGGAACACGGCCTGATCCTGCGGACCTCCCGTTACGGCCGCGGCAACGTCATCAAGATCCGGCCGCCGCTCGTCATCACCCGGGCCGAAGCCGACCTGCTCTGCGACCGGCTGGACGCACTCTTCGCCACGGAGGCGGCATGAAGGACTACGTCGTACGGCTCGCCTCATCGGTGCGCGACGCGGTACTGGCCGCGCAGAACCGGCTCGACAGCCGGCTGGTACGAGGACATTCACCCGGTGGCGACGCGCAGTTCGGCCTCGACGACGTGGCGGAGGCCGCCGTCTGGAAGCACGTCGTCGACGGCGGCGTGCCGGTCGCCGTCTACTCCGAGGACCGGGGACTGCAATTCCACGGCAGCGCGCCCGAGTACCTGCTCGTCGTCGACCCCATCGACGGCACCAGGCCCGCCGTCGCCGGACTCGAATCGGCCACCGTCTCCGTGGCCGTCGCCCGGATGTCCGAGCGCCCCCGCATCGCGGACGTGGAACACGCGCTGCTGATGGAGATGAGGACAGGGGCCTACCTCTACGGGGAGCGCGGCGCGGACGGGGTGAGTGCCCACGGCTACGACCACCCCGTACCGTCCCTGACCACGACGACCGACCTCTCCCGGATGTTCTGGTCCCTCGAATTCAACGGCCATCCCGCAGGGTTGATGACCGACGCCTACGGCCACCTCATCGACCGCTCCGCGAACACCGGGGGCGTGTTCGTCTTCAACAGTGCCACGTACTCCATCTCCCGGCTGCTCACCGGCCAGCTCGACGCCTACGTCGACATCGGCAACCGGCTGCTGCGGGACGACCCCGGCCTCCTCCCCGAGTTCGAGCGGGTCGGCAACGGACGTGTGCTCCACCTGTTCCCCTACGACATCGCGGCGGCCGTCTTCCTCGCCGAGAAGGCCGGCGCCGTCATCACCGACGGCTACGGCGAACCGCTCGGCGACACCGCGCTCACCGACCTGAGCGTCGGCAACCAGCGCTCCTGCGTGGCCGCTTCCACCCCGGAGCTCCACAAGGCGCTGCTGGAGGGCATCCGATGGAGGGCCTGACCCGACAGGAACCCGCAGCGCGCCCGCCCGCCCCCGACGGCACCGCCGAGTTCCGTGCGCTGCTGGAACGGCTCTCCGACAAGGCGACGGCGGACTACTACAACCCGTACACCACATTCGACTGGCCCGAGTCGATTCCCACCGACGGCTTCTGGATGTCCCCGGAACTGCTGACGGTCCACGGCACCGAGACGATGGAGGCCCTCACCGCGCGGCAACTGCACGCCCTCAGCCGCTGGGAGAGCGTCCACTTCTACAGCCTGAACGTGCACGGCATCAGGGAACTGCTCATCGAGGTCATGCGGCGGATCCACACACCCGGCTTCGAGACCCCCTCGGAGTTCTTCCACCATTTCGTCGGCGAGGAGAACGACCACATGTGGTTCTTCGCCACGTTCTGCCTCAAGTACGCCGACAAGATCTACCCCGACAAGAAACTCAGACTGCCCGAAACCCCGCAGGACGCGGCGATCGAGAACTTCCTGGTCTTCGTCCGCATCCTGGTCTTCGAGCAGATAGTCGACCACTACAACGTCCGGATCGCGGCCGACGAACGGCTGCACCCCACCATCCGCCACCTCAACCGCCTCCACCACCAGGACGAATCCCGCCACATCGCCTTCGGACGACGGCTGGTGCAGTTGCTGTGGGACCGGCTCGTGGCGAGCGGCATCGACGAACGGACCCGGCGCGAGACCGGCAGCTACGTCGGCCGCTACATCACCACGAGCATGGAGTCGTTCTACAACCCGGCCGTGTACCGCGACGCGGGGATCGCGGACGGGTACGCGCTCCGGCAGCGGCTGCTCGCGCACCCCGCCCGGCAGGCCGCGCATGCCCGGGTGCTGCACAAGACCACCGACTTCCTCTCCCGGATCGGAGTGCTCGATGCCGGGAACTGACGCCGCGTCCCGCACCGGCCACTGGACCGTACGCGACGGACTCGCCTCCTTGGGGGAGCCGGCGACCGTACTGCTGCGCGCCCTGGACGACGTATTCACCCACTGGGGAACCCGCGCGGGAGCCGTGCGGATGACCTTCCCGCCACTGCTCGCCGCCGACGACCTGCGCACCCTCGACTACTTCCGCAACTTCCCGCACCTGGGCAGCCCTGTCTCCCGTATCCGGCCCGACCGCCTCGACGCCCACAGCCGGGGGACCGCCGACGGCCCCGTGCCCGCGCACGACCTCGCCGACGCGGGCCACCTGCTGCCCTCCGCCGCCTGCTACGGCTGCTTCCTGCACTTCTCCGGAATCGCGACGGAAGGCCCCCTGCGTGTGAGCACGGCCGCACAGTGCTTCCGCCACGAAGACCACCACGACGGACTGCGCAGGCTGTGGGGCTTCACCATGCGGGAGATCATCTGCATCGGATCCGCCGAGCAGGTTCGCGACCACCTCGAACACCACCATGCGCGGCTGGCCGGCTTCGCCGCCGGTCTCGGCCTCTCCCTCTCCCGGCAGCCGGCGACCGATCCCTTCTTCGAGAAGGACGGCGCGCGCAACGTCATGCAACTGCTCGCGCCGGTCAAGGACGAGTACCTGTACACCGACGGCACCGCCGTGGCCTCCATGAACAACCACCGCAACTTCTTCGGAGAACGCCGCTCCATCAGCCACGCCGACAAGCCCGCGTTCACCGGCTGCGTCGCGTTCGGGCTGGAACGCTGGGTGCACGTGCTGAACGAACACTTCGAGGGCGACCTCCGCGCCGCGACCGCGGCTGTCCGCAGGGCCGGCGAGGAGGAGTGAACCAGCTCACGTCCGCCCTCGGCCTCGACCTGCCGCTGCTCCAGGCGGGTATGGGAGGCATCGCGGGACCCGAGCTGTGCGCCGCGGTCTCCGGGGCAGGGGCCGGGGGAGCCCTGGCGCTCTACAAGGAACCTCCGCAACGGGTACGGGAACTGGTGCGTGCCGTCGTCGCCTCGACCTCCCGCCCCTTCGGCGTGAACGTCATCCCCGAGGTGACGGGCCCGGCCGGCTGCCGGGCCCAGCTCCGCGCCGCCCTGGACGAACTGCCCCCGAACGCCTTCGTGACCAGCTTCGGCCTGCCGGACACCGACACCGCACACGACGTCGTACGCGCGGGCCGCGTCCTGGTGATCCAGGTCGGTACGCTCCACGACGCGGACGCGGCCCTCCGGCTGGGTGCGGGTGTCCTCGTCCTCCAGGGCACCGAGGCTGGCGGGCACCTTCTCGGCGAACTGCCCGCGGCGCGCCTGCTGCATGAGACGCGCGCCCGGCACCCCGACGCCGTGCTGGCGGTGGCGGGCGGCGTCGCGACCGGTTCCGACCTGACACGGGTCCTGGGGCAGGGCGCCGACGGGGCCATGGCCGGAACCCTCTTCGTTCCCGCGGCGGAGTCCGCCGCCCACCCGTACTACAAACAGCGCGTGGTCGACGCGTCGGCGGACGACACCGTGGTCACCACGCGCTTCGACATCGGCTGGCCCGCCCGGCCGCACCGCGTACTACGGAACTCCCTGACGGGGAAGGCGCCCCGACACCCGGCGACCTTCATCGCGACGACCCGAGCGGGGGGCCGCCGGTGGCCCGTTCCCCGGTACAGCGCGGCGGTCCCGGTGGCGGAGACGGTGGGCCGGATCGAGGAGATGGCCATGTACTGCGGCCGGTCCTGTGCCCGGGTCGCCGGGCAGCACCCGGCCGCCGTCCTCGTCGAAGGATTCCGCCGTCCCCATGAGGCGGCCGGCCGAACCCACGTCACATCCACGGAAGGTGGGCCATGGAAGAAGCACTCAAGCCGGTGACCGCATGGCTGCTGGCCAGGAACCCGGAGGCCGGGGAGATCCCGGCCGATCTCGACCTGATCGAGAACCGGCTCATCGACTCCCTCGGTTTCATGGAGTTCATCCTGCTGCTGGAAGACCTCGTCGGCCGCGAACTCCCTCTGCAGGAACTGGATGTGGACCGCTTCCGCTCGCTTCGGGCCATCCACGACAACTTCCTCTCCCCGCAGGCCACGAGTGTGGCGAAGCATGGCTCGTAGCGCGGCGGGGCCGACCGGGGGAGCCCGGATCATGGCGTACGGACGGGTCGTCTCCGTGCATCTGGCCGCCGTGGCCGGTGCACCGACCTACTCCGTCGCGCGGGCCCGCGCCGTCGCGGGACGCGGTCTGGAGGGCGACCGCAACTACTGGGCGGGGGACGGGCCGCGCCCCGGGCGTCGCGGTGTCGGCCGTGCCTCCGGCGTCTGCGACGTCACCCTGATCGAGCTCGAAGCCCTGGAGGCCCTGGCCCGGGAAACCGGCATCGAGCTGTCCCCCGCGCAGTGCAGGCGCAACGTCGTGTGCCGGGGCATACGGCTCAATCCGCTGGTGGGTACGGAATTCCGGGTCGGCGGGGTGACGCTTCGCGGGCTTCGGCTGAGTGAACCCTGTGCCCGTCTCGAACAGCTGACCCGTCCCGGCCTGGTCCGTGGTCTCCTGCACCGGGGCGGGCTGCGCGCCGAAGTCGTCCATGGCGGCCCGATCCACGTCGGGGACCCGGTGGGCCACGAACGCGACCTCACTGCCCGGCCGCCGGCGAACCCTGCCGTGGCGCCGGGACGACCGCCCCGCACCGAGGAGCGCCGCCCATGACCGGTACCGGTACACCGCCCGGAAACCCCCGTTACTCCGAAGTCCGGGTACGGATACCCGCCGCGAGCCCAGCCGACCTGCGCGACGCCGTCCGCGAGGCCCTGGCAGCCACGCACACCCCACCCGCGCCCCCGGGTCCGGCAACGGCGCAGTGGCAGCGGACCGCCTCCGGGGACTGGGGTCTGGCGGCGGGCGGCCTGCGGGCCGAGCTCAGCGTTTCCTGGGACGGCCCGGAACTGCGCATCGTGGGCGGCGTCGACGCGGTCGGTCCGACGGCGATCGCCCACCTGCTGGCGGACATCGCCCGAAGACTGCCGGGCGGTCCACAGCACCGGACCCGGCACACCCCGCCCAAGTCCTCGGCCGGGCCGGACGGCGGCAACGCCCTGCTTCCCCGCATACCACCACCCGTGCCCACGGTGTCGGCCGTGCACCGTCTCCCGTCCGGTCTGCGCACGCATGAGCTCATGCGCTCTCCCGCCGCGGCAGCCCACCTCGCCCTCCATGTCCTGCTCCGTGCCCCGGACATGGGCCCGCGTGCCGACCTCGCGGTGCTGATCGACCACGACGACGCGGGAGCGGGCACCACCGCGGCCCGGCCGCGGCCACGTCTCGTCGAGGACTCGCTCGACATCGGCCCGTCCGTCACGGCAGCCGAGGCCCCGGCCCGTCGCCGGTCCCTCGACGGCCCCGCGTCGTCCCGCCCGGCGTTCGTGTTCGACTGCACGGGTCGGCCCGCGGTGCCCGACGGCTGGCTCCTCGGATCGTGGACCTGCCTGGCCGCGGACGCCGTCCACTGCTCGTCCAGCGGCGCCGAGGGACGCCACCGACTGCGTGCCGTGGCACCACGGCACCTGGTGCGACAGTCCCGCCTGGATCTGCTCGTCGCCCTGTGGGCCGACACCCTGACCACCCTGGTCGCGCATCCGGACCGCCCTCTCGGCAGCCTCGGCATCCCGGCCGGCGCGGACCCCTGCTTCTCCGTTCGGGGCGCGGACACGTTCCGAAGCGCGTCCGCGCAGTTCTGACGTGCGGTCAGCGACGCGGCGGCTCGAAATCCGGTGGCAAGCGCTCGTCCGATCCACTTATGTTGTGCGCTCGTGACCGATGCCTCTGAGCACCCATCGAGCGGTTCGCCCGCGACCCCCACGCAACCGCACGCGTCCGCGTCCGGACAGTCGGCGACGGCCGATCGCCTGCCGGTGCGGTCCGTTTCCGGCGAGGGACTGTTCTCCGGCACGTACGCCGCCGCCACCACCAGCTTCGCCGCGGTGATGTTCCTGACCGGGTTCGCCGCGCTCGCCGTGGTGCCCACCCTGCCGATGGCCGCGCGGGACCTGGACGGGGTGTCCCTCTTCCCACTGGTGGCAGGGTGCTTCGTGGCCGCGAGCCTGCTGGGCGGAGTGATGGGCGGTCATTGGGCGGACCGTGCCGGGGCGCAACGCCCGTTGGCGGCGGGCACGGCGCTCGCGGTGGTCACCCTGCTCGTCTCGGCCGCCAGCACATCGATCTGGCAACTGGCGGCCGGGCGCTTCCTGGACGGGCTGGCGGGCGGAATGGTCGCCGTGTCGATCAACACGGCCGTCGGACAGGCCTACCCCGACCGCCTGCGCCCACGCGTGCTGGCCCTGATGAGCACCTGTTGGATCATTCCGTCACTGGTCGGCCCACCGCTGGCGGGGCTGGTGGCCGAGTGGTGGTCCTGGCGCGTGGTCTTCTACGGACTTGCCGCCCTGACCGTGCTGCCGACACTGGCCGTGGTGGCCGTGCTGCGAAGCCGTTCCTGGTCGGCCGCGCCCGCGCCGTCGGGAGAGAAGCCGCCACGTCCCGCACTGATGGTCGCGACGGCGGTGAGCCTGGGCGCGGCGTCGGGGCAGTACGGCGTCTCGGGCTGGAGCATGCGCCATCTGCTGTTCGCGGTCGGCGGGCTCGCCCTGATGGTGGTGTTCGCCCCCCCGGCTGCTGCCGCCGGGCACCTGGCGTGCCGCGCGCGGCCTGCCCGCCACGGTGCTGCTGCGCGGCATGAGTTCGGGGGTCTTCTTCACGCTGGAGGCGCTGGTGCCACTGCTGCTCGTCACCGACCGGGGCGTGTCTCCCGTGTCGGTCGGTCTGCTCTTCACGGGGGCAGCCGTGGCCTGGGCCGGCTCTTCCTGGGTGCAGGGCCGCCTGCTGGAGCGCTGTCCCCGCCACCGTCTGGTCGTGATCGGTGCGGTGGTGCTGGCGGCAGCGGTCGTGGTCGCCGTCGTGGGCACGCTGCCCGCGCTGCCCCCGTTCGCCGCCGCGTCGTCCATGGTCGTCGCGGCCGTGGGCATGGGACTGCTGGCGCCCGCCCTCACCCTGCTGTCGCTCTCCCACGCGCCGCCCGGTCGGCAGGGCTCTGCGAGCGGTGCGATGCAGACCAACCAGAACCTGGGCCAGATCACGGTTCTGGGCGTCTCCTCCGGCCTGTTCAACGCCTGTCTGGGCGCCGGCACGACCGATTCCGCCGGCTACGGCGCCGCCTTCGGACTGCTGCTCGGGCCGTGTCTCCTGGCCGCGCTGCTCGCCATCCGTACCCGCGCCGACGGCGCTTGAGCGCACCGTGCCCTGCCGCCCCGTCCCACCGGGCGCCCGCTCCGAGGCGGCCCGCGCCCGGCCCCCGGCCGCCTCGGTGGAGGACAGGGGCCGGACGCACCGCACCGCACCGGACTACCGACGCTCGCTCGCCCGCACCACGCGCAGCACGGGCGAGCGCAGGATGTCCTTCTCGCGGAACCGGGACGTCACCCACCGCTCACCGGAGTACAACTCGGTCTGGTCGCTGTAGTGGGGCGACCTCGGGTTCGAGGACTGGGAGTAGGTGAGCAGGGTGCGTGCCACCGGGCACCCGGTCCCGTTCCAGCCGACCGCCTGGATGTAGCTGGAGCCGGCCGAGACGTCCGCGTAGCCCCCGGCCGCCGCGTCCCACACCGGCTCGGTCTTGTTCCAGACCCCGAGGGATTCCGTACCGCCGCCGAGCGGGATGCGCTTCCCGTTGCGCACGACCGTCTGGTGGCGGCCCAGCGGCGCGTCCAGGGCGATCCCGGCCGCCCGCAGCTCGGCCACCGCGTCGGCCAGTGCCCTGGTGACGCCGGGCGCCGAGGTGTTCAGCGTGTTCGGCGTACCGACCGGATCGGCCAGGGAGAAGGGCACCTTCCACAGCTCGGCCGGTGAGACCGTCGCCGCCCTGCGCCAGAACCGGTCGAAGAGCAGCGCGCCGCGGCTCCCCGTGTCGAGCTTCCGGTCCCAGCGCCGCAGTACGTCGCAGGCCGCCGACACGTCGACGGCCTTGCCGTCGGTGCCCAACGCGCCGCCGCCGGGCAGCGCGGCGCAGGCCCGCGCGAGGTCCGCGGCGCTCAGGTCTCCGGCCGGGGCACGGTTCGCGAACTGCTGTTCCTGCAGATCGGCCACGGTGAGCCGGCCCCTCGCCGCCATCGCCGAAACGTCCTCGATCGCGCCCCGGGTCCGCATCGACCGGGGCGCCGCGATCGATCGGAAGTAGAGGTCGCTGGAGAGGTTCTTCGTTGCGGACGAGAGCGAACCGCCCGGTGCCCCCTGCGGACCGAAGTACCGGGACCGCTCACCGCGCAGGGTTACGGAGCCGTCGGCGAGCGTGCACACCTGGTCCGCCGCCTGGGCCCAGCCGTTGCCGAAGCCCAGGTTCGCGTAGTCCTTCGCCACGACGTGCGGGATGCCGTACTCGGTGTACCGGATCACCGCGGACAGCCCACCGCCCGACGGACGGTGCGTGCGCGAGCCGTCGGCCGGGGCGGGCGGCAGCGAAGCGGACACGGTGAACAGCGCGAGTCCGGATATCGCAAGAAGTCCGAGACGGTTACGGAGGTGCAACGGTCCTCCCAACTGTGCGCGTGAGAAAGGGGGTTGCCCGAGGGTTCGAGTCACCACGCGTCACTCAGCCAGCACGCCCGCACCCCTGTCAACATCCCGGCCGGCATCCGACCCCTTGACCGCCGGGTTCAGGCCGCACAGGATCGCGCCATGACAGGTGTACGGAGCAGCACAGTCGACGGCGTCGTGGCCCGCAGCGCCCGCCGCACCCCCGAGCGCACCGCCCTGCGGTACACGGAGAGGTCCTGGACGTACGCGGAGCTGGACACGGCCGTCAGCACCGCGGCGGCGGTCCTCACCGGCGAGCACGGGCTGCGCTTCGGCGACCGGGTCGCCTCCTACGCGCACAACTCCGACGCGTATCTGATCGGTTACCTCGCCTGTGCCCGTGCGGGACTGGTCCATGTGCCGGTGAACCAGAACCTGACCGGCGACGACCTCGCATACATCCTCGAACAGTCCGGCAGCGCCCTCGTCCTCACCGACCCGGACCTCGCCGGCCGGATTCCGGGCGCGTTCCCCGTACGCCCGCTGCGCGACGCACCGGACTCCCTCCTCGATGCCGTCGCCGCCCCGCGCCCCTTCGCCCCGGAACGCGCACCGGCCGCGGACGACCTCGTCCAACTGCTCTACACCTCGGGCACCACCGCACTGCCCAAGGGCGCGATGATGACCCACGGGGCACTCGTCCACGAGTACGTCAGCGCCATCACCGCGCTCGATCTGCGCGCCACCGACCGGCCGGTGCACTCACTGCCGCTCTACCACTCCGCGCAGATGCATGTCTTCCTGCTGCCCTATCTGGCGGTCGGGGCGACGAACATCATCCTCGACACCCCCGATGTGGACCGGATCTTCGACCTCGTCGAGACGGGGCAGGCCGACAGTGTCTTCGCCCCGCCGACCGTCTGGATCGGCATCTCCCGGCACCCCGGCTTCACCACGCGGGAACTCGGCGGCCTGCGCAAGGCGTACTACGGCGCGTCCATCATGCCGGTGCCCGTACTGGAGCGGCTCCGTGAACGACTGCCCGCGCTCGCCTTCTACAACTGCTTCGGGCAGAGCGAGATCGGCCCGCTCGCCACCGTCCTCGGACCGGACGAGCACGAGGGCCGGATGGACTCCTGCGGCCGGCCCGTCCTCTTTGTCGAGGCCAGGGTCGTCGACGAGGACGGCAAGGAGGTCCCCGACGGCACGGCGGGTGAAGTGGTCTACCGCTCGCCCCAGTTGTGCACCGGATACTGGGACAGGCCCGAGGAGACCGCGGAAGCCTTCCGTGACGGCTGGTTCCACTCCGGCGACCTCGCCGTACGCGATACGGAGGGTTTCTTCACCGTGGTCGACCGGGTCAAGGACGTCATCAACTCCGGCGGTGTCCTGGTCGCTTCCCGGCAGGTCGAGGACGCCCTCTACACCCATCCCGCCGTCGCCGAGGCCGCCGTCGTCGGGCTGCCCGACGAGCGCTGGATCGAGGCCGTCACCGCCGTGGTCGTCCTGCGCGGGGAGGCGACGGAGGCCGAACTCATCGGCCACGCGCGCGAGCGGCTCGCCCATTTCAAGGCCCCGAAAAGGGTCTTCTTCGTGGACGAGCTGCCGCGCAACGCGAGCGGCAAGATCCTCAAGCGGGAACTGCGCGACCGCTTCGCATAGGAGAACCGGCGGCTGTCCGGCGGGGTGCGGAGGGCCCAGGATTCCCCGCACCCCCGCACGCACAGGAACCGGTGGGCCGCAGCCCGGGGCGTGCGGCGAGCACACGATGGGAGCGAGCGGCCCCGGAAGGAGGACCCTATTTCCGGCCGCGCTCGTCCACGATCCGCTTGAACTTGCCCACCGACCTCTCCAGCGTCCCGGGATCGACGATCTCGACACCGACGGACACCCCGATCCCGTCCTTGACGGCCGACGTGATCGATTCGGCGGCGGCCGTGCGCTGCTCGGGCGTGGCCCCCGCGCGGGCCTCGGCCCGTACCGTCAGCGCGTCGAGGCGGCCCTCGCGGGTCAGCCGCAGCTGGAAGTGCGGTGCCACGCCCGGTGTGCGCAGCACGATCTCCTCGATCTGGGTCGGGAAGAGGTTCACCCCGCGCAGGATCACCAGGTCGTCGCTGCGTCCGGTGACCTTCTCCATCCGCCGGAACACCCGTGCCGTACCGGGCAGCAGCCGGGTCAGGTCCCTCGTCCGGTAACGGATCACCGGCATGGCCTCCTTGGTGAGCGAGGTGAAGACCAGCTCGCCCTCCTCACCCTCGGGCAGCACCTCGCCGGTGAACGGGTCGACGATCTCCGGATAGAAGTGGTCCTCCCAGATGTGCAGCCCGTCCTTCGTCTCCACGCACTCCTGGGCCACCCCGGGCCCCATCACCTCCGACAGACCGTAGATGTCGACCGCGTCGATCGCGAACCGCTCCTCGATCTCGCGCCGCATCTCCTCCGTCCACGGCTCGGCACCGAAGATCCCGACTTTCAGGGAGGTCGTCCGAGGATCGACGCCCTGCCGCTCGAACTCGTCGAGGAGCGTCAGCATGTAGGACGGCGTCACCATGATGATCTCGGGCCGGAAGTCCTGGATCAGCTGGATCTGGCGGGCCGTCATGCCGCCGGAGGCGGGGATGACCGTGCAGCCGAGCCGTTCCGCTCCGTAGTGGGCTCCGAGGCCGCCGGTGAACAGGCCGTACCCGTACGCCACGTGGACCTTCTGCCCGGGACGGCCGCCGGCGGCCCGGATCGAGCGGGCGACCACGTCCGCCCAGGTGTCGAGATCACGCTGGGTGTATCCGACGACGGTGGGACGGCCCGTCGTCCCACTGGACGCATGGATCCGCCGGATGCGTTCCTCGGGGACGGCGAACATGCCGAAGGGGTAGTTGTCCCGCAGATCCGCCTTGGTCGTGAAGGGGAAACGGGCCAGGTCGGCGAGCGTACGGCAGTCGTCCGGGCCCACCCCGGCCCGGTCGTACGCGGCCCGGTAGTGGCCGACGTTCTCGTACGCATGGCGCAAGGTCGCCCGCAACCGCTCCAGCTGGAGTGCCTCCAGCTCGTCCCGGCCCATTCTTTCCGCCTCGTCCAGCAGAGCCGTCATCCGGATCTCCTTCTTCCGAGCAGGCGACCGATCATTCGGTCGATCGTTCGGAAGCAGTAATTCAGGATGTCCCGCCCGATGGCAAGAGGGAGGACGCACCCCATTCGATCAAGCGACGTCCGGCGGTACCGATCGGCCGTGCCGAACACGACCGCGCCCTCGTTCTCGCGGGGTGGGACGAGGGGGAGCCACCCCGCGCCGACGGGTTTGCCCGTCGGAAGGCTCGGGACCGGTCGGCCGGCACGGGCGGGCGGGTACACCGTTCGTGCGTCGTCGTCGGCGCCGGGCACTTCGCACGCACCGTCCGGCCGATCGGATCCCGCAGGGAATCAGGCGTGCCTGGCCGGTGCCCGGCGCTTCGCGGTCGTCCGCCACGGTCGTCAGGGGCGGTGCAGCAGCGAGGCCAGGACCTCCTGGAGCGTGGCCTCGGCATCGGCCACCGCACCCGTCGAGCGCCAGGCCACGAAGCCGTCGGGGCGCACCAGGACGGCGCCTTCGGACGTCGTTCCGTGGAGCTCCGCCCAGTCGGCCCCGTTCTCCGGCTCCAGATCGGCGCCCGAGCCGATGCCGTACGTCCTGAGCCGCACCGACAGCCGGTCGGCGACCCGGGCCGCCGCCTGTCGCCACGCCACGTCCGCGCCGTCGGTGAGCAGCACGAGGGTCTGTTCGTACAGATCGAGAGTGGACTTGCGCACACCTTCCTGACGGACCCACAGATGCGGTGCACGGCTGCCGGGTTCGCCGTTCAGCTGCATTCCTTGCGGCACCACCGGCTGTTCCGGGTCGGCTCCGATCACGGCGCCGCGGACATAGCGGTAGCCCAGGGCCACGGTGAGCATGCCGCCCTGCCTTCCGCCGCCCACACCCGGCGCGGCGGCGTATCCCGGATGGCTGTGCTCGCTGGAGCGCGCCGAGGCCCGTGAGCTCGTCGCCCGCGCCACCGGCAGCCGCTCCGCCTCATAGGTGTCCAGCAGACCCGGGCCCGCCTCGCCCTTCAGGACGGCGGCGAGCTTCCAGGCCAGGTTGTGGGCGTCCTGGATGCCGGTGTTGGAGCCGAACGCCCCGGTCGGGGACATCTCGTGGGCCGAGTCCCCGGCGAGGAAGACCCTGCCGGACGCGTACCGTTTCGCGACCCGCTCCGCGGCATGCCACGGGGCCTTGCCGGTGATCTCGACGTCGATGTCGGGTGCGCCGACCGCCGTACGGATGTGCTCGGCGCATCGTTCGTCGGTGAAGTCCTCCAGCGTCTCTCCCAGTTGGGGCTGCCACGGCGCGTGAAACACCCACTCCTTCTTGTTGTCCACCGGCAACAGGGCCCCGTCCGCGGCGGGGTTGGTCAGATAGCAGACGATGAAGCGCCGGTCACCCAGCACATCGGCGAGCTGCCGGGAGCGGAAGGTGATGCTCACGTTGTGGAACAGATCGCCGGGCCCCGTACGGTCGATGCGCAGTTGCTCACGAATGGGGCTGCGGGGCCCGTCGGCCGCGATGAGGTAGTCCGCACGCACACTGATGTGCTCTCCGGTCTCCCGGTTCTTCAGCGCCGCGTCCACCCCCGTGCCGTCCTGGTCGAAGCTCTGCATCTCGGTGGAGAAACGCAGGTCACCACCCTGTTCGCGGGCGAGCCTCACCAGCACGGGTTCCAGGTCGTTCTGGCTGCACAGACACCATCCGGCCGGGCTGAAACGGGCCAGCCCGCCCCCCGGGTCGATCTCCTTGAACAGCCATTCCTGATCGTCCCCGGTGAGCGAACCGGCTTGCAGGATGCCGTGGTTGTCGGCAAGGACCGAGGCCGCCTCCCGGATGCCGGGCTCGGCGCCCGCCGTACGGAACAACTCCATCGTGCGCACGTTGTTGCCGCGTCCGCGAGGATGCGTCGAGGTGGACCGGTGCTTCTCGACCAGCAGGTGCTCGATCCCGAGCCGGCCGAGGAAGAGTGAGGCGGACAGGCCCACCAGGGAGCCGCCCACGATGAGGACCGGCACGCGGATGTCGACGTTCTCGTTCATCAGTTGCTCCAGCTCGGACGCCGTTCGGATGCTTTGTTCCATGCCCTTGTTCGGAGTGGTTCGGACGGTCGCTCACCTGAACGGTTCATAAATCTCGCGCCACCCGGACCAGCGTTTCACGATCGGTCACGGAGACGATGCGCGCGGTGAGCGGGGGCGGGCCGCTCGCATCCGTCGGGAGAGTCCCCGCTCCGCATCCACTCGCCAACCGACGGTTGACGGCACGCCATCCGGCCTGTCCACGACACCGTCTCGAAGGAGACCGAAAGATGACCACCACCCTCTCGGAACGGATCTCCCAGTCCGCCTTCGACGGTTCCAGGCTGCGGGTCGTGCTGCTGCTGGACCTGTACGACGGAGCCCAGAAGCAGTTCCTGGAGGCGTATGAGCACCTGCGTAATCAGGTGGCATCCGTCCCCGGGCACATCAGCGACCAGCTGTGCCAGTCCATCGAGAACCCCTCCCAATGGCTGATCACCAGCGAATGGGAGAGCGCACCCCCGTTCCTCGCCTGGGTGAACAGCGAGGAGCACGTCGCGACGGTTCAGCCGTTGCACAGCTGCGTGCGTGACACCCGTTCGCTGCGCTTCAGCGTCCTGCGGGAGACCGGGAAGGCGTTCGAGCTGGCACCGGAGGCGATCAAAGGCAGGCTGCAGGCGTCACCCCGACTGGGCGACGGGGTGGTGCGCCACGCGCTCACCTTCACCGTCAAGCCCGGCACCGAGGACATCGTGGCGAAGATCCTGGCCGACTACGAGTCCCCGAGCGCACGTGTCGACGAAGACACCCGTTTGCGCCGTACTTCGCTCTTCATGCACGGAAACCGCGTCGTGCGGGCGGTCGAGGTGGAGGGCGACCTTCTCGCGGCCCTCCGTCACGTCGCCCGGCAGCCCGAGGTCAGGGCCGTCGAAGAGGCCATCAACCCGTATCTGGAGCAGGACCGGGACCTCAGCGACCCGGACTCCGCCCGGATGTTCTTCACCCGAGCGGCTCTCCCGACGGTCCACCACGTGACCGCGGGCCGCCACAAGGCCGAGGACGTCAGCCGTCACGCGCTCTTCTACCAGGCCAAGGAGGGCTGCGGCATGGCACTCGCCCGGCTCCTCGCCGGCCACGACGAGGAGGCGGCCGACGACCCGGCGAGCATCATCGACAGCAGCACCATCTTCCAGCGCGACGACGTCGTGGTCCGCCTCCTCGAAGCGGTCGAGCCGATCGGCGCGCAGCCCGCTCAGGCGGCCGGCATCGACGGCCCCGGCAAGGTGGCCAGACTCGGACGTCTCCTCGACGGCGATGCGAACGCCGTGCCCGCGGACGACCAGGGGATCTCGCACTTCCTCGCGCAGTCCGAGATGACCCTGATCACCGATCGGCGGGCCATGGATTCCTGAACCGCGCATCCGCCCTGGGGGGTTCTCGCTCAACCCGTCAATACAACGCGCAATGTGCCAGGAGGAAAGCAGTCATGACCACGCACCGGCCACGCATCGTGGATCTCAGTGAGACGCAGCCCAACCGCAGGCGCGGGGGCGACCTTCGCGCCATGCTCACACCGACAGCGGTGGGAGCCACCAGCGGCTTCATGGGGCTGGCCATCGTCCAGCCCGGTGACCGAATCGGCGAGCACTACCACCCGTACTCCGAGGAATTCGTGTACGTCGTGAACGGTCTCCTGGAGGTGGATCTCGACGGTGAACCGCACCGGATGCGGCCCGACCAGGGCCTGCTGATCCCTCCCCATGTACGCCACCGGTTCCGGAACGTCGGCGACGTCGAGGCACGCATGGTCTTCCACCTCGGCCCGCTCGCCCCGCGTCCCGAGCTCGGCCACGTCGACACGGAGCACACGGAGTCCGCCGAGCGCGTCGCGCCGCCGGAACGAACGGAGGCCGCCTCATGACCCGCCGCGTGGGGGTCACCGGCGTGGGCGTCGTGGCCCCCGGCGGCATCGGCGTACCGGCCTTCTGGGACCTCCTCGCCAACGGACGCACCGCGACCAGGGGCATCACGCTCTTCGACCCGGCCGGCTTCCGTTCCCGCATCGCCGCCGAGTGCGACTTCGATCCGGCGGCGCACGGACTGGAAGCGGACCAGATCGCCAGGTCGGACCGGTACATCCAGTTCGCGATGGTGGCCGCCAGGGAGGCCCTCGGCGACGCGGGCCTCGACCCGGAGAAGGTGGACCCCTGGCGGATGGGGGTGTCGCTGGGCACCGCGGTCGGCGGCACCACCCGGCTGGAGCACGACTACGTCGCCGTCAGCGGCAGCGGTGCCCGATGGGACGTCGACCACCGGCCGGCCGGCGCGCATCTGGAACGGGCCTTCTCACCCAGCTCCCTCGCCTCGGCGGTGGCCGAACAGGTCGGCGCGCACGGCCCGGTGCAGACCGTCTCCACGGGCTGCACCTCCGGCCTCGACGCGATCGGCTACGCCTTCCACTCCATCGAGGAAGGCCGCGTCGACGTCTGCGTCGCCGGGGCGTCCGACTCACCCATCACCCCGATCACGGTGGCCTGCTTCGACGCGATCAAGGCCACCTCACCGAACAACGACGACCCGGAACACGCCTCCCGGCCGTTCGACGCCCGCCGCGACGGCTTCGTCATGGGCGAGGGCGGAGCGGTGCTCGTCCTGGAGGAACTGGAGCACGCGCGCGCCCGCGGTGCGACCGTGTACTGCGAGATCTCGGGCTACGCCACCTTCGGCAACGCCTACCACATGACCGGGCTGACCCCCGAAGGACTGGAGATGGCCGAGGCGATCAACCGGGCCCTCGACCATGCCCGGATGGACGGCTCGCAGATCGACTACGTCAACGCGCACGGCTCGGGCACCAAGCAGAACGACCGGCACGAGACGGCCGCCGTGAAGCGGGCGCTGGGTGCGCACGCCCACGACGTGCCGATGAGTTCGATCAAGTCCATGGTCGGTCACTCGCTGGGGGCGATCGGGGCCATAGAGATCGCCGCCTGTGTACTCGCGCTGGTCCATCAGACCGTGCCGCCGACGGCGAACTACGAGAACCCGGACCCGGAGTGCGACCTCGACTACGTGCCGCGCACGGCGCGCCCCCTGAAGCTGCGCAGCGTCCTGTCGGTCGGCAGCGGCTTCGGTGGCTTCCAGTCCGCGGTGGCCCTGACACGAACAGGTGGGAGGACACCATGAGAACCCGAAAAGCCCGGCGCACCGTCGTCACCGGCATCGGTGTCGTCGCTCCCAACGGCATCAACACCGAGGCCTTCTGGAAGAGGACGCACGAAGGGGTCAGCGCTCTCGACCGGGTCACCCGCGAGGGGTGCGAGCATCTGCCGCTGCGGGTCGCGGGCGAGGTGCGCGGCTTCGAGGCGGTCGAGCAGATCGAGGAGCGGTTCGTCGTCCAGACCGACCGGTTCACGCATTTCGCGATGGCCGCCGCGGACATCGCCCTGGACGACGCCCGGCTGGGCCGTGCCGACTACGAGAAGACACCGTACGACGTCGGCGTGGTGACCGCGGCAGGGTCCGGCGGCGGTGAGTTCGGGCAGCGTGAGCTCCAGCGGCTGTGGGGGCAGGGGCCCAGCTACGTGGGCCCCTATCAGTCCATCGCCTGGTTCTATGCCGCCAGCACCGGCCAGATCTCGATCCGCGGCGGCTTCAAGGGACCGTGCGCGGTCGTGGCCAGCGACGAGGCCGGCGGCCTGGACGCGCTGGCGCATGCCGCCCGGTCGATCCGGCGGGGCACCGAAGCGGTGGTGGTCGGCGCGGCCGAGGCACCGCTGGCGCCCTACTCGGTCGTCTGTCAGCTCGGGTACGAGGACCTGAGCCGCAGCGACGACCCCGCCCGCGCGTACCGGCCGTTCACCTCGGACGCCTGTGGTTTCGTACCGGCCGAGGGCGGCGCCATGCTGGTCGTCGAGGAGGAGCAGTCGGCGCGCCGACGCGGTGCACGGGTCCGGGCCGAACTCGCGGGGCACGCCGCCACGTTCACCGGAGCGTCCCGATGGGAGGAGTCCCGGGAGGGGCTCGCCCAGGCGATCACCGGCGCCCTGCGGGAGGCGGACTGCGCGCCGGACGAGATCGATGTCGTCTTCGCGGACGCCCTCGGCGTGCCGGCGGCCGACCGTGCCGAGGCACTCGCGATCGCCGACGCACTGGGCGCGCACGGCCGACGGGTACCGGTGACGGCGCCCAAGGCCGGCATCGGGCGCGCCTACTGCGGGGCGCCGGTGCTGGACACGGCCGCCGCCGTGCTCTCCATGGAGAACGCGCTGATACCGCCCACGCCGAACGTGTTCGAGGTATGCCACGACCTCGACGTCGTCACCGGCAGTGCGCGGCCGGCCGAACTCCGAACGGCGCTGGTGCTCAGCCGCGGGCTCATGGGCTCGAACGCGGCGATGGTGCTGCGGCGCTCCACCGACACCCAATCGTGAGAAGGAGAAGTCCTCATGACCGAACGACTGACCTATACGGAACTGGCCGTCCTGATGAAGAAGGGCGCCGGACTCACCGTGGACCCGCATGACATGGAGCAGCGCCCCGGGTCCGCCTTCGACGAGTTCGGCCTCGACTCGCTGGGTCTCCTCGGCATCGTGGGCGTGCTGGAGAACCGGCACGGCCGGGCGTTGCCGACCGACGCCGACCGCTGCAAGACCCCGCAGGAATTTCTCGACCTCGTCAACAACACCCTCATGCAAGGAGCCTGACGTGTCCGGACACACCGAGAACGAGATCACCATCGCCGCCCCCCTGGACCTTGTCTGGGACGTGACGAACGATCTCGAGAACTGGCCGCGGCTGTTCAGCGAGTACGCCTCGGTCGAGGTGATCGAACGGGACGGCGACAGGACGAAGTTCCGCCTGACGATGCACCCCGACGAGAACGACAAGGTCTGGAGCTGGGTCTCCGAGCGGACCGTCGACCGGGCCGGCCTCATGGTCCGGGCCCGCCGTGTCGAGCCGGGCCCGTTCCAGCACATGGACATCCGGTGGGAGTACTCGGAGGTCCCCGGCGGCACGAAGATGCGTTGGGCGCAGGACTTCGCGATGCGGCCCGACGCACCCGTCGACGACGCGTGGATGACCGACAACATCAACCGCAACTCCAAGGTCCAGATGGAACTCATCAGGGACAAGATCGAACAGCGCGCCCGGGAGCGCCGTACCGCCTCGGTCTCGGCCAGCTGACCCGCCGTCCGCCTCACGGCCCGGCACCCGGCAGTCCGGGTGCCGGGCCGGAACCAGAAAGGCATCCCACGATGCACCACGCTCTGATCGTCGCCCGGATGGCGCCGGGTTCCGCACCTGACATCGCCGATCTGTTCGCCGAGTCCGACAGCAGTGAACTGCCGCACCTCGTCGGCGTCACCAGGCGCAAGCTGTTCCAGTTCGGTGACGTCTATCTGCACCTGATCGAATCGGAGCGCCCGCCGGGCCCCGAGATCGCCAAGGTGACCGAGCATCCGGCGTTCAAGGACATCAGCGAGAAGCTCACCGCCTACGTCAGCGCGTACGATCCGCAGACCTGGCGCGGGCCCAAGGACGCCATGGCCCAGGAGTTCTACCACTGGGAGCGCGGTATCACCGCCTGAGGAGACGGAAATCGCCCCGGGTCCGGCCGAGAGGCCGGACCCGGGGCGATTTCCGCCGTTCCCGGGGATGGACGACCCGGACGGGGCGATCAGTCGGGGACCACGCATTCGAAGGCGTGGAGGTAGGGGTTGACCGGAACGACCCTGCCGATCAGCAGGCCGGCGTCCGAGATCCGGCCGACCAGACTCTCCCTGGTGTGCTTCGCTCCGCCGACATTGAGGAGCAGCAGCAGGTCCATCGCGGTGGTGAACCGCATCGAGGGGGTGTCGTCGACGAGGTTCTCGATGACGACCACCCTGGCCCCCGGGCGGGCCGCGGCGACGACATTGCGCAGTGTCCTGCGGGTGCTGTCGTCGTCCCACTCCAGGATGTTCTTGATGATGTAGAGATCGGCCGCGACCGGGATGGCCTCGCGGCAGTCCCCGGCCACGATGCGGGTCCGGCCGACGAGCGGCCCCTCGTCCCGCAGTCGGGCGTCGGCGCGCGCCACCACACCCGGCAGGTCCATCAGGGTGCCGTGCAGCGACGGGTGCTTCTCCAGCAGGCTCGCCAGTACGTGCCCCTGGCCGCCGCCGATGTCGGCGACCGTGGACACCCCGGTGAGGTCCAGGAGTTCGGCCACGTCCAGCGCGGACTGCATGCTGGAGGTGGTCATGGCCCGGTTGAAGACCTGGGCCGACTCATGGGCGTCCTGATGGAGGTAGTCGAAGAACCCCTTGCCGTGCACGTCCGAGAAGACGCTCCTGCCGGTGCGCACCGCGTCGTCGAGGTGCGGCCAGACCTCCCAGGTCCAGGGCTCGGTGCACCAGAGCGAGATGTAGCGCAGGCTGTTCGGGTCGTCCTCGCGCAGCAGACGGGACATCTCGGTGTGGACGAAGTCGCCGTCCGGGGTCTCGGCGAAGATCCCGTAGCAGGACAGGGCGCGGAGCAGCCTGCGCAGCGGCACCGGCTCGGTCTTCACCAGCGCCGCGAGTTCCTGCGCGGACGCGGGCGTCTCGCCCAGCGCGTCGGCGACGCCCAGCCGGGCCGCGGCGCGCACGGCGGCGGCGCGCGCCGCCCCGAAGACGATCTCGCGCAACTGCATGGCCGGCTGAGGCGGTGTGACGGGGTGCGGCACGGCGGCGTGGACGGCGGTCGAGGTGGGAGTGGGTGCGGGGGTGGGACTCACAGTGGTCATGCTGGTTCGCTTCTCCTCGTACGGGGGTGCGCCGGTCAGCACATCCCGGCCGGTGTGGACTTCGTGCAGACGTTGGCGACGAAGGTGTTGCCCTTGCCGGTGTCCCTGTTGGCCAGGTCGGCCGGCTTGTTCCCGAGCGCGACGTTGCCGCTGACGGTGTTGCCGGTGTTCTTGGTGCCCACGAAGCTCTTGAACAGCACGATGCCGCCGGAGAGCGGCGTGGCGCCCACGTTGTTGCTGATGGTGTTCGAACGGACCTGGGTGTCCGCGGCCCCGGTGAGTACGACGCCGGAACCCTGCAGGGCGGGCAGCCGTTTGGTGGCGACGCAGAACTTGTTGTTGCCGGTGATCTGGTTCGCCCGGATCGTCATGGCTCCGGCCTGCGGTCTGCCCTCGTCGCCCACGACGAACACACCGCTGCAGTTGCCGGTGAAGGTGTTGTCGTGGACCGACAGGTTCCTGACGCGCCTGGCGGTGAAGCCGATGCGGTTGTTCGTGAGCGTGTTGTCCTGGAGCTCGGTGCCGCGCGTGTCGGTGGCACCGCCCTCCTCGTCGACGGTGTTCGCGACGAAGATGCCCGCGTCGCCGTTGGCGCGGGCGGTGTTGCCCGTGAACACGCCGCGGGTGGAGCGCTCCTGGGCGATGCCCCAGACACCATTGTGTTCGGAGGTCACCCGCCGGACGGACAGCCGGTCCGTCCAGGAGGCCCAGACACCGTTCTTCTTGAATCCGGAGAGGGCGAGCGAATCGATGGTCACGCCGTCGACGGTCCGGCCCGATCGGCCCAGGACGCAGATACCGCTGCCGGTCTTCGCGCACGCGCCTGCGGACGGTGCGCTCTTCGCGGCGGGCCGGATGACGGTGTGGTTGCCGGAGCCGCGCAGGGTGAGGCCCGACTTGGTGATCAGGACGCTCTCCCGGTACGTGCCGGGCAGGACGACGACGGTGTCACCCGGCTTCGCGGCGTCCACCGCCTTCTGGATCGACTGGCCGGGCCGCACCACGTGGGCGTTGGCGGCTGAGGCGGGCGGAATTGCCGCGCCGAGTCCCGCGGTCGAGGCGACCACGACCGGGACGAGGCTCTTGAAGTGTCGTTTCCTCATGAACCGAAGCTATGGGCGTTTTCCCCCTGTTGCCACATAGGGTGAGCGGTTGGAGACCCTACGCGCCCGAACGGCTCACGCCGGGCCCGGTGCCCGGCGCCCGGTGCTCCGCGGCCGGTTCGGACCTGCGGCGGCGCAGTCGGGTGATCCGGGCCGGAACCGAGCGGCCGGCCGCAGGACGAACCGGGCCGGCCGCCGTTCGGGTGGCCGGCCGCAGGATGAACCGGGCCGGCCGCCGTTCGGGTGGCTCGCCGTCCGCGACCCGGCCGCGGCCCCGCTCGTGGCCCCGTGCCCGGTCCTCAGTCCTCGTTCCCGCGCCGGGGCGCCACGACCGAGCGGGCCCACCGGTAGTCGGCCTTGCCGCTCGGGGAGCGTTGGATCTGCCGGGCGATCACCAGCCTGCGAGGGATCTTGTAGCCGGCCAGGCGGGTCCGGCAGTGCGCCTGGACATCGTCGAGCGAAGGCTCGTCCGCCCCCTCCCGCAGCTGGACCACCGCCGCGACGTGGTTCCCCCACCGCTCGTCGGGCACGCCGGCGACGAGCGCGTCGTACACATCGGGATGGGCCTTCAGCGCCTGCTCGACCTCCTCGGGGTACACCTTCTCGCCGCCTGTGTTGATGCACTGCGAGCCCCGGCCGAGAACCGTGACGATGCCCTCCGCGTCGACGGTCGCCATGTCGCCGAGCAGGACCCACCGCTCGTCGCCCCGGTGGAAGAACGTCTCCGCGGTCTTGCGTGGATCGTTGTAGTAGCCGAGCGGCACATGGCCGCGCTGGGCGATCCTCCCCTGCTCGCCCGGGGCGACCGGCTCGTACGTCACCGGATCGACCACTTCCGTACGGGAGTTGACCTGGAGACGAAACCCGTTCCGCGGCCCCGAGTCGGCCGTCGCCGTGCCGTTGAACCCGGACTCCGACGAGCCGAAGTTGTTGAGCAGCATCACCGTTGGCACCAAGGCCTGGAACTCGGCACGCACCGAGTCCGACATGATCGCGCCCGAGCTGGAGATGGAGAACATCGACGAACAGTCGGTGCCCTTCAGCGGGCCCTTCAGCGCGTCGATCAACGGCCGCAGCATCGCGTCGCCCACCAGGGACACGCTGGTGACCTTCTCCTTCTCGATCGTGCGGAGCACCTCTTCCGGGACGAACTTGCGGTGGATCACGACTCGTTGTCCGAAGTTGAATCCGATGAACGCGGTGAGCGTCGAGGTGCCGTGCATCAGCGGGGGAGTGGGGAAGAAGGTGATCCCGTCACCGCCCGCGGCCACCCGCTCGGCGAGTTCCTGCGGGGACTTCACCGGCTCACCGGTCGGCGCGCCGCCGCCGAGGCCGGAGAAGAAGAGGTCCTCCTGGCGCCACATCACACCCTTGGGCATTCCTGTGGTGCCTCCGGTGTAGATGATGAACTGGTCGTCCGCCGAGCGTGGTGGGAAGCCGCGCTCCGGGCTCCCCGACGCCTCGGCGTCCGTGAACGCCACCGCGTCCGGCCCGGTGACGCCCGCCACCGGAGCCCCCACGCGGACCAGATGACGGAGGGTCGGAGCCTTGGGTGCGGCGGCCGAGACCCTTTCGTCGAACTCGGCGTCGAAGACCAGCGCCGCCAGATCCGCGTCACGGTAGAGGTAGACCAACTCCTCTTCTACATAGCGGTAGTTGACGTTGACCGGCACGATGCGGGCCTTGAGGCAGGCCAGCACCGTCTGGAGGTACTCGACTCCGTTGTAGAGATGAAGCCCCAGATGCTCGCCCGGCGTGACGCCCGCCTCGATCAGATGGTGGGCGAGGCGGTTGGCGGCCGCGTCGAGCTCCGCGTACGTCAGCCTGCGCTCCGCCCCCGTACCGGGATGGTCGAGGTAGACGAGCGCCTCGCGTTCCGGGACCGCGTCGACGACCGACTCGAACAGGTCGGCAAGGTTGTACTCCACCGTTCCTCCTGACCCCGGAAGCTGACTGGCTCGGCGGTCATTAGAGCGCCGGGAGGCACAAGTGGGAAGGGGCCCACCGAAGAAATCTGACTGACTGTCAGCTAACTATTGAACTGGACCCCCGCCTACTGCAACCTGTTCTAGTGCCCCTCCCGGCAAGCTTTGCTCCGTCGCGCCGTCCAGCACGCACGCTCGCGGCGTTGGCCAAAAGTCCTTGTAGCGGAGCTACCAGGACTTCCGGCCGCCTTGCGATCGCACGCACTGGACGGCACTCCTCACGGGGCAAACATTGCCGGTCACGGCACCAGGTCTTGAGACGGGAGGCAGGCAATGGGTGGTACGGAACACCTCACCGTGCGGCGCGAGGGCGCCACGCTGGTGCTCACCTTGAACAGGCCGGAGGCGAAGAACGCCCTCTCGCTGCCGATGCTGGTCGGGCTGTACGACGGCTGGCTGGCGGCCGACGAGGACGACGCGGTCCGCTCGGTCGTCCTCACCGGCGCAGGCGGCTGCTTCTGCGCGGGCATGGACCTCAAAGCCCTGGCAGGCAAGGGGATGGAGGGCGAGCAGTACCGCGACCGGATGACCGCCGACCCCGATCTGCACTGGAAGGCGATGCTGCGCCACCACCGACCGCGCAAGCCGGTCATCGCCGCCGTCGAGGGCCACTGCGTGGCGGGCGGCACCGAGATCCTGCAGGGCACCGACATCCGCATCGCCGGGGCGAGCGCCACCTTCGGGCTCTTCGAGGTCCGGCGCGCCCTCTTCCCCATCGGAGGGTCGACGGTACGGCTGCCGCGCCAGATCCCCCGGACCCACGCCCTCGAAATGCTCCTCACCGGACGTCCGTACAGCGCCGAGGAGGCGGCCGCCATCGGGCTGATCGGACGAGTCGTCCCCGACGGCGCCGCGCTGGAGCAGGCCCTTGAGGTCGCCGAGCGGATCAATGCCTGCGGTCCGCTCGCCGTCGAAGCCGTCAAGGCGTCCGTGTACGAGACCGCGGAGATGACCGAGTCCGAGGGACTCGCCGCCGAACTGAAGCGCGGCTGGCCGGTCTTCGCCACCGCCGACGCCAAGGAAGGCGCCCGCGCCTTCGCCGAGAAGCGCCCGCCCGTCTACCGGCGCGCCTGAGCCAAGGAGGCAACCGTGCCCGAGATCCTCAGCGCACCGCTGGTGCTCGAATTCCCCTTCACCCGATCCCTCGGTCCCGTCCAGAGCGCCTTTCTCACCGGACTGCGCGAACGCACCGTCCTCGGCGTCCGGACCAGCGGGGGAAAGGTCCTCGTCCCACCGGTCGAGTACGACCCCGTCACCGCTGAGGAGATCCGCGAGCTGACCGACGTCTCCGATACCGGCACTGTCACCACCTGGGCCTGGAACCCGGCCCCGCGCCGCGGTCAGCCCCTCGACACCCCCTTCGCCTGGGTCCTCGTCAGGCTCGACGGGGCCGACAGCGCCCTGCTGCACGCCCTTGCCGCGTCCGGCCCCGAAGCCGTCCGTACCGGCATGCGGGTGAAGATCCGCTGGGCGCCCGAACGGACCGGTGCCATCACGGACATCGCCTGCTTCGAGCCCTACGACGGGGAGGCCGGCCAACCCGTACCGCGCGGCGAGGAGTTCACCGATCCCGTCCGCGGCATCGTCACCCCGGCCCGTCTCGACTACCGCTACACACCGGGCCGTGCCCAGGGCGCCTACATCAGCGCGCTCTCCGAGCGGCGCATCGTCGGCGAGCGCTGCCCGTCCTGCGCCAAGGTGTACGTTCCGCCCCGCGGTGCCTGCCCCACCTGTGGTGTCGCCACCACGGAACAGGTCGAGGTCGGCCCGCGCGGCACCGTGACCACGTACTGCATCGTCAACATCAAAGCCAGGAATCTCGACATCGAAGTGCCCTACGTCTACGCGCACATCGCCCTCGACGGGGCCGACCTCGCACTGCACGCACGGATCGGCGGTATCCCGTACGACCAGGTGCGCATGGGCCTGCGGGTCGAACCCGTCTGGACCGAGGGCGGGCGGCACCCCGATCACTACCGGCCGACCGGAGAGCCGGACGCCGACTACGACGCGTACAAGGAGCTGCTGTAGATGCGAGACGTAGCGATCGTCGCCTTCGCGCAGACGGACCATCTCAGGCGCACCGACGAACTCTCCGAAGTCGAGATGCTGATGCCTGTCCTCCACCAGGTCCTGGACGCGACCGGTCTCAGGGCGAGCGACATCGGTTTCACCTGCTCCGGGTCGAGCGACTATCTCGCGGGGCGGGCCTTCTCCTTCACCATGGCGCTCGACGGTGTCGGCGCCTACCCACCGATCTCCGAGTCCCATGTGGAGATGGACGGCGCGTGGGCGCTGTACGAGGCCTGGGTGAAGATCCGGACGGGCGAGGCCGACACCGCGCTCGTCTACTCCTACGGCAAGTCCTCGCCCGGTGAGGTGCGCGACGTCCTCACCCGTCAGCTCGACCCGTACTACGTCGGACCGCTCTGGCCGGATTCCGTTGCGCTCGCCGCGCTCCAGGCACAGGCGCTGATCGACGCGGGCGACACCGACGAGGCCGCCCTCGCGGCGATCGCCGCCCGGAGCCGCGCCGCCGCCGCAGGCAATCCGCATGCCCGGATCGCAGGCCCGGTCCCGGCCGACGCGTACGTCGTGCAGCCGCTGCGGACGCGTGACTGCCCACCGGTCCGCGACGGCGCGGCAGCCGTCGTCCTCGCCGCCGGTGACACCGCACGGGCCCTGTGCGCCCGCCCCGCCTGGATCCGCGGAATCGACCACCGTATCGAGGCCCACAGCCTCGGGGTCCGCGTACTGACCGAATCACCCTCCACCCGACTCGCCGCCGAGCGGGCCGGGGTGTTCGAACGGCCCGTGGACACAGCTGAACTGCACGCGCCTTTCACCTCCCAGGAAGTGGTGCTGCGCAAGGCGCTCCGACTGGACGACGGCGTCACCGTGAACCCGTCCGGCGGCGCGCTCGCCGCCAACCCCGTCATGGCCGCCGGACTCATCCGCCTCGGCGAGGCGGCGGCCCGCATCCACCGCGGCGAGTCCGACCGGGCACTCGCCCACGCCACCTCCGGGCCCTGCCTGCAACAGAACCTGGTCGCCGTACTCGAAGGGGAGAGCGCTCATGCCTAAGGAGCCCGTGGCCGTCGTCGGCATCGGCCAGACGAAGCATGTGTCGGCCCGCCGGGACGTCTCCATCGCAGGACTCGTCCGTGAGGCCGCCGTCCGCGCTTTGGAGGACGCCGGGCTGACCTGGGCGGACATCGACGCCGTCGTCATCGGCAAGGCCCCCGACTTCTTCGAGGGCCTGATGATGCCGGAGCTGTACCTCGCCGACGCGCTCGGCGCCGTCGGCAAGCCGATGCTGCGGGTGCACACCGCGGGCTCGGTCGGCGGCTCCACCGCACTGGTCGCCGCCAACCTGATCTCCGCACGGGTGCACCGCACGGTCCTCACACTCGCCTTCGAGAAACAGTCCGAGTCCAACGCCATGTGGGGCCTCTCGCTGCCGATCCCCTTCCAGCAGCCGCTGTTGGCGGGAGCGGGAGGCTTCTTCGCCCCGCACGTCCGGGCGTACATGCGCCGCACCGGGGCGCCCGACACGGTCGGCTCTCTCGTCGCCTACAAGGACCGCCGCAACGCGCTGAAGAATCCGTACGCGCACATCCACGACCCGGACATCACCCTGGAGAAGATCCGGTCCGCACCGATGCTGTGGGACCCGATCCGCTACTCGGAGACGTGCCCGTCCTCCGACGGGGCCTGCGCGATGATCCTCACCGACCGGGCCGGAGCGGATCGTTCGCCGTATCCGCCCGCCTGGGTGCACGGCGGCGCGATGCGCAGCGAACCGACGCTCTTCGCCGGCAAGGACTTCGTCTCGCCGCAGGCGGGCAAGGACTGCGCCGCCGATGTGTACCGGCAGGCCGGGATCAGCGACCCGCGACGGGAGATCGACGCCGTCGAGATGTACGTGCCGTTCTCCTGGTACGAGCCGATGTGGCTGGAGAACCTCGGCTTCGCCGCCGAGGGGGAGGGCTGGAAGCTCACCGAGTCCGGTGTCACCGCGCTCGACGGCGACCTCCCGGTGAACCCGTCGGGCGGGGTGCTCTCCACCAATCCCATCGGCGCCTCCGGCATGATCCGCTTCGCGGAGGCCGCGCTGCAGGTACGGGGTCAGGCGGGCGAGCACCAGGTGGCGGGGGCACGGAAGGCGCTCGGCCACGCCTACGGCGGCGGGGCGCAGTTCTTCTCCATGTGGCTGGTCGGAGCCGAGCCCCCCACCCGCTGACCGCAGGCCGCCCCGGACCGGAGGAAGCCTCCCCGGCGGCCTGTTCCGGGCCACCGACGATGGCTAGGCTTCGGCCCGGGACGATTGAGCGGGAGGAGCCGACGTGGCGGAGAGCACCACCACCCAGCAGCCCTTTACGGGCTGGGACAAGCCGGACCTGGACCTGAGCAACGCGGACTGGCGGTCGGGCAGTCAGGGCGCGGGCGATGTCCAGATCGCGTTCGTCGAGGGGTTCATCGCGATGCGCAACGCCGGCAGGCCCGGCAGCCCGTCGCTGATCTTCACCCCGGCCGAATGGCGTGCCTTCGTGGTGAACGCCCGCGACGGCGAATTCGACCTCACCTGAGCGCCGGACGCCCGGCGAGCTTCGGTGCCACAACAGCTCGCACAGCCAACCATCGTTTTTCGGCAGGTGAGTTGAGGCGTGCGTGCCTGCGTCGCTTGTCACCCCGCCGGAACTCCGCACCCCGCAAACGCGCCGTGCAGAGCGTCCGGCCCGACGGTACGAGATCCGGCTCCCGCTGCAGGCGCGCCGACGACCCGCGCATCCCGGCGTCGCCGTCCGTGAGGCCGGTGAGAGGCTGCCCGGCCGTCCGAGCAGCGACTCGGTCCCGGCGCCGATCCCCGCCGATGCCGCACAGCTCCTTCCTCTCGACGAGGCGCTGCGCCGGCGCGGCGCCGGCCGTGCCACGACCGGACCGGGCGCCGGAGCGCGATCCCGTCGCCCGTGACCACCCGACCGGCGCAATCGCGGGACGGAACACCCTGCCCGCCGGCCTCGCCCGCGCGGCCATCGGATTCCTCGCCGGACCGGACCGCGTGGTGCTGCGCGCCTGCCACGTTTCACGCCGCGTGCGTTGTTCACGAGAAACCATCCCTCCAGGAGCGGTGCAGGCCGTCCTGCGGCAGCCCCGCCCGCGTCGCACACCGGCATGAGCGTCACCGCGCCACGTAGCGTGGTGGGCGTGACAGGCGAGCGCGATCTTCGAACCCTGCTGAGCGGCATGCGGCCGGAGCTGAACCCCGGCCGGTATGTCTTCACCACCACGCCCCGCGAAACGGTGCCCGAGGGCGCCGACCCGGTCGTCACGGTCACCGAGCCCGAAGGGCTCACCCTGGTGCTGCCCGAGGAGCAAGCCGTCTCGGCAGGTCTGCGTTACGACTACGTGGCGGGTTGGATCACGCTCCGTGTCCACTCGGCGCTGGACGCGGTGGGGCTCACCGCCGCCGTGTCCCTGGCACTCACCGATGCCGGGCTGAGCTGCAATGTGGTGGCCGGATTCCATCACGATCACCTGTTCGTTCCGTACGACCGCGCCGACGAGGCCGTCGGGGTGCTGAAGACACTGGCCGCGGAGACCGGCTGACGGCGGGGCCGCGGAGGCCTCGGGGCCGGTGCGCCGGGCTACGGCCCCGACCGTGCCCCGGCCTGCGCGGACCCGGCTCCGCAACGTGAGCCCGGACACGTAACATGTCTGCATGTCCTTCCTCCGCCGCCGTAGCGCCGCCACACCCGCGGGCCCCGACTTCGACGTCCTGGCCATGGATCCGGGGGACTGGCCCGGAAACCTCGGCGCCGGCCTGCTGCCTGCCCCCGACGGGAGCTGTCAGGGCGTCTTTCTGCGCTACGACCTGTTCGGCGGCCGCGGCCCCGCGATGATCATCGGCAATCTCCCGGAGGGTTCGCCCGCCCGCGAGACCGAGGAGGGCCAGGTTCCGTTCGAGGTCGCCCAGCTTCTGCTCGCGCTGGAGAACGACGAACCGGTCGAGGTCACCGGTACCGAGGACATGCCCGTGATGCAGGGCGACAACCTCTTGATCGTCCGCCGCGTCAAGCTCTCCGAGAGCCGGATCTCCTGCGTACAGTTCGACCGAAGCGACGGGGTGCTCGTCACCATCGCCAGCTGGGACCGGCCGATCACCGACGATCTGTACACCCTGCTGAAGCCCCTGCCGGCCGAACTGTTCCAGCAGGGCTGATTCCGCCCTTCGCCTTGGCCGCCCGTGCCCGACGGGCGGCTGCGGAACACCCACCTCGTCCATCTGTCCAAGTGTTCGCGGCCTCTGTCCATGAGGCCGCTTTGTCATGTGCCTTGCCGGAGCAATCGTCGGACCTTTACCGTCGGCGGCATGACATCCGGGATGACGCGACGCACCACAGTGAAGACAGTGATAGGCGCAACCGGCGTTCTGGCGCTGGGAATCCCCGCCGCCTCAGGAACGGCAGTGGCTGCCGGTACCTCCGATGAATCGAAGGGAGCGAAGAGTTCCACTCACCCGAGGACATCGGTGGAACCGACGCTCCGGTACCACGCCCCGGCCGCCGGCTGGGAGCGTGAGTCCCTGCCCATCGGCGGTGGCGCTCTCGGCGCGAGTGTGTACGGGACGCTCGCATCGGAGCGGCTCACCTTCAACGAGAAGACGCTGTGGACCGGCGGCCCCGGTTCCGCGGAGGGCTACGACTTCGGGAACTGGACCACGCCCAGACCCGACGCCCTCACCGGCGTCCAGCAGCGCCTCGACGGTCAGGGCTCTCTCGACCCGGACGCCGTCGCAGCCGAGCTCGGCCAGGCGCGCCGCGGCTACGGTGCCTACCAGGTCTTCGGTGACCTGTGGCTGGATCTGCGCAACGCCCCGGCCGCCCCCGACACCTCCTACCGGCGCACCCTCGATCTGCGGAGCGCTCTTGCCGCCGTCACCTACGCACACCAAGGAGCCGCCCACACAAGGGAGTTCTTCGTCTCCCATCCGGGCCGGGTCATCGCGGGGCGCCTCGGCGCAGACCGTCCGGGACAGGTGTCGTTCACCCTGCGGTACAGCTCGCCGCGCAGTGACTACACCGCCACCGCCGACAAGGACCGGCTCACCGTGCGTGGTGCGCTGAAGGACAACGGCCTGCGCTTCGAGGCCCAGGTCCGTGTCCGGACCAGCGGTGGTACCGTCACCGCCGACCCGGACGGCACCCTCACCGTCACCGGAGCCGACAGCGCCTGGTTCGTGCTCGCCGCGGCCACCGACTACGCCGACCGCTATCCGGCCTACCGCGGCGACGACCCGCACAGGGCGGTCGCCGCCGCAGTGGACTCCGCCGTCCGGACCTCGTACGAGAAGATCCGCGACGCCCATGTGCGCGACCATCGCGCCCTCTTCGACCGGGTCACCCTCGACATCGGCCAGGAACTGCCCGACCTGCCCACCGACCAGCTGCTCGCCCGGTACACGGACGGCACGAGCCCCGCCGACCGGGCCCTGGAGGCGCTGTTCTTCCAGTACGGCCGCTATCTGCTGATCGCCTCCTCGCGGGCCGGATCGCTGCCCGCCAACCTCCAGGGCGTCTGGAACAACTCCACCACCCCGCCGTGGTCCGCCGACTACCACAGCAACATCAATCTGCAGATGAACTACTGGCTCGCCGAGGTCACCAACCTCGCCGAGACCACCGCACCGTACGACCGCTACATCGAAGCGATGCGCGCCCCGGGCCGGAAGACGGCGAAGGAGATGTTCGGGACGGCCGGCTGGGTCGTGCACAACGAGACCAACCCGTACGGCTTCACCGGCGTCCATGACTGGTCCACCGCCTTCTGGTTCCCGGAGGCCGCCGCCTGGCTCACCCAACAGATGTACGAGCACTACCGGTTCAGCGGTTCCTCCGACTACCTGCGCTCCACCGCCTACCCGGCCATGAAGGAGGCCGCCGAGTTCTGGCTGGCCAATCTGCGCACCGACCCGCGCGACGGACTGCTCGTCGTGACCCCCAGCTACTCTCCGGAGCACGGAGACTTCACCGCAGGTGCGGCGATGTCCCAGCAGATCGTCCACGACCTCCTCACCAACACCCTGGAGGCCGCCCGGATCCTCGGCGATGCCCCCGCCTTCCGCGGCCGCCTGGAAGCGGCCCTCGACCGGCTCGACCCCGGACTGCGGATCGGGGCCTGGGGCCAGCTCCAGGAATGGAAGACCGACCGGGACGATCCGGCCGACACCCACCGCCATGTCTCGCACCTCTTCGGCCTCCACCCCGGCCGCCAGATCGAACCCGGCACCAACTGGGCCGAAGCGGCGAAGGTCTCCCTCCGTGCGCGCGGCGACGGCGGCACCGGCTGGTCCAAGGCATGGAAGATCAACTTCTGGGCGCGGCTGCGCGACGGCGACCACGCCCACAAGATGCTCGCGGAACAGCTGAAGAACTCCACCCTGCCCAACCTCTGGGACACCCACCCGCCGTTCCAGATCGACGGCAATTTCGGCGCCACCTCCGGCATCGCCGAGATGCTGCTGCAGAGCCAGCACGATGTCATCGAGATCCTCCCCGCGCTCCCGGCGAGCTGGCCGGACGGATCGGTGCGCGGACTGCGCGCCCGGGGCGGCTTCACCGTCGACATCGAATGGGCCGCGGGACAGGCCCGCCGTGTGGTGATCACGGCGAGCCGCAGCCGCGAAGCGACCGTCCGCAGCACGCTGTTCGCGAGCGGCGAGAAGGTCTTCAAGGCGCGTGCGGGCGGGCGCTACACGCTGGAGGCCGAGGGCTGAGCGAACAGCGCGGTCACCCGCGCCGCCGACACACCGAGCCCCGTGGGACCCCCGAGTCGCCACGGGGCGCCGGCGCCCCGCCGCAGATCCTGCTCGCGGTAGCGCCGGCAGCCCCGGTGCCAGATCAGGATCCCCGCGATCCAGTGCTTGAGCTCTCGAACGTACCCGGCCAGGATCTCCCTCGCTTCCGCGTCGAGCCCGAAGTCGTCGTACAGCAAAGGGAGTTCCCGCTCCGCGACATGCAGGAACTGACGCAACCGCGACCTCATCAGGTCGTGCACGATCGCCACCCCGGTCGGATAGTCCACGCCGAAGAAGTTCTGCACGACCAGGACACCGTTGTGCACCTCACCGTCGTACTCGATCTCCTTCTGGTACGAGAACAGGTCGTTCATCAAGCACGCGTAGTCCGCTGCCGCGTTCTCCAGCGAGCGCAGCGGACCGCTGTGGTGGATCTCGTCCGGCACCTTCCTGCCATGGCCCAGTCGGCACAGACTCATCGTGAGGTCGGAGCCGAAGGTCATGCGTCGCATCTCGATGTAGTCCACCGGGTCCGGGATGCGGTTCTGCGCCTGGTTGGCCAGCTCCCACACCCAGCTCGCGGTCATGTCCTCGACCGCTTTCCGGAACGCCCGGCGGCCGCTCGCGTCCATCGGCGCGCAGGTGCGCGCCCACAGATCGGCGAGCCCCCGCTCCAGCGCGTTGACCGGCTCGGGCGTCGCGGCCCCGTCCAGGGGCATGAACAGTGACAGACGCTCGATGGCGAGCCGGGCGCCGGCCGGATCGCCGGGCCGCCCGTGCACGACCGGGAACCAGTCGTCCCCGTACGTTCCCCAGGTCAGCCACTGGGAGGACAGATCCAGCTCCTCCGGCGTCGCGTCCGGGTGCAGACCTGCCGCGCACAACGGCAGATCGGTCGCGACGAGCCGCTCCTCGTCCCAGATGTGCGATCCGGGCACGCCCGGCTGCGCCTCCAGGATTCCCGTGCGACGCGCCCAGTCGACGATCCGTACCCGCGCCCCGTCCAGATGCGGGCTGAGTGTCGTGCCGAACGGCAGCTCGAAACCGGGCAGCAGGGACGGGCCGACACGCTGATGGGGCACATGGCTGTGGCTGCGCAGCCGGGCCCTTTCCGAGCGGGGAGTGAACCGGATCGACGCCGCGGCCATACCGAAGCCGGACGCGGCCCGACCGGCCCCGCCCTCGTTCATGTAGCGGCTTGAGCGCATGTGCCACTCATGGCCGCCCGACTGCCAGTCCTGCAGCCCCTTGACGTACGCCAGAACCGCCGCGGTGTCCGCCGGGTCGAGCCCTTTCTGCGCGCAGAGCGGGCCGAGTTCGGTGAGCGCGGTGTTCTCGAACTGCTGGAGCCGTGACGTCAGCAGATCGTTCACCGCCTCGGCTGCCTCCTGGGTGGAGCAGCCGAGAAAGTGCTCAAGGACCAGCACGCCATTGCTGTTCTCCCCCTCGTCCTCGACCTCCCGCTGGTACGAGAAGAGGTCGTTGCGCAGATGCACGCCGTCGGAGAAGGCGTCCCGCAACACCCGTAGCGGGCGTTCGCCGGCCACCGACTCGGGCACCTCCGCGCCCGCCGCGTATTCCACGAGTCCCGCCGACCACGGGGCGCCGCCCACCTTGCGGCGCATCTCGATGTACTCGACGGGGTTGGCGATACGCCCCTCGTCGATGTTGGCGAGCTCCCACAGCGACTCGTCGAGCAGGTTCTTCGTCGCCTCGGCGAACCGGACCCGCCAGGCGTCGGACATGCCCGGCACCGTCCGTGCCCACAGGTCGGCCAGTCCCGCCTCGACCGGATTCGTGGGCTCCGGCATCGGAGCATCGCGGTCCATCGGCATGAACGCAGGCAATCGCTCCAGATACCGCTTGCCGCCCTCACGGTCGCGGGTGCGCTTGAAGAGCTCCAGGAAATGGTCGTCGAAGAAGAAGACCCACACGTACCAGTCGGTGACCAGCGAGAGTGCCTCGGACGAGCAGTCGGGGTGGGTGTACGCGCACAGCAGCGCGTAGTCGTGGGAGTCGAGGTCCCTCTCCTCCCAGATTCCCGAACCCTCCAGCATCCCTATGGCGCGTGCCCACTTCTTGGTATGCGCTCGCGCCTCCTCGACATGGGTGTTGAGCCGTGCCGGATACGGAACGTAGAAGTCCGGCAGGGTGAAGGGCTGAGCCATGTGCGTCCGGCCTTTCCGAGATCTCCGCACGGCGAACGCCGCACGGACCGGTGGTGTCCGCGCGAGCACTACCCTTCGTCCGTTCGGGGCACGCACATCCGGGATTAGTCGCATAAACAGTGCGCTCGTTCGTGGCCGGTGAGCGAGACTCTGCGACCGGTCGCCGGTCCTGTGCACCCCGGGTCGTGCGGTCGTCAGCGTGTGCCCGTCTTCTTTCCGACCGCAGGTCAGGCGCCCCGCCAGTGGTCTATGCCACTGGCTCGATCCACTTCCCTCACTGGCCCCTTGACGTGCTGTCATCTCAGGTCGGAGAGTGTGCGCGCACAGCGGAACAGTGAGATCGGATCACGCACGGCTCCATCACGCACGGCTCCAAGAAGGGTTGTCATGACGTCCAAGCAGAGGACCGGACTCGCACTCGCGTTGACCACGGTCGGTGCCCTGAGCATGGCGCTGCTCAGTCCCGCGGCGCAGGCCGGTGCGGACGGGGTGCGGCCGGAATGCCCACGCGGCCTCTCATGCGACTGGGTACCGGCTGCCTACCAGCAGACTGGCGACCCCACCGACAAGGAGACGTACGGGAACTACGACACCTCGGACCGGCCGCACACCAACAAGATCAGATTCATCGTGCTGCACGACACCGAGGAAGACTTCGACACCACCCTGAAGATCTTCCAGAACCCGCTGAAGCAGACCTCCGCCCACTACGTGGTGCGCTCGGGCGACGGCCACGTCACCCAGATGGTCAAGGGCAAGGACGTCGCCTGGCAGGCGGGGAACTGGTACGTCAACAGCCATTCCATCGGCATCGAGCAGGAGGGTGTCGCCGTCGAGGGCGCCAAGTGGTACACCCCGGAGATGTACCGTTCGACCGCCAAGCTGGTGCGCTATCTCGCGGCCAAGTACGACATCCCGCTCGACCGCCAGCACATCATCGGCCACGACGGTGTACCGCCCACCAGCGCATCCGGCACCAAGAACATGCACTGGGACCCGGGCACGTACTGGGACTGGAACCACTTCATGACGCTGCTCGGCAAGCCCACCGTCCCGAGCGCCCCGAAGAGCAGCGAACTCATCACCGTCAGCCCTGACTTCAAGAAGAACAAGCAGGCCTTCCGGGACTGCGAGAAGGGTGTGGACCTGCCGGTCCAGGGCTCCAGCGCCGTCCCGCTGCACACCGCGCCGTCCACCGACGCACCGCTCTTCTCCGACCCCGGCCTGCACACCGACGGCTCACCGGGCACGAACTGCGCCGCCGACTGGGGCAGCAAGATCAGCGCAACCCAACAGGCCGTCGTCGCGGACCACGCCCCGGGCTGGACGGCGATCTGGTGGTACGGCCAGAAGGCCTGGTTCCAGACCCCGGCGCACACCCGGACCACCACGCCCACCTCCGGCTACGTGGTCAAGCCGAAGGCCGGCCGTACCGAGGTGCCGGTGTACGGGGTGGCGTACCCGGAGAGGTCCGAGTACCCCGCGGACTTCACGGACCGACGGGTGGGCTCGCCGCTGCAGTACACCATCAAGGCGGGCCAGTCCTACCCCGGTGGCGGTGAGGCACCCACGGGCTTCTTCTACGCCCCGACGATCGATGCCTCCTACCCGCTCGACCACTCGTACTTCCGCGGCAAGGAGAAGTACGTGACTGTGCAGATCGGCCACCGGGTCGCCTTCGTGAAGGCCTCCGACGTGGACATCGCACGCGCGCACTGAGGCCGCTCGGGCGGTCCGGCAGCGTGACCGTATGAGTCGTGTCCTCTTCGTGAACGGCATCCGTTCACGAAGAGGACACGAGAGGTCACCCCGCGACCTGGCGGTTCACCTGCGCGGGAGAGAGCGCGTGCTCGATCGCGAGGATCCCCGCCCCCACCGCCGCCGCGTTCTCACCCGTACGGCTCGGCTCGATGCGCAGCAGCTGCGTGGCCAGCGGGTGCGAGCGCCGGTAGACCGCCTCCCGTACGCCGGCGAGCAGTTGATCGTGCACGGCGGCCAGTGCGCCCCCCATCACCACCGTGTCCGGGTTGAAGAAGTTCACCAGTCCGGCGAGGACCTCGCCGACCGCTCTCCCCGCCTCCCGCACCATCCGTACGGCATCCCGGTTCCCGGACCGCACCAGTCGCACCACATCGCTGCCCGATGTCGCGTCGAGCCCCAGGCCGACCAGTTTCGCCGCCAGCGACGCACCGCCCGCGACAGCCTCCAGACAGCCCGAATTGCCGCACCGGCAAGGATCGTCGAGGTCCGCGACACGGATGTGGCCGATGTCGCCGGCACATCCCTGCGCACCCCGGTGCAGCTCGCCGCCGGCGACGATCCCGCAGCCGATTCCCGTACCGACCTTGATGTACAACAGGTAGCGGCAGTCCGGGAAGGCACGGCGCTGCTCGGCCAGCGCCATCACGTTCACATCGTTGTCGACGAGCGCCCGCACCCCGAAGCGGGCGGCGAAGAACTCCGGGATCGGGTACTGGTGCCAGCCCGGCATGATCGGCGGATCGACAGGACGCCCGGTGGAGAACTCCACCGGCCCCGGCACTCCGACACCGATGGACCGCAGCGTTCCCGGCTCCCGGTGCGTCTCCTCGAGCAGAGTGCGCACCGTTCGCTCCACGCGCCGCAGTACGGAGTCCGGGCCGTCACCGATCGACATCGGCTCCTCCTGGACCGCCAGGGTCGCGCCACCGATGTCCATCAGCGCCACCCTGCAGTGCGAGGCCCCCAGATCCACCCCGGCCACCGCGTGCTCACGGGTGCGCAGCGCCAGCCGGCGCGGCGGGCGACCGCCGGTGGACCCGCCGTCGGCGTCCTCGTCCACGAGGCCGTGCGCGATCAACGCGTCCACCCGTTGGGAGACCGTCGAACGGGCCATCCCGGTGATCCGGGCGATGTCGGCACGGGTCGCCACCGTCCCTGAACTGATCAACGCGAGTACCTCGCCCGGTGAGTGCGAGGAGGCAGCGGACGTGCGATCCGACGGCGAAGACATGACAGTCACCCTAAGGACGACTTCTGCTGCTCACAAGGCGTCCGGAGTTCGGTCATCGGCATAAGTCCGTGCCAAGTCGGTTGAAAACAAAGGCGCTTGAGCCCTTGACAGTCATAAGATGCGTCACGACTCTGCTCTGCAGACCGCTGAGCGAGGAGTCATTCGATGCTGACGATGCACGGTGTGTCCAAGAGCTTCCTCGGAGTGCGTGTGCTCCACGACGTGGGGCTCGACCTCGAAGCCGGAGAAGTGCATGCCCTGGTGGGGGAGAACGGCGCGGGGAAGTCGACCCTGATGAAGATCCTCGCGGGCGAGCACTTACCCGACGAGGGAACCCTCACCATCGACGGAACCGCATACTCCTTCAGCCATCCGGCACAGGCCCAGGCCGCCGGAATCGGCATCATCCACCAGGAGTTCGCGCTGCTCCCGCACCGCACCGTCGCCGAGAACGTTTTCCTCGGCCGTGAACCGACCCGGTACGGACTCGTCGACCGGCGCGCCATGGAACGGCGCACCGCCGAACTTCTCGCGGAACTGGACCGGACCGGCATCACCCCCCGGACCCCCGTCCATGAGCTGTCGGTCGCACGCATGCAGACCGTGGAGATCGTCAAGGCTCTCGCATCCGACGTCCGGATCCTGGTGATGGACGAACCCACCGCCGCCCTCGCCGACCACGAGGTCGAGCAACTCGGCGCGCTCATACTCCGCCTGACCGATCGTGGGATCGGCATCCTCTACATCTCGCACCGGCTCCGCGAAGTCTTCGAACTCTCGCGGCGCATCACGGTCCTCAAGGACGGCCGCCGCGTCGCCACATTCACCACGCGCGACACCGACGCGGACACGGTCGTACGCGCCATGGTCGGAAGGGAGCTCGGCACCTACTACCCGCCCAGGGCCCGACCGGGCGAGGCGGGCGCGGAGAGGCTCACCGTCAGCGGTGGCGGCAACGCCCGGCTCTCCGGCATCGAACTGAGCCTGCGGGCCGGCGAGGTCGTCGGCGTCGCCGGTCTCCAGGGCTCGGGCCGCACCACCCTCGCCCGTGCCCTCTTCGGCGTGGACCCCTTCACCACGGGCACCATGACCGTCGACGGACGACCACTGCGCCCGGTCCGCCCCCGGGACGCCGTCCGGGCCGGAATCGCCCTCGTCACCGAGGACCGCAAGGCCGAGGGCCTCGCCCTGCGCCAGTCCGTGACCGACAACGCGCTGCTCGTGACCCGGGCGGTGCCCGCCCGCGGCCGACCGCCCGCGAGCCGTGAGGTGACTGCGCTGCTGGAACGCGTACGCCTGCCGACCCACGGCGAGGACCGACAGGTCCAGTACCTGTCCGGCGGCAACCAGCAGAAGGTCGTCATCGCCAAATGGCTCGCCGCCCGCCCCCGGGTGCTGCTCTTCGACGAACCGACCCGCGGCGTCGACGTCGGCGCCAAGGCAGCCGTCCACACCCTCGTACGGGAACTGGCACGCGAGGGCCTCGCCGTACTGATCATCTCCTCCGAGCTGCCGGAACTGATCGGTATGAGCGACCGGATCCTCGTCATGTCGCAAGGACGTCTCGCGGGCGAACTTCCCGCCGGCGCCACGGAGGAAGCCGTCATGCACCTCGCCACCGGCGGCGACCTTCCACGGGAGGGGGTCGCATGACCGCGCTTCGGCCCGCCCCGACCGCCGGGCCCCGCAGCCGCCCGGGGCGAACAGCCCGGCCGCGCCCGGTCGGTCCGGTGGCCGGGGTCTGGCTCGCAGCCCTCGCCGTCACCCTCCTCGGCTGGATCGCGGTCGCGGCCCGAGGCGGAGACTTCCTGACCGTCACCAACGTGGTGACGATCCTGCAGAACTGCGTCGCCCTCGGACTCGTCGCGGTCGGCCAGTCCGCCGTCATCCTCACCGGATCGCTCGACCTGTCCGTCGCCTACCTCATCAGCCTGGGCACCCTCGTCGCAGCGGAGACGATGCAGAGCGACGGTGTCCTCGTGGCGGTCCTCGCCGTCCTGGCGCTCAGCACCGCCGTAGGACTCGCCAACGGACTGATCGTCACCGGACTCAAGGTGAACGCGTTCATCGCGACCCTCGGCACCGCCTTCATCCTGCGCGGCTGGATCGAGGACAACTACACCGGCCCCGCCGGCAAGGTCCCCGCCTCCTTCCAGCACCTCGGCTACGACCGGATCGGACCGGTTCCCGTCTCCCTGTTCCTGCTTCTCGCCGTCGCCGCCGCCCTTTGGCTGATCACCCGTCGAACCCGGCTCGGCCACCACATGTACGCGACCGGTGGCGACGAGCACGCCTCCCGGCTGTCCGGAGTCCGCACCCGGCGCACCGTCGTCGTCGCCCACGTCCTGTGCTCCCTCTGTGTCGGAGCCGCCGCCCTCTTCCTTGCCGCACGACTCGGCGCCGGGGCCCCCTGGGCCGGTACGGAGGCCCGCTACGACCTGGAGTCCATCGCCGCCGTCGTCCTCGGCGGCACCGCGCTCGCCGGGGGCCGCGGCGGGGTGGCGGGCACCCTGGGCGGGGTCCTCGTCCTCGCCGTGCTCGACAGCGTCTTCAACCAGCTCGCCGTCGACCCGTTCTTCAAGAACGTCGTCCGCGGCGTCGTCATCATCGCGGCCGTCGCCCTCTACGCGCGAGGCCGCCGCACCCCGCGGGAGAGGACCGCATGACCGCAGCACAGGAACCCGCCGCCCGTCGCGTCCTGCGTGCCCTCACCACCGGCACACCCGTCTACGTCCTGCTCGCCGTACTCCTGGCCGCGCTGGCCCTCACCGACCCCGGCTTCTACGAACCCGACCGCTTCCTCGCCTTCATCAAGCGCGCCGCGCCCCTCGTCATCCTCGCCGCGGGCCAGTACCTGGTCATCATCTGCGGGGAGTTCGACCTGTCGGTCGGAGCGATCGTCACGGCCGGGGTGGTCGTCGCCGCCGAACTGTACGGTTCGTTCCCGGGCGCGCCCTGGCTGCTCGTCACCGCGGTGCTGCTGCTCGCCGGAGCCCTCGCCGGTCTCGTCAGCGGACTGATCACCACCCTGCTGCGCGTGCCGTCGTTCATCACCACCCTGGGCATGATGCTGATCCTCGAAGGCGCGGTCTTCTTCTGGACCGGCGGTTCCCCGCACGGCGCGCTGCCCACGGCCTTTCGCAGGCTCGGGCGCGGCACGGCCTTCGGCTGGCTGCCCTGGGCCGTCCTCGTCTGCGTCGTCGCGGGTCTCCTCGCCGTCCGGCTGATGCGTTCCGACTTCGGCCGTACCCTCCTCGCCACCGGTGACAGCGAACGCGCCGCGGCCCTGGCCGGGGTCCGGGTCGCGCGCGCCCGCACCATCGCCTTCATCCTCTCCGGCGTCGCGGCCGCACTCGCCGCCGTACTCGTCGGCGGCTTCTCCGGGGTATCGGCACAGGCCGGGCGGGGTTACGAGTTCGAGGCGATCACCGCCGTCGTGCTGGGCGGCGTGGTGCTCGGCGGCGGACGCGGGTCCGTCGTCGCGGCGATGGCCGGAGCCTTCTCGCTCCAGGCGCTGTTCACCCTGCTCAACCTCCAGGGCGTGTCGGGCGCCCTGGAATCGACCGTGCAAGGCGTCATCGTCATCGCCGCCGTCGCCCTCGGCGCGGCCGACTGGTCCCGGTCGCGCCGTCGCGGCACCGAGCCCCCAGGAGCGAAAACCTCATGAGTACGCGAAAGATCCGACACGCCTTCGTGCCCCTCGCCGCCCTGCTCGGCGCGGCCCTGCTCGCCGGCTGCACGAGCGACGCACCGCCCGACGCCCCGGCCGAAGCGGCGAGCGGCCCAGCGGGCGCCCCGGGTACCGGAAAGCAGTCGAAGTTCTTCGACCGCGCCGAGTACGACCGCCAACTGGCCCTCGCCAAGGAGACCCCGCGGGGCCCGGCCGGAAAGCCGTGGGAGCAGATGCTCCAGCCGCGGCTGGTCGACACCACGCGATACAGGAAGAGCGGTTCCGGCGGGATCCACCTCTGTCTGTCCAACGCCGGAGTCTTCAACCCTTGGCGCCAGGTCGGCCTGAAGAACATGCGGGCGGAGGCCGGACTCCACAAGGAGATCACCGACTTCACCGTGCTCGACGCCCAGGGCAAGGACGACAAGCAGATCTCCGACATCCAGGAGCTCACCGGGCAGGGCTGCGACGCACTCATCGTCTCCCCGAACACCACGGCCACGCTCACCCCCGCCGTCGAGAAGGCCTGCGGAAAGGTGCCTGTGATCGTCTTCGACCGGGGCGTCGAGACCGACTGCGCCGTCACCTTCATCAACCCCATCGGCGGCTACGGATACGGGGCGGTCGCCGCCGACTTCCTCGTCGGGAAGGTGAAGCCCAAGGGGAAGATCCTCGCCCTGCGCATCTCTCCCGGCGTCGACGTGCTGGAGACCCGCTGGTCGGCCGCGAAGGTCGCGTTCGACAGGAGCGGACTCGACGTGGTGGATGTGAAGTTCACCGACGGCGATCCGGCCAGGACCAAGGCGATCGTGACCGATGCGATCACCCGTAACGGTGACATCGACGGCGTATGGATGGACTCCGGCGCGACCTCCGTCGCGGCCGTCGAGGCCTTCGAGGACGCCGGCAAGGACGTACCGCCCATCACCGGCGAGGACCAGCAGGACTTCCTCCAAGTATGGAAGGAGAAGAAGCTCACCGCGATCGCCCCGTCGTACCCCACCTTCCAATGGCGTACCCCCGTCATCGCGGCGTTGAGGATCCTGAGGGGGGAGCAGGTTCCCAAGGAATGGAAGCTTCCGCAGCCCACCGTCACCCAGGACACCCTCGATCAGTACTTCAAGCCCGGCATGCCGCCGCTGCACTACGCGATGTGCGGCTGCGAGAACCTGCCCGGGTTCCCGGAGAAGTGGGGAGGCAGGAAATGAGCGCGCACGCGTTCCCGCTCGGCGCCAATCCGTGGATCTGGCACTCGCCGGTGACGTACGAGGCACTCGGTGATGTTCTGCCCCGCCTGTCCGCATGGGGATTCGACTGCGTCGAGATCCCGCTGGAGAACGAACGGGACTGGGCGCCCGATTCCGTCTCCAAGCTCCTCAAGGCGTCCGGGCTCACCCCTGCCGCGGTGATCGCCGTGATGCCGCCCGGCCGCAATCTCATCCGCACCGATCCCCGAACCGTCCGGATCACCCAGGACTATCTGCATCGCTGTGTCGACGCCGCCCAGGCCCTGAACGCCCCCACCGTCGCGGGGCCCGTGTACGCGGCGGTCGGTCGCGCCTGGCGCATGGACCGTGGCGAACGCGTGGCGGCGTACGAGGAGTTGCGCCAGAACCTCGCTCCGGTCGTCGATCACGCACACGCCGCCGGGGTGCGCATCGCCGTGGAGCCCCTCAACCGGTACGAGACGAGTCTGCTCAACACCGTCGACCAGGCGCTCGAAGCGCTGGCCGGGCTGCCCGAGGACACCATCGGCCTCGCGCTCGACGTGTACCACCAGAACATCGAGGAACGCTCGCTGCCCGACGCCGTACAGCGTGCCGCGGGCCGCATCCTCCACGTCCAGGTGTGCGCCAACGACCGCGGCACCCCCGGTGCCGACTCCCTCGACTGGACCGGATTCCTCGCCGCGCTCACCACGAGCGGCTACCGGGGCCCGCTCTGCATCGAGTCGTTCACCGCGCACAACGACGCCATCGCGGTTGCCGCCTCGGTCTGGCGACCGCTCGCCGCCACCCAGGACGCCCTCGCCACCGACGGCCTGGCGTTCCTGCACCGCGCACTTGGAGGGTGCTGAGGGGCCCGGCCGTCCGAGCCCCTCAGCACCCTCCTGCAAACCACCCCCCCGACCCCACTCGGCCACGACCCGCAGAGAGGAACCGCTCGTGAACCGTCAACGACGGTACTGTCATGCTCGTGACATGCGGAGTACGTTCATCGCGTTGGTGAGCGCACTGCTGCTCGCACTGACCGCGCTGCCCGCGACCGCGGCCACCACCGGAAAGGCGCCCGCCTTCCGGGCCCTGCTGTTCACCCGAGCCGTCGGCTATGTGCACGCCTCCATCCCCGCAGGTGTCCAGATGTTCAAGGAGGAGGCGGCCGCCAACAACTTCGCAGTCGTCGAGACCGCCGACCCCGCCGTCTTCGACGAAGCCGAGCTCAAGGACTTCGACGTCATCGTCATGCTGCAGAACTCCGGCATGGTCTGGGACACCGAAGCCCAGCGCGAAGCGATGCAGGCATACGTGCGCGACGGCGGTGGCGTCGTCGCCATCCACAACACCCTCGACATGGGCATCGAGGACACCTTCCCCTGGTGGGACGAGGCCATCAACGGCGGCGTCCACATGCCCGCACACTCGCCCGGAGTCCTCCAGGGCACCGCCAAGGTCGCCGACCGCGTCCACCCCTCCACCGCGGGACTCCCGGAGCGCTGGGAGCGGCCGGAGGAGTGGTACAACTTCGACAGGAATCCCCGCGGCGATGTCCACGTGCTGGTCACCGCCGACGAAACCACCTACAACCCCGGCGGTTCCGCCATGGGCGCGGACCACCCCATCTCCTGGTGCCGCAACACCGAGGGCGGCAGGGTCTGGGCGACTGCCATGGGCCACGACACCCCCTCGTACAGTGAAGCCGCCTTCCGCGCCCATGTCGTCGGCGGTGTCAAGTGGGCCGCCGGCAACAAGCCCGGCGACTGCGGCGGCACCGTCTGGAGCGGCTACGAGAAGGTCACCCTCGACGACAACACCGCCGACCCGATGGAACTCGACGTCGCCGAGGACGGCCGGGTCTTCTACATCCAGCGCAGCGGCGAGGTGAACATCTACGACCCCGCGACCCACGCCACCACCACCGCGGGCAAGCTCGACGTCTACACCGGCGGTGAGGACGGGCTCGTCGGCATGGAACTCGACCCCGACTTCAAGAAGAACCACTGGATCTACCTCTACTACGCCCCCGCGGGCGCGACCGAGGACGTCAACCGGCTCTCCCGCTTCACGGTCAAGGGCAACACCCTCGAAAAGGCCGGCGAGAAGAAGCTGCTCGACGTCCCCGCCTACCGCGACCGCACCTTCCCGGAACCGGGACACACCGGCGGCGCCGTCGAGTTCGGTCCCGACCGCACGCTCTACCTCGGAGTCGGCGACGACACCCCGCCCAACCTCGACCCGAACTGGCAGGGTTACGCACCGCTCGACTGGCGCGAGGGCAAGCAGATGCTGGACGCCGCCCGTACCGCGGGCAACACCAACGACCTGCGCGGCAAGATCCTGCGCATCAAGCCGAAGGACTCCGGCGGCTACACCATTCCCAAGGGCAACCTGTTCGCCCCCGGAACCGCCAGGACCCGCCCCGAGATCTACGCGATGGGCTTCCGCAACCCGTTCCGCTTCACCGTCGACCCCAAGACGGGCTACGTCCACGCCTCCGACTACGGCCCCGACCGCGGGCTGCCCACCACCGACCGGGGCCCCGAGGGGCTGGTCGAGTACAACGTCATCAAGAAGGCGGGCAACTTCGGCTGGCCGTTCTGCCACGGCAACAACCAGGCGTACGCCCCCTACAACCCGGACACCAAGGAAGTCGGCCCCAAGTTCGACTGCGCCAATCCCGTCAATCCCTCGCCGAACAACACCGGGCTGACCGCACTTCCGCCGATCCAGCAGCCGGAGATCTGGTACGGATACGGCGCGTCCGAGGAGTTCCCCGAGGTCGGCAGCGGTGGCTCGGCCCCGATGAGCGGTCCTGTCTACCACTACGACAAGAAGAACCCGTCCACCACGAAGTTCCCCGCGTACTTCGAGGGAGCGAGCTTCTTCTACGAGTGGTCGCGCGACTTCGTCAAGGAGATCCGTTTCGACAAGAACGAGAAGCTCCTCAAGATCAACGACTTCCTCTCCTCCCAGAAGTTCAACAAGCCGATGGACATGACGTTCGGCCCCGACGGATCGCTCTACGTCCTCGAATGGGGCAGCTCCTTCGGCGGCGGCAACAACGACTCCGGGCTCTACCGCATCGACTACGCCCAAGGACAACGCGCACCGGTCGCCAAGGCCGCCGCGTCCGCCACCGACGGCCCCGTCCCGCTGAAGGTCGACTTCTCCAGCGACGGCAGCAACGACCCCGACGGCGACACGCTCAGCTATGCCTGGGACTTCGACGGCGACGGTACGTACGACTCCACCGAAGCGAACCCGACCCACACCTACACGGTCAAGGGCGACTTCACCGCGCAGCTGAAGGTCACCGACTCCACCGGCAAGTCCGGCTACGCCAACATCCCCGTCACCGCCGGGAACACCGCACCCGAGGTGACCATCGACTTCCCGGTCAACGGCAAGCTCATCGAGTTCGGCGACAAGATCCCGTACAAGGTCACGGTCACCGACCCGGAGGACGGACCGGTCGACTGCTCCAAGGTCACCGTCAACCCGGCACTGGGACACGACGATCACGAGCATCCCACCACCGACATCCCCGGCTGCGAGGGCACCGTCGACACCGGTGATCTGGGCGGCCATCCCGAAGGCGCGGACCTGACCTACGTACTCAACGCCAAGTACACCGACAAGGGCGGCGACGGCGTCTCCGCCCTGACCGGCTACGGGCGCTCCGTGCTCCAGCCGAAACACAAGCAGGCGGAGTACTACGACGCCCAGTCCGGTACCCGGATCGTCGCCCAGGAAGGCGCCGAGAACGGCAAACGGATCGGAGACGTCTCGAACGGCGACTGGGTCGCCTTCGACCCGATGAGCGTCGAAGGCATCGGCTCGGTCGGCTATCGGCTGTCCTCGCCGTACGGGGTGGGCGCGATCGAACTGCGCGCGGACGCCCCCGACGGTCCTCTGCTCGCCACCACCCCCGTCCCCAACACCGGAGGATGGGACAACTATCAGGAGACCCCGGCCGTGCCCGTCCAGGAACTGAAGGGCACACACAAGCTGTATCTCGTCTTCACGTCGCCGCAGAACAACGCGTTCGACGTGGACGCGGTCGACTTCAAGAGTCCCTGACACCACATCGACGCGCTACGGGGCCGGTGTGTCGGCACCGGACCCGTAGCGCGTGTCCCCTCCGGCAGGGTCAGCGAGTGCCGACCGCGGCTCGTACGGCCCGGCGGGCCATCGCGCAGTCGTCGTGCAGACGGCGCAGCAGCAGCCGCTGCTCCTCGCTCGACGAGAGGCCACCCGGCCGGTCCTGACCGGCGCCCGCGGGTACCTGTTCCCGCATCGCCCGCTGGACAGCCGTCTCGTACGTGCGGATCTCCCGCGTCAGCACCAGCATCAGGTTCACCAGGAACGCGTCCCGCGCCGCAGGCCCCTTGACCTGTGCCAGCTGACTGATCTGCCGCCGCGCCGCCGGTGCGTCACCCAGGACGGCCCAGAGGGTCGCGAGGTCGTAGCCCGGCAGGTACCAGCCCGCGTGCTCCCAGTCCACCAGCACCGGACCCGTGGGCGACAGCAGGATGTTGGAGAGCAACGCGTCACCATGGCAGAACTGCCCCATGCCCTGACGGCCGCCTGCATGGGCCAGACCGTGCAGCAGCTTCTGCAGGTCGCCCAGATCGCGGTCGGTGAACAGCCCCAGCTCGTGATAGCGGGCGATCCGCGAGGCGTAGTCCAGCGGTGCGTCGAAGAGACCCGGAGCCGGCCGCCAGTCGTTGATCCGACTGATCGCACCGAGCGCGGCCCGTACATCGGCACGGGGCGGAGCCTCCGACGGATGCCGGGTCAGCGCCGCCACCCGGCCGGGCATGCGCTCGATCACCAGGGTGCAGTTCTCCGGGTCGGCCGCGATGAGCCGGGGCACCCGCACCGGCGGGCGGTGTCGGACGAACGCCCGATATGCAGCTATTTCGTGCTGGAACCGTTCCGACCACGCGGGCGAGTGGTCCAGTAAACACTTGGCGACCGCGGTCGTGCGTCCGGTGGACCCGACGAGGAGCACCGAACGGCCGCTGCGGCGCAGCACCTGCACCGGGTTGAACTCCGGACAGATGCGGTGCACCGAGGCGATCACCATCCTCAGCTGAGCGCCCTGCGGACCGGAAAGGTCCAGCCGGCCGCTGAGCGACGGGCCGCCCAGCCCCGCCGGCCGTCGCGGCCGAACCGTGCCGGGTGCCGGGGGAGCGGCATGCGGAGCGAGGTACGGTCCGCCGCCGGCCCCCAGGGGACGAAGCGGCCGGGGCGGGGCGGTCACGGAGGACGATGCTGTGTACATGGGGGAGACAGATCCCTTCGCACGCCGACAAGTTGCGTGCACCGCCCCGGCCGGCGGCCGTTCGGCACCCTGGGGAGTACCTAGGGCTGCCGGGCGGGGTGGCGCTTTCCTACCTGACACCGGCGCGCGGGTGGCAGACCATCTGGCGGACCCTGGCGAACCCTGGCGAATATTCGCAACGCATCTGACAGGGGTTACTGTCGACACAGCCGAGAACCTGGGGGCTTGACGTGACCGGAGAACCCAACACCCGCCTGTCCGACCTGTTCGGCCTTGCCGGCTGGTCCAAGGGCGAACTCGCGAGAATGGTGAACCGGCAGGCGGCGGCCATGGGCCACCCGCAACTGGCCACCGACACCTCGCGGGTGAGGCGTTGGATCGACATGGGGGAGTCCCCCCGCGATCCTGTGCCCAAGGTGCTGGCTGCCCTGTTCACCGAGCGGCTCGGTCGTGTCGTGACCATCGAGGACCTCGGGTTCGGCCGACGCGGGCGAGTGGGGAAACGGCGAGAGGTCGGGACGCAGCACAATCCCGACGGACTGCCGTGGGCGCCCGAGCGGACGGCAGCGGTCCTCACCGAATTCACGGGAATGGACCTCATGCTCAACCGACGCGGCTTGGTGAGCGCGGGCGCCGCGCTCGCCGCAGGATCGACCATCACCGGCCCCATGCACGACTGGCTGCACACCGACCCTGTGCTGGCGGCCGATGCCCCACGGACCAACGACCCGTTGCACGCGGATCCCGCCGGCTTCGACCGGTACGAGGCCGCGCCCATCGGGTCGGAGGAGATCGAGGCGCTCGAACGGTCTGTCGAGGTGTTCCGCGCCTGGGACGCGTCCCGGGGCGGCGGACTCCAGCGCAAGGCCGTGGTGGGCCAGCTCAACGAGGTGGGCGGCATGCTCGCCTACCGTCACCCCGACCACCTTCAGCGCCGCCTCTGGGGCGTCGCTGCCAACCTCGCGGTGCTCGCGGGATGGATGTCCCACGACATCGGCCTCGAACCCACCGCCCAGAAGTACTTCGTCATCGCCGCACACGCGGCGCGCGAGGGCGGCGACCGTCCGCGAGCGGGTGAGGCACTCTCCAGGGCGGCCCGGCAGATGGTCCACCTGGGCCGCCCCGACGACGCCCTGGACCTGATGAAGCTCGCCAAGTCCGGTTCCGGTGACATGGTTCTGCCACGCACTCAGGCGATGCTGCACACCATCGAGGCCTGGGCGCAGGCGTCCATGGGCCGCGGCCAGGCGATGCGCCGCACACTGGGCAAGGCCGAGGAGCTCTTCGTATCGGACAAGAGCGATGTGCCGCCGCCCAGTTGGATGCAGCTGTTCGACGAGGCGGATCTGCACGGCATGCAGGCCCTGGCGTTCCGTACGCTCGCCGAACACGACCCGTCGGCGGCGATCGTGGCCCAGCGCCATGCCAAGCAGGCTCTGGAGCTCCGGGCCAACGGACGACAGCGCTCCAAGATCTTCGACTACATCTCACTCGCCTCGGCATGCTTCATCGCAGACGATCCCGAGCAGGCCGACCGCTATGCGCGGCTCGCCCTGGTGTCGATGGGGGAGACCTCCTCGCACCGCACCTGGGACCGGCTGCGCGAGATGTACCGGCTGACGGGCCAGTACGCGGGCTACGCCAAGATCGCGGACCTGCGCGAGGAGATCAAGCTCTCCCTGCCGCAGAGCTCCATCATCAAGCAGCCCAGGCGCTCGTCGGAGATCTGAACCTGCGGGCCCCGCGATGAGGGGGCACTGATCACGTCCGACCACCGACTGATCGACCGATCACAGTCCGGCCGTCGCATCGTCGAGTTCGGAACCCGTGGCTCGTCTCCCGCGGACCGTGCCGTGTCGGGTGTTCCGTGTGCCCGCTGTCCTCGCTCAGGTGCGGCTGTTCCCTAGGCGCCGATGCGGGCGATCAGCACACACGCGTCGTCCAGGCGCTCGGTGCCACCGAACTCCGTGACGACCGACCGTACGCACTCCCGTGCCGTACGGGCCTGTGCGAAGCGGGGGGCGAGTGCGAGCAGGGCGTCCGGGCACCCACCCCGGTCGCTGTGGCGGCTCAGTCCGTCGGTGTGCAGGACCAGCACGTCACCGGGCAGCAGGTGCACTTCGTCCTGCTCGTACGCGACACCGGAGGTCGCGCCGAGCAGGACCCCGTCCGGTGGCAGCAGGGGGCGCCCCTTTCCGTCGCGGAACAGCAACGGTGCGGGGTGCCCCGCCTGCGCCCAGGTCAGGACGCCGGTGGACGGCTCGAAACGGCAGCACACCGCGCTGCCGAGAGCGGGCTGGACGGAGGATTCCAGTAACTGATTGAGATGTCCCATCAGGGCCCCCGGCTCGATGCCGGCCACAGCCATCCCGCGCAGCGCACCCAGCACCATCGCCATGGCCGAGGTGGCCCGGATGCCGTGGCCGGTCAGATCACCGACCGTGAGGACGGTCCGGCCGTCCGGCAGTTCCAGCGCGTCGTACCAGTCTCCGCCGATCAGCGAGCTCGACCGGGAAGGGAGGTAGTGGGCCGCGACATCCAGCGCGCCCACCCCCTGCGAAGGGAGCCGCAGCGAGTCCCGCCACGGCGGCAGCACGGCTTCCTGCAGTTCGACCGCCATCCGGTGCTCGGTCTGTGCCCTTTGCTGTCGACGTCGTAGCGAGTCGTGGTTCGTGCGTACTGCTTGCTGGTTGCGCCTCAGATCGCTGACATCGCGCAGGACCGCCCACATGGAGGCTGTGCAGCCGTCCGCGTCGAGGACGGGCTCACCCATCATGTGGAGCGTGCGCATCCGGCCGTCGGTCCGCAGGATGCGGAATTCACCGTCTATCGGCCTTCCGTCGACCAGGCAGTCCGTCACCATGGCGGTGAGCAGGGGCTGGTCCTCGGGAAGGAGCAGGGAGGGGAGCTCGTCCAGCGAGAGCGGCCCCGTCTTCGGGGACCTGCCGAAGATCTGGAACAGCTCCTCGGACCAGGTGACCTCGTCGGTCAGCAGATTCCACTCGGCGCTCCCCACCCTGCCGATGAGGGAACCGCGCTCCGACCGGTCGAGGGTCTCGTCCGAGGTGTCGAGTGCCGGAGGGTCTGCGGGCTGTTCCGGTGGAAGGCCTTCCCTGAGCTGCCCCAGATGCGTGCCGAGATCGTCGAGGTGATGGACCGCCAGATCGCAGAGCGCACGCTGCCAGCGCATCTGCGCGTCTTCCTCGTCGATCAGGACCGTGTCCCGCCGCACGGCGTCCACGTCGCCACGCAGCCGACGGGTCCGGCTGATCAACGCGTCGACGGCATGTCGCTCGGGCGGCTGGGGGGCGGGGCGGTCCGCGGACAGATGGGACGGCATCTCGTACTCCGATACAGGCGCGGCGCGACCAGGTCTGAAAGGTGGACCGTAGACGACTGTGGCACAGGCCGCGGGGGCTCGTAAGGGATTTGGCAACACTCGATACGGTGTTGCTTCTGGCATATGCCACAGGCGGTGCGGGGCCTTCGATCCTTCGAACAGCCTTGCTGTAGGAGGGTGTTGATGCAATTAGCCCGGCGCGCGCGGATGGTCGCGCGCCCGCGCGCGCAGTCCTTGAAGGGCGCGTTCGGCCGAGGCGGAGGTATATGCGAAGGAGCCCCCTCGGGGGTGGTGATCGCGACATCCGGCCCGGATGCGTCGGTAGGCGGCGGCGCGGGCGCGGTGGGCTCGGGTGCGGATCCCGGCCGGGTCGCCCTCGAACGCTCCGCGGGTTGTTCCGGCGCCGATCCGTGCGAGCTGCCCGACGGTCGCATGGGCCACGCCGCCGTGAGGTACGCGCGAGGTGTGGTCTTCGGTCGGCACCGGCGGGAAGGGAATGCGGCCCGCCCCTCTCGCGTTACGACACCAGAACGAAAACGACACCCATTCTCATCGGGGGAATCGGGGTCGAGCAAGAGTCTGGAGGCGTACATGGCCCGCAGTGAGGCCCGCCCCGTGGTGACACTCCGGTCGACGGCCGGAACAGGGCAGAGCTATGCGACGCGCAAGAGTCGCCGTAACAATCCTGACCGGCTGGTCCTGCGCAAGTTCGATCCCGCCGTGGGGCGGCACGTCCTCTTCCGTGAGGAACGCTGACCACCGGCTCGTCCGGCCCGCTCGCGACACCAGGAAAGGAACGCCCATGAAGCCCCGTATCCACCCCGTCTCCCGTCCGGTGGTCTTCCGTGACCGCGCCGCGGGGGCGGCCTTTCTGTTCCGCTCGACCGTGCCCGTGAGCTCGGATGCGCGGGTGACGTGGGAGGACGGCCTGAGCTATCCCGTCGTCGACGTGGAGACCTCGTCGGCGAGTCACCCGTTCTGCACCGGGACCAAGCAGGTGCTGGACACGGCCGGCCGTATCGAACGATTCACCCGTCGTTACGGCGGCCGGACGCCCGCGGCAGGCTGAGCCGCGCCACCCTGAAGTGGTGATTCCACGCTCTGCATCACAGTGATTCCGTGCTCTGCGTCACAGTGCTGGGTGCGAGGTCCTGGGAACGCGATGCGATGGTTTATCGTTCACCTATATGTGGATGTCGCGTATCGCGCCCACACCCGAACCGCCCCGGCTGGATTCCCCCGATCCGGCCGGGGCATTCTTTTGTCCCATGAACGGTGGTCGGAGCACGCCGGGCCTCACGCCGATGGGCTGGTCTCGAACCATGTACTCGGAATCGACAGCGCTGCCGGGGGTGGAGACCGCAGCCCTCGTGCGGAACTGCGTCGCGGAACGTGCCCAAGTGACCACGCAGGGAAGGACCGGCCCGGACAGCGGTCAGCCTCGCGGGAGCTTCCTGGGCACCGCCTCGATCAGTAACGCGCCCGCCGCCGGCAGCACGGCCACCGTGGCCGCGGCGCCCGGCCAGAGCCGTACCGCCAGGGCGGTCACGGCCGCACCCGCCACGACCGCGGTCAGCCGGCCGGCCACCCAGCGGTCCTCCCGGTCCCACGATCGCAGCGCCAGGCGACCGACGAAGGACGTGAGCGTGCCGGTGAAGTAGTTGGTGGGCGTGGCCCGGATACGGCCCTGAATGCCCATGGCCACGGAGATGAGCACCAGCAGCCCCAGCAGGTCCCCTACGGAGGCGATCAGGCCCAGCCACCACAGCACCGCTCCCGCGGTGAGCAGTGCCACCTCGATCAGCAGCATCCACGGCAGAGGCCACCGCCATCGCTCGCTCATCCACGCACCGCACGCGACGCCGATGCCGTAGGCGACGAGCGCGGTGATCACCCGCAGGGCCACCCCGTGCTCCCCGACACCGGCGGCAGAAGCGCCCAGCAGCACCAGGTTCCCGGTCATCACCCCGGCGAAGACCTGGCCGACACAGATGAAGACGAACGCGTCCGCGGCCCCGGAAGCGGCCGACAGAAGCAGCAGAGCCCATTCGCTCCACGGGTCGCGCCCAGTGGCGGGGAGAACAGGAGTAGACACGTCTGCATTCTCGACTCGGCCCCGCCGAAGCAGGTGCACACCGCCCGCCCGGCGCGGCGAGCCAGGCACGACCGGGCATCGTCACCCCTGTGGAATTGCACGGCGGATCATCCGCACCACACCGACGCGCAGGTCGTCGTCGGCGTAGGTTCTGCAAGGTGAACAGACACATAGCCTTCGAGCGACTGCACAACTTCCGTGACATGGGCGGGTATCGGGCGGACGGCGGCCGTCAGGTCCGCTGGGGGCGGCTCTACCGTTCCGACTCGCTGGGCAAGCTCCGCGACGAGGACTGGGACCGCTTCCTCGGCCTCGGCGTCCGCACGGTCATCGATCTGCGCTACGACTGGGAGATCGCCGCCAAGGGGCGCGTACCCGACGCACCGGGACTGCGATACCACCACCTCAGCATCGAGCACCGGCCCTACGACCAGGCGGCCCTGGGGCCGGAGGTGGAGACCGGACGTTTCCTCGCCGATCGGTACGCGGAGGTGGCCGCCGACGGAGTCGCCGAGCTCCGCCGCGCCCTGGATGTGATCGCCACAGAGGACAGCGCGCCCGCCGTCTTCCACTGCGCGTCGGGCAAGGACCGCACCGGGCTGCTCGCCGCGCTCGTTCTGTCCCTGCTCGGAGTGTCCGAGGACGACATCGTCGCCGACTTCACCCTCACCGAGCTCGCCACCGAACGGCTCCTGGCCGACTGGCGGGCGGACCACGCCGGCCAGGAACCGGGCTGGCCCGGCTTCGGCAGGGCTCCCGCCGATGTCATGCGGCTCTTCCTGGCCGATCTCGCCGCGACCCACGGCTCCGTCCACGACTATGCCGCCGAACTCCTCGGTGTCGACGAGGAACTGGTGGCGGCATTGCGCAGAAACCTCCTCGTGTCCGTCGACGCCGAAGGGCCGGACGGGAGCGGCACGACGGTCGGGAGCGACTGAACCGGCGCACGCCGGTCCGCGGGGGGGTGATGTACGTCCGCGCGGACCGGCGTGCGTGCCCGCTCACCGAACCGGCCGTCGATATCACCACATCCGTGATGCCCCCGGCCGGCGGAGTCGGTCGGCGACATGTGAAATGCCTGGCCCGATCCGACGCGCGCCGGGCAAGATCATGGGATGACATGGACAGCACCTGATGTAGAGCGCACACCCGGTTCACTCGTGGCGGGTGAGCGGGAGATGCTCACGGGCTACCTTGCGTGGTTCCGCAGCAGCCTCTTGCACAAATGCGCCGGCCTGACCGGGGAACAGCTGGCCGAACAGGCGGTACCCCCGTCCAACCTCACGCTCCTCGGCCTGATCCGCCACATGGCGAAGGTCGAACGCGTCTGGTTCCGGCAGCGGTTCGCCGGTCAGGCGCTCGATCCGATGTACGACCCGGAGAAGGGCAAGGACGCGGACTTCGAGGACCTGGACCCGGCACGCGCCGCCGAGGACTACGCGCGTCTCGTCGAGGAATGCCGGCTGGCGGACGCGATCGTCGCCGACGCCTCGTTGGACGACACCTTCACCCACGCCGACGAGGTGTACTCGCTCCGCCTGGTCCACGTCCACATGATCGGGGAGTACGCGCGCCACATCGGCCACGCCGATCTTCTGCGCGAGCGCACCGACGGTGTGACGGGAGCGTGATGCGCCACTGAGCCAGGGCGTTCCGCCTGGATCAGGACGGATCGGCGAGCGCGGCGAAGCCCGTAGCCGTGCACGTGCGGCCCATGTGGGGCTCCGGCAGCCGTTGCGTGCGAGGGGCGAGAAGGTGCGGGGGCCGACGGCTCGCCGGCCCGTCGGTCGGGGCGGATCGATCTTCCGGGTCGACCGTCCCTTCCGGCCGGTCAGAGGCCGAGGTCGCCCAGCCCGGGATGACCGTCCGGTCGGCGGCCCAGTGGCCAGTGGTACTTCCGGTCGGCTTCCCGGATCGGTACGTCGTTGATGGAGGCATGCCGTACGCTCATGAGCCCGCTCGCGTCGAACTCCCAGTTCTCATTGCCGTACGAGCGGTACCAGTTGCCCGAGTCGTCATGCCATTCGTACGCGAACCGCACCGCGATCCGGTTGCCCTCGAACGCCCAGAGTTCCTTGATGAGCCGGTAGTCGAGCTCTCTGGCCCACTTCCGGGCGAGGAACGCGACGATCTCCTCGCGTCCGGTGACCCACTCCGCGCGATTTCTCCACCGGGAGTCCTCGGTGTAGGCGAGTGCCACCTTCTCCGGCGTCCGGGAGTTCCAGCCGTCCTCCGCCAGCCGGACCTTCTCGACGGCAGACTCACGTGTGAACGGCGGGACCGGGGGACGTTCCGTCATGGTCTCTCCTGTGATTCCTGATCTCGGTGTCGGTCCCGACCCTAGGGCGTGAGCCCGATGTGCGCTGTCCGGAAGTCGCTGTCGCCGTCGGTGCCCGCCAAGCCGACGCCCTTGACGTGTGCGCGTCGGTGGTTATGGTCTGGTCCAAGCGCAAGGCCGCCTTCCGTGCACCTGCTGCTTCACGGCGTACGCGGTGGTGGACCTTGCCGAGCCCTTCGCGCCTCTTGGCCCCACACCGGAGAGGCCGGCCTGCCACCGGTCGGGCCCCCACAGCCCGACCGTGCGCAGCGACGCCTCATGTGAAGGAGAAGCATGCACGCGAAAAGGAAGACAGCCGCAGCCATCGGTGCCTTGCTCGCACCTGTACTGGCCCTGAGCCTTCCGGCCGGTTCCGCCGATGCCCACGGATACATCTCGTCACCTCCGAGCCGCCAGGCCCAGTGTGCCGCCGGGACCGTGAGCTGCGGTGACATCAAGTACGAGCCGCAGAGCGTGGAAGGCCCCAAGGGGCTCACCAGCTGCAGCGGAGGCAACAGCCGGTTCGCCGAACTCGACAACGACTCCAAGGGATGGAAGGTCACCCCGGTGAGCGGGACCACGTCCTTCCAATGGGTCCTGACCGCCCGGCACGCCACGAGCACGTGGCAGTACTACGCAGGCGGCCGGAAGGTCGCCGAGTTCAACGACAACGGCGCACAGCCCGGTGCCACCGTCACCCACCAGGTGAACTTCGGCGGCCTGACGGGCAAGCAGAAGGTCCTCGCTGTCTGGAACATCGCCGACACCGCCAATGCCTTCTACGCCTGCGTCGACGTGAACATCGGCTGACCGACGAGAGGGTACCGGTGCCCCGGAAGGGGTGCCGGTACCGTCCTCCGGCCCGATGGGACGCACGCCGCCGGGGAGGTCGCTTCCGTGGCCGTGTCGCGGAGTGCTTCGCCCCGACCGGCTGACGGGGAGGGGGCGGGGCGGGTCCGCCAACCGTCCGACAGCGCCCACGGTCGGGCGCCGATCGACGGGACCATTCCCCGAGCCGCCTCACATCGCTGCGTGCCGTCGCCTCTCGGCGGGTGCGGTGTGCGCGTCGCGGTGGCCACCCCTCGCCCGAGGGACTGCTGGTCGACCGTGCCGGCCGTGTCCTTTTCAGCCGCGCCCGAGTCTCTTTCGAGCGCGGCCGACCCGTCGTACTCGTCCAGGATCAGTCGGAGGTCCGACGCAGGACCAGGCTGACGAAGCCCCATGTGTTCCGGTAGACGCGCAACCATTCGGTGCGGCGGGCCGAGGCGGTCTCCAGTACCTGCGCGCTGTCCGGGTCGGCCGGATGGTCCAGGGCCCAGGAGGCGAGCGACCCCCAGCAGGCCCACTCGTAGTCGTCGAGCTCACGGCGCGTGCTGACATGCCCGTGGACGGGAGTCCACCCGTCGGCGACGACGCGGTCCACGGTGGTCGCGAGGTCGGTGAAGTCCCCGAGCATCTCGACGGCTTCCGGTGTGGGCTCATGCTCCCAAAAACCGTCACCGATCAGGACGCGTCCCCCCGGAGCCAGGTGCTTGCGAGCGGCCGCGAGGGTGGGCAGCAGGCCGCCGAACGCATGGGTGGCCCCTACGCTGGTCACCAGGTCGTACGAGTGCGCCGAACGGAAGTCGGCCGCCTCCTGATGATGCAGCGTGAGGCGGGCCCGGACGCCGAGGCGGACGGCGGAATCGTGGGCCTGTCGAAGGGCGTCCTCGGAGACGTCGACGCCCTCGGCGGTCAGGTTCGGGTGCGTGGTCATGGCGCGCAGCAGCCATTCCCCGCTGCCGCAGCCCAGGTCGAGTACGCGCGCGTCGCCGTGCGGGACGCCGTGTGCCAGCAGTTGCCTCACGGAGTCGTCATCGAGTGGGGACTTGATGGGGTGGTCGGCATGGGCAAGCCCGGAAATCTGTTCACGGTTCACCGGCACAGCCTGACAGCGGGGACGGGCCGCACGCATGGCATTTCTCCCGCGGACCGGGCCACTGCCGCACAGCAACCGAATCACAGCGACCGGCGACGAATCCGGTCACCGAAGTGGCGTTGGAAGGCTTGGCGATGCCGGAGCGGGAGCGGACGGGGGTCCGGCAGCCCTACGGTGGTCGATCTTCCCGACGCCGACGGACCACGGCGTACCTCCGGGGTGACCGGTTCCTCGGTCGAGTGGGGTCCGTCCGCCCGGTCACAGAGCGGCCGACTCCGGGAGGCCGGCCGGATCCGGCACCGGCTCGGTGGGCTTTCGGTCAGGATGCAACGCCGCGGCCCGGATGGTGTGGTGGTCGGCTCCGGGTCGCCCGTGGCGAGGTGGCAACGAGCGGGGAGCGGGTCGGGCCTGAAGGTGCAGCATCCACACCTTCTCTCGGCCGCCCTGTTCGCCTGGTCGGGCCACTCCACCGTTTCATGGGCGGGCGCATCGGCGGCGGCCCTCCCGCAGGCAGGGATGAACAGGCCTTGCTTGCTTGCGGGATGGGACTTCCGGGGCGTGGACCGTCGGATGTCAACAGGGTGTGCCGAGGTACGAGTTCGCGCTCCGGCTCGGGAGGGCCCGCGGGGTGACCGGTCGTGAGGTGACCGGATTCCGGGGCGGCCGGGACGTGGACGGCGTCTGCCGCGCCGGTGCCATGTCGTGCCGCCCCGATGGCCGGGCCCTGCCGAGGGGGCCTGCCGAAAGGCGAAGGCCGAATGCCGAAAGCCGAATGCCGAAAGCCGGTGGCTCGTGGTCGCCGGCCCTGTATGGCCCGGCTGATGTCGCCTGGCAGGCAATGCCTTGCCGTCCGGTCCGGAGCGGTGGGCGAATGGGCTCTCGGGTGCTGGTCAGGTGTGAGGGGTCGAAGAGAGGAGTCCGGGCGGGAACCCCGGCCCGATTCCGGCGGGCCGGGGTTCCGTGTCAGGCGAGTGACTCGGTTACCACTTGCCCCCGTGGCGGTGGTCGATCACCCGGAAGCTGCCCACGACACCGTCGCGGACGTGGACGCCGCCCCGGACGCGGCCCGGGAAGACGCCGTCGCTGGAGCTGTGAGGTCCGACGGTGGCGATGGGGGCACCGTTGTCGCAGGTGGCCCCGCGGAAGACCTCGACGGTCCGGCGGCTGTCGTTGCGGATGTTGAGGCTCTTGGAGCCGAGGCCGCTGACCACGGTGATGCAGCCACCGCGTTCGTCGGAGTAGGTGCGCTCGTTGATGTGGATCCGGCCCTCGAAGCGCTCCTCCTCGTGGCCACGACGCTCGAAGCCACGGCCTCCCTCGCCCCTGCCCTCCTCGCCCCTGCCTTCGTTGCCCTTGCCTTCGTTGCCCTTGCCGGAGTCGCCACCGGTGAGGGCCGAAACGGGGGCGGCGGCCTGCTGGACGACGGGGGCGGCCTGGGCCGGCTCGGAGGTGGCGGCCGACGCGTAGGTGATGCCGGTGGCGGCCAGGGCCGCCGCTGCCGCTACCGCGGCGGTAACAACGGTGGAACGGGTAACCATGTCACTTCTCCTGTCTCAGAGAGGCCGACTGATCAGTCGACCCGTGATTGAACGTACTGACGGTCCACATACCTGTCATATCGGATGCATTGGTGAAAGGGGGTGGGTCTCCTATTGGGGGACAACCCATACGCCAAATGCTATTGCCGGATAATATTATTAATTTCCAACTTGGCTCAAAAATCGGTGAGTTGATTATTCGTTGGTCTGTCTGGGCGACTTCCTGATTCCCGGTCACTCTGACGCCAGCGTGTCCGTCTTTGACACCCGCCGAAACCGCGTCACGCCAACACTCCGAACGCCCGCCGCCCGCCCCCGACCTGCAACAACGGTGCTGATGAACCGCAGCTTCGGCGGGCTCGCCCCCCCCCTGACCGCCCCGGCGCAGGCGCCAGGCCGGGCGAATACCGGGCCATCACCTGGGGGTGATCCACGGCCGACTTCGGCGGCATGAGCCGCGACGTGCCGCGCATGCGTGAGGCTGCGACGGGCCCGGGTGGGAGCGGGCGCGTCCGGAAGTCAGACGCCGTCCCTTCTTCTCATCCACGTCAGGTCGTGCCGGGGCTGTGAATGGGGCAGGCCGCGAGCCGTCGGCGGAGCGGAGTTCCGCAGGTGTTCCTGAGGAAGTACCGGGAAGCGCGCCGACTCCGGCAACCGGAAGTACTCGACCAACGACGGCTTCGGTGAGGTCAACGGCCGGATCGACAAGGAGCCGGCCAAGCTGTGCCGGGGCCGGCGTCCGGACCGATTCGGTTCTGAGTACGACGGCTGCCCAGCGCGCGCCGGTGACTCGTACGCACAGCATGCGCTGCCGCCGCAGAGCCTCAAAGCCCCTGAGGCGGAAGCCACTTGCGACTACCGCTTCTATGAGGCGGCCAAGCCGTCCCGGGTGTGGCCGGGCAGTATGGCCCCGTGGTTCGAGCAGCCGGGAGACGGTCGGCAGATCAAGCTCGACGCGGCCCTCCTCGATCCGGACCATGGGCAGCGGCTGAACGTCGAGTGGTTGCTGGAGCACTCCTGCCCCACGCCCGTCCGCGCGTAGCGTCAGCGTGGAACACCGGGAACTGCACGCGGCGCTGAGCGCGGCAGGAGTGGTCGACGGCTACTGCCGCATCGAGGGCGTTCACGCACCGGTCCCCACCCCCACGGATTTTCTGTTCCCCGGCAGGCATGCGATGGGATGCGGGAGACCGGTGCGTACGAACGGCGTGGGTACGAGGTCATCGTCCGCCACCCGAGTGAATGCGCGGCCCGCGCGCGTCTGCTGCGCCGTCTCCTGTGAATCGGACCTCGGTTCTCACGCCGCTGCGCAGGGCTCGGACCCGCGCTCGGGCCCGCACCACGACGTGATGGTCGTCAGCGCCCGTCGTGACGAACGCTCCGTAGGCTCGCGGGCAGGCCGGTACCCGAGCGCGCTCGAAGAGACCTCCCCTGCAGGCCGGCGGCAATGTCCCGGATCGCGGGGAGCCGCGCGAACAGCGCTTCCCCGGGACAGTTGGTGGCAAAGCCGTCGCGATGTCCTGAGATGGCGTCGAAATCCGCTGAAGTTCCCCTGGCGTAGCGGCTCTCGTCATTGGTGGATGTGAGCCGCACCTTGCCGGTGGGGTCGACGCCGCTCAAACCGAGCTTCCAGGCGGCGAGGGCGGCGATCGCGTGCTCCATGGCCGCCGGCACCGGCGTCCCCGGCCCGAAAGTGCCGATCGCGGCGATTCCCGCCGTGCCCTGGTTGAACCCGAGGGTGTGGGAGCCGATGACGGGTCGATCGGCACCACCGGCGCGACCTTCGTAGATGGTGCCGCACTTGTCGACGAGGAAGTTGTAGCCGAGGTCTCCCCATCTCCGGTCACGGGTCTGGCCCGTATAGAGATTGCGCAACGTACGCGGGACGTCCGCACAGTCGTAGTCGTTGGGGGTGTCGGTGTGATGGATGAAGACCGCCCTCACCCCTTCCGCATAGTGGGCATGGGGGTCGCGTTTGGTCTCGTCCGCCCGCCACCGCGTACGCGACACGATGGCGGGCTGCGGTGCCGCACGGGGGAACGCCACGGAAGCCGCCCCGAGGGCCGGGAACGGCCGGGAGGGACCGCCAGTCGCCCCCTCCGGAAACGTCCCGGCCCGCCACACGGCGAGCGGGCCCTCCGGCGTTGTTCTGCCTGCACCACCGGCCGTCGCCGCCCCTGGGGGCGCGGCCAACAGAGGAACCGCCATAGGAGTCGCGACCCACAGCGCTATTCGATACAAACGCACAGGGAAACCTTCTTCTTCTCTCGCTGAGAGGACGGCGGGAGCGCGTATGCCCACAGCTTTGCGGTGGCGGGTTCGCTGCGCGCGCCGGGCTGCTGCAGTCAGGCGAGCGTGTCGACAACCCCACCCAGGAGGGCGCTCCCGGCCGGCGCCGGGGTCGCCGCAGGGAGGCCGAGCGGTGCCGCGTCACCCATCCTGCTGGCGGGCTTATCGCCGACCACGGCGTGGAACCGATCTATGCATGACTGAAAGTGGGAGCCCTTATATCTCGACGCCCAGGATCGTCGTGCTCGGCGTGCAGCCCGGCGATCCGCCCTTTCGCCTGGTGGAGATCGATGGCGAGGTCGTCGGCGAGGCCACATCGGTGACGGACGTGCTGCTCACCGCTGCGGCCGCAGGCATCACCGTCCATGACCTCGACGACCCGGGCCTGATCCGTTGGGTGGGTGGCGGCAAGTTCCACTGGAGGCTGCACTAGTGCCGTGACCGGCAAGCTTTGCCCCGTCGTGCCGCCCAGCACGCACGCTCGCGGCGTTGGCCAAAAGTCCTGGTAGCTTCGCTACAAGGACTTCCGGCCGCCTTGCGATCTCACGCACTGGACGACACTCCTTACGGGGCAAACATCGCCGGTCACGGCACTAGGCAGATGCGACGCGCGGGCAAGGAACCGACTGCCGAGGGCGAGAGAGCGGCCATCGGCTGATTCCTGCTGCCGCGAGCTCCCCTGTACGGTCTGCGAGCTCGCCGCGCGGGCCCACGTGCGCGGAGGGCTGAGGCGCGATGACGCCCCCGCCCGGCTCTCCGCGTGGCCTGCCCGGCTGGGCGCTCGGCCATTCGGATCGGGGCCGGGCGCCGGCGCCGCCGAGACGTGTGAGGCGGTCGGGGAGGAAGTGACGCGTCACCAGCGGCGCGTCGCCCCGTCCCGGGTCGGGAAACAAAGGTGCTCACCCCTGCCCACTGCGTCAATAACGCCGCTGCACCCCTCGACCTGCTGGTCATAGGTGGGCGCACCGACATGGGCAGCACCCGTGGATGCGAAAGGCGGACGGCCGCAGGCGCGGCCGGTCGAGGGGTGGCGGAGCGGTCCGTCCTTTTCGGCCCCGGTGGCTCCGGGCCGTGGGGCGGATCGTCCACCTGTCACGCGGTGAAGCGATGCGTTCCCGGCGGCACCGCGTCCGACGGCTCCGAGCGCGGACCTGAAGGCCCGGGCGGCCGCCCGGGCCTTCGGTGCCATGATGATCGTCACCGGTGGGGCCCGTGCTGGTGGAACGCTCGGCCGGTTGACCGCGCCCCTCGCACCGCGTTCACAGACCGTGATGTCCGTCGAAGGAGAGCACGTGGAAGACCAGGCGCAGCAGGAACAGGCGAGCCCCGAGGTGCAGGACCGGATCCGGTCCAGTTTCGACCGCCAGGGGCTCATGGGGCACCTCGGTGCGCGGATGACCCGCATCGGATCCGGACGTGTGCACATCACGCTCCCGAGCCGTCCCGAAGTCACCCAGCAGAACGGCTACTTCCACGCCGGTGCCACCAGCGCCATCGCGGACAGCGCCGGCGGTTACGCCGCCTTCACGCTGTTCCCCGAGAACACCGATGTGCTCACCGTCGAGTACAAGATCAACCTGCTGGCGCCCGCCGTCGGCGAACACATAGAGGCCGTCGGGACCGTCCTGAAGTCCGGACGCACCCTGACCGTGTGTCAACTGGAGGTGTTCGGAGTCCAGGACGGACAGCGGAAACTCGTCGCCAACGGGCAGCAGACGCTCATTCGCGTGAACAGGGCCGCTCCGTGAGCCCGCAGCCGTCGTTGCCGTCCTGGGTGACCTGGTGGCAGAGGCCGTTCCCCGACGCCAACACACTTCTGTTGCCAGGACGCCAACCGGCCCTGGTCGACAGCGGGTTCGTCGGCCACGCAGAGGAGACGGCCGACTGGGCGCGTGCGCACGCCGGGGACGTCCACCTGGTCGTGAACACGCACTGGCACTCCGACCACGTCGGCGGCAACGCCCTTCTCCAGGCGAGGGGCGCCGGCATCGCCGCCGGAGCACCCGAGGCGGAGGCGATCTCCCGCAGGGACCCGGGCTGTTGCGCGGCCGAGTACCTTGACCAGCCGGTCGCCCCGTACACGGTCGACGTACCGCTCGACGACGGACAGATCCTCCGGCTCGGAGAAGCCGACTGGGAGGTCATCCGCACTCCCGGGCACACTCCCGGACATCTGGCGCTGTGGCAACCGGAGGAGCGCCTGCTGGTGGTCGGGGACGCGCTGTCGGACTACGACGTCGGCTGGGTGAACCTCGCCCTCGACGGTCTCGACGCCGCCACGACAGCGCTCGCCTCCTTGAAGCGGATGGCCGAACTCTCCCCGCGCGTGCTGCTCCCCTCGCACGGGCCCGTCCCGGCGGATCCCGGTGCGGCGTTCGCCACCGCCCTGCGCCGCGCCCGGCGTCTCGTGGACGACCCGGAGGGAGCGGTTTGGTACGGAGCCCGGCGGATCTTCGCGTCCGCCCTGATGATCCGCGGCGGCATCCCGGTGGACGAGGTAGAGCCCTACCTGCACGCGCGGGCCTGGCTGACCGACGCGGCACGGCTCCTGGGTCGCACGCCCCAGGCGCTCGCCGCCGAGCTGACTACCACGATGCTTCGCAGCGGCGCCGTCGTCCTGCGCGACGGACGGCTCCACGCGGCTGCCGAACACGCCCCGGTCGCACCGGAGTCGCTGAATGCGCCTCACCCACGCGCGTGGCCGGCAGCGGAGCCGTACTGACCCGCGGCGGACACGGGTGGCGAGGCGTGGCACGGCTGCTCGTCGTCCGCTGCACGTCCTCACGACGTCCGTGCACCGGCGGCCACCGAAACTGTGCTCGGCTTGTGAGGCGAATCCGATATGTGTCATGGCGAGGGTTCCGGAGCGGCGCCGGCGCAGCGCGCCGGTTGGCTGCCGATCGCATCGTTCGAGCATCGGCCGACGTCGCACCGGTGCGAACCTGTGGCGTGCCGGGATTCGTACGGCAGTCGCATTGCGTTTGTGGTGGATATTTTCATGGGTTCGGGAGATGGTTTTCCGTCAAACGAGATTCTTCTCGTGCTGATGTGGATTTCAGTAATCCTGACTAATTCTTGATTTCTCGGAATGGGTTTTCTTCGATGGATTTGTGGCAGCTTTCAAGGCGTGGCCCTGAAAGCAGGGCATCCCGATCCCGTAAAGGACATCGATGAAACTCCGTACCTTCCCGTCCCTTGCCGTCGCGACCGCGGTACTCGCGGTCGGCGGAATGCTGGCGGGCACCGCTCAGGCCTCGGTGTCCGCACCGGCCGGCGCCCGCCACACCCAGGTCTCCGGTGCGCGCCCCACGTCCGACACGCTGATCTACCCGAGGGCGACGCTGCAGAAGAACCAGGCCTGGACCTCGGGCAACGGCCGGGCCATCCTGCGGGTGCAGCAGGACGGGAACTTCGTCCTGTACAAGGACGGCCGCCCGGTGTGGCAGGCCCCTGGTGCCTATCCCAACGGCGACCACGCGGTCATGCAGGAAGACGGGAACTTCGTCCTCTACGACCGCGGAGGCAGGCCGCTGTGGGCCTCCGGCACCTGGCGCAAGGGTGCCTACCTCGCCATCCAGGACGACGGCAACGTAGTCGTCTACAACGCGGACAGGCGCCCGGTCTGGGCTACCAACACCGGGGACTGATCCCCACGGCGGTATAGGTCCGGGATTCCTTCCCGTGACCCTTTGAGGGCATCGGACCCAGTGGCTTCACGGGTCTGATGCCCTTTCTCCTGACCAGCCTGCGGGCTCGGTCTTCTATTGCCGGGGCGCGAACGCCTGTATCGAGCGGCCAGGGCCCCGGCGATTTGGTGATCTGGCCGGTTGTCCAAATCTGCAGAGCTTCAGGATTTGACGGACAGCCCTTAGGGCGTGCTTCGAAAGTCCCGCCTGCCAGGCGGCGTCTGGCACGCACGCTCGCTGCGTTGTCGGGCCCGCCCCGATACGCCCAGTATCGGGGCGACCCTCCGCCTTGCGATCGCACGCACCAGACGCCGCCTGGCCCGCCCTGCGGGCGGACGACGCTACTTTCGAAACACGCCCTAGCATCACCGGTCATGGACATCACGCTTGTGCGATCACGATGGCGGGCCGTACTCGCCATGTTCGCCGTGCTTCCGTGGGGGCTGGGCCTGCCGTTGGCGGCCCTCGCCATCGGATGGGACGCCGTCATGGGGCAGCCCGATGTGCTGGGCACCTCGATGGCTGTGGCAGCAGGTGCGGCGTCCTTCGCAACCGTTCCGGCTCAGGTGCAGACCGTCAGGGCTCTGCTGTCCAGACCCCGGCTCACCCTGGAGACGGACGCCCTGGTCATCCATGACCCCGTGTTCCTCCGTGAAGGCGCCCGGATCGCGCGCGGGCGAATCGCGGAAGTCGGTCGGCTGGACTGGAAGGACGCCGAGATCAGCTTCCGCATCGGCCACGACACGGCGGAGCTGACTCCGTTCCGCGAGCCGCTGAACGTGGAAGTACGGCTGCGCGGCGACCACGGGTTCGCCTCGGCCCGAAGGCTTCACCACGGCACCTGGATCTGGCGCTTCGCCCGCAGGTGGGACCGATCCCCGCGGTTTCCGGTGCAGGGCGACCGCTACCGAAGGATCCGCATCCGTGCCGGACACCCGGTGGACGCCCTCACCGCCCTCACCGAATGGGCCACGAACTCAGCCGCTCCTGACGCCGGGAGCCCGCATCGTGGAACGGCAGGCGAGCCCCTAATGTAGGGCGTGTATCGGAAGGGATCTCGAGGTGAGATGACCTCGTTCCGGCGGCGTGTGGAGATCTGACGGGTACGCAGTGGGCCTGCTTGGACCCGGTGTTGCCCAGGGGCAGGAAGCCGGGTCGTCCGCCGATATGGGCCAGGCGACAGCTGATCGACGGCATACGGTTTCGTACCCGCACCGGGGTCCGGTGGCGGGATGTGCCGGAGCGGTGCGGGCCCTGGGGGCGGCGCCCGCCTGGGTTCGGGGCGTCCGCGGACCCGGCCCGGCCGGGTCCGCGCCGACAAAGTATGCGTCGCGAAAGAACCGCGCCTACCTGCGCCGACGCGACATCCGCTGCACCATCCCGGACAAGGCCGACCAGACCCGCAACCGCAAGAAGCTCGGCTCGCGTGGTGGCCCGGCCGCCCAAGTCCGACGCCGAGGACTACAAGACTCGGCATGCGGTCGAGTGCGGAATAAATCGCCACAAAAGGCACCGAGCTGTGGCCGCGAGATACGACAGGCTCACGGTCCGCTACGAGGTCACTGTCCTCGTAGCGGCCATCAACGAATGGCTGTGACCGGCACCGTCAGGAAAGGCGGGCGGAGGGCCGGTGGAGTTCCGGCGGTTCAGGGGTTGATGCTGTGTTCGGTGAACTGGCCACAGGAGCGGAACCCCAGGCGGCGGTAGACGGGCTCGCCGTCGGCTGACGCCTGCAGGACCGCGATGCGGTGATCTCGGTCGCGGGCCGTGCGGAGTGCCGCGAGCGTGACAGCACCGCCGTAGCCACGTCGGCGGTGGGCGGCCAGGGTGGAGATGTTGTAGATACCGGCGACCCCCGCATGATGAAACACTTCAGCCGAACAGACCGGACGGCCCTCCACGTAGCCGACCAGGTACCGGGCCGGGCAGTGCGCTGCCAGTGCCTGCGGGGCGGCCTGGGCGAAGAAGCGGCGGACGGTGTCAGCAGGCGGGTCCCAGTTCGCGGCGAGAACCATGGCGTAGTCGGCAAGCTGTTCGGGCGTGGCCACCCTCTGGATGTCCAGTCCTTGGACGACGGGCAGTGGCAGGGTGTCGTCCAGCTCGGCCCACATCGCCGTCTCGCGTTCGGACGCCGACAGACCGGCCGCCGTCAGGCGGGCGGTGAGGTCCAGTGGTGTCGAGGCAGGCCCCACCCACCAGGAGAAACGGCGGCCAGTGCGGGCCAGCGTCCGAGCGGTCTCGGCGATACGTGCCGTAGCGTTGGTGACGGTGAAGCGGGCCGCGGCAACGATGTTGAAAGTGTCGTCGTCCAGGCCGCTGTCGGCGACCAGGAGGTCACCCGCCTCTGTGACGTCCGCACCAGTCATGCTCCGATGCAGGTGACAGGCGTGTTCCGCCAGGTTCCTTTCCATCCTGTCCATCAAGTCGGCTTCATTGAGGAGATGATCATTCATAGCGATTGATCCCAGCATGACTGGGCGCAGATCGCATGCGATTTTGGGTCGTCCGCCGACGGTGTCGTGCCGGCGACCAGCAGATTCGATTCACGGCCTAAGCGCTGTCCCGTGATCCCTGGTGGAGCAGGGCGAGGTGCCGCAGCTGTCGTCGTGCGCCCGCCAGGGGTTACGAGACAGACTTTAGCGGGACCCCGAAGCTCAGGCGGGTTGCCCCGGTTCACGGTGATCAGTGGGGCGTGAGCGCGGGAAGCAAGTGGACACGACCCCTTGTGACCACGGAGGTGTCGAAGCTTCACGATCTGAAAGGATGCCGTGTCCGTTCCCCGGGCCCTCCCACGCCCGCCGCTGCGCTGTCAGCAGCCCGCATGTGGAGTCGGCCCGAGCCCACGGCGAGGAAGTCGCCGCGCCGTTGGCCGAGTTCGCCCGCATTCCCGATCCTCCTGCCGGGCGCGGGCGCCGCTTCCCGCTACCGTCTCTCCTGGCGTTGCCCGTGTGCGCCCTGACTCCGGCGGTTGTTCGGCCTGCTCGATCCGGCCTGCCGGGGCACGGCCGCCCCGACGGCAGCCGCGTCGTCGTCTCGGGCGAGAGTCGCACGCAGCAGGTCCAGGAAGGCCGCGGCAGCGGGGCCGGAAGGGCCGTCCGTCCGCCAGGCCAGGGCGATCCGGCCGCGTAGTCGTGGTTCGGTGATCTCCAGCGTCCGTAGTCCGAAGGCTGACGCCGCGTCGCACCGGAGCGCCGGAACCACCGCTACACCGAGACCGCGGGCGGCGAGCTCGGCAAGGAACAGTGGGGCAGCCGCCTCGAAGGCGATGCGAGGCTGGAACCCGGCCTGCGTGCATGCCCGGTCGAGTACCCCTCGGACGCCCGTGCCGCGCGGCAGGCTGATCAGTGGACGATCCCGGAGTTCGGCCAGCGGAATGCTCGTGCGTCCCTCGTGCATGATGGCCGGATCGTCCGCGGGAACGGCGGCGACCAGGGGTTCGTCCACCACGACCTGGAGGGAGATGCCCGGTGGGGGTTCCTCGTCCATCAGCCCGATGACGGCGATGTCCAGGTGCCCGCGGTTCAGGGCGGCGAGCATACGCTGCGACGTGTCCTCGGTCAGGACGATCTCCACCTGTGGGTGGTCATCGTGGAAGCCGGCGAGGACGGAGGCCAGGTCGAACTCGTGGGCGGCCGCGCCGGCACCCGAGACGAGGCCGACGCGGACGTGGCCGCGGAGCAGCCCCGTGAACTCGTCCACGGTCTGTCGTATCGCCTCGACCGCGGTGAGCGCTGCCCGCGCGTACGGGAGTACGGCCTCACCCACTTCCGTCGGGGTCACCGACCGGGCGGAGCGGTCCAGCAGCGGCTGGCCGAGTTCCCTTTCGAGTTGCCGGATCTGGGCGCTCACCCCAGGCTGTGCCAGATGCAGGCGGGCGGCGGCGCGGGTGAAGCCTGCTTCCTCCACCACTGTGACGAAGTACCGCAGCTGCCGAATGTCCATAACTGGTGATGCTAGCTGCGAGACATGCAAACTCTTGGACTTGTGGCAGGGCTGCCGTGACCCTTGATGCCATGAGGAGAGCGACATACCAGCGACCGACTGCGGAGATCAGAGCGGCGATTGCCGCTGAGCGCCAGGAGTTGGCGGCCGTGCTGGACGGGCTGTCGGAGGAGGAATGGGACGCGCCGACTCTGTGCGCGGGTTGGCGGGTGCGGGACGTCGCGGCCCATATGTCGCTGGGGTTTCGGTACTCGTTGCCCAGGACGGCGTGGGAACTCGTCCTAGCGCGAGGCAGCCTTCACCGGATGACCGATCGATGCGCGCACAAGGACGCGGCCACTCATTCGACGCGTGAACTTGCCGCACTGCTCAGGGACAACGCGGATCACCCCTGGACGCCGCCGGTCGGCGGATTCGCGGCGGCCCTGGGCCATGACGTGATCCACGGCCTGGACATCACCGTGGCGCTGGGCCTCGGCCGCCGGGTTCCCGAAGACCGTCTGCGTATCCTTCTGGAGAGCGTCGACGCCAGGACCCTCAAGTTCTTCGGAGCCGACCTCCAAGGCATCGAACTCCGCGCCGACGACCTCGACTGGTCCTTCGGTGCCGGGACGCCGCTGTCCGGCGCCGCACAGGACCTGCTTCTGCTCGTATACGGTCGTAGGCTTCCTCCGGGGCGCCTCCACGGTGAATCGAGCGATCGCTTCGTGGCCGTCCAGACGTGACTTCCGCCGTCCAGGTGTGCCCGCGGCGGCTCGTGATCGGTCATCTCTTCGATCCCGAACAGTGTCGCCCGGACTGCCTCGGCGGCACGCCGTGCGACACCACGGCGAGGGCGCTCGATGCCGGTCGCTCGTCGAAGGGACGCATCGCACCGGCCGGTGAGCAGTACAACGGTCCTCCGGTCCCGCCAGTACGCCGGCTGTCTGCATCGGCTGGATCGCGCCCCACGGACGCTGACCACCCGTGCACGCCCGGTGAACCACGCGGGACACCGCCTCGCAACGGGCTCGGACATCAGGTGTCTGCGTCAAGGCACGCGCCGTCGCCGACGGAGATGGCGACGGATTCGTAGCCCGTGGCCAGTCTGCGTTTCATGGCGTGGACCTCGACACAGAACGCGGTGTCCGTGCCTTCGGCGGTGACGGTGTAGTCGGCCTGTTCCGCGCCTCCGTCGGGCGAGCTGCGGTCCGCGGTGGCAGCGGCGACCACCGAACTGTCGAATGTACCGGGCTCATCCGTAAGCGAGTTGAGGGAGGGAGTTCGGCCGCAACCGCACCGCAAGCAGCACCGAAGCGCCGATCGGGCAGCGCCCGGTGTATGGCCGTCTGACTTCTGTGGTGCCGTGCCGCTGCGGGCCGGGGCACGCCTACGATGTCGCGCCATGACAGTTCTGATCATCGGCGGGAGCGGCTTCCTGGGGGCCGAGCTGATCCGGCAGGCGGTAGCGGCTGGGCACACAACGGCCGCCACCTACGCGACCAGGCCCGGCGGCACTTCCGAAGTTGCGTGGCATGAGCTTGATCTGCGGCATGCCGCACGCGTGGACGCTGTCATGGCTGAGGTCGGCCCGCATCTTGTCGTCAACGCATCGAGCGGTGGGGCGGACTGGGCGGTCACGGCGGAGGGCCCCGTCCGGCTGGCGATGGCGGCAGCGAAGTACGGAGCTCGCCTGGTCCACGTCTCCTCGGACGCGGTATTTTCCGGCGCCCGGGTCCATTACGACGAATCGTGCCTCCCCGACCCCGTAACCCCATACGGAGCGGCGAAGGCGGTAGCGGAGACCGGGGTCCTCTTCGTGAATCCGGAGGCGGTCGTTGCCCGCACATCGCTGATCATCGGGTATGGACGTTCCGTACATGAGCGCGCCGTGCACGAACTCGCCGCCGGAACGCGCGACGGCGTCCTGTTCACCGACGACATACGCTGCCCGGTACACGTCGTCGACCTGGCCGCCGCCCTTCTGGAACTGGCGTCGCACGACAAGGCCGGCATCCACCATCTCGCCGGTTCCGACGCCATGAGCCGTCACGCACTCGGCATCCTCATCGCCCGGCGGGACGGACTCGACGCCTCCCGGCTGCCCGCGGGCCTGCGGGCGGACAGCGCGCTTCCCGGGGCCCTCGACGTACGCCTCGACAGCGAGGCGACCCAGCGGAATCTGAGCACCACGCTGCGCGGTGCTCACCGGTTCTGTGCCGCGACGGCGTGACCGCCTTGCCCGACGGCCTGCCTGAGCAGAAACCTGAGCAGAAAACGCTGGTGGTTCTGCCCACCACTGATACCCGACCACGGAATGTGTGCCAGAGCCCGAGATTCGGCAGCACCCTGCCTCCCTCGCGGGCCGACGGGGCCGTTCCGCGTTGGAGGTACGGTCGGCCCATGACGCACTTCACGCAATCCCTGGTGGCCTGGTGAGCGGGTGGTGGACCTACCTGGAGGATCGGACCCGCCGGGAGGTCGACGAGAACGTGCTGCGCGACCGCCCGTTCATGGCGGTCAAGGCCGTATGGCAAGCGCTGCGACCGCTGGGGCTGGGACTGGGCGAGGCGGAACAAGTGGTCCACGCGCGCTACGAGGTCTTCGGCGACCGCGTGCGGCGCACACAGCCCGATCCGCTCGATGTCCCCTCGCTCGCGGCCCGTGCTGTCGCCCACCCGGGCCGGGTGGTCGCCGTCGAGGCTCTCTGGGACGGCGACACCGTTCACGACTGGTTCGTGCTCCTGGTAGCGGTCATGGACGACCCCTCCGGGGAAGCGCATCTGGCGACCGTCTACCGCCGCACTGGCGGGCCTGCGCCGGGAACCGCAGCGGACAGGGCGGGGAAGGCCTTGGCCCACCATCTCGGAGTGCCCTTCCACTTCCCTTCCCCGGACGTCCCGGACGACGAGGCGCCACGTCGGCGGACGGTCCAGCGCCTGTCCGAAGCCCCTTGACCGGGAGCGCAAGCGGATGAGCCGGAACACCGTTCTGCCCTTCGCCCGTGCTTGTTCGAAGACCCGCCATACCATCACCCGTCGGCGCTCAACCGGCCAGCGCTCCAAGGAGATCCCAGGTACGACGCCGATCGGCGGTCCCGGCGATCTCGGTGCCCGAGAACACCACCTCCGTCGCCCCGGCATCCCGGTACCGTCGCACCTCGGCGGCGACCGCCTTCTCGTCACCGATCACCGCGACGTCGGAGGCCCGCAGGGCGCCGGAGAGTTCGATGACACGTGCGTAGGACGGGATCTGTTCGTAGAAGGAGAGCTGTTCGGTGGCCTTCTCGCGTACGGAGTCGACGTCGTCGGTGACCACTCCGTGCACCAGCGCGACGATCCGGGGCGCGGGCCGGCCGGCGGCCTCTGCCGCCGCGGTGACAGCCGGAACGATGTGCTCGCTCAGGGCACGCGGCCCGGCGAGATAGGGCAGGATCCCATCCGCCAGTTCACCGCTGGCGCGCAAGGCCTGGGGGCCCATGGCGGCGACGAGCAACGGCACACCGTTCTCGGCGCCCGGCACACGCGCGGGCATCGGTGTAGTGGCGGTGAGCAGTTCTCCGCGGAAGTCGGCGGTACCGGTCTCGGTCAACTGCCGCAGGGCGGTGAGGAATTCACGCAGCCGCGCGATGGGCCGTTCGAAGGGGATGCCGAAGCCCGCCTCGGTCAGGAGTTTGGTGCCGAGCGCCAGTCCGAGATGGTAGCGGCCGTGTGTGGCCGCCTGGGCGGTCTGGGCCTGACTGGAGACCAGCAGGGGATGGCGGCCGAATACCGGAATCGCCGACGTGCCCACGTGCAGACCGGGTACTTCTCGCCCGACGACTGCCGCGAGCTGGGGTGAGTCCGCGCCGAAGGTCTGCCCGAACCAGGCCGACCGCAGCCCGGCAGCCGCAGCCTCGCGCGCGAGTTGCACAGTGGCATCGATCTGGTTGGCGGAGTCCGTCGCGTTGAGTGCTACTCCAATGGTCATGTCAGTACGAACCGACTGCGGCCGACCGTGCATTCCGGTTGTTGTGTGACAACTCTTTGTCATTCGTGTGTACACGTCTGCTGTCGCCGGCGGAGTCTCGGCCCGCGGAGCCGTCGAGCAGCTGGACGCGCCCGGCAGGGGCCGGTTCGACCTGTCGTCGCCGCGGTTCGCGGTGACCGGTGCGGCCGCGGTGCCCGTCGCTCTCGTCCGGCGGATGCGGGCCGAACTCTTCCCGGAGGTTGTCACAGCGTACGGCCTGACCGAAAGCTGCGGCACGGTCACCGCATGCTCCGCGGACGACGACGCAGAGACGGTGGCCCTGACCGCGGGCCGCCCCATCGACGGCGTCGAGGTACGGGTGACCGACGGCGACCGGCGTCCGCTGCCCGCCGGGCGGGACGGCGAGATCACGGTCCGCGGCTACAACGTGATGCTCGGGTACCTGGACGATCCGGCGGCGAGCGCGGCGGCCGTCGACGCGGACGGCTGGCTGGCCACCGGCGACGTGGGCCACCTCGACGAGCGCGGCGATCTCGTCATCACGGGCCGCTCGAAGAACATGTCCGTGGTAGGTGGTTTCAACGTCTATCCGGCGGAGGTCGAGCAGGTGCCGGCCGGGCCCCGCCAGGGGCCCGGCCGGTTCATGTCCGGGCCGGTTCGTGTCCGGGCCCCCGTCGAAGCGTCCTCGCCCCGTTCACTCCTGCCCGTCGGCCGATTTCGCGGCGAGGTAGCGGGCGGGGAACTCCCCACCGCCGTGCACCGCGAGGTCCGCCCCGTTGACATATCCGGACAGCCCGCTCGCCAGGAACAGGCAGGCGCGGGCGACGTCCGGGGGGACGGCCATCCGTCCCATCGGGATGACGCGCGCCACCGACGCCCCGCCGCCCGTGCCGTAGACGGCTGCCGCGCTCTCGGTGCGGATCAGCCCGGTGGTGATGTGATTGACCCGCACCTCGGGAGCCCACTCCAGCGCAAGTGCCTTGGTGAGGGCCAGCAGTCCGGCCTTGGCGGCCGTGTACGCGGCGGTGCCGGGCTGCGGGTCGTGCGCGGAGACGCTGCCGATGTTGATGACCGAACCGCCGCCGTGCTGGGCCCTCATGACGCGGTGGGCAGCCTGCGCCACGTAGAACGGCGCGAGCAGGTTGAGTGCGACGATCCTCTCCACGAAACGGGGCGAGACGGTGGCCGCGTCTGCGTCCGGGGAGCCGCCCGCGTTGTTGACGAGCACGTCGAGCCGGCCGAAGCGTTCCACCGCCGCGTCGACGAGCCGGACGGCCGCCGCGGGGTCGCGTACGTCGGCGGAGACGAAGACCGCTGTCCGGCCCCGCACCGACGGCGTCGTGTCCGGGGCGTTGCGGCCGCAGACGACGACGTCGGCCCCGGCATCGAGGAATGCCTCGGCGATGGCGGCACCGATTCCCTTCGTGCCGCCGGTGACGAGCACCACGCGTCCCGTGAAGTCCAACGGGTTGTCGATGTCCATGATGTACGGCCTCTCTGCCGGGCGTGCCCGATCGATGGTCAGCTGCCGGCCAGCCCGAGCCCGGCGGCGAGCCGCGCCCGGTGCCGCGCGGCCGAACCGAACAGTTCGCCCGCCCCGTGCGCCCGCTTGAAGTAGCGGTGCGCGTCGTGCTCCCAGGTGATGCCGATGCCGCCGTGCAACTGGATCATCTCGCCGGCCACCGCCGAGAACGCCTCGGAACAGACCGACTTCGCGACAGCGGCGGCCCGTGGCAGCGCGCCGGGGTCCTGGTCGGCGGCGAAGGCGGCGCCGAGCGCCGCCGAACGCGCCGACTCCACCAGGACATAGGCGTCCGCGAGCCGGTGCTTGACGGCCTGGAACGAGCCGATGGGGCGGCCGAACTGGACGCGGTCCCGGGCGTAGGCGACGGTGAGTTCGAGGCAGCGCCCGGCCGCGCCCACCTGTTCCGCGGCGAGCGCCGTGCAGGCCAGGTCCCGTACCTGCGCCAGGCTCCGCCCGCCGTCGCCGTCCACGCCGATCAGCTGCGCCTCGGCGTCGTCCAGCACCCACTGTGCCTGGCTCCGCGTGCCGTCCATGGTGACGACGGGTGCGCGGTGCGCCCCGGCGGTGTCCACCGCCACGTCGAAGAGCGAGACCCCGGCCGCCGTACGGGCCGCGACGAGCAGCACGTCGAGCCGGGGCCAGTCCAGTACATGCTCCTTCGTCCCGGTGACGCGCCAGGTTCCACCGGGTCCGGGCTCGGCCTCGGCGCGTACCGCCTCCGGTTCCCAGGACCCCTGTTCGGCCCAGGCCAGGGTTCCCACCGAGCCGCCCTCGGCGAGCCCCGGCAGCAGACGCCCGCAGGCCGCCTTGTCGCCGGTGGCGAGCAGTGCGCCGGCCGTGAGCACCGCCGAGCCGAGGAACGGCAGCGGACTCAGGCTCCGGCCCAGTTCCTCCATCAGCACATGGACATCCCGGGCGCCGCCGCCCGCCCCACCGTACTCCTCGGGCACGGCGAGACCGGCGACGCCGATCTGCTCGGTCAACGGCCGCCAGGCCTCGGCTCCTTCGTGCCGGGTCAGCAGTGACCGTACGGCGGACCGCAGTTCTTCCTGTTCCTCAGTCAGCCGCATCGGGCTGCTCCCCTCGGTGTGGCACGCACTGTCGTGCGCGTCGGGCGGCCAGTACAGGGGCCCGGCAGGCGGCCGGGGCGTCCCGGCGGCCGTGCGGCGGGCGGCCCCTGCGGATCCACAGGGACGGGCCGATGGCGGCGGTGCAGCCGACGGACCTGTGCACCTTCGGCGCTTCCCTAACAAGTGTTTGGTAGATTAACGTAATCCCATGAGCAGCGTCGAGGAGTTCCGCACCGAGATCCGCGGCTGGCTGGCCGCCAACCTCACCGGTCCCTTCGCGGGTCTGCGAGGCCGTGGCGGACCGGGCCGCGAGCACGAGGCCTTCGCCGAACGGCTCGCCTGGGAGCGGCACATGGCGGCAGCCGGCTGGACCTGCGTGGGCTGGCCCGCGGAGTACGGCGGCCGGGGCGCGAGCATCGAGCAGCAGGTCGCCTTCCACGAGGAGTACGCCCTCGCCGACGCGCCCGCCCGCGTCAACCACATCGGCGAACAACTGCTGGGCCCGACCCTGGTGGCCTTCGGCACGCCGGAGCAGCGGGCCCGCTTCCTGCCGCCGATCGTCGCGGCCGAGGAACTGTGGTGCCAGGGCTACAGCGAGCCCGACGCCGGTTCCGACCTGGCGAACGTCCGGACCAGGGCCGAGCGCGACGGCGACTCCTGGGTGGTCACCGGGCAGAAGATCTGGACGTCACTCGCCCACGAGGCGCAGTGGTGCTTCGTGGTGGCTCGCACCGAGCCCGGCTCGTCCCGCCACGAGGGCCTGTCGTACCTCCTGGTCCCGCTCGACCAGCCCGGCGTCGAGATCCGGCCGATCGCCCAGTTGACCGGTACCAGCGAGTTCAACGAGGTCTTCTTCGACGGGGCCCGCACACGCGCCGAACACGTCGTCGGAGCCCCGGGCGAGGGCTGGCGCGTCGCCATGGCCACGCTCGGCTTCGAACGCGGTGTCTCCACCCTCGGCCAGCAGGTCGGCTTCCGGCGCGAACTCGAAGCCCTCATCGAACTGGCCGGACGCAACGGCGCCGCGGACGATCCGCTGATCCGCGACCGCCTCGCCCGGGCCTGGACGGGACTGGAGACCATCCGCTGCAACGCCCTGCGCATGCTCGACGGCGTGGCCGCGGGCGCACCCGGGCCCGAGGCGTCCATCGGCAAGATCTTCTGGGCCACCTGGCACCGGGAGCTCGGCGAACTCGCCATGAGCGTCCGCGGTGCGGGCGGCATGCTCGCCGCCGGTGAACCGTACGAACTCGACGACTGGCAGCGGCTGTTCCTCTTCTCCCGCTCCGACACCATCTACGCCGGATCGAACGAGATCCAGCGCAACATCATCGCCGAGCGCGTCCTCGGCCTGCCCAGGGAGATCCGTCCCTGACGCCCCGGCCGGCCCACGTACCGGTGCGCTGCCTCCTGGACGGCACACCGGGTGGCCGTCGCCGTCCCCTGCACGCGGATCGGGGCGGTCCGGAATCCGGACCGCCCCGGCGCCGTACGCGGGAGACCGTCAACCGGCCCCGGAGAGCGTCTTCAGTGTGGCCCGCGCCTCGGCCATGATGCGGTCGACGAGTTCCGCACAGGACGGCAGATCGTCGATCAGGCCCGCCACCTGCCCCGAGGCCATCACCCCGAGATCGGTGCGCCCGTCGATCATCGAGGCCTTCAGGAGCATCGGGGTGTTGGCGGCCATGAGGATCTGACTCCAGGTCAGCTCCTTGCCGTGCCTCATCGCCAGTCCGTCGCGGACCAGCCGGGGCCAGCTCGCCCCGGACTCCTTCCTGAAGGCCGAGGCATGGCGCAGCGCCCGCAACAGCGAGGCCGCCCGCCCCGAACGCTCCAGGGCGTCGACCAGTTCGGTGCGCAGCATGCGGTGCGGCAGCCCGTCCACCTTGGTCGTGACCGTGACGTCCTTCACCGTGGCGGCCAGGTACTTCGCCTTCACCGCCGCCGGGACGGTGCTGTCGGAGGTGAGCAGGAATCGCGTGCCCATGCCGATCCCGGCCGCCCCGTAGGCGAGCGCGGCGACCAGACCGCGGCCGTCGTGGAAGCCGCCGGCCGCGATCACCGGGATGCCCACGGCGTCGACGACCTGGGGGAGCAGCACCGTGGTGGCCACGTTCCCCGTGTGGCCGCCGCCCTCGCCGCCCTGCACCATCACCGCGTCGGCCCCCCACGCGGCCACCTTCTCCGCGTGCCGCCGGGCCCCGACGGAAGGGATGACGACGACGCCCGCGTCCTTGAGCCGGGCGATCAGCTCCTGTGACGGCGCGAGCGCGAAGGACGCCACCCGCACGCCCTCGTCGATGATGATCCGTACCCGTTCGTCGGCGTCCCCGGCGTCCGCCCGCAGATTGACGCCGAACGGCGCGTCCGTACGGGACCGGACCTCGCGGACCGCAGAGCGCAGCCGTTCGGCGCTCATCGTGGCGGAGGCGAGAATCCCGAGGGCTCCTGCGTTCGCGGCGGCGGAGACGAGGCGAGGGCCGGCCACCCAGCCCATCCCGGTCTGCACGATCGGATGCCGGACCCCGGTCAGTGCGGTGAGCGCGGTGGGGATCGACCCGGGCCCGCTCATGCCGGAACCTCGCGCTCGCGTTGCCCCTTCGGGTCGATGACCTCGCGGATCAGCCGCAGTTCCGCCTCGGTGGGCTCGCGGGTGAGGGGGACCTCTTCGCGGATCGTGAGGGCGAATCCGGTGGCCTCGCGGACCTGCTCGACGGTGACTCCGGGATGCAGGGAGCGCAGCCGCATCGTACGGTCGGGGGTCTCGAAGTCGAAGACGCCCAGATTGCTGATGACTTCGGGGATGCGGTGGTAGCGGGTCGCGGAGGGGCCGGCCGCCGCGGCCCGGTCGTACCCGACGCCGCTGACCATGTCGACGCGCTCGACGAACACCCGCGCCGAATGCCTGGGCACCCAGTAACTCGTCGGATTGTTGAGGGTGTTGCCGGGAGCGCCGCGCACTCCGAGCAGCTGTCGCACAGGCCTGGCCCAGTCGCCGATGCAGGAGATGTTCTGGTTGCCGTACCGGTCGAGCTGGCTGGCGCCCATCATCACGTGCCGGCGGCCGGTGGCGGTGAGTGCGAGGTGCTGACGGAACGGCAGCCAGCCCTCGACGATCCCCGGCTCCGCCCCCACCGCGGGCACGTCGCCCATGAGCAGCGCCTCGCCGTCGGTCAGCAGAAGGTCGGGCGAGAAGGTGAGCTTCGCCAGACGCGCCCCGATCGCCGGGACGGTGCCCATGGGGCTGGCGAGGACCTCGCCGGCGTTCCGCCAGGCCTCGGCACAGGCCACCACGCAGTAGTCGGCGCGGGTCGCCGTCGGGGTGCCGGTCTCGGTGGCGCTCATGCTTCCTCCTGGTGGAACGCCGTGACGGCGGCCTGGTACGCGGCTTCGTCCCCGGACAGGAACCGTTCGTCGAAGGCCCGCCACGCCTCGGGATCGCGGGCGGCTCGGACGTAGGCGCGCTGGAAGGCCTCGTCGCGCTCGTGGTCGGGCATGCAGGACGTGAAGTGCGCGCCGTTCGGTGTCTCGACGACGCCGTCCACGAACAGGCGCTTGACCAGGAGGGTCTGCGGTCCGTGCTCCTTGAGCAGGTCCGCCGTGTCGACGATCCGCTCGCAGGAGACGTACGCGTGGTCGGCGGCCTCGCAGAACAGGTCGTCGAAGTACGGGTCGGGGCCCAGGTACTGGCCGTTGCCCTGTGCGTCGGCGCGGTTGAGGTGGACCAGGGCCGCGTCCAGACGCAGGGCCGGTGCCGCGACCAGCTCCTCACCGTCCTCGTACGGTGAGGTGACGGTGCGCAGGGACGGGTTGACCTTCAGCACGTCCGATCCGAGACCGGCCCGTACCGGCATGAACGGCAGCCGGTGCGCCCCGGCGGTCAGGCCCCACATCAGCATCGCCTCGTCGAGCTCGACCATCTCGAACGCGCCCCGTTGCCGGGCCGCGGTGAAGTGTGGTTCGAGCGGTATGGAGTCGAGCGTCCCGAACGCCGCGACCAGCTTGCGGACCTTGCCCGCGGCCGCGAGCAGGCCGACGTCCGGGCCGCCGTACGAGACCACGGTCAGGTCGGTGAGGTCCGAACGCAGCAGCGCGCGTACCAGCGCCATCGGCTTGCGGCGCGAGCCCCAGCCACCGATGCCGATCGTCATGCCGCTCTCCAGACGGCCGACGACATCGTCGGCCGTCATCGTCTTGTCCTGTGTCACGCCTGCTGCTCCTTGTCCGTGCCGAAGGTGTCGCGCACGCGGTCGGCGACGCCGCTGAGATTGGCCTCGAAGGTGAAGCCCTGTTCGAACCGGTAGCTGCGGCGTACGTCGACCGGGTCGATGCCGTTGATGGCGGCCTTGGCCAGCCGGATCAGACTGCCGTCCTTGGCGGCGATCTCACGCGCGAGTTCGAGGGAGGCCTTTGCGAGACCGTCGCGCGGGACCACCCGCCACACCGAGCCGTGCCGGTGCAACTCCTCGGCCGTCGCGGTGCGCGAGGTGTAGTACAGGGTCCGCATCAGGTGCTGGGGGACGAGTCGTGCGAGGTGCGTGGCCGCGCCGAGTGCGCCACGGTCCAGCTCCGGGAGGCCGAAGGTCGCGTCGTCGCTGGCCACGACGGCGTCCGCGTTGCCCACCAGGCCGATGCCGCCGCCCAGGCAGAAGCCGTGTACGGCGGCGACCACGGGAACCTCGCACTCGTAGACCGCGGCGAACGCCTCGTAGCAGCCCCGATTGGCGCCGATCAGCGCCTCGTGCCCGGCCGTGCGCTGCATCTCCTTGATGTCCACGCCCGCGTTGAAGCCGCGGCCCTCGGCGGTGAGCACCACACACCGGACCTTCGGGTCGGCTCCGGCGGCGCGCACTGCGGCGGCCAGCTCGTACCAGCCTTGCACGGGGAGGGCGTTGACCGGGGGGAAGTCCACGGTGACGACCGCGATGCCCTCTTCCGGGGCGGAGGTGGAGACACCCATGACCAGATCAGCTACCTTTCCACCAAATGTTTGTTAGGTAGAAGTTAGCAGTGATGCGGAAGCCGCGGGAGAGCGTCGTGCCACGGAGCGGTACGGCCACCCCGCTCCCGCCCCGACCGGAAGGACATCCGACATGACCACACCGACCGCCCTGTGCGCCGGACGCGTCGCCGTCGTCACCGGCGCCGGCCGCGGACTCGGCCGCGCACATGCCCTGGCCCTCGCCGCAGAGGGCGCCAGGGTCGTCGTCAACGACCTCGGCGTGGACCTCGACGGCTCCGGAGCGGGCGCCGGTCCCGCGCAGCAGGTCGTCGAGGAGATCCGTGCGTCCGGCGGTGAAGCCGTCGCGCACAGCGGCGACATCGCCACCACCGACGGAGCGGCCTCCCTCGTCGCCACCGCGCTCGACTCCTTCGGCCGGCTCGACACCCTCGTCAACAACGCCGGATTCCTCCGCGACCGGATGCTCGTGAACCTGGACGAGGACGACTGGGACGCGGTGATGCGCGTCCACCTCAAGGGGCATTTCCTGCCGCTCAAACACGCGGCGGCGCACTGGCGCGCCGAGGCCGGGGCCGGCCGGCTCCCCGAGGCCCGTGTGGTCAACACCAGCTCGGGGGCGGGGCTGTCGGGCAGCGTCGGCCAGGGCAACTACTCCGCGGCAAAGGCGGGAATCGTCGGCCTGACACTGGTGGCCGCCGCCGAGATGGGCCGTTACGGGGTCCAGGTCAACGCGATCGCCCCGGCCGCCCGCACCCGGATGACCGAGCAGACCTTCGCCGAGTCCATGGCGGCGCCCGGAGACGGTGGCTTCGACGCGATGGCCCCGGAGAACGTGTCGCCGCTCGTCGTCTGGCTGGGATCGGCGGCATGCGCCGGGGTGACCGGCCGGGTCTTCGAGGCCGAGGCGGGCCGGATCACCGTGATGGAGGGCTGGCGGCCGGGCCCCACCGTCGACAAGGGCGCCCGCTGGAACCCGGCCGAGGCCGGGGCGGCGGCGACCGAGCTGCTCGCCGCGTCCGAGACGCCCCAGCCGGTGTACGGCGCCCGCTGACGCCGCACCGCGGCGGGGCGGTGGTGTGCCACCGCCCCGCCCCGCCGCGCCGTCTCCGCACAGCCTGTCGGGTGACCTTCGATCGGAGAGCGGACGCGGCGTGGTGCGTGCGACTCCAAGGAGCCGGGACGGCCTCGGACGGGGTCTCCCCTGCTCCTTGAGAGCTCGGGGGAAGGAGCCACCAGGGCATTGCGGCAACGCCGGAGGGGGTCCCCCCGGCCCTCAATGCCTTGGGGGAGTGCGTGCCACGCCGTGGCCGCCCGATCAGGGGTCACCCGACAGGCCCTCAGCCGCGGGCCGGCTCGCCGTGCGCCCCGCCCACCAGCAGAGCGGGAGCCTCGGGGCGGCCGTCCAGAATCCGGTTCGTCCGGGTGACCACGTGCCGGCCGGAACCCGTACGGCTCAGCCGCCAGTGGTTGGCGGTGGCCCGGCGCACCACGTAACTGCCCTCCTCGTGCACCACCATCAGCGAGTGGCACACCGCGAACCACCTCGTCGCAGCGAGGCCGCGTCGACCAACTCGCGCAGCCGGTCGAGCGACAGCCCGAACGGCACCCAGCCGTCGCCGAACGGCACGGCCCGGCGCAGCGAACGCGAGGTCCGGCCACCGATCCACAGCGGCACCCGGTCCTGCACGGCGTGCGGCTCCACCACGAACCCCTCGTAGTCGAAGTGTTCGCCGTGGTGCGCCGGTTCACGCCGGGGCAGGGAGACCCGCAGCGCCGCCAGGGCGTCGTCGGCGACCACCCCCCGATTCTCGAAGGCGGCACCGAGCAGCCGGTACTCCTCCTCCAGACTGCCCACGCCGAGTCCCAGGACGAGCCGCCTGCCCGAGACGCGGTCCAGCGTGCCGTATCGCTTCGCGACGGCCGACGGATGGTGATGGCCGAGCACCAGGACCTGGGTGGCGAACCGGATCCGTCCGGTCCGGGCGGCGAGATAGCCGAAGGTGGCGAGCGGGTCCCAGTAGGTTCCGCCGCGCTGTTCGGCGATGTCCATGGGCACCGCGACATGTTTCGAACAGGTCAGATGGTGAAAGCCGAGCCGGTCCGCGGCCTCGGCGACCACCCCCAGCTCCTCGACGCCGGCGGTGCGCTCCCACGGCTTCGGGCACGATCGCCAAGGCCTGCCGCTCGGTGGCCAGTTCGCCGTTCCCCTCGGCGGTGAGGCGTGCTGTTCGCCCTGGTGGCACAGCTGGAACGGGCGGCTCCCTGGGGATGCCCGCCCGCCCCGTGACCGCGCGGTGCCCGCCGGCCGGGCCCGTGCGGGACCGGGCGGGGCCCTCACGGACCGGTGCCGCGGCTGCACGGCCCCGGGAAGCCGGGGGGTGTGTGCTCCGGCCGTCGCGGCTGCTCTTCCGGGGCCAGGGTGCCGCTGCTTCGGTAGCCTCGGACCATGGCTGACGAACGCCCCACAGCTCGAAGCCGCTCCGGTGACCGGTTACCCGCGCACCGGCCAGTCATCACCTACATGGACTGCTCCCGCTGCGGCACCCACATCGCGGGACTCGACGGCCGCTACGCCTGCGCAGGGTGCGGATGGGTCAATGACTACTCCGAGGGGCACTCCGTCCCGGTACATGACCGTTAGAGCGGCGCCGACAGCATCGCGTCCCGGCCGAAAAGCCTTTGGCTCACCGTCCCGACGAAGCCGAGGCCTCCTGCCACGATTCGCCGGGCCTGAGCGGGAGAGTCCGCGCGACCTCGGGAAGGTACCGTAGCGGACCGGAACCGCTCGGTCGGTGCTCAGCCGGGGTCGGACCGCTGTGCGGTGGACTCGTACCGATGGGCCTCGGCGCCTGCCCACCGGACCACGGCGGGGTTGTCGAGGATCCGTTCCGGATCCGCCATTCCGGCATCGGCGAGAAAGACGACGAGGTCGTGGTCGCTGTGAGCGAGGCCGAGTCTCTCCTCACGGTTGTTGATGTGCACCGTCACGGGACGCCCGCCGGACGGGGTCGGCGCATGGACGGTGATGGGTGCTGTCGCCATTCCCCCATGGTGTCCCGCACAGCCGACCGACGCATCCCGATGACCGGACGCGCGTGGACGGGACCGGCGCGAGGTCCGGGTGGCGCAGTGGCCCGGTCCGGCCGCGGCGGAGGTGTCCCGCGCGTCGCAAAGGTCTCAGGACGGTCGGTGTTCTCCAGCGGAGACCCTGATCACGAGCGTGACGGAGGCCCCGGTACCGAGCGTTCCGGATCGGGAACGGCTCACGCCCGAGGTCCCTCACCAGTCGGATCCGTCCGATCCGAGGGCCGTCGCCCCTCCGGTGCGCAGCCGCCGCTCCTGGGCGTTCGTACGGACGGTGAGTCCCAGCCGGTCGAGGTACTCGAACAGCGGGACCGCGACTCTGCGGCTCGTACCGAGGCAGGCGCGCCCCTGGCTCACGGTGAAGGGCTGAGGCAGAGCGGCGAGGCGGCTCACTGCGGTCCGGGCAGCGTCGGGCAGCAGACATACGTCGTCGGTGATCCGCAGCAGGAGACCGTTCTGCTCGGCCGCCGACAGGTGCTTGCGGGTGAGTCCGAGCGCCTGCAGTTCGGGAACGGACGGCGGGGCGAAGGGGGCGCTCTCCAGCCGCTCACGCACCTTTCCGACGGCGCTCAGCACGCCCTCGGGGAGTGCGCCACCCGAACCCGGACGCCGAACGCCCGTGGCGTCACTGACGAGGGCCGCTGCGCCGATCAGGGGTCCCAGCAGCCGCGAGTCGGGAAGACCGACCATGCGGGCAGCCGCCGCCCGTGGCATCCCGGGGGCGAGCGGGTGACGCTCCGCCCATGCGTCGACGACCCGCATCAGCTCCGTCCGCCACGATTCCCAGAGGCTGTTGTGGATCACCCAGTCCCCGACTCTCCTGGTCGTCGAGGGAGGATCGGCACCGGGCCGCAGCAGACCGGTTTCCAGCAGATCGGACCGCTTGGCGCAGTGGTGCAGCCGCATGTACCGCGCGCAGTCGGGGGCTTGTGGCAGTGACGAGAGTTCCACGGCACGCGCGGTCGCCGCGCCACGGCGGCGCAGCGGCGCGGGCATCGTGTCGAGGACCGTCGCTCCGGCGACGATCCGGTGCATACCGGGGTCGCGCAGCAGGACACGCTCCCCGACATGCAGGGGAAGCGGTTGCGCCAGTGTGAGCCGGCCGGTCTCCCGGCCCAACGGGCGGAGCCGGGCGGGGACGGCCGCGGATCCCAGATGCAGCACCAGGTGATGGGACCGGATCTCCCGCACGTGGTGGAGCCGCACGTCGATCCTGGACACCTGGGCCCACTCCCCGGGACCGATCAGGGCGTGCCCTCGGGCCACGTCCTCGAGCGCCGTGCCCCGGAGGTTGACCGCCAGCCTGGAAACCGCCCCGGCGCCGGTCACGGTTTCCTTGAGGCTTTGAAGCCCCCGTATCCGCACCTGTTTGCCGGAGGGTGCCAGCACGAGTTCGTCGCCGCGCTCGATCCGTCCGGTGGCGAGGGTTCCGGTCACCACCGTGCCCGCGCCGCGGACGGTGAAGGCACGGTCGATCCACAGCCGGGTCGGCCCTTCGGTGTCGGCTGCGGGAAGGGAGCGGACGAGGCGGTCCAGCGCGGTCCTGAGCCGGTCGACGCCACGGCCCGATGGCGCGTGGACGGCTACGGCCTCGATGTTCTCCAGCGGTGTACCGGCGAGCCGGTCGCGTGCTTCGGCGATGGCTGTTTCCGGGTCGGCGAGGTCGGTGCGGGTCACGGCAAGCAGTCCGTGACGCACGTTCAGGGCCGTCAGCGCCGCCACGTGCTCCTCGGTCTGCCTGCACCAGCCCTCGTCCGCCGCGACGACGAGGAGGGCGGCGGGCACAGGGCCGATCCCGGCCAGCATGTTGGTGATGAAGCGGTGGTGACCGGGGACGTCGACGAAGGCCGCCGTCACTCCGGACGGCAGCCGTGTCCAGGCGAATCCCAGGTCGATGGTCATGCCGCGCCGCTGTTCCTCGGCCCATCGGTCCGGTTCCATTCCCGTCAGTGCGCGTACGAGAGTGGATTTGCCGTGATCCACATGCCCCGCGGTGGCCATCACGTGCACGGCGAACCGTCCAGCCGACGGGACACCGCGAGAACGGCCGCCGCCACCGAGGGATCCGCGTCCGGCGGGACGCAGCGCAGGTCGAGGAGGCAGAAGCCCCGGTCGAGACGGCCCACGACACTGGGGTCGCCGGTGCGCAGCGCGGCGGCGAACGACGGGGCCAGCCGCACCGCCCATCCGGGCAGTTCGACCCCCGGCGCGCCTCCGCCGCCGACCGCGCCGGCACAGGGCACGGCCGTTGCGTCCACATCGGCGTCGCGCAGCCGCGCAACCAGCGCCCGCACTCTCGCTTCCTGTGACTCCGGGGTGGCGTGCAGGGCCTGGTCGACGCGTGTCTGCGGCGTGCGGAGCGTGGCTTCGAGTGCGGCGAGAGTGAGCTTGCCGACACGCACGGCGCGGGCGAGCGGGTGTCGGCGGACGACCGTGACCAGGTCACGGCGTCCGAGGACGATGCCGGCCTGCGGGCCACCGAGGAGCTTGTCCCCGCTGGCCGTCACGAGGTCCGCACCCGCGCCGAGCCACTGCGTCGCGTCGGGCTCGTCGGGGAGGGCCGGGTCGGCATGCAGGAGACCGGAGCCGATGTCGGCCACGACCGGCACGCCGAGACCGCTCAGTTCCCGCACGGACACGGACGAAGTGAACCCGACTGTGAGGAAGTTGGAGGGGTGGATCTTGAGGATGAACCCGGTGTCGGGGCCGACCGCGGCGGCGTAGTCGGCGAGGTGGGTCCTGTTGGTCGTGCCGACCTCTCTCAGCCGGGCACCGGTGCTCGTCAGCAGATCCGGCAGACGGAACCCGTCGCCGATCTCGACGAGTTCGCCCCGGCTGACGATGATCTCGCGGCCCTGGGCCAGGGCGGTCGCGATGAGCACGAGCGCTGCCGCGCCGTTCGTGGTGACGTGCGCGTCCTCTGCGGCGGGCACCGCGTCCAGGAGGGCGTCGATCGTCCCACGGCCCCGCCGGGCCCGTGTTCCGTCGGCGAGGTCGTACTCGACGTCGGTGTACCCGCTGGCCAGGGTCATTGCCTCGACCGCCGCGGGGGACAACGGGGCCCTCCCCAGGTTGGTGTGGACGACCACGCCGGTGGCATTGATGACGGGCCGCAGCGTGGTCGGGCCCGTGGGCAGAGCTGCCAGGACGTGGGAGAGGACCTGTTCCGGCAGCAGATCACCGTCCCTGGCGTGCTGCTGCGCGTCCCGGACCAGGCCGCGCACCCGGGGGCGGCCGATCCGGTCGGCCGCCCGGACGAGCCGAGGGTCGGCCAGGAGCGTGTCGGTACGGGGGATGGCGCTGCGCCGGTCGGCGCTCTTCTGCGGGTTCACGCCGGCTCAGCCGATGATCAGCGTGTGTTCGCGGGCGGGCACGAGTTCCCCGATGACCGGGGCGCCCGGGATCTCACCGGCGACGAGCAGGCCGCCGGAGGTCTGGGCGTCGGCGAGCAGGAGACGTTCGGTCTCGGGCACGTCGCCCCAGGCGGTGTGCGGGTCCGTCCAGGCGAGGTTGCGTCGCGTGCCGCCGCTCACGTACCCCGCCCGTGCCGCTTCCCTGGCTCCGTCGAGATAAGGAACGGCGGACGGGTCCAGGACGGCGCTGACGTTGCTGGCCCGGGCCATCTTGTGGAGGTGACCGAGCAGCCCGAACCCGGTGACGTCGGTGGCGCAGGTGATGCCCGCGGCGAGCGCGGCCTGCGAGGCGTCGTGGTTGAGGCGTGTCATGGCGTCGACGGCCTGCGGGAAGTTCTCGCCGGTGGCCTTGTGACGGGTGTTCAGCACGCCGATGCCGAGCGGCTTGGTCAGCGACAGCGGAACACCGGGCCGGCCGGAGTCGTTGCGCAGCAGACGGCGCGCGTCGGCGATGCCTGTCACGGCGAGGCCGTACTTGGGCTCGGCGTCATCGACGCTGTGACCGCCCGCGAGATGGCAGCCCGCCTCACGAGCCGTATCCATGCCACCCCGCAGCACCTCCGCGGAGAGTTCCAGCGGAAGAACGTCGCGGGGCCAGGCCAGCAGGTTCACCGCGAGGAGCGGGGCGCCGCCCATGGCGTACACGTCGGACAGGGCGTTCGCTGCGGCGATGCGCCCCCAGTCATAGGCGCTGTCGACGACCGGGGTGAAGAAATCGGTGGTCAGGATCAGCGCCGAGTCCCCGGTCAGACGCACCACGGCTCCGTCGTCCCCGCTGTCGAGGCCGACCAGCAACTCGTGTGCCGACGAGACAGGTTGGGAGCGGGAAAGGGCGGAAACCGCGTTCTCCAACTCACCGGGCGGAATCTTGCAGGCGCAACCACCGCCCCGTGCGTACTGTGTCAGCCGCACCTGCTCGGGGGTGAGGGCGTGTGCCGGTTGCTGTGTGAGTGTCATGTCATCCGGTTCGTTCGTGGTGAGCGGCTCGACGCGATGAGGGCGCCCTGCTCCGCGGCACGGCCGCGGCAGCGGGCGGAAGCCTGAACGGGCCGCTGCGCCGCGGCTTTTGCTCTAGGGTGTGTGGCGGAGGCGTCAGGGTTCCTGGTGGGCCTCCCCGCCTTCAAAGCGGGAGGGACGGGGTACCCCCGTCCGGCGGGTTCGATTCCCGTCCGCCTCCGCCACACGTCCGGCCGGGCCGGGATCAGCTTCCGAGAAGCGTTCCCGGTCCGGAACGTGCCGCCCGGACCCTCACGATGCTGTCGGGGCCCGCCCACACGTGCACGGCCGAGCTGGTGCGACGCACGGAGCCGGTGTCGACGGTCTCGACGGCGGAGTCCACATCGACTTCCGGACGCCGCAGGTGCACGGCGAACACGTCCTCCGGTGTGCCTTCGGCCGCGATCCCCATGGCGACGTAGACGTTCTTGGTGCCATCGGGATTGCTCTTGATGAACGCGTACCCCCGGTCTGTCGGGGTGTGGTTCCTCATGACGGATTTCCTTTCACAGTCGTGGACACGGAACCGGTGGCGAACAGTGGCTCGCCGGCGGTTGCGGGCGCGCCGAACATGACGTGCTTCCAGTCGCCCGCGTACGGATACACACCGCATGCCGTACGGATCCCCGTGCGCGCGGGCATCCGGGAGGCCACGATGTGGTGGCCGACTCTTCCCATGGAATAGACGCTGTCCAGGTCCTGCCACAGCGAGATGCTCAGCACGGTCCTGCGGCGCCACTGGACGAGCGTCGTGCCACCCAGGAACCCCTCGGCGGCCCGGCGTACCTCGCGCTTGACCTTGACGTGCAACCCGAGCACGAGCAACAGCCTGAACAGACTCTGGCATTCGAACCTGGTGACGAATATCTGGCCCTTCTTGTCACCGGACCGCTCACCGGAGATGTCCACACCCCCTTTCCCGCGTCACCATGCTCCGGCCGCCGTCAGCACGCCGACGACCACCAGAAGGGCTCCCGCCGCCCGCCGCGTCGGTACGAACCACGGCTGCAGGCGATCGCCGAACTCCGAAAGGGGCACGAAGTTCCAGGTGATGCTCCGCAACGCGATCGTCAGCACGCCGACCACCGCCATGCCGACGAGATAGAGCCAGGAGAACGAGGGGTGCAGCAGCAGCGCCGCGGCCAGCGCCGCCCAGGTGAGCGACGTGGTCTTCTGGGTGGTGAACAGCAACGCGAGGTCGAAACCCCACGAAAGACCCAGCATTCCCGGTGGGTGGGTGCGTACCAGCGACTGCGGGACCTGTCGCCAGATGTGCGGCGTGCGGTTCAGCAGGTCCGCCACACCGAGGATCACAGCCACCGCCGCCATGACGACCTGCAGCCCCGTGTGAGGGACGAGCACGGCCAGGCCGGCGCCGATGACGTACACCACCAGACTCATCAGTGTTGCGGCGATCACTTCTCCTGCGAACAGACCGGCCAGGAAACGCGTTCCCTCGGATCTGCTGCGGGTCAGCATGGGACCGGCGACCCCGGCCATGGACTGGCCTCAAGGGCTGAAGACTTGAAGGACCGCCGCCATGCCGGCGATCGCCAACCACGTCACCACGTGTACTCCCCGTTCAGTTGTACTGGCAGCGGTAGGCGGACTGAGCGTTGCCGGCCGTCTCGCAGCAGTAGCAGTGCAGGTAGCCGCCACTGGAGGTGCAGCCCCAGATGTACGCGGCCCTGGACGAGCAGTCGGTGTAGTTGGACAGGTAGCCGGAAGTCCCCGGCGGGTGTGCGAGGTTGCAGCAGTCGGCGTTGCCCGCGTGCGCCGTGGACGAGCTGGCGAACACCGCGGCCGAGGCCATCAGGCCACTCGCCCCGATACCGCCCAGCACCCGCCGTCGTCCCACACGGGCCTTCTCCACGCCGCCGAGAGCATCATGTGATCTCTTCCTGAAAACGGTCATGCCATTTCCTCCGTGGCTGTTCCGATCTGGATGCGTTCCAGAAGTGGGCTGACCTTGCTGAACGCGAAGGCCTCGGTGAGCACGCCCCCGTTGAACACCAGGGCCGACGGACTCTTGCCGACACCGAAGTTCTCCGACACCCAGGCGCCGCCCGCGTCGATCGCATAGCTGCCCGGAGGCAGCGCGTGGTCCGCGGCGAACTTCTCGCCTTCCTCGGCATTCGCGCACGTGACCACGGTGCCGACAGGCCTCCGGGCCACGAGTTCAGGACGGTGACCGATCTCGTCGGCCACCGTGGCACATGTCGCGCACACGGTGCTCAGCACCAGGAGCGCGGAGCGTCGGGCGCCGACCAGCCCCGACAGCGGCTCGGGCCACTCCTCCGCCTCGGCGCCGGGCCGGTACTCCTCCAGGGCGACGATCCGGCCGTCCTCGGGATCGGGGACACGGGAACTGAGCTCGCCCATCATCGCGAAGAGCAGCACTACCGCGGCGGTCAGTATCAGCAGTGCGAACGCCATAACGACCATCATGATGCGGATTCCCATCGCCGGAAGAAATTCTTTACGACGACCCAGCCCGTCCGGCGTTGCGACAGGATCAGCCAGGCACCGGAAAGGATCGTCACCAACAGCACGGTGAAAGTCAGGACGGATGCGTCGATGTGTGAGGGGCCGAATGCGTGAACGGCCGCCGCCGCGATGAAGAAGGCCCCGACAGCCGTGTTCACCGCACCCAGCGGACGCGCGGATTCGGCTCCGAAACAGCCGCAGGGCACCTTGCTTCCGCGTATTGACCCGGCTGCTCCCAGAAGTGCGAAGCTCAGACCGAGTACCGCGACGAGAGCGCTCGCGGCCCAGCGCAGAGCCGGTGTCAGAAGTGCGACGGCGGCGATTGATTCCCATGCCGAAACAGCCCGGACGAATGCCGGCGAAATGACTGCGCGTCCGCCGAGCGCCTCACCGACGGCCGCGGACGCCACACCGGGTGACACGGCCTTGGCGGCAGCGGAACGCAGGAGCACGGTCGCGACGATCGCATCGGTGAACGACGAGAGAGGCAGCAATGCGTGCACACCTTTCGAGGCGCAAACGAGTGGGACCCACCCCGCCGTCAAGCACGCTCCCGGCAACAGGACCGAGCCCACGCCTGATCGACATCGGCATGCTGGCCCACCCGGTCAACAGCTCTCCAACAGAACGCCAACCTCCCTTCATCCGGGGACGTCGGGGGCACGAGAGGGAATGTGGGGGCCCGACGAAACCCCACGTCAGTACGTCGACGCGGAGCTACGATGCAGCCCACGCGGACGGAGCGACGCGGTCCGGTAACAGCCGGAAGAGCTCGACACAGGGGGAAAAACGTGAGATTCGGACTCCTCGGCCCGCTGACGGTCCACGACGAGCACGGGACCGACCGGACACCGGGGTCCCTCAAGGCCCGGACCCTCCTGGCAGTCCTGTTGCTCACGCCGAACCGTGTCGTCTCCCACGACCGTCTCGAAACAGTCCTGTGGGGCGCGCGGCCACCGGCCACCGCCCGCGCTTCCCTGCACAACCATCTGAGCCGTCTGCGCCGCGCCTTGGGGGAGGAGGCTCGTGTCCAGGCCCCGCGTCATGGAATCCTCCTCCACGTCGGTGAGGGCGAGCTGGACATCGATGTCTTCACCCGGAGGGTCGAGGCAGCTCGCGTCTCACGTCTGGAGAGCGACTGGGACAATGTGGCGCGCGAGGCCGAAGCCGCCCTCGGTCTCTGGCGCGGCACTCCTCTGAGCGACCTGCCCGCAGCTGCGGAGACGGCCTACGCCCACGTCGACGAGTGGCAGGAGGCCCGGCTGCAGGCCCTGGAGTGGCGGAACCACGCGGAGCTGCAGCGCGGCCGGCACGACGGCCTTCTGCCCGAACTTCGTCGCCTGGCAGCCGAATTCCCTTTCCGGGAGTCCTTCCACAGCCAGCTGATGCTGGCTCTCCACCGCACCGGCCAGCAGGCCGCGGCCCTGGACGTGTACCACCGGCTGCGTCGCACCCTTGTCGACGACCTCGGTGTCGAGCCGGGGCCCGAAGCCCGCACGGCCTACCAGCACATACTCGACGACTCCGGCCGCACCACGCCCCAACCCCCGGCGGGAGGCACGCCCGTCACCCCCACCGTGCCCACGGAACTGCCACGGGACATCGCGTCCTTCACCGGCCGTGACGACGAACTCCACCTGCTGACAGCCGCGGTACGCAGCCGCTCCGAGGGACCCTCGGGCGTGATCAACATCCACGCCGTCGACGGCATGCCCGGTGTGGGCAAGACAGCGTTCGCCGTCCACGCGGCCCACCGTCTGCGCAAGGACTTCCCCGACGGCCAGATCTTCCTCCCGCTGCACGCACACACACCGGGCACGCCCCCCGTCGACCCGGCCGACGCCCTCACCACCCTGTTGCTCGCCCTCGGTGAGGACCCTCAGCGTATCCCGGGCGGCCTGGAGGCCCGCGCCGGTCTGTGGCGCAGCGATCTGGCCGACCGCCGCATGCTCATCCTGCTCGACGACGCCTGCAGCAGTGAACAGATCGAGCCTCTCCTGCCCGGCACCGGTTCCTCGCTCGTGCTGATAACCAGTCGCCGGAGGCTGACCGCCCTCGAGGACGTCGTGCCGCTCACCCTGGAAGTCCTGCAGCCCGAACGCGCGGTGCAATTGCTCGTCGCGAAGGCCGGACGAGCCGATCTCGACACCGGTGACCTCCCGATCGCCGAACTCGGCCGACTGTGCGGCTACCTCCCTCTGGCGCTTCAGCTCACCGCCGCACGCCTGCGCCATCACCCCACCTGGACCGCTGCCGACGTGGTGGCCGACCTGAGCGACCCGAACGGACAACTGAGCGGCCTGTCCACCGAACACACCTCTGTCGCCGCCGCGTTTCAGCTCTCCTATCGAGACCTTCCGGCGGATCGCCAGAAGCTGTTCCGGCATCTCGGGATGCAGCCGGGCGTCGACGTCGACGCCTACGGGGCCGCCGCACTGCAGGACACCGGGGTGTCGGACGCCCGCCGCATGCTTGAGGAGATCGAGGAGCATCACCTCATCGAGGAAACGGCCCGTGGCCGCTACCGCATGCACGACCTCGTCCGTGAGTACGCCCGTACGCTCGCGTGCGAGGCCGGAACCCGTGCCGTGCACGAGGCACTGGAGAGGCAGTTGGACTACTACCTCCACGCCGCGACCCGGGCCGCCCACTTCTTCAACCGCTACAACAGCCCCGAGCCGCGCTATGTGACCAGCCTGCAACCGGAGATCCCCGATGTTCCCGATGCTGATCGCGCGACCGCCTGGATGCGCGCCGAGTACGCCAACCTCCAGGCGGCGGTCGAGTACGCGGCGCGCCACGGTCACCGCACTCACGCCATGCATCTTCCCGCCGCGATGAAGGAGTTCCTGCGTACTCACGGACACTGGAGCGAAGCACTCGCCCTGCACGGGACCGCACTGGAATGCGCTCTCGCCGCCGGGGATCTGCTGGGGCAGGCGACGGCATTGCGGAACATGGCGGTGATCCATCGTGTGATGGGCCGGTACGAACAGTCCGAGGCGAACCTCGTGCAGGCGCTGGAGCGCTTCGACGGTCTCCCGGACAGCCACGGCCAAGCCATCGCGTTCGGTGATCTGGCGAGTGTCCTTCGGGTGACCGGGAGATATGAGGAGGCCGACGACATGTATCAGCGGGCGCTGCGGCTCTTCCGCGACGTGGGCGACACACGCGGCATGGCTCATGTGCTCGTCGACATCGGCCATGTGCAGCAACTGACCGGGCGTTACGCCGAGGCCGCCGAGAGCCTCGAACACGCGCTGGAGCTGCACGGTGCTTCTGGAAACCGCCTCGGCCGGGCGAATGCCCTCACGGCTCTCGGTGATCTGCACAAGTCCGCCGGACGCTACGCGGGAGCCGTCGACGCCCACCGTGAGGCCCTCGTGAGCTATCGCATCCTCGACAACCGCTACGGCCAGGGCAATACCCTGGCCGACCTCGGTGACGTACTGCGGCTGAGGGGAGAGTACGAGGAGGCCGCGGAATGCATCGAGCAGGCGCTCGGCATGTTCCGCGCATTGGGTGCCAGGCTCGGCCAGGCCAACGCCCTCATGTACCTGGGCCGGGTCGGGTTCAGCGCGGGACGACTCGAAGCGGCTGAGAGAGACCTCGACGAAGCCCTCACCATTTGTCACGAACTCGGCAGCCGTATGGGACGGGCTCACGTCCTCATGCATCTGGCCGAGACGCAGTCGGCGAGCGGAGCCCACGGCATCGCGATGAAGAATGCTCGCGCGAGCGTGGACCTGTGCCGCGAGCTCAAGGACCGAGGGGGCGAGGCGGAAGCCCTCAACATCCTCGGCGCGGTCTGCCTGGCGGCCGACGGTGTCGCCTTCGCGTCCGAGGCCCGCGAGTGCCATGAGCAGGCACTCGAACTGGCACGTGCCATCGAGTCGCCGTACGACGAGATGCTCGCCCTTGAGGGACTCGACCGGAGTCTGCGGGCGCAGGGCGCGGCGGGCAACGGTTCCGACTGGCTGTCGCTCTCCCTCGTGATCGCCAGGCGACTGGACGTACCCGACGTCGACCGGATCCAGGCACGTCTCGGTTCGCGGTCGGGGAAGGACTCGACGCCCTGTTCCGCCGGGACGGCATGAGTGATCTGCCCGGCGCCGTGACAACCTTGTCAACCGGCGCAACGGGCAAGCGATTTCGCCACCGGCCTGTTCGTGGACCGATCGGACACGCAGATCTCATCGCCGGGGCGCCGGACAAGGGGGCGCTCCAGCCGCGTGAGCGCAGCCCGTGATCCCGAGGTCCTCCGAAGCTCTCCGAGGCCCTCCGAGCCCTTCCGATCGAGAGCAACCGATCCGTATGGCCGAGATCTTGAGGCCGGACACGCCTGGTGTTTGACTTGCGCAGTGATGGAAAACGAGGGAGCAAACGCTTTCGAGGAGCTCGGCCCCGTGGTCAGCCGTCACGCGGTCGACCACCGGAAGCGGTGGGTGAACGCGGGCTGGGCCCTGCTCATTGCCGTCCCCTGCGGCTGGCTGGGCGTGTGGGGCATATCCGCGACAGGCGACGGGTCGGTCGGCAGCAACAAGGCGATCGGGCTGTTGCTCGGTGTGGCGCTGGGCGCCGCGGGTGTGGCGGTGACCCAGATCGTCCGGGCGGTGCGCGGCGAGCCGGGGGAGTACTTCGAGGTGCGGGAGGGCGGGCTGGTCCACGGGTCCCGGCGCGGAGTGTCGGGCTGGTCCTGGGACCGTGTCACCTCGCTCCACGTCGATGGCGAATCCGTGAACGCGATCGCAGCCCGGCTGGGGAACGGACACCGTTGCGTGATCGGCTTGGACGACGGCCGACGGCTCCGGGCGGACGGGATGGCCGAGCGCCCTGCTGAGCTGGGGCTTGCGCTGCTGACGCGGTGCCCGCATGTCGCTCTGGTCCCCAAGGTCCCCTGGTACGGCAGAGCGGGCGCCTGGCCGCTGGCCGGGGCGGTGTTGTGCGTGGCGGCCGTTGCCGCCATGGTCCTCTACATCGTCGCCCACCCGGACAAGGAACACCGGATCTCCGTCGGCGACGGCATGACTGCGATACAGACCTCCGAACCCGGTATCAGCGAAGCGGGTTACGCCTTCCTGGCCTTCGGCATGCTGGCGTGCGCGGTCACCGCTGTTGCCCTCGTCATCGCCTATGTGCGGGGCCGGGCGTATCGGTGAACCGGATGGTGGGCGGGGCCACGCCCGGTCGGCTGCCACCGGGATGTCGCGAGCCGGTGGGCTCTGCAGCCGACGGGTTCGGCTGCCGGTGACGGCACGTGCTGTTCGGCCGGGACCCGACCGGGGGACCGGGCGGAGCGCGCCCTGGTGGTGACTCGTCGGTCGTGAGGCCGGCCGGGTGGAGGGTGACCGGGTTGGTGGACGCTGTGGGCGTCAAGCCGGTCGCGGACGCGGCGCAGTCGCTTGAGGTCGTTCAGGCGTTGTGCCGCTGTACGTGCGCGTCCCCACGAGGGGCGATACATGAAGAGAGGTTCTCGTCCTCGATGCCCGTGAGCACCCGGGCCTGCACGGCGGGGTGGGCGGCGAGGTGCTCGGTGGCGGTGCCACGGTCCGCCGGGGTGGGCGAGCCGGGCGGGCAGGCCGAGGAGTTGCTCGGAGGTGAAGCAGGGGCCGTTGGGCGGCTCAGCGCAGTTCCTGGATGCGGACCAGGTTGCCCGCGGGGTCGCGGAAGGCGCAGTCGCGGATGCCATAGGGCTGCTCGGTCGGCTCCTGGACGACCTCGGCGTTGCCGTCCTGGACCCTTTCGAAGGTGCCGTCGAGATCCCGGGTGGCCAGCAGGATCCAGCCGTAGGTGCCCTTGGCCATCATCTCGGTGATGGTGCGGCGCTCGTCCTCGGTGACCCCGGGGTCGACGGCCGGTGGTGCCAGGAGGATGGACGTGTCGGGCTGTCCGGCGGGGCCGACCGTGATCCAGCGCATCTTGCCCTGTCCGACATCGCTGCGGACCTCGAAGCCGAGGACGTCGCGGTAGAAGGCCAGGGACGCGTCCGGGTCGTCGTGCGGAAGAACGCTCGTGTGAATGGTGATGTCCATGGAGATCATGCTAAGGGCTGCCCCGTAGTCCCTGGTGGAGCAGCGCGCGGCGTCGGATGCGGTGCATCGCGAGGCGGAGAGATGCTGCGTACTGGATGTATGCGGACCTTCCGACAACGCGGCGAGGTGCCGTAGCTGTCGTCGTGCGCCCGCCAGGGGTTACGGGACAGCCCTCGGGTGGGCGGGGCCCGCGCGCCAACGGTCGGGTGTGCGTGATTCCGGGCCCGGCGGTCGCGGTGCGAAGGGGTCAGGCCGCGCAGAACGCGGTGGTCCGTACGTATTCGTCGAGGTTTTCGTCGTCGGTACCCAGGAGGGCATCGGTGGTGCCGGGCGGGCATTCCACTGCTTCGATCCCGTACTGCTGGGACGAGCTGTCGTACAGGCGTGTGAGCTGCGAAATTCTGTTGCCGCGGCGAATGCGGAACAGGAGAATGCCGCACCGAGGTACATGCGGTCTATCAAGGATGACGAGTGACTGAGAACGACGAGCAGCGCCAGACCCTGACCAATCGGCAGGGTGTGCCGGTCCTGACCTATCTGCAGGGTGTTCGCGAGGGGCACCCGTGGGCGGACCTGGCCGAAGTGGTCGGCCCCGACCCCGTGGAGACCATCGTCTCCGGCATGTCCGGATGGGCGGTCTCGGGATCTGTGGATCTCGGCGAGCAACTGCTGCGCCGTGGTGCACGGGTGATGAGACACGCCCACGAGATGCGGCGGGACCTGGTCGGATGCCCGCCGCCGACCGACTGGTCGTCGCGGGTCTTGGGCGAGGGACTGCGGGCAGTCCCTTGCGACCGTGATGCCGACGCCGTGTTCCCGGCGTGGCGAGCCGCCTTTCCTGCCGGTCATCCAGACCATCACCGTGGCAGCGACGAAGAAGCCCTGAACGAGCTCCTGAAACCGATGCTGGCGGGCTCCGTCCTCGGGCCGGTCCTTCCATGCAGTGCCCTGGTGGTGGACGAGACGGACCGCGTTGTCGCTGGGGCGATCCTCACCGACCGTGACGGACTGCCGTGGATCGCGGACGTATTCCGTCGCCCCGAAGCCCGTTACAAGGGCCTCGGTGCCGATCTGTTGCGTCGGGTGCTCGGTGTGGCTGCGGCCGACGGGCTGGCCGAGGTCTCGCTTGTCGTGAGTGATGCGAATCCGGCCCGCCGCGTCTACGAGAAGCTCGGCTTCCAGGTGACTGACACATCGCTGACTGTCGTGGTGCCATAGGGATCGGGACCACGGCGCCTTCAAGGCAGTCGAGTCCGACGAACGTCCGGGACGCCGCCGATGGGCCGGTGATCCGGTACGCCGGTGGGATTTCGTTTCCTGCAATGCCTCTTTTCCCGTAGGGGGAGCGTGGCGATATGGCTTGGTGGTGCCCGCGCCGGTGCGACCACGTCAGGTCGTGGGTGCGGGGAATCGGGTACGTCGTTGCCGAGCCGGTCCGCCGCGCTCCGCCGGTCCGCCAGTTCCTGGGGCGGCCCGGCGGAACCGGCGCCCGTCCCGGAGGCCCGGGCGACCGATCGCCTGCTGCGCGCCAACGGGAAGACCGGCACGATCAGTGGTGGTTGTGGCACACATTCCGTGAAAGATCTCGCCGACTCTCGCCGACTCTCGCCGACAGGAAGCGCGCATGTCATGTGAGCTGCCGGACCACGCGTCACCAGGATCCGGTGAGGCCGGACTCCGGATCGCTCACGTGACCGTTCTCACCGAAGCCAGTCGCCGTCTCATCCAATCCGGTCGGGACAGAGGCCCGAGGCGCATCCGTGCCCGGCCGTCACGCGGGCCGCTACCCGGCCGGCCACTCCCCGGTGCGGGCGAACCGCTCGATCTCGGCCTCGTAGGGTGTGGGGTCGAGGCCTCGCGCACGCACCCACGCCGTGTCGAGGTGGGTGTTCTGGTACGGATCAGCGGTGTCGCCGATGATGGTGACGATGCTGCCCGGCGTCCCCGCCTCGCGCATCCGTGCCACGAGGTGGCACGTCCCCCAGAAGTTGGTGCCGGTCGCCGGTCCGGCTGCGATCCCGGCAGCAGTGCGAAGCCACCGCAGGGCTGCAAGGGACGCCGCGTCCGGCACCGGGATCACCAGATCGACCACCGTCGGCAGGAAGCCGGGCTCGACGCGTGGGCGACCGATGCCGGGTATCCGCGAGGGCATTCCCGTGGTGTAGTCGCCACACCCGCTCGCCCACGCGGGGAAATAGGCGGAGTTCTCCGGGTCCACCACGGCCAGCCGAGTCGGATGACCGTGTTGCCGCAGGTGGCGCCCCACCGCTGCCGAGGTCGCCCCCGTTCCCGCACCGGTGACGATCCACTTGGGGATGGGGTGCGGCTCCCCGCTCAGTTGCACGAAGATCTCGTCGGCGATCGTCGGCTCACCCCACCCGGCCACCGCTCGCCCCGCGTCGGTGAAATGGTCAAGGAAGTGGCCACCGAGCCGCTCGGCCAACGCCCTCGCCTCTCCCTGCACCGCGGCCGGCGGCTGCTCACCCACCTGCCACCGGCCGCCCTCCCGTTCGATCCTGGCCAGGACGTCCACAGAGGTCTTCGCCGGTACGACGGCGGTGAACACCAGACCCAGCAGTCTCGCGAAGTGGGCTCCGGCGATGGCAACCGCCCCGCCCGTAGCAGCGACTACCGGCGTATCCGCCCTGATGGCGCCGCTGGCTATCGCCTCACAGAACATGGCCCGCACCAGGCGGTACTTCATGCTTCCGGTGGGATGCGCGGACTCGTCCTTGACGTAGATCTCGACGTCCCGGATCGCGGGTAGCCGAAGCGGACGCAGGGGCGTCGGTGTCCGACTCAGGTCGTCTGACCGTACCCGTCGTATCGCTTGGGCAGCCCACGAGTTGGGATGTTCCATGGCCATGACCGGACCCTACTGGAGGTACGTCACAAGTCGGACCGCCATGCCCAGCGGTCATCATGGCGACATAGACCTGCCGCTGTTCCGGCTACCGCGCATCGGCTCCCGTCCCACCCTGGCGGCCTGCCTCCTTCATGGGCGGCGGGCCCGCCCTCCCCGGGCCTCGGTGTCTTTCAGGGGGCCGATTCATCCGGGTGCCCAGAAGCCTTATGGCCACGGGCCCGTCGCAAAAGGTGCCTCGCCAGCAACATCACCCAGGCCACCAGCATCAGCGTCGCGGCAACTCTCAGCCAGGGCGCGGTGCCGCTACTGGCCGCCGTCCACCCATAGAACAAGATGCTCAAGCACATCCCACCCGGGCCATGAAAGAACTCGTCCCTCGGGCTTCGCGACATCCCTACCCTCCGCCTGCCCTTGCGGGGCTCCGCTCCGACGACTCCGGCCGAGTGACGAAGCTGTCCGAAATGCGTGGTCGGCGATCCCGCACCTCCCCGCACGAAGTCTGAAGGGGGCGTAGGCGCCAGTGGCTGGCCGTGGTCAAGACCCGTCCCCTATGCCAAGACGCTTGAGCCTGCCCTGCCGCAGCCGCTCCGAGAAGGCCGTAAGTCCGAAGACAAGCCCCATGAGCAGCCCGAAGACCACAGCGAACAGCGGATCCTCGGGCTCCTCCTCGCGCCACAGCAACAAGCCGAAAAGCGCGAAGGGAACAGCCGCGCAGAAACCGGCGCCGATCGGGTGTCGGGCCACCCATTTCTGAATCCGAGTCGGGCGCCGCTGCCCGCTCAGGGCCTGATCCCAAGCCCAGAAGACATCACCCATAGACCGCCGCCGGTTCGCCACGGCAGAAGGATATGACAGCCGATCGGGTGCTTCCCGGCCGAGTGCTCACGGCCGAGCAACGACGCGCCGGCCGCCACGTACGGGCAAACTTCTGTGGCGAGGCCACGCTCCGTGACAGCTGAGGACGGGCGGAGTTCGTAGTGGATGCCGTTACTCCGCGCCTGGTCGTGTGCAGGAGATCGAGGGCTGATGCCGGCGCGCTAAAGGGCGATCAGTCCGGCTGTCGTCGCTTTGAAGCCACAGGCATCGAAGTAGAACGGACGCAAGTGGTCCTCGAAGTCGACGTGAAGCCACGCACACTTCGCGGCACGGGCTTCGTCCGCTGCGATCGCAACGAGCCCGGCGCCGATTCCTTTTGCCCGGCGATGCTGAGCGACCACCGTGTCCAGGATGAAAGCATGGGCTCCGCCGTCCCAGGCAACGTTGACGAAGCCGATCAGGGAGCCGTCTTCCCAGGCGCAGACCCAGCCGAGGCTGTGGCGTTCGAGTCGTGCCCGCCAGTCGGTCCGAGCGACCGGGTGACCGAAGCCGTCGGCGTGCAGCGCGTTGAGGGAAGTGTTGTCGAGGTCGCCCCGCCACACGTACTTGATCGCCATGCTCGATCGTAAGTCCCGGCCGAGCCCGGCGTCGACCCGATTGCGGGGCCGGGAGAGTCTGGCTGCGGAGAGACTGGAATCCTGCGCGGCCGAACATCTGGCGCTTGAGGCATTGCCTTGAAGCCCGTCGGTCACCCGGAACTCGCGGCCCTGGGCGTGAGCCAGGAACACATCTGGTGCCCACCTCATCAAATCTTCCGCACTTGGTCGAAGGAGAGGTCGACCGTGGTCTCCCGGTGGAACGCATGGACAATAACCCTGACCCTTTTCGAGTGGGGACCGACCTCGTCGACAGTCGCCTGGAGAGTGGCGAAGGGACCACTGCAGATTGACACCGAATCACCGACCTCGAGATCGGCCGTTGTCGGTACCGCCACCGAGAACATCGAAGTGAGTGCCGCGGACAAGCGGGACGACCATTCCTCCGCGCTCCCCTGCACCCAGGGATACTCGGTTTGGAACTGCGCCCATGCCATGGGCCATTGGCGTATCCGGTCCGGGTCGATCCCATTGGCGCCGGCGCAGCCGTAACCGCCGGACAGGACGTCATCGAGGAGGCTCGTGGACAGCCTGGTACGGCGGTCCTCGGCCAGGAGGACGGCGTCGTAGAGGTCCTTGCCCTGGGCGCCGCCGTCCTCCTCGGACTCGACTTGCAGCCAGAGGATCTTCCAGGCGAGCGACAGTTCCCGGCTGGCCGTCTGGACCACGACGGGTGGTTCGCCGCAGCCGACCGGCAAGGCCGCAAACTCCGGCGGATCGGAGAACATGTCGTCGGTGGCGAAGTCCACGCGTATCCGGCCGGGCGGCAACTCGGACGCCCGCCAGGGAACTTCCAGCCGCACCCCCGGCCCGTGGTAGGACCATCCTCCGTCGCTCGACTCCGCGTACGCCTGGTCGGCGTCGAGCAACACGCCGCCCGGTGCCTCGGGTCGTTGCCTGATCCGCTCAAGCAGGTCCCCGTACAAGGACTCGGCTTCCCCATCCGCCGAGGCGGCCTCCAGCAGCCGCCTCAGGTCCGACGACGGATGCCGCGCATCCCAGATCCCCTGAATGCCGTGCGCATCGTCAGCGGGCTCCAGCGTGTCCGCCACGGCGGGCCAGGTGCGGGTCAGGTCGATGAGGTTTCCGTACTGCCAGCCCGTGTTGAGCATGTCGCGAACCACCACCCAGTCGAGATCAGCCGGCTCCCGGGCCTGCTCGCCGGCCCATGCCTGCAGCGGCAAGCTGCCCCGCAATACCAGACTGTCGCTCCACCAGGATCCGGCGATCAGTGCGAGCACGTGATCGATCGCCGCTCGGCGGGCGGTCCGCCAGCGCACGGCCTGCGCCGCGTCCGTGAACTCAGGCTCACCGGCACGCGATCGGCGGTCGAACTCCTCCGACGGAGATTCCAAGCCCTCGATCGCCTCCTTCGGTGCGGGGAGAATCGGACGGTTCCGGTTGCTCTTCGTCACGCGGCGCCGCTCCCGGCCGTGACCATCCAGCCTTCGTCCATGGCGAGGTTGTCGTCGTGCACCACGAACTCCTCCTCGACCTCCACGGCCGCGAACCCCGCGTCGGCGAGCGATGCCAGCAGGGCGTCCAGTCGCGCGCGAGCAGCAGGACGGCCGACCGGTCGGCAGCGTTGCGTGACGAAGCGCTCGTGGCGGCCCCCGCTGAGTGGACGGCGGGCATTGCGGGAGACGTGCGCCGCGTGGGGCTCGCACAGCGCCCGCACCACCGCCACCTGATCGACATCGGTCAGCGCCAGCTTCACATGGTGCTCGAAGTAGCACTGCGGCGGGAGCGCCGCAGCCTCCCGGGCTGTCCGCGGCACGTCCTTGTTCCATGGTGCCGCCTCGATCTTCACGCGTGCGACCTCGAAGCCCTCACTGCGCAGTTGTTCCACGCGCCGTCCGGCAGTGGCCCGTTGCAGGGCCAGAGTCCCACGGCCGGTGGTGGTGAGCATCGGTTGGTCCGGCGTCTTCCCCCTGTCCAGGACGATTCGGGAGTACTTCACCCCGTTGTGCTCCGCGAAGCGAAGCAACGACGGTTCTTCCCGCTCGCGCAGAAGCACCATCAGGTGGGTCTCGAAGTCCCCGGTGAAGTGCTTCTCCCCGGCACCGGTGTCGAGCCCGTCGGCGACGAATGGGGAGCGGGCTCCCCAGCACGCGGCTTCCCCTCTCCGCGGCCCGGGCTCCGACGGCGCCATCGGGGGCCCGGGGTCCGGCAACCACTCTGCCGCAGCCGTGGGTTCGGCCCGCAGGCCGTCGTTCCGTAGATCATCAGACATGGCCGGCACAATAGACGGCCCCACTGACAACGGCCCCGGCTTCCCCATGGGCTGTCCCGCGCGACGACAGCCGCGGCACCGCGCCGCGTTGTCGGGACGTCCGCATACAACGCCCGCATACATCCAGTGTGCGGACGTTCCTCCGCCTTGCGATGCACCGCATCCGACGTCGCGCGCTGTTCCACCAGGGGTTACGGGACACCCCTCAGCTGCCGGGCAGGCCCGCAAGGCCCTCGCCTCGATCGCAGTGGCAGGACGCGAACACAGCACCACGAACGCAAACCGTCACAACTCAAGGCGCCGCCCGGGTCCGTGCCTGAGAACCCGCCGGGTCTCCGGCTCCGCACCGATGCGAAGCCGAGATGCCTGCAGCCGATATGTTCCCCCGACAACCACTCTGGGGGACATCACGCCGACCCTGCGGCCGCACGGCGACGAAACGATGTCCTCCGTCGGCTGTGATGATCCGCCCGAGGCGCATGCCGGGAAAATCCGCGGTGACGAGCAGGTTGCCGATGCCGGCGGCCTCGTCCGCGAAGCGGTTGCGCACAGCCGAGGCGGCGGCCGGGTCGCATGCATACCAGAGCTCCGGGACGCCCCTGTCGTACGTCCCGTCGCCGTCGCCGACAGCCGACCGTTGTCGCAGCGGCTACGGCTCGGCGGGCTCCGGTTGCGCCGCGGTCGTACGCGTCACAAGCTGCACCTATGGACCGCACCCCGCAAGCCAGTGTGCTACCCATTCTGGTGACAGGCGCGGCGGGCAGTGTCGGCGGCGTCGGGCGCTCCGTGGTCGAAGGCCTTCGGCGTCGGGGCCTGCCCGTTCGGGCCATGGTGCACCGCGATGACGAGCGGGCGGAGGCGCTGCGCGCGACGGGCGCCGAGACCGTGGTCGGCGACCTGACGCGCGCGGGCGACGTCGCCGACGCCCTGGCCGGTTGTGGACGTATGTACTTCGGCATGGGCGTGTCGGCGCAGTATCTGGAGGCCGCCATGACGGTGGCGGCCGTGACGCATGCGTACGGGTCCCTGGAAGTGTTCGTGAACATGTCGCAGCTGACTGTCTCCGAGATGCACCTCACCAGCACCTCCGAGTCCGCGCAGCAGCGGCAGCAGTGGCTGGTGGAGCAGGTCCTCGGCTGGTCGGGCCTGCCCGTCGTCCAGGTCAGACCCACCGTGTTCATGGAGAACCCGCTGTTCCGTGTGGGCTTCTCCTCGATCGCGAAGTACGGAAGCATCAGGCTGCCCTTCGGCCGGGCGAAGACCTCCCCTGTGGCGGCCCGGGATGTCGCCGCGGTCGTGGAGGAGATCCTGGCCGATCCCGCCCCGCACGTCGGCCGGATCTATGAGCTGACCGGCCCGCGGTCGGAGGACGTCGCCGCCATGGCGGCGGAGGTCTCCGCAGCCCTGGGCCGACAGGTCGGTTACATCGACGTGCCCTTGCAGGAATGGATCGACGACGATCTCAGGCCGTTGGGACTGCCCGACCACGTCTTCCAGCACATCTCCACCATGGCTCGCCTTCACGCGGAGAATCGCTACGACCGCAAGGCGGACGGGGTTGAGCAGGTCACCGGACGGCCTCCTTCGGGAGTGGCCGATTACGTCCGCGAGAACCCCGGTCTGTTCAGCCCCTGAAGCCACCTCCTCGTCGTTCGATGCCGAGCGCGTCACGGCTGACCGTCGCAGGCGCCGACGGGCCGTCGTGCACGGGGCCGGCCGCCAAACGCGCGCCGGACCGAGTTCTCACGCCGACACCGCCCCCGAAAGGACCCGGCCCGTGAGTGACGAACTGCTTGAGTCGGCAATCACCACGAACCGACGGCAAGGACCGCGCGTACGGCGCAGGTTGCGTGCCCTACGAAACCCGTGTTCCGCGGAGCACAACCGGCGCAGCCGGACGTCGGTCGATGCCGGGGCCAGAACCCACACGTACCAGCGCGCAGGAGAAGAACCATGAACCGTCGTGTTGTTCACACCCGTGGAGGGTCGCCTGCCGACGTCCTGACCGTGATCGAGGAGCCGGAGCCGACAGCGCCAGGGCACGGCCAGGTCCTCATCCGCACCACGGTCTTCTCGATACACCCCGGCGACCTCCAGGCCGTCGAAGCCTACCCGGGGAAGGCTGCACAGCCGGTTCCGGCCGGCCTGGAGGCCACCGGCGTGGTGGAGGCGATCGGCAGCGGAGCACGCTTGGCCCCGGGGGTCGAGGTCGGTGGCCGCGTAACGGTCTTCCCCGAGCCGGGAGCGTGGTCCCAGTGGATCACGGCGGATGCCGAGACGGTCGTCGCCGTACCGGACGAGTTGTCGGACGAGGTCGCCGCGCAGATGCTCGCGAACCCGCTCACCGCGGTGATGCTGCGCCGTGAGGCGCAGGAGCACCCGGCCTTCGGATACGACGGCCTTGTGGTGCAGACCGCCGCGGGCTCGTCGGTCGGGCGGCTGCTGACTGGGATATGTCGATTTCACAACCTGGCACTGGTCAACGTCGTCCGCAGCGACCGCGGGGCTGCCGAGCTGCGCAAGCGGTTCCCCGACGTGCCGGTCGTATCGACAGAGGATTCGGGCTGGGCCGAGGAGGTCCGCAAGGCAGCCGGCGGCCGCCCGATCGGTGTGGCCCTCGACCCGATCGGCGGGAAGCTGGCAGAGAGCCTTCTGGACCTGTTGACGCCGGGCGGGAAACTCGTCAGTTACGGGCAAATCGCCGAAGAGGCGATCGCGGTGCACACGTCGACACTGCTCAACAAATCGTTGACGCTGCGGGGCAAGAACATCGGCCGGTGGCTGTCCGAGGCCTCCGCCGAGAGGAGGGCGTCCGACGTCGCCACCGCGAAGCAGATCGCGCTGGAGCTCAAGGACCAGTTCGAGGTGGCCGCCACGTACGGCCTCGACGAGCTGGCCGACGCCGTGGAGCACGCGGTACGGCCCGGCAAGGTCGGCCTCGTTCTCGTCCGCCCCTGACGGCCGCCGGAAGGCCTCCCCGGATTCGGTGACCGGCATACACATTCGCGACGGAAAGCACCCGGCTCATGAGTGACGAACTCCTCGATCTGGCAATCGCCACCGCCGGCGGCCAGGAGACCTGGGACACCCTGCGTGGCCTGAACGTCGACATCTCCATCGGCGGCCCGATCTGGGCGATGAAGGGCTGGTCGCCGGACAGGACGTTCGACCAGATCCTGACGCTCGACACGGTCAGGGAGCACATCGTGTTCACCCCGTTCACCCGCCCCGACCAGCGCATGGTCTTCGACGCCGCCGCCGACAGCGTCACCATGCAGACCCTCGACGGCGAACCGGTCGAGACCCTCGCACCCGCACGGGCCGGCTTCAAGGGAATGCTCCGCAACAGCGCCTGGGACGCTCCACATCTCGGATACTTCCTGGGCTACGCGTGCTGGAACTACTTCACAACCCCGTTCCTCTTCACCCATCCGGACGTGCGGGTCCACGAGATCGAACCGTGGCGCGAGGCCGGGCAGACCTGGCGACGCCTGCAGGTGCGATTCCCGCCCGAGATCGCCACGCACAACCCCGACCAAGTGTTCTACTTCGACGCCCTCGGAGTGCAGCGCCGCATGGACTACATCACCGAAGTCAACGGCAGCACACTCGTCGGCCACTACACCAGCCGCCACAAGACCTTCGACGGTCTGCTCGTGGCCACGCGCCGACGAGTCTTCCGTCGCAATCCCGACAACAGCGTCAACCTCAACCTCCCTTCCATCACGCTCGACATCCACGACGTCGAACTCGTTCACTCCGGCGACGAACAGGCACGACCATGACCATGGAATCCGCCGTCATCGACCACCCCGCCCGGCGGCTCGTCGTGGCGCTCCCGCGCTCCTACGACGCGGCCCGCGAGCACTACGAAACCCTTGTCCCCGAGGTCGATCTCGACCGCTTCTTCCAGATGGCCTCCTGGCAGGCCACGCTCGAGCTCGCCGAGATCAACGCCCCGCACGGGTTCATGCGCTACTTCCGCAGCGACATCACCGCCGTCATGGCAGGATCGCCATCCCTCTGGAAGGCCACGCAGTATCTGATGGGCAACCACACCATCGCTGAACGCATGTTCCGCCACGACCCTTCGGTCATGCTGCACGCACCGCTTCGGACCCTGCTCTACGCGGACCCCGACGGCGACACGAAACTCGCCGTCGAACAGCCCAGTCTCCTGTTCGCCGACTACGGCAACCCGGGGATCGCCGACGTCGGCCGCGAACTCGACGCCCTCCTCGCCCGGCTGATCACCCTCCTCGGTGGTGACGTGCCTCCCCAACTGTGACCACGAGGACGTGGGTCCGGGCGTCGTGCGTCCGTCGCGTCTGTGACGACCGCCGAAGGGTCAGAGGTCAGCCGGCGGCAGGCCGAGGTGGTCGTGCCATGCCCGTCGGCCGGCGGGGGTCACGGTGAGGGCACGGGTCGTGCCGATCCGTGTGATCCATCCGGCCGTGAGTGCGTGGGCGCACAGGGCGGCACCCACCGCGCCGGCCAGGTGGGGACGGCGCTCGGTCCAGTCCAGGCACGCGCGCACCAGCGGGCGACGCGATCCGCTCGGCACCGTGATGCCGATCTCGGCCAGCCAGGCTGCGCCCTCACCGGTCAGTCCCGGCTCGGGACCCCACTCCAGCAGGCCGCGCTCGGCCATCGCGTCGGTGATCGCCAGCGCGACGGCTCCGGCAAGGTGGTCGTAACACAGCCGCGCACGGGCCAGTGCCTGCTGACGGCCGGCGGCCGCCAGCGAGCTCGGTCGGGCAGCTTGCTGCGGGGCCAGCGCGGCGAGACTCTCGATCAACTCGATCACCGTGCGGTCGGCCACCCGAAGGTAACGGTGGCGTCCGTGCCGCTCCTCGACGAGGACTCCGCCGCCGACGAGCAGGTTCAGATGCGACGTCGCGGTCGACGGTGCGACCCCGGCATATCGTGCGAGCTCGGTCGCGGTCCACGCCCGGCCGTCGAGCAGCGCCAGACAGAAGGCGGCCCGGGTCCCGTCGGCCAGCAGCCTGGCCACGGCCGCCAGGTCCACACCCACGTCCTGACCCGCGCGCTGAATGTCCATGTTCTCGATTGTCGCCGATGTCAGTTCGACGTCCGTCGAAGCGTCCACGCCGTAACGTCGCCGGGTGCGCAGGGAACGCCGGGTTCCCGCACCTGCATCCGAACCGGAGGCCGCACCGCCTCCGCTTACGTACTGGAGGAACCATGCCCGCATCCGACACGCCCGTCGGCGCGTCACCACGTCCCGAACCCCGGACCGACCTCGTGGTCACCGATGTCCCCGCGCCTGCGGATGTCGCGGTGCTCTCCGACGGGCTGGACCGGTTCAACATCGAGAAGACGGGAGTCGACGACCGAAGGCCGCTGGCCGTTCTGGTCCGTGATCCGAAGACGCACCAGGTGATCGGCGGACTGACCGGGCGCACCTCACTCGGGCTGTTCTTCGTCGACCTCGTGTTCCTGCCCCCGGAGCTGCGCGGCAGCGGGCTGGGCAGGGAGATCCTTCGGCGGGCCGAGGACGAGGCCCGTGCCCGCGGCTGCCGCGCGGCCGTGCTCTACACGATCACCTTCCAGGCCCCGGGCTTCTATCGGAAACAAGGGTGGAAGCGTCTGGGGGAGGTGCCCTGTGATCCGCCGGGTACCGGCCGCGTGTTCATGACCAAAGAGCTCGCCGTACAGACAGACAGCCGAGTTCGATCAGGCGACGGGAGGAACGTCGCCTGACGCGGGGTTGGACGAGTCATGCGCGATGCTGACGGTGTGATCGGCGAGGCCGCTTCAGTCGGCACGCGAGCGAGGGAGTCGGCCTGCCGGATCTCTGTGCTCCGGGCTCTCGCGCGGCGGATTGCCTCTCGCGACATGCCTTGGCCGGCGGCCGGCCCGGCGGGCAGACTGCGCACATGCAACTCCCCGCCGAAGCCGTTGCCGCCACCGTGCTGATCGAGGTCGTGAGGATCTCCGCCCTCCCGACCGAGCGGGGCGTCCCCTACCCCGGCAGGGCGGTCGCCCATTGGGCCGGGGCAGAGGCCGCCGATGCTCTGACCTTGATCGAGGGCCTGCCCGGCAGCGAACAGCACCGCTGCGGCTTCTCACCGGGCTGGAGCATCCGGGCGTACGAGGACTCTCCCGACCTGGCGCTGTTCGAGGCGGCGTTCTGTTTTAGGTGCCACGAGGTCCGCATGCACGGCACGGCCGTGCCACCCGCGATGACCACGCAGTTCTTCGACGCGGACACCCCGCCTGCCCAGGCCCTCCTGACCCTCTTCCGCGCGGCAGCCGCTTAGGGCCTGTCGGGTGGCCTCAGGCCGGGCGGCCACGCCCTGGCACACACGCTTCCCGCGTCGTCGTCGGTCGCCGACGCTCCTTCCCCGAGCTCTCAGCCGCGTTCGAGCAGGGGAGACCCCCTCCGACACCCTCCTGCGCCTCGGAACCGCACGCACCGGACCGCGTCCGCCATCCGATCCGAGGCCACCCGACAGGCTCTTGGCGGGCCGACCGGATACACAGGCTCGCGCAGCCCTCGGATCGTTGCCCTTCCCAGAATCACTGCAGGTCAGAGGCTTTCGAGCTGAGCGCCTCCAGTTGACCGGCCGGGGCGGCCGGAGCGCTCCGCATCCGGGAACGCAGACAGGGCGTCCAAGAGCGTTGTGTGACGGACGACCTGGACACCCTGCTGACCGCGCCGTACGTGAAGATCGAAGACGAGATCGGAGCAGGCCGCCACCGGTGCGCCGATTCCGGCGAGCAGGCGCGCGTCGGTCGGCTGCCGGGCTGGACGCTTCATGTGGTGATCTTGGTGATGAACACGGCGAGGTTCGCGACGGTCCGCCGGATCTTCTCCTCCAGGGTGAGTGACTCGTGGAGCCGTGCGCCGGCGCCCGCGTTCTTCTTGCCCCGCACGTACAGCGAGCAGGCGAGGTCGCTGCATATGTAGGCCCCCACGGAGTTGCCCTGTTGCCCGGCCTTGCCGGCCTTCGCGGCGACCATCAGCGAGACGCCGCCGGTGTGCGTGGTCAGGCACATCGAGCACATGCTGCGCCGCAGCTGCCAGGAGCCGGGGCCGGGGGAGCGCAGTGCGAGCGCCACCGGTCGGCCGTCCAGTTCGATGGCGAGGTAGGCGCGGTCGGGGGCCTGGGGGTCTCGCCAGCCGAGGAAGTCCAGGTCGGCCCAGGGCCGCTCGGCCAGGTCGCGGGGGACGGACAGGCGCTTCGCCTCGCCCTTGGTGCAGTTCACGAACGCGGAGCGGATCTCTTGCTCAGTCAGAGGCTTCATGAACGAAACGCTAATTTGCCTAAAGCTCTTAGGCAAATGCATAATCGATATCGCTGGATGGGTGGAAGGTTATGGTTCGAGTGGGGCTGACCGCGGAACGCCTTGCCGGGCGGGTGCGGAACTGGCGGGCGAGGTCGGTTTCGACCCGATGGCGGCCTGGATCGTCGATTCCCTCGACGCTCTGCTACGGAACCGGGCCACACCCTGACCGGACGAGGGCGGCACCGCCGGAGGCGGTCCGTCGCGCCGAGCCCCGGCGCAAACGAACATCCCGAAATTCTTGATCAACAGGCAGGGGCCATGAATACCGAGCACCACTGGATCACCACACCTGTCACCGCGGACATCCTGCGCGGCTTCCTCGACGTGGAGGCGACCGCGCACGGTCTGCTGCCGCATCGGCTGCCCGCCCGGGCACGCCGGCAGATCCCCGACGGCCAACTGGCCATGGCCGAGGCCCAGCCCTCCGGCGTGCGATTGGTCTTCCGTACCAGGGCCACCGCGATTGAACTCGACACGCTGCCCACCAAGCGGGTCTACCAAGGGTTCCCCGCCCCGGCGGACGGCGTGTACGACCTGCTGGTCGATGGCGTTCTCGCCGCCCAGGCCAGGGTGACCGGCGGTAACGTCCGCACCGTCACAGACATGCTCACCCAGTCCGCCGAGCTGTCCGAAGGGCCTCCCGGCACCGCCCGCTTCCACGGTCTGCCGACAGGTGACAAGAACATCGAGATCTGGCTCCCGCACACGGAGATCACCGAGCTGATCGCGCTGCGCACCAACGCCTCCATCGAACAGGCTCCGGACAACGGGCGCAGGGTGTGGCTGCACCACGGCAGTTCCATCAGCCACGGCTCGAACGCCGCTCACCCGAGTGCCATCTGGCCGGCCCTGGCAGCCGCCCGGGGCGGAGTGGAACTGGTCAACATGGGGTTCGGCGGCAGCGCACTGCTCGACCCGTTCACCGCCCGCGCGATGCGGGACACACCCGCGGACCTGATCAGCCTCAAGATCGGCATCAATGTCGTCAACTCCGACGTGATGCGCCTGCGCGCCTTCACCCCCGCGGTCCACGGCTTCCTCGACACCATCCGCGAGGGGCATCCGACCACGCCGCTGCTGGTCGTGTCCCCCATCCTGTGCCCGGTCCAGGAGGACACCCCCGGCCCCCTCGCGCCCGACTTCGGCGGCGGCACCCTGCGGTTCAAGGCCACGGGCGATCCAGCCGAACGCGCAGCCGGACGCCTGACGCTCAACGTCATCCGCGACGCACTCACCAGGATCGTCCACCAGCGGGCGGCCGACGACCCGAACCTGCACTACCTGGACGGACGCGAACTGTACGGCGAGACGGACTACGCCGAGTTCCCGCTGCCGGACGAGGTCCATCCCGATCCCGCGGCACACCGCCGCATCGGCGAGAACTTCGCGCGGCTCGCTTTCGGCGCCGACGGCCCCTTCGCCGCCACGGCCGACTGATCATGCCGTCGGCTTCCGCCTCGCCGTCGCCGAGGGCGAGGAAAGGGCCCGGGGGCGTACAACTCATCGAGTGCTGTGGTGAGTTCGTGCGCAGCCAAGGGCTGTCCCGTAATCCCCGGCGGGCACGCGACGACAGCTACGGCACCTCGCCGCGTCGTCGGAACGTCCACATACATCAGGTATGCGGACGCCCCTCCGCCTTGCGATGCACCGCATCCGACGCCACGCGCTGATCCACCGCGGATCACCGGACAGCCCTTGGGCCGTCGAGCGGCGCCTCCGAGCGCCACGGCGTACTCAGCCACTCGGCCTCGAAGCCGGGCAATTCGTCCCGTCCGGCCGGTCGCGGGGGCAACCGGTCCCCGCCCGGCTCGGCGAGCGTCGTAGACCGCGGTCCGGTCGGCGGTGGCCGCGGTCAGCTCGCCGCGGGCACGGGCGAGGGGGCCGGCCGTTCGCCGCGGCCGGGGTGGTTCGTCCGGGTCAGGCCGGGCTCGCGGAGCCCGGTGCCGCGCCTCGCCGCGTTGTCGCCGGTCGCCATGACTCCCTCCTCCGCCTCACGTCCGCGGCACAGGGCCCCCGCTCGTCGATCCGGCCCGATCCAGAAGGAGGTCCAGGCCCTGGGGCAGGTGGAAGGTGTCCTGGCGTCCGGTCAGTGGGCGGCGATGAGCGTGAGTGTGTCGATCACGCGGTTCGAGAAGCCCCATTCGTTGTCGTACCAGGCGACCACCTTGATGTGGCGGCCGTCGACGCGGGTGAGGGCCGCGTCGAAGATCGATGAGGCGGGATTGCCCGTGATGTCGGAGGACACGAGCGGGTCGTCCGAGTACTCGAGGACACCGGCGAGCGGCCCTTGTGCTGCGGCGCGGTAAGCCGCCAGCACGTCGTCGCGCGTCACGTCGCGGGCGACGGTCGTGTTGAGTTCGACGATCGAACCCACCGGAACCGGTACGCGGATCGAATCGCCCGCCAGTTTGCCATCGAGGTTCGGCAGTACGAGTCCGATCGCTTTCGCGGCGCCCGTCGTGGTCGGCACGATGTTGACAGCGGCGGCGCGGGCGCGGCGGGCGTCACGGTGCGGGCCGTCCTGCAGGTTCTGTTCCTGGGTGTACGCGTGCACCGTCGTCATGAAGCCGTGCTCTATGCCGGCGAGCTCGTCCAGTACCGCGGCCAGCGGTGCGAGCGCGTTGGTCGTGCACGAGGCGTTCGAGATGATCGTGTGCACGGCCGGGTCGTACGCGTCGGTGTTGACCCCGAACGCGAGCGTGACATCGGCGCCGTCCGACGGCGCACCGACGAGCACCTTCTTCGCGCCTGCGTCGAGGTGGGCGCGGGCGGCCGCGGCCGACGTGAAGCGGCCGGTCGCCTCGAGCACGATGTCGACACCGAGCTCGGCCCACGGCAGCTGCGCCGGTTCGCGTTCGGCGAGCACCGTGATGCGACGGCCGTCGACGACAAGGACGTTTCCGTCGACGGTCACCGGGCGGCCGAGCCGGCCGGCCGTGGTGTCGTACGCGAGCAGCCGCGCGAGGGTGGCGGGCTCCGTGAGGTCGTTCACGGCGACGACATCGAGGTCGCTGTCGCGTTCGAGCAGCGCGCGCAGCACATTGCGTCCGATGCGTCCGAATCCGTTGATGGCGATACGAGTCATGAGTGGTGTCCCTTTCGTTCGCCATCAGGTTCGCTTGCACCGTCCGCCCGTGACAGCGGCGTGAGTGCCACGGCTCGAAAGGATCGCGCCACGGTGGCGGGCTACTCGCCCTGGGCGAAGGTGCGCCGATACTCGCTCGGCGTGGTGCCGAGGATGCGCTGGAAGTGCAGCCGCAGATTCGCGCCGGTGCCGAGACCGGTGTCGGCGGCGATCTGCTCGATGCTCCGTTCCGAGCGTTCGAGCAGCTCGCGGGCCACGTCGATGCGGGCACGCATGACCCACTGCATCGGCGTGTATCCGGTGTCCTCGGCGAAGCGCCGCGAGAACGTGCGTGGCGACACCGTCGCGTGCCGGGCGAGCATCTCAAGGGTGAGGGGATCGCCCAGCCGGTGCAACGCCCACTCGCGGGTGGCGGCGAACCGCTCGCCGAGCGGCTCGGGCACGCTGCGTGGCACATACTGCGCCTGGCCGCCGCTGCGGTAGGGGGCCGCGACCAGGCGTCGGGCCGCGTGGTTCGATGCGGCCACCCCGAGGTCACCGCGCAGAATGTGCAGGCACAGGTCGATGCCGGAGGCGGCACCGGCCGACGTCAGCACGCTTCCCTCGTCGACGAACAGGACGTTCTCGTCGACCTGGAGGAGCGGATGCTTCGCCGCGAGCGCGCGCGTGTAATGCCAGTGCGTCGTGGCGCGCCTGCCGTCGAGCAGGCCCGTGGCCGCGAGCGCGAAGGCGCCCGTCGAGATGGCTGCGAGGCGTGCGCCCCGATCGTGGGCCGCGATCAGCGCATCGACGACGGCCTGGGGCGGGTCGTCGCAGTCCGGGGACCGGTAGCCGGGGATGAAGACGATGTCGGCCCATGCGAGTGCGTCGAGGCCGTGGGCGACGCAGTACGACAGGCCGTCGCCGCCGGTCACGAGACCGGGTGCGGCGCCGCACACGCGCACCTCGTACGGCATGCTCGCGCGGGTCGTGAACACCTGAGCAGGAATGCCGACATCGAGCGGCTTCGCGCCCTCGAGAACAAGGACGGCGACGCGATGCAGGCGGGAGGCTGGCACGGGAACAGAATACGAGGGGATGTGGGGGCGGACCGTTCGGGCAGGAGCCCGAGAACGGGATCACCGGCCCTGGCGGGAGCCGGTGGCCTGCCGGCAGACCGGCCCCCGCATTCGGGTCGGGGAACTCGGCCATGCCTGTACCTGCATCCGTGAGGAACTGGCCGGCACCACCCCACTGCGTTCTGATCGTCCGCCGATGCCGCTTCCCCCGGCGGCCCGGGACGGCGGACGTGCGCGGCAAACCGGGCCTCGACCCGGCCTCCGGCACCGGCTTCAACAGCAGAGAGTTCGAGCGGCGCGGCGCCGCGGAGGCGCTCGGAGCCGATACTTCGGGTGAAATGCTCGCCGGAGCAAAGGATTTGGAGGAGTGCGGTCCCGGCCTCCTCGCCGGTCGGCTCGCAGAGAAGGTGCCGGCAGCTGCCCGTCGACACTCATCTGTGAGCCGCCCATGACGGTTGGGGGTCCGCCGTGCGGCCGGGGAGGCGTGAGAGGTGCTGCTCCGATCGGCTGGGCGTCGGCGGTGGCGGCGGCAGCTCGGCGTGCGTGACCGTGTACCCGCCCCTGGTCACCGGGGCGTACGGGGCGGGGGCCATGCAGGTGCCGACCGGGGCCTCCTCGGGTCGGGCGCCGCTGTCCGTCAGCAGGTTCACGCCGTTCCAGGAGAAGCCGACACGGTCGGAGGAACGGCCTTCGTCCTTGCCCCCGTCGTAGACGCTCAGCCCGACCCGGTGCCTGACGGTGGGCGGTCCGCCGGGGCTCACCTCGGTGATGACCGCTGTCAGCGTCGCGGTTCGCGGTCCGGTGACCAAGCAGTCCACGCGCCCCTTGGACGTGTACGTGATGTGTCGCTCGGCCGAGTAGTGAGAGATCTCGATCGTCCCCCGCGCGTCGGTGGGCAGACCCGTGGGGATCGTGGGCAGCGGACGGCTGTACGGGGCGCCATGGGCGTCGAAGGTGAACGAGCGGATGTCGTCGTCCTTGTAGTAGGGCAGCACGAACTCGGCGCTTCCGACGACGCTCGCGCGGATCGGCTTCTCCTCCCGGTGCCCGGGGGAAGCGACGGCGGAACCGGACAGGGCGAGACCTGCGGCGAGTGCGGCCAGGACGGCCACGGTCCTGCCCCGTGGAAGAGACGCCATGATGATCTCCTGCCTTTCTTGAGGAGCCGGTGTTTGACGGGATCCATCCTGCGAGTTCGCGTGGTCCCGGTCATCCGTCGGCAGGCTGGACGTCCCGGCGTCCGCTCACGACGTGCGACGTAGATGTCGTCAACCTCAGGTCGCACGCCGCGAGTCGGCCGAAGCCCCGTGCCGGTGCGGCCGGCCCGTGATGCGTGCGGCAGCGGTCGGTCTCGTGGACTCTGTGGCTCATGCGCGGGCGCCGCCCCGGCCGGTGATCCGGGCCCCACGAACGGACCGCCTACGGCACCCGCTCTCGCATCATCCCCACCACCGCGCACCTCGGCCACATCCCGGAGAGCTGCAACCCTGCTGGTGGCGCCGGGTGTTACAGGTCGCGCAAAAAAATGCCCTCGGGCACGGGGGAGTTCGTGGCTGCCGAGTCCTTCTCGGCAGCAACGCCGCGTTCGGCATTCAGTCCCGGGTCGTGGCCGGGGCGGTGAACGAGATCCAGGTATCGGGTGGCAGGTCCGGGCGACCCGGTACCGCTCTGCGTTCCTCGGCCCATGCGTCGCCTGCGATCTCGGAAGCAACGCGGCGCCAGAATCCGACTGCGGCGTCGTTGCGTTCCTGGAAGGCGACTTCCCAGGGCCCCGGGTGCTTCGCCACGACCTCGTGAACGGCGCGCAGCCCGATCCCCGTCCCGCGTACGCCACGCACCACGAAGAAGCTGCTCAGTACGCGCGTCGGGCCTGTCAGGCTGCGGACGAATGCGAGCCCGACGGGGCACTCGCCACTGGTCACGAGATAGGGTGCCCAGTCGGCCTGCGTGAACGCGGCGTGGAGCCGATCGCTTCGGAAGGTTCCGTCCGGGCGGGGCAGCACACCGCTGAACTCCGACATGTCATGTTGAAACAGTAACCAGAGGCGCTCCAGCGTCGGTCGGTCGGCCTGCTCGGCGAGGCGCACGGATATGTCGGTCATGAATCTCCTCCATGTTCGGCGGTCGGGTGGTGTCCGGGGCATCACGGGGTTGTGCGGTCGTGGCAGGACGGCGGCGGTCTCCCGTTGTGCCGGGGTGGATCAGGGCATGAAAAAAGCCTTCCTGGCGGAGGCGGGGCCCGGCCGGGAAGGCTTGAACGATAAAAGCCAACCTATCAGACTTCAGTGGAGTCTCCGCTCTTGTGACGGGCGCTCAGGTCGTCCGTGCGCCCGCCGCGTCGGCCGGGATATTCCCGTCCGTCGTCGGAGCGCGAGTGATGGACGGTCGGCGTGGCAACGACACCCGGGTTCCCCGCTCTGCCGCGCCTGAACGACGAACGCCGACCGCGTTCCGGGCCGCGGTCGCCTCCACGCCCAGCCTCGACGTACAGGTGCCGGCCTGGTCCGCCGCACCGACGGGGGAACTGCAGAGCACGCTGCGAAAGGCCGGCCAGGATCGCGGTTGCCGGACGGGGCGGGGCGCGTCGGAGCCGCCGCAGACCTCCGGCGCCGTCGCCCGGCACCAGCTCCAGGAGGTCGCGATGCACACCTACGGCGCCCCGATCACCCTGGGTGCCTCGCAGCCGCCGGCGGACGAGGCGGCGCTCGACGGTGTCTCCCGCACCCGGCGGCAGCACGCGGTTGCGGTGCTCACCGCGTGCCGATGCCGTGAATGGTGCCGTCGGCGACGGCCTTGAGCTTGTCCGGGTTGGCCACGTTGTGGATGGCGGTGATACGGCCGTCGGCGTCGAAGTCGAAGGTGACGGTGGCGATCACGCGTTGCGGCCCGCTGAACACAATGCCCGGCGCACCGTTGATCCCGACGAGTCGGGCATTCATGTCAGCGGGATCGACTCCCTGGTAGGTGACGGTGCCGATCGCCGCGAACCAGGCGGCCACCGTGGTCGCGCCGACGATCGGACGCAGGGCCTGGCGGACCTTGCCACCGCCGTCGGTCCACAGGGTCACGTCCGGGGAGAGCAGTTCCATCAGGGCGTTGACGTCTCCGCCGGTCGCGGCGGCGAGGAACCGCTCGGTGGCCTCGCGCTGACTCGACCTGTCGGCGGCGAAGCGCGGCCGTCGGGCCTGCACGTGCTCGCGGGCCCGGTGCGCGGCCTGTCGCACCGCGACTTCGGAACGTTCCACCGCCTGCGCGATCTCGGCGTGGCTGAAGTCGAAGACTTCCTTCAGGACGAACACCGCGCGCTCCAGCGGGCTGAGCGTCTCCAGCACCACCAGCATGGCCATCGACACCGATTCGGCGTCCGTGACGATCTCGGAGGCGTCCCCGCCGGTGAGGATGGGCTCCGGCAGCCACGGACCCACGTACGTTTCGCGCTTGTGCCGGGTGGAACGCAGCCGTTCCAGCGCCAGGTTCGAGACGATCCGCGTCAGGTACGCCTTGGGGTCGGCCACCTGCGAGCGGTCGGCGGCGGACCACTTGATCCAGGCGTCCTGGACCGCGTCCTCGGCGTCGGCGGCGGAGCCGAGGAGGCGGTAGGCCACCGAGAACAGCAGTCGCCGGTGCTCGTGGAAGACCTGCTGGTCGGGGCGGGCGGCCAGGTCGGTCACCGGGCCTCCCCGACCCGGGTGAAGCGGCCCCCTCGGGGCCAGAAGGCGCCCGAGGCGGGCATCTTCTTCATACGGCCGTAGGCCGGCCAGGGCGAGGCAGTCACTGTCTCCTTGTACCGGGCCGCCATACGGCCGGTCAGGTGAATTCGCCGAGGGCTGTCGTCGGGGCGGGTGAACTGCACCACCGCGTCGTGCCGCCCCAGGCTCACCGGCGTGTGGTAGTAGCCGAAGCGGAACGGCTTGGGCTGCTTTCCCTTCAGCACACGGTCGATCGACAGCGCGGCGTGTACCCCGGTCGGCATGCCGCCCTGGCAGGTGCCGTGCATGACGCCGTAGCCCTGGCGGATCGCGGCCGCGTCACCGACCGCGTACACGTCGGCGTGCGACACCGACCGCAGCGCGGCATCGGTGACGATGCGTCCACGCTCGTCGACCGTCAGCCCGGCGGCGGCCGCCAGCGGCGACACCCGCGTACCACTGGTCCACAGAACGGCGTCGGCGGCGATGCTCTCCCCGCCCGCCAGCTCGACCGCGTCGGCCAGCACCCTCACCACCTCGGCCCCGGCGCGCACCACGACGTCCAGCCGGTCGAGCGCGGCCCGCACATACGCCTTGGCCCTGGGGTTCATGGCCGCACCGGGCTCGGCCCGGCCCAGCAGCACGACGTTGAGCTCCGGGTGCTGTTCGGCGATCTCCGCAGCCGACTCGATGCCGGTCAACCCGCTTCCGGCGACCACCACGGTGCCGCTTGCGAGCCGCCCCAGCCGGGCGGCCAGCAACTCGGCGTCCTGGGCACTGCTCAGGGTGTACGCGTGGTCCTCGGCCCCCGGCACCGTCAAGGTGTCGGCGGCCCCGCCCAGCGCGTACACCAGCGTGTCGTAGTGCAGCACCCGGTCGTCGTCGGTCCGCACGGTTTTGGTGTCCGCGTCCATCGTCGTCACCCAGCCGCGCACGAACCGCGCGCCCGTGCCCTCCAGCAGCCCCGGGATGCTCAGCTCGGCGGACCGCTGCCCGGTCCCCGTCATGTGCAGCCGCATCCGCTCGGTGAAGCGCTCCTGTGCGTTCACCAAGGTCACCTGTACGCCCTCGCGCCCCTTGACCCGGGCCGCGAGCTGGATCGCCGCGGACATGCCCGCGTACCCCGCCCCCAGGACCACCACGCGGTGCGCGGTCGTGGTGCCGGTCTCCTGCCGTGCGTTCATCGTTCCGTCCTCCTCGGCTCGCTTGCTGACACCCACCGGATGGGAGCAGGCGGCCCGGACGTGACATGGGTCGGATGTGATGCGCGACACAGACCGAATCGGGTCCTCCAGCAGGCGGTCGAACGAGTCCGCGAAGCCGTCATGACACGGCGGTTGTGACGACTGCCCTGCGCCGGCCGGGCATACGGGTCCGGGCCGGTTCCGCCCGCGCCGGCCGGCTCACGGCACCCGTGGGCGCAAGGGCGAGGCTGTCTCCGCAGGCAGCGTCATCCCGCCGCCGACCGATTCCGCTTCCGCGCCGCCCGCCGAATGCCGCGGAGGCCTTCCCATCCGCCCCTGAGTGCCGGCAGCGGCATGAGGATCACGAGCGCGAGCCCAACCGGGGCCAAAATGCCGGACGACACCCTGGTTCCTGTCACGGAGCGGGTGCTCGCCGTCTCGGGACGCCCCGGCTCGTAGTGGACGCGGATCGTGTCGCCGACGTCCGCGTCGCCGGCCTGCCAGATCTGATAGGGCGTCCCGGCGGAGGGCCCAGTTGTCGGGGAGGCTGAACAGGGCCGCCCTCAACAGGCCGCGGGATGGTGCGCTTGGTGACTCCTTTCGGCACGGGGGGCTTCTCCTCGGGGCAGCCGGTGGGGTGGCCGGGCGCCCCGGTACCGGCGGGCGCGGACCGACTGCCGACGCTTCCGCCGGCGTTCACGCCGACGCCTTCACCAGCTCCGCTTGTCACGCCGTCCGCTCCTGGTCCGCGTGATCACGCCGGTGTTAGGGTGACGATCTTTGGCGGAATGACAGCCACCGTAGAAATGGGGTCGGGGGGTGGCGCCGTGCGGTGCCGCCGGGTTGGGGGGACATGCGCACGCTGCGCCCGTTGCAGGCTCTCGGTCTCTCCGCGACAGCGGAGGCCGCCTACCTCGCGCTCGTGGAATGGGGTCCGCAGACCCTGACCGAACTCACCGACCGGCCGGCGCTGGCCGGGTCGCTGCTTGACGGTCTCAAGGACGCCGTCGCCGAACTCAGCGACATCGGCTTGGTGTCCCGTACGGACGGCAGGCTGACCGCCCAGCCGCCCCGCGCGGTGCTGGAGGCGGTCGCCGAGCGGCGCGCGCGCCAGGCCCGGACCGCCTACGAGAGCGCCACGGCCCTGTCGCAGTACTGGCTCGACCACACCGCCGGAGCGAGCTACGTCGAGGTCGTCGACACCTCCGAGCGGCGCGGAGAGATCCAGTCACGGGTGCACAACGGGGCCGTGTCCCAGGTGCGCGCGCTGTCGATCGGGCCGGTGGGCGGGGGCGACCGGATGCCGGAGGTCGGCCCCGGCACGCTGGATGCGCTGGGCCGCGGGATCGCCTACCGGGTGGTGTACAGCGCCAACATCCTGCAGGACCCCAAGGCTCTGGAAGTGGCGCACGAGTGCGTCGCCCGGGGAGAACAGGCCAGGGTCTTCCCCGATGTCGCGCTGAACGTGCTGGTCTGCGACGACCGTTTCGCCGTGGTCTCCGTCGCTGCCCCGAACCGTACGGGACACCACAGTGTCGTCGTGCAGCCGTCGGGGCTCCTGGACGGGCTGATCGGCGTCTTCGAGTCGTACTGGCAGATCGCCGTTCCGCTCCCGCCGGCCGGTGAGGCCGTCAAGAGCGAGGCGACCCCCGAGGGTCGGCAGCTCCTGAGCTACCTCAGCACGGGGTTGACCGACGAGTCGATCGCCCGTGAGCTCCGGGTGAGCGAGCGCACCGTCGCCCGGCGCATCGCCCGCCTCCAGGAGATGCTCGGCGCCAAGACCCGTTTCCAGCTCGGTGTTCAGGCCAGCCGTCGTGGCTGGTTGTGACTCCGGGCCGCGGCCCGGCTCGCGGCGTGGGCGCGCGGGGCGGGCCGGTGCGTGATCCGGCCCGCCCCGCGCGGGTCCTCAGCCGCTCAGGCGTTCATCGCCCCGCGCTGCGGTGGTGATTGTTACTTGTTGTCCGGCTTGACCAGGTCGGGCAGCTTGGCCTCGAAGAGCTTGTCGAACGCGAGGGCGGGCAGGATGTGGCCCTGGTTCGGCGCCTCGTTGGCCACGCCCGCCGCCCAGGTCGCCGAGTCGAGCCGCTGGTTGGGCGTGCCGTGGTGACCGGAGCTGTTGAAGCTGCAGTCGCCGACCTGGTAGAACGACTTCTCGGACTTGAGGACGCGGGCGGCGTTCAGCGACTCGCCCCGGGAGTGGGTCAGGTAGTACGTGCCGAACGCGTCCGCCATGAGTTCGGTGCGGCGGGTGGCCTCCGGGCCGGTCAGGTCGCTCTCGAAGAGGTTCTTCTGGTACTGGACGTGGTGGCCGAACTCGTGGCCCAGGATGCCGCGCGGCGCGACGTCGCCCAGGCTCACCGCGTTCATGCCCTGCAGGATGCCGTCACCCATGATGATCCGGTCCGTGATGCCGAGCGGCTCCGGGTCGTCCTTCTCGCTGTAGGCGAAGGCGTTGAAGGTGAAGATCGGGTTGGCGCCGCCCTGGAGGACCGGCTCCGAGTCGACCAGTTCGATGAACATGTCGGCCAGGTCGAGGTTCTCCTCGGGCGTGCCGCCGTACAGCACGGAGAGGGTGCGGGCGAGCCGGTCCGGGCTGGTGAAGACGTCCGCGCCGTGCATGGGGATCAGCTCGATGCGTGCCGAGTCGATGTCCCAGAAGCGCTTGAGGTTCTTCATCTCGGAGTTGAGCTGCTGGGTGTACTCACCCTTGGCGCCGAACGTGTTCGACGACGACTCCTTGCCGTAGATCAGCGCGTCGTAGGTGGGCATGTCGAAGCCACCGAAGAGCGAAAGGATGAAGATGGTCCACGGGTCCTGGGCGCCATCGAGGAGGGAGTTGGCGTACTTCGACAGATCGGTCGTCTGGCACTGGTAGTCGCCGGGGTTGATCGCGCTGTCGCGGATCTGCTGCCACTCCTCGCCCTTCAGACCGTACTTGGCCTTGGCCGCGTCGAGGCGGGCCTCCCAGTCGGCGGGCAGCTTGGCCAGGATCCGGTCGACGACGGCCTGGTGCTGCGGGTCCATGGAGGAGGTGTCGATGGAGGACTGCAGCGACCGGCTCGCCGCAGTCGTGACACCGGTCGCGTCAGCGGCGTGCGCGGGAAGCGCCATGCCAAGGCCACAGGTCGCGGCGATCGCCAGGCTCGCTGCCACAGACAGGGTCTTCTTCACGAGGTCTCCTTTCGAGGGTGCCCCGGTAGGGCATCCACGGGCGACGCTCAGTCTGTAAGTCCAACTACCGGATCAAGAAGCGTCGTTCACTGTCTGAAACCGGCATGTCTGGAACCTGACAGCCTCGTGGATCCCGTCACGCGCTCACGTCCGGTGCCAGCGACCCGTTCTCCGCGCGCCCGACCGGTTCCACCGCACCTGCCCCTCGTACGCGACGGACGGGGGCGGCGACCGGATGGCGGACGGCAAACCGCGACCCACGCGCTCGACACCCCCGACGACGACGCCCTCTACCGCCTCCGGGCCGCGAAGGCCGACGAGGAAGAGAAGCGCCGCCGGGCAGCTGAGCGTGAGGCACGCCGACCGGTGCGCACCGACTGCGGTCGGGGCGAACACGGGGGAGCCGAGCTGAGGGGAGGGAGCGAGGGCCGGCGGCGAGGGTCGGGAGCGACACACTCAATTCGCGAGGAGAACGCGCTTGCGCAGAAGGTGGGAGCCTGCGCGGCCGAACATCCGGCGTTCGAGCATCTTGATCCGGTTGACGTGGCCCTCGACCGCGCCCGAGTTCCAGGGCAGGGTGAGGCTGCTCCGATGTGTGCTGACGGTACGACGGGCGGTTCGTCACTCGTCGTCGATGCCCTGCACATCGACGGGCCGAGTCCCGTCGAAGGTTACGAGGATTCCGTAGGGGTCGCCCATACGGAGCCCGCTCTCGGCGAATCGGACAGCCCAACTCTGATCGGCCCACACCGTTGCCTCGGGAACTCCCAGTGGCGGCTCCGGAAGGTCCAACAGATCCAGCTCCTCGGCGGTGAGCCCGAAATGTTCCTCACGGAGCCGGATGCGGCAGTACTCCATGGCCCGGGCGACGAAGGCGTCGAATCGGCTCACCACATCGTGGGCGAGTCGGAGGGTGGCCGGCTGCGGCAGGGCAGGCGGTTCAGTCACCAGGCTGACCGAGGCCCGGTCGGCGCCCGCCGGTGCCGGGAAGCAACCGGTCCAGCAGGCCAGCGGGGGAGGGCCCTCCACCCGTCTCAGCGCGAGTCCGGCGATGTACAGGGTCGCGGGCAACTCCGCGTCGGCGCCGGGCTCCGCACTGCCCGAGCCACTTGGTGGTGCTCCGTTCGCGGACATTCGCCCAGCATAGGCCGGAGCCGTGCAGGACCTGCGACCGACGACGAACGACAGCGATCGACGAGCGACTGCCAGGTGCTTCTTCGCCTTGTGCGGCAGCCCGCCTCGACGGCGCCGCCGTCAGGTCGGAAGGGGCTCAGTGCTGCCCGAGGGGTGTGGTCCCTGCTTCGCGCCCGTGGTGATGCCGAGCCGCTCGGCGATGCTGGATCGGTACGCCTGGCCCGGCGTCGACGCCTTCGCCGCTCTTTTCGCGGTCGATGGCCGCGTGTGACCGGGTGCCTCACTTGGCCGCTCTGAGCGTCACAGTTGGCCGGAGGGCAGCGACGGTTCCCACCGCAGAGGGGCCCGGAAAGACCCGATGAAGTGGTTCAGCCGGAACACCTCGAATACCTCGTGGTCGACCCGCATGCGCACGTCGCTGTGCTCGAAGACCGCGGACTCCGAAGTCAGGCCACCGACCGGTCGGCGAGCACGGCCACTTCGCTGAAGTACGCGCGGAACAAACGCTCTTCGCCGTGCGGCACCCGGACCGCCGGCGAGTGGGCGAACCTGAAAGCGAGCCGGTCGGTGCCGTAAAGGACGGAACTCGGATCGCGCACGACACCGAAGAACAACTCGCCTGGCTTGTCCGGCTTCTTGTAGTGCACCAACACCCCGAGCCAGCGCAACGGAACCCGGAACGTGTGCTCTGCGGAGTCCAGGTTGAACAGCTCGAACACCCCCCGGTCCACACGCAGATGAAGGTTCGCGTAGTCGAACGTGAGCGGATCCATGGGGAGAAGATAACGCGGTCGGCCGCTGGGTCCGCGTCATCCCGGCCGGCGACCGCCCGTAGCCTTGCAGCGGCACCGCGCCGAACACCGCACACTACAGCGCCGGATACCCGCGCCGGCCCATGCGCCTTCCCCCTGCCACTTCGGGGACGGCCTGCCGGACACACGGCTGCCGGTCCCCGCGCGGGCTCAGTCGGCCGCATCCACTATGGGGGCGGGACCCCGCTGGGTGGTCCCGCCCCCGTCTTCAACGGGTCATGCGGCAAGGGGCCATGCGATCGGGCTCAGAATCGGTCCGGGGCACGCTGCGGGAGCGGAGAGCCCGGGAGCGCGTCCCGCTTCTGGCTCTTCCGTGCCTCCGCGTTCGAGTCGGCCGTGGCCCGGCAGGTCACGTCCCTCGCCGGGAGCTTGCCGGTGAGCAGGTAGTCGGTGACCGTGCCGTCCGTGCACGCGTTGCCGTTCGGGTAGACGCCATGGCCCTCGCCGCCGAGGACGGTGACCATTTTCGAGGCCTTCAGGTCGGCGTGCAGGGCCTGACCGCTGGGCAGCGGAGTCTGCGAGTCCCACTCGTTCTGGACGACCAGGGAGCCGACCTTGTTGTTCACCTTGGTTGCCGGTTCCATGGACTTGTCCCAGAACGCGCAGGGCTTGATGCTGGACGCGAAGTCACCGTAGAGCGGGTAACGGCCCTTGTCCTTGATGGCGTCCTGCCGGTAGCTCTCAGGATCGCGGGACCATGCGGCCGAGTTGTCGCCGCAGACCACGGCCCAGAAGCTCGCCGTCATGTTGTCGGACGGCACCTCGACGGCATCGACGGCGTCTGCAGTCCCGGTCACCCGGGATCCGGCGAACGCCGCGATCTTGTTCGCGGAGGCGGGTTTGCCGGCCGCGGCCTTCTTCAGTTCCACGACCCCCTCGGTGGCGTACTTTGGGCTGAAGACCGCCCCGCGCATACCGCTCCGGATGTCATCACCGGTGGTCGGTTGCCCCTCTACCTCGATGGGCTTCTCGTCGGCCTGCGCGACCAGGTCCCAGAAGGTCCGGTCGACCTGCTTCGGGGTGTCACCGAGGCCGTACTTCCCTGAACGCTCGGCGGCCCACTCAGTCCACCGGTCGAAAGCGGGCTCGGCGCCCTCCGCCCACCACTGGATCATCCCTCGCCAGGCGCGCGCCGGATCGACCGCGCTGTCCAGCACGAACCGGTCGGCCCGACCCGGGAAGAGCTGGGTGTAGACGGCGCCCAGGTAGGTGCCGTACGAGTAACCCACGTACGAGATCTTCTTCTCACCGAGGATCGCCCGGAGCAGATCCATGTCGCGCGCGGTGTTGCGCGTGGTGATGTGCGGGAGCGTGTCGCCCGCTTTCTCCTTGCACTTGTTCGCGACGTCGCGTGCCCAGGCGACGTCTTTGCCGAACGTCTCCTCCTTGTACGGCCGCAGCCAGTTCTCCTCCTCCGGCTCCAGATTGCAGGAAACCGGGCTGCTCTGTCCGACACCGCGCGGATCGAAGCCGATGAGGTCGTACTTCTGCTGTGCGGCCCTGGGGAGCCTCTCCTGCATTTCCAGTGGCATGTAGAGCCCCTGTCCCCCCGGGCCGCCGGGGTTGGAGAACAGGACACCGCGCCGCTTGTCGGGGGCGGTGCTCTTGATCCGGGATATGGCTAAGCTGATCCGTTTGCCCCAGGGAACCCCGTAGTCCAGTGGAACCCTGATCGTGGCGCACTCGAACTCAGCCGGAGAGGAGGCTTCGCACCGCTTCCACCGCGGCTTCTGTTTCACATACCGGTTCAGCACGCGCGTGGCGGTGGACGAGGAGGCGGTCGATGGGGTGGCCGCCGCAGCGGCGGTGGCCGTCGAGGTGGCGAGCGCGGGAGCCAGCGTTGCCATGACACTCACGGCCAACAGGGGAGCGAGACGTCGTCTGCGCACGATATCGATCCTTCCGGTTGCATGTTCGGACAGGAAAGATCATCCAGGAACAGGCCGCGCATGCGGATCCTTCGCCGGGCTGCACCTCCCCTCCACCCTGGGAATGACACAACAGTCTTGGGTGGTCACTGAGTTGTAGGGGACGGGCAGCCCTCAGCGCCAGGCTGACGCGCCAGTCGCCTCGCCCACAGCCTGCCGGAACGGCCCTTGGATCTCTGCGGCGTCCTCGCGTCGGGAACGTCCGGCCAGGTCACGAAGTGTCCAGTCGTCCCCAACGAACAGCAACTCGTCAACCGAACCTCCACCGACGGCTGCCCCCGGCTGGCCGACCTCGGCTCGCCCGTCGTCACTGGCACACCGCCCTGTACAAGGGACATGCGCTTCCAGGACGGCGACTGGTGGTGAACACGGGCAGGGGACGCCCGCCGGCTTCGACAGGACGATCCACAAGCGTAGGAGCGAGGCGGAACGGACGATCAACAGGCTCAAGAACTCCGGGCCATGGCCACGAGGTACCACAAGCGGGTCTACGTCTTCCACGGCACCGTCACCGTCGGCGCGATCCGGCTCTTGCCTCGTCCGTGATCCGCCGGACAGAACCTGGCGGTGAGGCGCTCGAAAACCAGTGGAGCAGCGCCGCCGTGCGCCATTACCGTGCTACCGAGCCAAGTTGTCTAGTCAAGGACACGCCGTTGTACACCCTGTGAGACCTCCCGAGCGCTGAATCGTCGCGCGTCGCGCATGTGCGCCGCGCTCCTTTTTGCTGCGGACTTCTCACTGAAACCGGTGTACCTCTGTGCTCAAAAACTGGGTGGTTGTGCCCACCTGCCTGCCGCTCGTTCTCCGCCGTTGCCACGCGTGCGCGTCCGAGCGCTTCCGGACAAGCGGTAAATTTCGCGTCAACGCAAACCACAAGCTCATCGACGTCTGGCTCCTCGCGCTCTGTACCGCTTGCGGGGAAACTGCAAAGCTGACGGTCCTGGAGCGGATGAATGTACGCTCCGTACGACCTGAGCTGCTGGACCGGCTGCATGACAACGACCCCGACCTGGCAGCTGAGCTGCTCCAGGATCCGGTCGTGCGGCGCCGCAATCGCATTGCCCTCGACTGGGACAACGCATGGCGCCTCGACACCGGCGGGTCGGATCACCTGGACCGCGAGGTGATCGACGTCTCGGTCCGCTTTGCGGCGCGGATCCCGGTCCGGCCGGTGCGTCTGATCGCTGAAGGCTGCGGTCTTTCGCGGGCCGAGGTCGAGAGACTGATCACGGAGGGGAAGCTCGTTTCGGCAGTCCGGCTGAGCGGCAAGCTCTCCGGCGACTTCACCTTCACGCTCAAGCGCTGAGCCCTCCTCGGGATCAGGGGCCTGTCCGGCAGGATCCGCCGGGCAGGCCCTGACTCTGTCCGCCTTCGTCCACCGCCAAGCAGTTGCTGATGGACTTGACCGGGTGTTGTCGGGCATGCAGTTCATCGTGCTCCGGATGCCTTGCGCGACGGTGTGATCGGGTGCCCGGGCGTGGCGCACGCCTTATCTGTTGCGGATGTCGGGCCCACCTCCATACGGAATCACTCGAGAGCGCCGCGCCCGAGGAACCACAAGTCATTCCGAGAGGGCGGTATATAACTCTTTATTCAGCTCGCCGTTGTGTGTGGATGAGGCGCAGTGATCAGTTGCTCGGGGTTAGGACCTGTCCGGCCCCGCCCCATACCCACGTCAACGAGTCGGGCACCGAACAGTCGCGTGATCGGCAGGGCAGTTCCCAGATATGCGCCCCGTCCGCGCGCTCAGAATTTCGGCGGCCAGCACCCGTGGTCGACCGCGGGAAGCCCGATGTACGCGCGCAAGCGTGCGTGAGTGGCCGGGAGTCCGTAAGTGGCGAGGCTCTCGCCCAGGTCCCCCTCCGCTTTCCACCATCCTTCAAAGAGGTCGGCGAGGGCATACAAAAGCTGCTGCTGGGGGCGGGGGAGTTGCGCGTACGGGGGACAGGGGTCGGGCAGAGGGCTAGGGAACAGGTCTGGCAGAACAACTTTCGCCTTGGACGCCCTTTGCGACGTGCTGACAGACGGCAGGCAGGCGGCGACTGCGGCGCGTGAGATGGGGGAGGGTGGAAGGGCGAGCAGAACGTCGGCGGTGTGCCCGTGGAAGTCGCCCAGGCTGTAGTCGGTCGCGGGTACAGGCGCAGGGGCCGCGGCGGCGGCAGCGAGTTCGGCAACGGCCCGGTCGAGGAACGGACCGTCAAGTTCCGCGGCGGCGCTTCGGGCGGTCTGGGCGGTGGCAATGGCGGCAGCCCAGCGTACGAGGCCGTCCTCGGCGTCCAGACTGGCGGTGAGGACCCCCGGGAGAGCCGTTGTGCCGAGTATGCCGACCGCTACGAGCGAGGTGGCTTTCGCGACGGCATCGTCCTCGTGCGCAGCAAGGCCGACCAGGAGGGGCAGGGAGGTGCCCGCCAGTTCAGGAAACCAGGTCATCAGGTAGGCAGTCCTGGTTCGGACTCGGGGATTCTCATCGTCCAAGAGACCGCGCAGGGAAGGAAGTTCGGTAAGTACGGCGTTGTATGAACGCATCGAAGAGTCACGAGCATCGACCGGATTGCCGGCCGCCACCCAGTCCCGGATGTCTTGTAGGTTCCGGCGTCGCTGCTCGTCCCGCTCGGCGGCCAGCGCCTCCTCGTACAGCGGGAGGAGCTTGTCGGGGGAGTTCTCGGCGGCCTCCGCTCGCCAAGTGGCGATGTCGGCCCCGTCGATGATCTCGCGCTCCTCGTCCCAGTTGACCGCGAAGCCGGTCAGGAGCTCCAGCGCGTGCTCACGCGCCGGATCCGGGCCGGCGAGAGCGATCCGGGCAAGGAACGGCACGGCGTACGGAGATGCCTGACAGCGGGTTCCCTGGTGCGCGAGGTGATCGAACAGGCTGCTCACAGCCTGCTGTCGTGCCTGCTCGTCAACTCCGCACAGGGCGCGCAGTTGGCCGGGCACATCGACGGCCGTCCCGTAGGCGTGGTTCAGGTTCGCCCAGTCCACTTCGTCCAGGCCGGTCAGCAGGTTGTCGTCCGCGTTGATCACGGCCGCATGATGTCAGAGTCCTCCGACACCGGCACCCGGCCCCAGCGGACGGGCCGTCGGAATCGGGCACCGTGATCGGGTGGAACCCGGATCCCACCGTTTCCAGCACGTACACGTGCTCGCCGCCCTCAGCCGGCGAACCCCCTGATGATCCCGGCGCGGGAGGGGACGGGAATGCTTCCGCCCATGTCGTCCGTGTGCAGTCCAGCGCCGTCGGGAGGATCGGTCGTGATCGGCCGGACAGGTCCCAGTACTCCAGCCGTAGATGATGATCTGGCTGCTTGCGGGAGTATGTGTCGTAGGCAGTGGTCATGGTGGGCGTTATGGCCACGGTGTTGGGGACCGCGGCGGAAGCCGGTTGTCGGTCCCCCTGGGTAGGGTTCCGCGGCATGGTGCTCAAAAGTTTCTACGACTTGAGGTTTGGTGTGTCTCCCGGCGGGGCCAGGAAGGACGCGCACCACATCTGCGGCAGTCTCGACGAAGCCATGCGTGCTCTGGACTCCGAACTCGAGGACTACATCAACGTATGGCTGCTGTTCGACTACGGCCCCAGTACTGAACTGGCCCTGGACGTGTACCAACAGGGCGAACGAGTGCGTTCGATCGATCTTCACCCGTTCATCACGATCCGAGTCGACGGCTACCCGGACATCACCTTCCGCGGACCAGGCAAGCCGACCGGCTACGCCGTTGGCGCGGATGATCCAGAGAAGGTGAGGATGGTGCTTGCCGACAGGATGTTCGAAGGTGACCTCGACGGCAGGATCGAGGTCACTGCGGACTGGGACAGCATCCTCGTCCCACCACTCATGGGCGACATCGCGGAGCACGGTGACTACGTCAAGCTTGGCGATGGCGCTCTCGATGACCTCGTCGACCTTGATGGCCTCGACGGGGACGAGTTGGCGGATGAGCTGATCGACCGGGGCTGGGCCGAGTACGGGGATCACGATTTCGAGGCGTGAGCCGGGTGGGAAATGACCTCCGGACTTCGCCATGGATGCTCAGTTTCATGGCTGTTGGGTGGTTTGCCATCGGTAATGACCATCGCGGGCTCGGGCCTGGTGGCGCCGCCGCCAGTAGGACCAGCGGATTCGGCGGGCTGAGTCGTGAATGGGCTGGACGGCCAGGGCGGTGAACAGATGCTGGATCTCGTTGCAGCTCAGCGGGATCAGCTGGTCCGGTGCTGGACGCTGGGCGTGTTCGCCGGCGCGGACGACGGTGAGGAAGGCGTGCGCGAGCATGGCGAGGGTGACCCACCGATGCCAGGAGGTCCACCGTCTGCCCTGGTGTTCGTCCAGTCCGGCCAGGCCCTTTCCGGACTGGAAGGTCTCCTCCACCCTCCATGGTGATCCTGCGACCCGCACCAGCGTGGCCAACGGCACCTGGCGGGGTGAGTAGCAGCGGTAGAAGGCCGACGGGCGGTGTCTACGCTCTGTCCTTCGGTCACCGCCTGAGCAACGTTTGTTCACACACCAGCTGATGACCGCTCCTGGCCGCACCTGTCTGCGAGCCCCCCGGACCAGCCAGACCATCATCTACGGCTGGAGTACGAGCCGATACCGGGTGCCGAGCGACGGAACTCAGCGGGCGGGAACCGGCTCGGACGGCGGCTGCCACTCCCGCCTGATCAGCCCGTAGACCCACGAGTCAGAGACCTCGCCGTCGACGACGCAGTCTTCCCGCAACGTCCCTTCACGCACGAAGCCGAGCTTCTCCAGCACGCGGGCAGAAGCCACGTTGCGTGTATCGGTCTCGGCTTGGACGCGATTTAGGTCCAGCGTGTCGAATGCCCATCGCAGCAGAGCGCGCGCGGCCTCGGTCGCGTATCCGTGGCCCCACGCTGCATCGTCGAAGCAGTAGCCGAGCGACGCGCTGCGGTAGTCCGGATTCCACCTGTTCAGGCTGCACCAGCCGATGAACGCCCCGTCGGAGACACGATCTACGGCCAGCCGCGCCCCGGTGCCCTCCTGTGCCATCTGCCGGCAAGCCGTGAGGAACTTCTCGGCGCGCACGCGTTCGCTCCACGGTGGCGCGTCCCAGTATCGCAGCACGTAGGCGCTGCTGTGCAGTGCGAAGACGTCGTTCGCATCCGCGTCTTCGAAGGCACGCAGCCGAAGGCGAGCGGTGTGCAACGAGGGGGTGGGCAGCGACGTCCTCATGTTCCCTCCCCTGATCGGTGACCGATCAATCAGACATCCGATGCGGGTCACTCGCAACGGGTTTTCTCGGCGGGCCGGCAGACGTGTCCGCTCATCGGCGCGACCGAGTGCCCCCAGAGGGCGGCACCTGAGGTGATGCCCGGTTTGGCTTTTCGGTTGGGCTGAGCAGACTGGTTGCGGCCCGCGGGAGGGGCTACGGCCGTGGCGGGATGAACAGCCCCTGCTCGGTATCGGCCAGGACCCCCCCGCTCGGCGAGCCGCTCAAGCTTCAGGCGGACGTTGTTGATGTCGCTGGGAGCGACCTCCCAGTCCATCGCCTCACACACCGCCCGCGCCCACAGCGGGGCATCGGCCGCGGCGAACACCGCCGTGATCTGCTGGTAGGCCGGATGGCCCGGAAGCTTCGCGGCCCGCGGCACGGGCAGTGACGGATCGGGCAGCTCCAGCAGCGCCTTGCGGGTGATCCGGATCTCCTCGGCGGTGGTGTCGAACCCGTCCAGCAGTGCGGTCAGCTCCGCGATCCTCTCCCGGACCCCTTCGGCCCGTGCGGCGATCTCCCGCCACAGCCCCATGCCTCCCAGGCGGCGGAGATGCAGCGATTCCACACGTTCCAGTGACGACAGATACGACATCACACACTCTGAGTGCGGAAGATCGTGCCGCAGATGGATCAGAGTGGCCACCAGCCGTTCAACGAAGACCAGTTGATGCCGGACGTCGGCGCCCGCGGCCCGCTACCGGGCACCGAGAGGTCGCCCCTCGACACACGCCTGCCACGGCCGGGCCAACTCCACTACCGGGCAGGCCGGATGCCGCCAGGAGACACCCGTGAACAGCCGATGCGCGAGGACCGCCGGATCGACCTGGATCGACACGGGCGGATCATGTCACCCACCACCGACGACTCCCTCACCTACTATCACGCACCAACTCGTTGAGCAGGCTTGTGGTGACCTGCGGGACTTCGGGTCCCGGCCGATACGACTACTCGGCGTAGACGACACCGTGGTGCTGGGCTGAGCTGGGCTCCTGGTCGAGCCTGTCCGTGCTGCTTGACCCCGGAAGGTCGTTCTCTGCTGCCACCCGTGCCTGTCTCGCGTAGCGGATGGACCTCAAATCTTGACGGCCTCTGCGATCTGCAGGGCGGCCTGGGCGGGCGTGAGGTTTGTGGTGTCGACGACCTCGGCCTCGCCGTGCAGCCACGTGCGGGCCGCCTCGGCATAGGGCTCAAGGTATTGGAGTCGGAATGGGGAGGGGCCAAGAACAGTGTCACCCTCGATGCGCCCGCGGAGGGTGTCCTGGTCGGCGTGGAGGACGAAGTGCCGTACGGGAATGGCATGTTCGGCGAGACCCGTGCTGATCTCGCGCCAATACTGCTCGACCAGGACAGTCATGGGCATCACGAGAGTGCCACCGGTGTAGTCGAGTACGCGGCGGGCAGTCTCGACGACGAGCGGCCGCCACGGCGGCCAGTCCTGGAAGTTGCCTGTCCAGGGCAGCCCCGGTGTGATGTCCATGAGTGTCTCGCCGACCTTCTCGGCGTCGAAAACTCGTGAATCCGGGATCAACTGCTGCACGAGTGTACTGGTCGTCGTCTTGCCTGCGCCGTGTGTGCCGTTGAGCCATACGATCACGGGCACCAACGCTAGTGTCCTGCGCCGGAGATTCGTCGTTAGTTCATGCATGAGTGCTTCTTCGGGTGTGCCAGCACCGCGTCGTGGTCCGAAGCTGGAACCGTTGTTGTTGTCCGTTGACGAGCGTGCGGTGTTGGAGCGTTGGGCCCGGCGGGCGATGTCTGCGCAGGCCGTGGCGTTACGGGCGCGGATCGTGCTGGCGTGTGCAGGTCCTGACGTTCCGCCGATTGTTGTGGTGGCGCGGGATCTGCGGG